>NZ_JAWOVP010000001.1:650487-910169 GCF_033339995.1 Vibrio sp. 1641
TTCAGCGAACCAGGCGTTGAAAGTACCAATTAAGTACTAAAACTTACTAAGTTAGATTCATATCAATAAGCGTCACTTCCTGTCTTATGCAACTCTACTATATCTTTAGTCTAATCAAACAGCCGAGATTATGGTTTAAAAAGACTGGTGAGAAGTAGGTATGTCATCGACGAGTTATGGTACTTATGGTTGCAAATGTAAAAAAGCGTGTGCTTCTTTATTACTACTGTGGCTGTCCATTTGTCCGATGGCGCATGCGCACAAATCAGAGTCTCATTCTTTAATTGTTGCTAACTCCAAAGCGTGGAAGCCGTTCTCTTACCTTAGCCCAGATGGTGAACCTAAAGGTATTTTAATCGACTTTTGGAAAGAGTACGCGGCGAACAACCAAATTGACGTTCAGTTTCTCCTTTTGGATTGGGATGCTTCTTTGCAAGCCGTAAAAGAGGGTAAGGCTGACTTTCACGGAGGACTTGTCTACTCGCCCGAAAGAGCGAAGTATATGGACTTTGGCGCCGTCATAATGCCTATCCAAACCAAATTGTACGTAAATAAAGATGTACTTTCGGTTGATATCAGGAGTGTTTTAACTGGCGAAATGACGCTGCCAATTGGCGTTGTTAAAGGAAGTTACGAGTCTGAGTTTGTTCAGACGAATTATCCGAATGCACCTATCGCAGAATACATTAACAATGATTCGATGATACAAGCCGCCGTCGATAAAAAGGTGCTGTACTTTGTTGCAGACCTGCAAGTTGCTAACTTTTATATGGCAACCACGCCGGGAGCGGGTATGTTTGTCCCGACAATTAGCTTATATAGTAAAGATCTTCGGATTGCAGCAGGAATGCACAGTGCAACTTCCATTTTAGAGGTATCAAGAGCGTTTGAAAAAGTCATCGATACGGATCGTGAGCGGATCCTCACCCGTTGGAGTGTGGTGAAAACGGTTTATCCACTTTATCTTTTCCCTATTGCTATTTTCATTATGGCGGTCGCAACGCTTTATCATATTTTTGCCCTCAAACGTATGGTTGCTCTTCGGACAAGGCAATTAACGATTGCCAATCAGCAATTGCTGGAGATGACGTTGACGGATTCTCTCACAAAGCTATACAACCGTAGACACCTTATTGAGCAATTGGCGCTACTGAATCATTTGAAGCGAAACTTAACGGTGATGGTGTTTGATATTGATGATTTTAAATCAATCAATGATCGATATGGCCACCTTGCTGGAGACCGAGCAATAGTTGCCATCGCAGAAGCCGCTAAGTCGATGACTGATGACCGAATGACATTGGCGAGAATTGGAGGAGAAGAGTTCGCACTCGTTACGTCTTCTCTGTCAGAGCGAGAAGCACTCAATTTTGCCAATATGCTCTGTAAAGCAGTTTACGATCAGCCTGTTATACTGGGCGGACAAGCAATTCATTTGAGTATCAGTTTGGGCTGTGCTTACTATCCTGAGTTTACCCACATCGTGAGCTTGCAAGATGCTGACGAGTTGATGTATCAAGGTAAGTCTGAAGGAAAGAATCGTGCAGTTTTCCAAGTTATAACAGACTGTCAGCTTCAACCTGCGCTTCGTCAAGTGAATTAGATCTCGCTAATTCAACTGATACTTCAAACCATCCTCAAGCCTCAAAGTTTTAGTCAGAGTAACGTGGTAAGCGTTAACGATCACGTTGCGTTGTTTTCTTTGAGGCCAATTTGCGTACAAATACTTGCACTTTCATATATATAACCCCCCACCTGCTCACGTTTTTATCATAGAAGCAGTAATTGTTTTAAAGTGATAAGTGATTTCTTGGTAAAGATCAGAACCCCTGTCTACACTCAGTGTAAAGTAATGCATATAAAGCATGATGCATACAGTGTTGTACAAAAACAATTAAAGAAGATAAGAAATAAGTTGGCTTGAGAAGGACGGGGAATGAACAACGAATGCTTTGCTAGGTTCCGAGCTGTCACGGATGAACTGTCAATGAAAGAATCGTTGTCAGTTGGGAAAGACCCTTATGCTCACTATCTCAAAGATATTGTGGGGATTGATTTGTTGTCTCGTGAAGAGGAGTTGCATTACGCCAAACTTAATCGAGCTGGTGATGAAGAAGCGCGCGAAATGTTGATTGAGTCTAATCTTCGACTTGTTGTGAAAATCGCAAAAGGTTACCTCAAACGGCCAGGCAATAACTTTACTCTGCTTGATTTAATAGAAGAAGGTAACATTGGTTTGATAAAAGCGGTCGATAAGTTCGATCCTGAGCCAGGCTACCGTTTTTCTACTTATGCGGTATGGTGGATTCGCGAGAATATAGAAGCGGCATTAATGAACAATGGCCGCACGGTACGTTTACCTGCTCATGTGTGCAAAGAGATAAATAGCCTGGCTTTAAAAAAGCTCGATGCGTCAAAAAGTGAGAGCAAGGAGTTGTCTATTTCTGAACTCTCACGCTGCTCAGGGGTGAAAGCAGAACGTATAGATGAACTTGTTGCTCTAAGTGGTTTTATTGATGTATCGACCACTGCGGACCTACATCGTGTTCCATTTGTTCTTGAACTGTGTGAAAGTGAGTATACGCCAGATCCACAACAAGACTGTGAAAACCAGTGCTTTACTCAAGCTATTGAAAATATTATTAAAAATTTGCCAATTAAGTTGCAGAAAGTCTTGATCCATCGATTCGGATTATTTGACCAGAGAGTGAAAACCTTGTCGGAAATAGGCCTGTTATTAAACGTATCTAACGAGCGTGTTCGTCAGATGCAGATAGAGGCGGTTGAACGCGTGCAGAAACGTCTCCGATTCGATGGTTGGGTTTAAGATTTTTAGCCCCTTATCCTAGCTGATTAATTTACTGGCTTGCTACTCTGTTCTTCCGTAAGTAACAGCAGCTCAAGCTGTGCTTTAGCTGCTGCCTCCAATCTCCATACACTCAATAATCGGTCAAGTGCTGCGCGATAAGTACGACTTTTGAGTAAAAAAGCGAGCGTACTTGTGTAGTTGTTTACGACTTGCGCTTGTGTCTCGACTAATGCGGTTTTGTTTTCGATGTCGATGTGTTGAAGGTTAAAGTCAGGAAGAAACGCACACTCATACCATACCTCTACAATTTCACGAATTTCGAGTTCTTCTTCAGGCACATCGAAGTCTTGTAACTGGTAGTTTTCTGGTATTGTTGATAAATAAACCACATCCAATTTGTCTGCAACAAATGTATACATCGGATTCCTTAGTGTACGCGCTTACAGAGTAAATAGTCTCATCGTTTACATTTTTGTCAATGACCGTGCTCAAGTATGAATGATGAACCACACCACATTCCGAACTTAACTTAGACTTTTTAAGTACTTATCGGTTAACCCGAAATATTTCAGGTTGCCATCTGGCTCCAAGACTAAGCTCATGTTGGATGTAGAGATCATGCCCGGATCATTCGTTGAGAAAATAACGGTCTTATTGAGTAGTTTGTCGCTGAATAACCGCTTGAAGTAGTGCGAGTTTTCTTGCTCAGCACCATTAAATGGCTCGTCAATGATAATCAAAGATTGTTCGCAGTTACCTAGCCCTAATGCGAGCCGCAGTCTTTGTTGAATACCATTTGGTAAACTTTTACAGATATCAACGCTCAATTGAGTGTCCAGGCCTTGTGGCAACCATGTATCGAGCTCAAAGAAACTCACCATTTCACGCATTTTTTCTGTTGGGATTAACCCATTATGCAAGATGAAGTTAGTCTCCAAGGAGCCTTCAAAAATATGCAGGTTAAACGGGATGTAGTTAATCGAGGTTCGATAGCGGTAACTGTTGAACTGTTTGATGTTATAACCGTCCACCGAAACTGAGCCTTGATAGCGTTCCTCTAGCCCAGCGATAATAGAAATGAGCGTCGTTTTACCGCAACCTGTTGGTCCACAAATCACGACTTTTGCGCCCGGTGGAATTTTAAAACCAAGATTAGTTAAGCCTGTTGCTGCACCACTATAACGATGGCTCACACCAGAGCCGACGATACTACCTTGAAAGAGGCGAATAGGGGGGCTTTTCTCTAACGTTAGCTTATCGTCATTCATCGCCATAAGGTTGTTGATTTGCGCAGAAGACGCCTTAATGGATTGGAACTTAGAAATAGAGTTGTAGATGCCCATAATAGGCCCCAACGCCTTCCAGACTAAAATTACGGTAGCAAGCATTGCACCTGCATCGGAGGTGCCGTCCATCACGCCGATAACGGCCGCGACGATACTTGCGGTACCAATAACCTGAATCAAACTCCCGCCTGCTGCCTGAACCCTGCTATTAGTCACTGAAACATGTTCTGCATCGTTTGTGCTTTGTAAATGTGATGCGCTAAAGCGGGACTGGATAACACGCAATAATGGCAAGCCTTGGATGGTTTTTATACCACGAAGAATCTCATTCCATTGGTAAGAAACCATGGCGTTGGCGCGAGAGCTCTTGGACGTGGCTTGCGAGTAGATGTAACGAGAATAAACACAGAACACCAACATTAGAATCAACCCCGCCATAACGACTAGCGCTGCGGTACCAGACATAAGAGCAATGGCAATAATGAATACGATAACAAACGGCATGTCGAAGTAGCTTAATGTTGACTCTGCGGTTACCAAACGGCGGAAAGTGTCGATGTCCTTCAATCGTGCTAACTGAGAAGAGACACCAGCGGTAGATGTCATCGAATAAGGAAGCCACAACAGTTTGGATATTACGTTTTGAGAAATATGCACCGCCAAGTCCTTTCCTGATGTGGCGATGATGTTGACCCGCATTTTCTTGAAAAAGTATTCCGAGAACACAACAATCACAGCAAATAACGTGAGCCAATAAAGCGTGGCTTGCGAGCTAGAGGTTAAGGCGAAGTTGTACACACTCATAATAAAAAAGGGCTGGAGTGCGCCGAGAATGCTGACCACGAAGCTGAGAATAATCAGGCTTTTGAGTTCATTGTTGTAGCGATAAAACGCGTATTTAATCCAGTTACTGCGGTCTTGAGATTCAGGTGGCGGCTCTCGGAATAAGCGGGAGTATTCGCTGATCGACACCAACAAGCACGGCTTCTTGCAGAGCGGGTATTCAATGGTGTTGTTATTGGTGTAATCAAACAGGATCAGTTTGCCGTCTTTGGTGCCCAAGAAAATCGCAGTGAGGTTTTCTATCTCAATAAAACAAGGATGAGGGTGCCCCTCGATGTGCTCCAACGTTTTTAATTTGGTGACGTCACAACGGTAACCAAGACGTTCAATGGTGGCAATAAAACTGTCGCTGTCTTTTGGTTTAGGGATAAAAGCGTCACTGAGGATAGAAGGTGTGCCTTCCCATTCAAGCGCTATGAGGGTGTAAGCTAAACCACGAATCAAAGGTGACTCATTGTATCGCTCGTCATAACTGCGAGCCTCAAAGTCCAACAAGCGCTGAGGGACATTATTAAAATCAACCAAAATACTCATTGGTCACCTCCGGTAAGTTTGACGCGTTTGAGGCGATGATTGAGTTTGTCCATCTTGTTGCTGACGATGATGAGGATTTTGTCGTTGGCGCGATAGGCGGTGCTGGTCAAAACCAATCGAGCAAAGTCGTCATCATAAACACAGTCGATGTCGTCGAAGATCAACACACGTTTGTTCGCGAGTAAGGCACGCACTAACAACAAGGCATAAGCGACTTGGCGCGAGAATGGGTTGCGTAAATGTCCTTTAAGCTCGGTGTAAAAACCAGCGGGAAGGGCATCGATTTGTGCCTTGATGTTCATGGTTTCGCAAAGCGCAAATGCCGTGTTATTTAAGCTCGGGCGGAAACAAGTCAAGTTGTCGATGATGGTGCCTTCGACGAACGAACTGGTTTTGTCGACCATGAGCACGCTATTACGCCAGACGTTGTAGTTGACGTCATCGAGCGGTGTCTCGTTGATTTGGATATCGAGCTTGCTGTCGGTGTTTTGCCGCGTAATGCAATTGGCGAGGTGGGTTTTACCTGCGCCGCTTTTCCCCGTCAGCAAGTAAGCCTGACCGCGTTCAAACTCAATGCGTTGTTTTTCCGAATACTTCACCGAGATGCGCTCGACTTCCGTCGTGTCGTTTTGTTGTTCTATAGATGCAGCAAGCTCAAGCAGCTCGGCGATACGTTGAATATGAAGCTTGTTCAACTCCCATCGACTCACCGTGCGCATTACTTGCTGGTATGGCGCGAAGTAGCGGTTGGTAAGCATGATGATGGCAGCCATGATGCCTTGGCTCGATTGCATGTTGATAACTGCCGTTGCCAAAACCACCACCACACAAGCGATGGAGAGCTGTTGTATGAGCGACAAGATAAGGTTGAAGTTTGATTCAATTTGCTCGTATTTGATGTTCTCGACTTCACGTTCTTCCACCATTTGTGTCATCAAGCTCTCAACGCGATATTCCATATTGCGCGCTTTGATATCGAGTGGGCTAGAGATGATCTCGATGATTTTAGAAGTAGTTAAGCCTTCGATGTCGGATTTGTTTTCTAAGCTGTTGATTTTCTGCTTGGAAAGACTGAGTGCGAACACCGCCAAAATGATGGAGGCGAGCAAGATGGTCACTCCCGCCCAAATGTTGATCACACCGATAATCAGAATGGTCAGTATGCTGACGGCAAGGTTGATCAATGCCCGTACAGATTCTCCGCCAAAGAAGGATTTAATCTCTGGAATGGTCGCAATACGCTCTAGGTATTCACCGGGTTCTAGACGACGAAACTTCGATATCTCAGCCAAACAGATTGATTGAAACACCTTGTTGGTTAAGTTGGTTTCGAACTGCTTCATGATCACCGACGAAATCTTCTCTTCCTGATTTTTTAAGTGATAGTCGAGGAGGATGGTTATTAAGATAATGGCAAACAGAAGAAACAGCGTGTCTTTGGCTTGGTTAGGTAAAACTCGGTCAAAAATAATCAGTATCGAAAAGGGCAGCACTAAACCAAACAGCGTGGAGATGACCGTTGAGAAAGTCAGATAACACTTGTCAGCAAAGTTAATCTTCTGGGAAAAGTGCTCAGTTTGCATTGCGACCTCCTTTCTTAATCGATGGTTTGGAGAGAAGGTGTTTTGGAACTAAGTCTTGATTGCTTCTGCCTTCGATATCGCCCATCAACTGCATGATGCTTTCGATGGATTGCACCGACAGCATGCCTTTGATTTGCTCAAGATTGATCGATTCAATGATGTAGTCATAACGCGCGCTCTCGTAATCACGTAGCGCGCTAAACAGTTTACTTTCCGCTGCCAGTAAGTCGGTAATGGTTCGCGTACCAAGCTGATAGGCGCGTTGAATGCCTTTGTAGGAAGCGTAGTTGGCACGGATGATGTTCTCGTAACTGCTAATAGCTCGGGAGAAGTCGTTAATGTTGAGTACTGAGGTGTTAACGCTATTGCGCGTCGCGAACAATGAATCTTGGTATAGCAGCTCGGTTCGCTCGATGGCAGTCGACGATTTTTGATAACCGTAGTAATCCGAACCGCCGGAGAAAATTGGCACATTCAAGTTCAACCCGACGCTCGTCGAGTTACTGTCCCCTGTTGCGGTTGGGTCGGTTCGGTCATAGTTGTTCGCATCGTCGTAACGGTAACTGGCAGAGAGCGATACGGTCGGCACAAAGTTTGAACCGCTTTCTTTCAAGCCTCTTCGGCTGCGCTCGACGGTTTTCTTCGCAACCAATAAGTCGTTATTGAGCTTCAAAGCTTGTTCAAGAATCTCACGTTGTTCGGATTCGCTGATTTCCTCCAAGGGAACACTTTCGTAGATGTCTTGTGATGGGGTGACTGGGTATTGAACTTGAATCTCTAAACCGTTCAAAATTACGCGCCGGTCTTTCTCTAAGGTTCTTAAGCGATTGGCAATGCCTTCTTTCTGGGCAATTACCTCATACAACTCGCTCGCCGCAGTGTTGCCAAGTTCCACGTTGCGACGCATTTGGCGCTCACGTGTTTCAGACGATTTAAGTTCTACTTGGGTGGCTTTGATTTGCGCGTTGTTTTTGAGGTATTCGAAATATTGCGTCGCGATTTCAGAAATGGTGCTCTGGATTTTGTTCTCGTGTTTGATTTCCTCAATGTTGAAATCCAGCTTCGCGGTGCCGTATTTGAAGATGTCGCCAAGGTTAAACACCGATTGCGATAAAGACACGCTGTAGCTATTTGAGTTGTAGCTAGAACGTGTATCCGGTGTTCCCGTTAATATGGTTTCGTTTTCATTCCATGTGGTATCAGCAGCACCGTTTAAAGAGGGTAGAAACTTAGAACGGCTAATGTCGATGTTGTATTCGTTTTCTTTCACGCCTTTGTCACTAGCGCGCAGAGATAAATTGTTTTCCAAGCCGAGTTTGACCGCCTCAAGCAAGGTGGTCGCCATTGCCGAAGGAGCGTTGCTCAATGTAAGCGCTGCCAATATACAGCTAGTTAAGTTTCTGTACCGCCACATACTTGTTGATCACCTTGATGATTTCGTCGTTTTTATAAGGTTTGCTGATCACGTAATCCATTCCAGCTTCGATACAAGCTTGGTGTTCATTACTGCTGGTCAATGCTGTCGCACCTATAATGGTGCAAGGGTTCTGTCCGCTCTCTTGTTCGTATTGTCGAATGCGTTTGGTCGCTTCAATGCCGCCCATGCCCGGCATGATGCAGTCCATAAAAATGATGTCTGAGCGCTGATTCATGAAATGCTGAACGGCGTCTGCGCCATCGCCAACGGTGTCGGCTTCGTATTCTTGCTTGCTCAAAATACGTTTGAGTAGAATCTGTTGAACACGGTCATCCTCCACAATCAGGAATGAGCTGTTCTCCATCTGTTCTTCAGAGGCTTCCGCTTCCATGATTGCTAATAGGTTAGGGATGAACTCATACGGAATCGCAGGGGAGTTCAGAATCTTGTCGACAAAGGTATGGCTCTCTTGTGCTTGCTGAGTGCTAGTGACTGAAAGCAACAACTTGGTGTTCGGGTGATTGCGCAGTTGCGATTTCACCGTTTTGCTCAGTGAGGGCAGCTTGTTTGGCTCGAACGTGTCGGTCAGCATGATGGCATCGTATTCGCCAAAGGTTTTTGCCGCAGAGAAGAGTTCGTTCGGCGTTCGAATTGGCGTAATCTCTAAGCCCAAGTTGACTAACATTTTGTTCATCACATCAATGCGCAGCTGAGAGTTGGCACACAGTAATAGGCGCTTATTGTCGAAGCGAGTTTTCTCGGTGTGGAAGCTTTTGGCTTTCAAATCGAGCTGAATTTGAAAACGTTCCTGATTGCCCGATTGATACCAATGGCTCTCGTAATAGCCATAATCTTTCAACACGCTTTTCGCCAAATCGTCTTTGGTTGCAGTGTGCTGTTTATGGTCGCTCCAGTGTAGGGTATTGAGCTTGGCAAGCGGCACATCCAGCGTGGTTAAGAAGTTTAGATTGATGGTCAGGCGGGTATTTTCAATGTCTGACGCCGCACCTGATTCAATGGTGACAAACAGTTTCTTGTCGGCTTTGAGTTGGATGGCATTTGATAGCTGTAGGAACAACACCCAGAATAAGCTGGTGGATTGTCCTTCAACACGGTTTGGTAAGTTATCTGAGATAAAGCAGTCTAGCTCACCTTCATTGCGCTGCACTTTTGAACTGATGTGAATCATCAATTCAGACAGTACATTCAGCAGTGAAAACTCTTTCGATTTGCTCTCGGTCCCTTGTGAAATGAGTCGGTTGTAGTTCTCTGCCAATTCAGACAGGGTATTGGCAGCCGAGGTTATATCTTGCGCCATCAACACTCCGCTCTCATCGGTCTCTTGAACGAGATATTGCACGCCGCCGTTAATGGTGTTGGTGATGCCACGAATCTCGTAACCAATCAGAGCATAGAGCTGCTTGTAGAGATCGTTATTGCGTTTTTGCTCTTCGAGTTTGCTGAAAATCAGTTTTAGGTGTGAGTAGATCTGACGCTGCTTCGGATTGATGCTCACTTCATTCAGCAACTCTTCCAACCTTTGTAAATCCAGTTGTTTGAGTTCTTGATAAAGCTCATCGAATTCTTGATCAATGTCACGCTCATTCGAGCTGGATTTTTTCAGTTTAAGGATTGCCACCAAGTTCGATAGCACTGCGATACCAACCAGTACGACAACGACCACAAACAACCAAATGAAGAACTCGTTTTTCTCCATCATTAGGTCGCTCGCATGGTTGTTAAATATGGTCCTGTAGTTGTCGTCCATTTGTAGGTAGTTATTGGTGAGCGAGAGGTACAGTGCCAACACATCGTCGCGTGTTTTTTGGCTGTCTGAGAAGCGATTGATTGCCAGTTCAAGCTGCGTGTATTCGGTCGCGCCCACCAAGCTAAACTCGGTTTTGTTGAGTGACGCGAGCGACTTAAATTGGTCAATTTCGTCTTTCAGAACCTCAAAATCAAGCTCTGTTGTACTGCAATAACGTGCGCTTAAACAGCGTTGAAGCGTTTGAATATCAAACTCGATAGTTTGGTTGAGCTGTTGAGCTTGAACCAAAAGAGGCGCGTTTTGCACTTTCTCGACTGAATCCACTTTTTCCCAAGAGATATACAAATAAAAGGCGAGGGCAGCCAGCATCAAGCTGAAAGCGATGCTTAGGCGCATAACAGGAACGGAAATATTGTAAGAAGGTTTGCTACTCATCCATCACCTCTCATCGAATGCGTCTTCGATAGCCGACATAACCGGCTTCGCTGCGTATTCGATCACCCGGCGTGAACCTGTTTTCACGTCTGCGGTAAACTCCATATAAGGGGACAGCTTGTATTGTGTGCCTCCGCGCTCTAGATAGTTTTGACTGATTTGGATTTCCGCGAGGTAGAATTCAGCGTCTTCTTCTTCATAAGAAGAACGGCTGATCGATGCAATTCGACCTTCCAAAAATCCGTATTTGGCAAAGTTGTAGGTATCCATCTTCACTTTGACCGCTTGTCCGATTTCTACAAAACCCATGTCTTTACGCGGGATCTTCGCCTCTCCGTGAAGGGCGTTATTGATCGGTGCAATGTCCGCGATGCTTTCACCTGGCGGTATCACAGCGGAGCGGAAGTTGAAGTGCACTTTATCTACTACACCGTCAATAGGGGCGTAAACCACGAGGCGATCCACTTTATCTGAGTGTTGAGGACGTAATATACGTTTCAACTTTAAGTCCTTGTTTGCTTGAATGATTTGTGCTTGATACTCGGCATTACGATTCTCCACCAAGTCTCGGTACTGCTTCTCTAGTTTGTCGAGTTGGAAGCGCTCATTCATGACCGACTCATCAAGGTTTTCTATCTCACGCACCATGTTTGACTCTTGAACCTGCATATTCAGAACATCGACGTAAGACGCCATTTCCTCTTTGTACAAGGTGTTCTTAATATTGAGCTGCTTGCGTATCAAGGAGAGCTGGTTCTCGGAGCTTTTACGGCGCTTGAGCATTGAATCAATAAGCGAATTCTTATGTTGGATATCGTGAGTGATCAACTCTTCATTGGAACGGTTTTTAGAAAATTCTTGCTGCCAGGTATTCATGTTGACTTGCACTAATTCTGGGTACTTTTCGATGTAGGAAGAAAAATCGGGTTCCACCATATCGCGCAGGCTTTCGTAACGAATCTTGTCTAGCTCAAGCTGAATGATCTCTGTGTTTACCGTATCAAGTTGAGTGTTTCTATCCAGAGAGCGAAGGCGTGCAATAGGTTGACCTTCATAAACCACTTCGCCTTTGCGCACTAGCATTTCTTCTAGAATACCGCCTTCAAGGTGTTGCACTTTTTCGATGTCAGATTCGAGCAATAGCTCACCGCGCACCGACACCACAATGTCGATACGAGCCTGAGATGCCACGGCGATAGCCACCATGGAAAGCAAAAAGATAACCAGCAAGGTTTTGTGTACGCTGGTCATTGCACTTGCTAGCACGATTGTATCGTCTGCTGTTACCTTCGAAGCTTCGTTGTTCGAAACAAGCGCCTTTTTGAGGTGATGTTCTATTTGCTTATTACTCATGAGCCACCCCTATGATTCACTACCTGTGCGGCTATCGATTGAATTTTCGATTTTTAACAGCTGGCTAATTTGTTTGTTTACGTTGTTAAGCTCGGTTTTAACGTCCTCGATCAATTCATTAGGAGCAGGGAAATGGTGTTTGTTTAAGTGTTCAAGCTTTGCCAATTTTGGTGGTAAGTCGTCATCACATAACAAGACGAGAATGGTCTTTAGTCTTTTTGAATAACATCTGAGTGCTTCAAAACGGTTTTGTTTATGCAGCATCTCAATATCAATCCCTGCATCACTGAAATCTTGGTAAAAATCGCCTAATAGCAATTGCAGCCCTTTATGGCTGTTGTCGACTGAGCGCAACAGATTTGTCATATTTATCATTATCCCACCGCACTAATTGCTTTAATGACAACAAGTAAGGATCTTTATACTGGGTTTTCAAATTTTTTTGTTTTTATGGAACTCGAAAGGTATGAAAAAAGTTGTATAAAAAAGTTGGTTTCTAAAAATGGTGTCCTTTACTGCCTCTAAATACGATCAGTTAGCTAAAAAGCAACGGAGGCTGTAATGGCAGGCGACACTAATCAAGAAAAAGACAATGAAAAGCTTAACGATGCGGTAGAGCAAACAGAAACGAAGGATACGGGGACAAAAGAAGAAAAACAGCAGTCGACCGTCTCTTCGACTGTAGCGACTGGTGCTGAAAGTGCAGATGCTGTTGATGAAGCCAATCGTGCGATGGAAGAAAATCCTAGTGGCGCGGGTACGGAAGAAGAAGCAGTGAGCTCGGGTGGCGCAGTTCAAGAAGAGGATACTGAAAGTAGCAGCGACTCTGACGCTGCACAATCCAATGTTGTTGATAGTGTAGCTTCTAGCGGAGAATCAGGTGACGAGGCTCTGGGCAGCGGTGGTTCGGATTCTGGGGCGGGTGCCCAAGCGGTCGGTGGTGGTGATGCCTCTGGCTCTGAAGGTGGTTCGGACGCAGAAGGCAATGAAGCGCAAGGACAAGCGGTACAAACTTCATCTGCGCCAAGTGCTTCTTCAGACTCTGAAGGTTCTCAAGGTGGTGACGAGCTAGATTCAGAAACCACTGAAGAGAGCTTCGCGGTGGATGTACAAGACACCAGCGAAGAAACTACGACGCAAGTAGAAGACGATTTCGACTCCGAAACTACGAGCGAAACGTTCCAGATTAAAGTCGAAGGTGAAAATGACGCGCCAGAAGTAGGGCAAGATCTGGCATACATCATGGATGAAGATGGCACTATTACCTTCACTCAAGAACAACTTCTCGGATACGCGAGTGATGTTGATGGCGATGATCTTGCCGCATTCAACGTGCAAGTGGGTGCTAATGCATCGGTTGTGGATAATGGTGATGGCACTTATACCGTCACACCTGATACTGATTTTAATGGTGAACTCGGTTTAACGTTTGATATCAGTGATGGTCAAGAAACCGTTTCAAGTTCTATCGATTTAACCGTTCGTCCAATCAATGACGCACCAGTGCCTGAAGATAAAACCTTTGAGGTGGAAGAGGACGGAACTCTGATCTTCACCGATGCTGACCTGCTTGCTGGCGCAACGGATATTGAAGGTGACAACCTAACCGTTGAAGGTGTGAGCTACGATGGTGGCGACGGCATCCTGACTGACAACGGCAATGGGACATACACTTTTGCGCCAAATGAAAACTTCAACGGCGATGTGAACTTCAGCTTTGATGTGTCCGACGGCACAGATACGGTTTCTGCCAACATTGATGTCAGTGTTACGCCTGTCGATGATGCACCAGTATCTGGCAATCTTGCTTACTCGGTGGATGAAGATGGCTCGATTCGTTTGAGCCAAGAGCAGTTGTTGTCGCAAGCTTCCGATGTGGAAGGCGATGCACTGACGGCATCTAATCTTTCGGTAGATGGCAACGCGACGGTGACTCAAAACGACGATGGTAGCTTCACTATCACGCCGGACGCAGATTTCAACGGTGATATCGACATCAGCTTCGATATTTCCGATGGCACGAACACCGTTCAAGCAACCGCTGATCTAACGGTTAATCCAATCAACGATTTGCCTGTTCCTCAAGACCAGCAGTTCAGCGTGGAAGAAGATGGCACGCTGATCTTTACGGACGCAGACCTGCTCAGTGGTGCAACGGATATTGAAGGCGATAACCTAACAGTTGAAGGTGTGAGCTACGACGGTAGCGATGGCATCCTGACCGACAACGGCAATGGGACTTACACTTTTGCGCCAAATGAAAATTTCAATGGTGATGTGAACTTCAGCTTTGATGTATCCGATGGCACAGATACGGTTTCTGCCAACATTGATGTAAGCGTCACACCAGTCGATGATGCGCCAGTGTCTGGCAATCTTGCTTACTCGGTGGACGAAGATGGCTCGATTCGTTTGAGCCAAGAGCAGTTGTTGTCGCAAGCTTCCGATGTGGAAGGCGACGCACTGACGGCATCTAATCTTTCGGTAGATGGCAATGCGACGGTGACTCAAAACGACGATGGTAGCTTCACCATCACGCCGGACGCAGATTTTAATGGTGATATCGACATCAGCTTCGATATTTCAGATGGCACGAATACCGTTCAAGCAACTGCTGACCTAACCGTTAACCCAATCAACGATCTGCCGGTTCCTCAAGACCAACAATTCAGTGTGGAAGAGGACGGCACGCTGCAATTTACTGATGCGGATCTGCTTGCTGGTGCGACCGACATTGAAGGCGATGACCTTTCTGTAACCGGAATCAGCTACGAAGGAACCGACGGCGTTCTAACTGACAATGGCGATGGCACATATAGCTTTGCGCCAAATGAGAACTTCAATGGTGATGTAAACTTCAGCTTCGACGTATCTGATGGCACAGATATGGTTTCAGCGAATGTGGATGTGAGCGTTACGCCGGTGAATGATCCTCCGGTGGCAGGCTCAACGTCTTACACGGTTCACGAAGACAACTCTATTACCATTTCTGACGCGCAGCTGTTGGCAAACTCTTCGGATTTAGAAGGGGATGTCTCGATTGATAGCGTGAGCTACTCTGGCAGCGATGGTGTGTTGCAAATCAATGGTGACGGTACGTACACCTTCTCTCCAAATGAAAACTTTAATGGTGAAGTGACGCTTGATGTTGTCGTCGCTGATGAAGAAGGCGCAACGGATGTCACCACTGCTGGCATTACAGTACTGGAAGTGAACGATCCACCAGTCGCAGGACCAACTTCTTACACCATTGATGAAGATTCTGTTCTGACCTTCAGTGAGTCGCAAGTGCTGTTGAATGCCTCTGATGTGGAAGGCGATGTAGAGCTTGTTGGCATTAGTTACGATGGTCCGGATGGCATTTTCACCGTTAACGATGATGGCACGTGCAGCTTCGCGCCAAACGAGAACTTTAACGGACAAGTTCAACTTGATGTGACCATTCGAGATGAAGATGGAGCTGAAGTTGATACCGTCATCAATGTGAATGTATTGCCAATCAATGATGCGCCAGTATCGGGTGATTTGGCTTATAGCGTTGATGAAGACGGTGCGATTACACTCAGCCAAGAGCAGCTTCTTTCTCAAGCGTCTGATATTGAGGGCGATGACCTGACTGCTAGCGATTTGACTGTCGATGGAAACGCAACCGTCACAGCGAACGATGATGGCAGCTTCACGATTACGCCAGATGCGGACTTTAATGGTGACATTGATATCCAATTCAACATTACAGATGGCACAGACACAATCCAAGCAACGGCGGATCTAACGGTTAATCCAGTTAACGATCTTCCTGTTCCTCAAGACCAGCAGTTCAGTGTTGAAGAAGATGGCACGCTTCAGTTTACCGATGCAGACTTGCTTGCTGGCGCGACCGACATCGATGGCGATAACTTAACGGTTGATGGCATTAGCTACACAGGCAGCGATGGTGTGCTGACTGACCACGGTGATGGTACTTACACCTTTGCACCAAATGAAAACTTCAACGGCGATGTCAGCTTTAGCTTTGGTGTTTCTGACGGCACTGAGACCGTACCTGCCAATGTGGATGTGAGCGTCACTCCAGTGAACGATCCTCCGGTTGCGGGTTCAACGTCTTACACGGTTGATGAAGATAATGCGATTACCATTTCCGACGAGCAGCTTCTGGCTAACTCTTCGGATGTGGAAGGCGCAGTGTCCATCGATAGCGTGACCTATTCAGGCACCGATGGCGTATTCCAAGACAACGGTGACGGCACTTACACCTTCATGCCAAATGAGAACTTCAGCGGTGATATCAGCCTTGATGTGATTGTGGCGGATGAGCAAGGTGCGATTGACGAAACGACCGCAGGCATTACGGTCATTGAAGTGAATGATCCTCCAGTTGCCGGTCCAACGTCTTACACGATTGATGAAGATTCAGTACTGACATTTAGTGAGTCACAAATTCTTGCCAACGCATCTGATATCGAGGGTGATGTAGAGCTTGTTGGCATCAGCTATGAAGGCTCGGATGGTATCTTTACCGTCAATGGCGATGGTACTTGTAGTTTTGCGCCAAACGAGAACTTCAATGGTCAAGTTCAGTTGGATGTGACCATTCAAGATGAGAATGGGGCAACCGTTGATACGCACATCAATGTCGATGTATTGCCAATCAACGATCCACCAGTATCGGGCGATTTGGCTTACACCATCAACGAAGACAGCTCAATTACGTTAAGCCAAGAGCAGTTGCTTGCCAAAGCGGGCGATATTGATAGCGAGAACCTTGAAGCCATCAATCTATCGACAGATGACAACGCGACAATTCAATACAACGATGATGGCAGTTACACCATCACACCGGATGAAAACTACAACGGCGACCTAGATCTGACCTTCGATATCATTGATAACGATGGTGGCTCGGTACAAGTTGGTCTGGATATTACGGTTAATCCTGTGAATGACTTGCCACAAGGGCAAGATCAACAGTTCACGGTAGAAGAAGATGGCACCTTGCTGTTCACGGATGCAGACCTATTGGAAGGCGCATCGGATATTGATGGCGATGATCTGTCTATCGAAAACGTTCTCTACACAGGTGCGGATGGTGTGCTTACCGACAATGGCGATGGCACTTACAGCTTCGCGCCGAATGAAAACTTCAACGGTGATGTTCAGTTCACATTCGATGTGTCTGACGGCACAGGTTCAACACCTGCATTCATTGATGTCAGCGTGACTCCAGTGAACGATCCGCCGGTGGCAGGTTCTACGTCTTACACGGTTCAAGAAGACGGTCAAATCACCATTAGTGACGAGCAGTTGTTAGCCAACTCTTCTGATGTGGAAGGCGATGTAGCCTTGGCGAATGTTAGCTACTCTGGTAACGACGGTAGCTTCGTGGACAACGGCGATGGCACATATACCTTTACGCCAAATGAGAACTTTGACGGTAATATTTCGCTCGACGTTACGGTCATCGACCAAGATGGTGCAACGGATACGACAACCGCAGGCATCGATGTTATCGCGGTGAACGACGCACCTGAAACATCAGGCATTCAAGCTGAAGTAGATGAAGATAATGCCATCACCATCACGCAAGAACAGTTGCTTGCGAATGCGACAGACATTGAAGGTGATGACCTTGTTGCCAGCAATCTACAAACCAATGACCCAGATGCGACGATCGTAGCCAACGATGATGGTTCTTTCACCATTACGCATACGGAAAACTTTAACGGTGAGTTGGACTTCACTTACAACATCAGCGATGGCGAAAATGATGTTCTGACCACGTTGGATCTGACCGTTAATCCTGTCAACGATGCGCCAGAAGCGGGCGACGAGATCTTTATTCAAGCAGAAGAAGACCAAACAGTGGGTGTTTCTCTGCGTGAAGAGCCTGCGTTACGTCTCGACCAAGCCCCTGAAAACGGCATCATTGAAGCAAATCTAAATGACGAATGGGTACAGCTAGAAGTCGGGCAGGAGGTGCCTGCAGACACGGAAGTGCGCTTCATTCCAAATGATGATGCATTGGCGAACGGTACGCATACGAGTCAAATTGGTACCTTTGACGACAACGCCAGCCTTGATGATTGGGGTACTGCTGTTGACCCTTACACACGTGAGTTTGTCGATGGCGATTTGAAAGTTACCGTTCAAAGTAATGATGACCCACTCGGTGCGTGGAATGGTAAAACACACATCGGTCACGGTATTGGCGATACTGACCGCCAAGGCTTGAGCGGTGATGAAAAACTAACTGTGACCGTTGAAGGTCAAGACATCAACGAAATCAGCTTCCACCTAGATGGTCTAGGCGGCTGGTTTATGGAGGAGTCTCGCCACTTTACGGAAGTCGAAATTCGCGCATTCAACTCCGATGGTGACTTGATCGACTCGATGACTTACCACAAAGAAGATCGTGGTAGCTATGAGACGGATTACACCCTAACGGTGAACGAGCCTGTATCTTACTTTGAGCTAGGTACGATTCAAGGTAACGGTACTTACGTGGTTCAAAACATGACGGTTTCGCAAACTTGTCATGATGAAGCGGTGTTCACATCTATTGGCGTGGACGGCACGGAAATCACTGAAACGGTAGAACTGAATATCCGTGAAGGTGACAGTGAAATCGAACTGACCGCTGACCTGCCAAATGTGACTATCGATACCGAAGGTTCTACGCAGTTTGCCTCTGTGGTAATCACAGAAGAGCAGCTTCTCGCACAAGCGAGTGATATCGATAGCGATGTTCTTGATATTCAAAACCTTGAGCTGGTGGGGGATAACGCGGAGCACGCTACGTTAACCGACAACGGCGATGGTACATGGACAGTCACACCAGATGAGAACTTCTACGGTGAGATTGAGCTTGGTTACCAAGTTACAGATGGTGGACTCACTGACGACAACATCATCAACATCAACTTCGAAGCAGTAAACGATGCGCCAATTGTTTCTGGTCCGATTGTATTGTCGACTGATGAGGATGTGGGCATTACGTTTAGCGCGGACGACCTGCTTGCGAATGCAAGTGACGTGGAAGGCGATGCGCTGTCTATCTCTGATATCTCTTACAGCGGTGATAACGGTGAGCTTGTCGACAATGGCGACGGCACTTACACCTTTATGCCGAATGAAAACTTCAATGGTGAAGTCGACATCGACTACAAAGTCTTCGATGGCACCGATGAAGTCGATACCCATCTAGATCTGACCGTTATTCCTGTCAACGATGTGCCAGTTCCTGGTGCACCGCTGCATACTCAAATGCTAGAAAACGGCACCATCATCATCGAAGCAAAAGACCTGTTATCAGGTGCGACTGATGTGGATGGCGACATTCTGCATATCGAGAATCTGCTGCTTGTTGACCAGTCACAAGGTACGTTGACAGATAACGGCGACAACACCTTTACCTTCGAACCAACTTCGAACTTCTATGGTGAAGTGAACCTGACCTTCGACATCAGCGATGGTCAAGCAAGTGCACCAAGCACTGCGAAGATCGATGTTGAGATCGTCAACGAAGGTCCAGAGGTCAGCGGTCCGGTTGATGCGGTCGTCGATGAAGATGGCTCAATTACCATCACTCAAGAAGACTTGTTAGCGAACGCGACGGACGTGGATGGTGACAACCTTGAAGCGGTGAACCTGTCGACCAACGATCCTAATGCAACCATCGTTGAGAACGCTGATGGTAGCTTCACGATTACGCCGAGTGAAAACTTCTTTGGTGAAATCGAATTTACTTATGACGTAACTGACGCGATCGAAACCGTCGCCGCGGATCTAAACCTCACTGTTAACCCAGTGAACGACCTGCCAGATGTACCTGATTTGTCCTTCACCACAGAAGACGGTGAAGCCATCACGATTACTGAAGCAGAGCTGCTGGCTCAAGCGACGGACATCGAAGGCGATGACTTATCTGTTGTGAACGTGACGAGCTCAAGCGATACGGTTCAAGTGACAGACAATGGCGATGGCACCTACACGTTAACGCCAGAGCAGGGCTTCTTTGGTAATGTTGACCTCACGTTTGATGTGAGTGATGGCACCGATGTGGTGGCGGCAAACATCGACTTGAAAGTTGAGTTCGTCAACGACGCACCAGAAGCAGCGCCAATCGTGGCAGACGTGGACGAGGATGGCTCTATCCTCGTGACACAAGAAATGCTGCTTGAAAATGCCAGCGATCAAGATGGTGATGACCTATACGCAACGGCACTAGAAACCAATGATCCGAATGCCTCTATCGTGGATAACGGCGACGGCACCTTCACGGTGACACCGTCGGAAAACTTCAATGGTGACATTGCATTCACTTATGAAGTGAGTGACGGTGAACTAAGTGTTGCTAATGAAATGACATTGACGGTGAATCCAGTCAATGACATTCCAATTGTTGCGCCTGGCATGTACCAAATTGAAGAGGATGGCAGCATCCTGTTCACGCAAGAAGATCTGCTAAGTGGCGCGATTGATATTGATGGTGATGACCTCACCGTTACCAGCATTAACTACTCGGGTGATGAAGGTACTGTAACGGACAACGGTGACGGTACATTTAGCTTCGTACCAGAAGAGCACTTCAGTGGTGACTTGCAGTTCAGCTTTACGGTTTCTGACGGTACGGATGAAGTTGAGCAAGACATTAATGTCCATATCGAAGCCGTGGCAGATGCGCCAGACCTAGTCATCACTGATGGCGACGGTCGAAACGTGGATGACCAAGCGATCTTGGTTGAGCCAGGCGGTATTGTTGAAGTGAACATCGCCGCAGCATTGGTTGACCAAGACTTGTCAGAAACGCTGACTGTGACCGTTGATGGCGTTCCAGAAGGTTCGGTGATCAGCTACGACAACGAAGGGGTACTTAACGATCAAGACAACGGTATCACCAGTTTTAACGATACTGAAATCACGGTTACCTTTGAAGGTGAAACCGCGGGTTACCAAAACGCAGCTGGCTATTACAAAGTTGATGAAGACGGCAATATCACGGGCGTTGAAGTGGTGTACGAAAACGCCTCTCAAGTTGGCGGAGGCGGTGACCTCATTCCGGGACAAGATCAGTTCAGCTTCCAAATCTCGGAAGGGGAAAGCTTCAACCTATTCTTGATTCCTAACGGTCATAACTTCAATGACTTTGCGTCCATGCAAGATGGTCAGTATGAGTTCCGTGCGGCAGATGGCTCTCCTGCGAACATGGATACGGTCGACCCACAACTCGTGTTTGTGGGTGCTGATGGTTCTGAAACCGTGATTCAAAGCCAATTTGGTGATGCAGTCTTCCATGGCGGCACAAGCTCAGAGCTCAACCAAGATGGCATTGAACATACTCGAACTACTGTGAACGAAGACGGTGAACTGGTTTACGGCTTTGAAGATCTCTACGGTGGCGGCGATGCCGATTATAGTGACTTCAACTTCACCATTGATGTAGGTGAAGTGAACAGCCAGATCTACAGCGGTGAAGTAACAGTCGGTCCAGATGGTTCTGTAACGCTTCCAACCACAGCAATTGAACAAGAGCTACAGATTCAATTGCCAGAAGACTTTAACCAACAGCTAGAAATCAATGTAACGGCAACGGCGACAGAGCTATCAAATAATGATTCTGAAACCGTTTCTCAAACCATCTACGTCAATGCAACGGGTGCTCACATTGAACATACGCCTGAAGCATTGCCTGTTTCTGCTGTGGTTGAAGAAGATGGTTCAATCCTAATCACGCAAGAAGATTTGCTCGCTAATGCGCGTGACTTGGATGGAGACCAACTGACAGCACTGAACTTGGCAACGGATGATGAAAACATCACCATCACAGACAATGGTGACGGTACTTACACCTTAACGCCAGATGCGGACTTTAATGGTGACATCACCTTTACGTTCGATGTGTCTGACGGCGATGATGTTGTCTCAACCAACCTTGAGTTATTGGTGTCACCAGTTAACGATGCGCCTGAACCACAAGATCAAGCGTTCACCATTGGTGAAGATGGTGTGCTGACCTTTACTGATGCGGATCTCCTAACAGGCGCTACCGATATTGAAGGGGATGACTTATCTGTTGAGGGCGTCACTTACACAGGCGCGGACGGTGTTCTTACTGACAATGGTGATGGCACATATAGCTTCGCACCAAACGAGAACTTTAATGGCGACGTGAACTTCACTTTCGATGTTTCCGATGGCACGGATACCGTGACGGCGAATATCGACGTAAGCGTGACGCCGGAGAACGATCCACCGGTTGCAGGCAGCACGGCTTACACCGTTCATGAAGACAATTCGATTACCATTAGTAACGAACAGCTGTTGGCTAACTCGTCTGATATAGAAGGCGAAGTGGCGATTGATAGCGTGAGCTACAGCGGTAACGATGGCGTGCTGGAAATCAACGGTGATGGTACGTACACCTTCTCACCAAACGAAAATTTCAGCGGCGAGGTGAGCCTAGATGTTGTCGTTGTCGATGAAGATGGTGCAACGGACTCGACCACTGCAGGCATTACTGTGATTGAGGTAAATGACCCACCAATCGCAGGTCCTACCGCATACACTATCGATGAAGACCAAATTCTAACCTTCAGTGAATCGCAAGTGCTACTGAACGCTTCGGATGTTGAAGGGGATGTTGAGCTAGTAGGCATCAGCTACGACGGTCCAGATGGCATCTTCTCAGTAAACGGTGATGGTACTTGTAGCTTTGCACCGAATGAAAACTTCAACGGTCAAGTACAGTTGGATGTGACCATTCGCGATGAAGATGGCGCAGAGGTTGATACTTACATCACAGTCGATGTCTTACCAATCAATGATGCACCTGTATCTGGTAACTTGGCGTACAGCGTTGATGAAGACAATTCAATTACGCTAAGCCAAGAGCAGCTACTTGCTCAAGCATCGGATGTAGAAGGTGATGCGCTGACTGCGTCTAACCTAGTGGTTGACGGTGATGCAACGGTTACGGCAAACGACGATGGTAGCTTCACTATCACGCCAGATGCGAACTTCAATGGCGACATTGATATCACGTTCGACATCAATGATGGCAGCGACACTATTGTTGCAACGGCGGACCTAACGGTTAACCCAGTTAATGACTTGCCGCAGCCAGAAGATCAAGCGTTCACCATTGGTGAAGATGGTGTGTTGACCTTCACTGATCAAGACCTGCTGGATGGTGCAACGGACATCGATGGCGATGACCTATCGGTAGAAGGTGTCACTTACACAGGCGCAGATGGTGTCCTAACTGACAATGGAGATGGTACCTATAGCTTCGCGCCAAACGAAAACTTCAATGGCGACGTGAACTTTACCTTCGATGTTTCCGATGGCACGGATACCGTGACCGCAAATATCGATGTAAGCGTGACGCCAGAGAACGATCCACCAGTGGCAGGCAGCACGTCTTACACGGTGCATGAAGATAACTCGATCACCATCAGTGATGAACAGCTACTAGCGAACTCATCGGATATTGAAGGTGATGTATCGATTGATAGCGTTAGCTACAGCGGCACAGATGGTGTGTTCCAAGACAATGGTGACGGTACGTACACCTTCTCGCCAAACGAGAACTTCAATGGCGAAGTGAGCCTAGATGTTGTCGTGGTCGATGAAGACGGTGCGACGGATTCAACTACCGCAGGTATTACTGTTCTTGAGGTGAACGATCCACCAATCGCAGGTGCGACTAACTACTCAGTGAACGAAGACGAAGTCATCACCATTAGCTCTGAACAGCTATTGGCGAACGCTTCTGATGTTGAAGGTGAAGTTGCGATTGATAGCGTCAGCTACAGCGGCTCCGACGGTATCTTTACCGATAACGGTGACGGTACATTCAGCTTCGCACCAAACGCCAACTTCGATGGCGATGTGAGCCTAGATGTTGTGGTTGTTGATGAAGACGGTGCAACTGCGGCAACTAACGCAAACATCGATGTCTTGCCAATCAACGATGCGCCAGTATCGGGCAACTTGGCTTACAGTGTCGATGAAGACAATTCAATTACGCTAAGCCAAGAGCAGCTTCTTGCCCAAGCATCGGATGTAGAAGGCGACGCGCTAACCGCATCTAACCTAGTTGTTGACGGTGATGCAACGGTTACGGCAAACGATGATGGTAGCTTTACCATTACGCCAGATGCGAACTTCAATGGTGATATTGATATCACGTTCGACATCAACGATGGCAGCGACACTATTGTTGCAACGGCTGACCTAACGGTTAATCCAGTTAACGACCTACCACAGCCAGAAGATCAAGCGTTTACCATTGGTGAAGATGGCGTCTTGTTGTTCACTGATGAAGATCTGCTTGATGGCGCAACGGATATCGATGGCGATGACCTATCGGTTGAAGGTGTGTCTTACACTGGCGCAGATGGTGTCCTAACCGACAACGGTGACGGCACTTACAGCTTCGCGCCAAACGAAAACTTCAATGGCGACGTGAACTTTACCTTCGATGTTTCCGATGGCACGGATACCGTGACGGCGAATATCGACGTAAGCGTAACGCCAGAGAACGATCCTCCGGTTGCAGGCAGCACGTCTTACACGGTGCATGAAGACAATTCGATCACCATCAGTAACGAGCAGTTATTGGCTAACTCATCTGACGTCGAAGGCGAAGTAGCAATCGACAGCGTGAGCTACAGCGGCGCAGATGGCGTGTTCCAAGACAATGGTGATGGTACATACACCTTCTCGCCAAACGAGAACTTCAATGGTGAAGTCAGCCTAGATGTTGTTGTGGTAGACGAAGACGGTGCGACGGACTCAACCACCGCTGGCATTACTGTTCTTGAGGTGAACGATCCACCAATTGCCGGTGCAACTAGCTACTCAGTCAACGAAGACGAAGTCATCACCATCAGCTCTGAGCAGCTATTGGCGAATGCTTCTGACGTTGAAGGTGACGTCGCGATTGATAGCGTCAGCTACAGCGGCTCCGACGGTATCTTTACTGACAACGGCGATGGCACATTCAGCTTCGCACCAAACGAAAACTTCAACGGTGATGTCAGCCTTGATGTGGTTGTGACTGATGAAGATGGTGCAACGGTAGCAACCAATGCAAGCATCGATGTATTGCCAATCAATGATGCACCGGTATCAGGTGATTTGGCTTACAGCGTGGATGAAGATGGTTCTATCACTCTCAGTCAAGAGCAGCTTCTTGCACAAGCGGGCGATGTGGATGGTGATGATCTAACCGCATCCAACCTGACTGTTGACGGTAATGCGACCGTTGTTGCGAATGACGATGGTAGCTTCACTATCACACCAGATGCGGACTTCAATGGCGACATTGACTTGAGCTTCGACATTACGGACGGTGATGCAACCATTCAAGCCACTGCCGATCTGACTGTGAACCCAGTGAATGACTTGCCAACGGTTGGTCAGCCACAGTTTGTTACGCAAGAAGACACCAGCTTCACCTTCACCGAAGAGCAACTGCTGCAAAATGCAGGTGATATCGATGGTGATAACCTAACGGTTGAAAACGTTGCTTCTGACAGCGGTACTTTAGTCGATAACGGTGACGGCACGTACACCTTCGCGCCAAACGAAAACTTCGATGGCAACGTGAACGTAACGTTTGATGTCAACGATGGCACTGCAACCGTGCCAGCAGAAGCGAACATTGATGTTCAATCTGTGGTTGATATGCCAGAGCTTTCGATTGCTTCAGACTTGGTGATTGCCTCTGATAATTTCGAGTCTGGCTCGAACGGTTGGAACGCGAATACTGAAAGTTCACAAGGTTTCGAAACAGGCGACATGCTGGGTCGTATTGGTGGCACTGGCGGTGATGAAGCGGTCAGCAAAACCTACGATATTCCAAGCGATGTCAACGAAGTGAATATCTCGTTTAGCTTCTACGAAATCGATTCTTGGGATGGCGAGTCGTTCCAAATCTTTGTCGGCGGTGAACAGCTAACGACCTTAGAGAACTCCGCGTTCCGCACTCAAGATGGTACGACAACGCTTTACGACTCAGATGGTAACGAAGTGGGTGAAGTGATCCACGGAGCCTCTCAACGTGAAGGCTTCAGTGGTTGGAATGACCAAGCTCACCAAATCAACCTAACGGTTCCTGTCGAGGATGGTGAATTGCAACTGGGCTTCGGCTCAACCTTGAATCAAGACGTTTGGGATGAATCGTTCGGTATCGACAACATCGAAATCACGGTAGCGGATGCGGATTACCAAATCATTGGTACCGAAGATACACCTGTGCCGCTTGATATCGATGCAGCATTGACCGATACCGATGGCTCAGAAAACCTCGCTATCTTGATTGAAGATGTGCCAGAAGGCAGCGCATTATCAGCGGGTGTTGATAATGGCGACGGCACTTGGTCACTACAACCAGGCGAGCTAGAAGGACTAGAGTTTATCCCTTCTGCGGACTTCAACGGCGATGTGACGCTAACCGTGAATGCAACCTCTACAGATGTGGATACCGGAACCACGGCAACAGCAACGCAAGATGTGACGATTCATATCTCGCCAACCAATGACGCACCAGAAGTGACGGGCGATATCACGGCAGTCACCGCCGAAGACAACAGCATCACGCTGACTCAAGAACAGTTACTGGAGCACGCTGTTGATATCGATGGCGATGACTTAAGTGCAATCAACCTAAGCACCAATGATGAAAATGCGACGGTTGAAATGAACGAGGATGGCAGCTTCACCATTACTCCAAGCGAGAACTTCTACGGTGATATCGAGTTTAGTTACGATGTCACGGATGGTGAAGAAGTGGTTGCGGCTGGTCTCGACTTAACAGTAACACCAGTCAATGATGCTCCAGAGCCACAAGATCAAGCGTTCACCGTGGGTGAGGATGGTATTCTTACCTTCACAGATGCAGACCTATTAACAGGCGCGACGGATGTAGAAGGTGACAGCCTAACCGTTGAAGGCGTGACTTACACAGGTGCAGACGGTGTCCTAACTGACAATGGTGATGGTACGTACAGCTTCGCGCCGAACGAGAACTTCAATGGCGATGTGAACTTCACGTTTGATGTATCAGACGGTACGGATACAACCTCTGCCAACATTGATGTAACAGTTACGCCAGAGAACGATCCACCAGTTGCGGGCAGCACGTCTTACACTGTACATGAAGACAACTCGATCACCATCAGTGACGAGCAACTACTGGCTAATTCGTCTGATATCGAGGGTGATGTTGCGATCAGCAGCGTGAGCTACAGCGGTAACGACGGTGTGCTCGAAATTAATGGCGATGGTACTTACACCTTCTCACCAAACGAGAACTTTACAGGCGATGTTAGCCTAGATGTTGTCGTGGCTGACGAGGACGGCGCGGTTGATACAACAACAGCGGGTATTACCGTTCTTGAGGTGAACGATCCACCAATCGCAGGCACAACCAGTTACACCATTGATGAAGATGAAGTCATCACCATCAGTGCAGAACAGTTGTTGGCAAACTCTTCCGATATTGAAGGTGAGGTAGCACTAGATAGCGTGAGCTACAGTGGCAGCGAAGGTATCTTTACCGACAATGGTGATGGTACGTTTAGCTTTGCACCAAACCAAAACTTCAATGGTGAAGTGAACCTTGATGTTGTAGTCGTGGACGAAGATGGTGCGACCGCTTCGACGACGGCAAACATTGATGTTCTGCCAATCAATGATGCTCCAGTATCGGGTGACTTGGCTTACAGTGTCGATGAAGACAACTCAATCACGCTAAGCCAAGAACAATTGTTGGCACAAGCAACGGATGTAGAAGGTGATGCACTAACTGCATCTAACCTAGTGGTTGACGGTGATGCAACGGTTACGGCTAATGACGATGGCAGCTTTACCATTACGCCTGACGCGAACTTCAATGGCGACATTGATATCACGTTCGATATCAACGATGGCACCGATACTATCGTTGCAACGGCTGACCTAACGGTTAACCCAGTTAATGACTTACCGCAGCCGGAAGATCAAGCGTTCACCATTGGTGAAGATGGCGTGTTGACCTTCACTGATCAAGACCTGCTTGATGGTGCAACCGATATCGATGGCGATGACCTATCGGTAGAAGGTGTCACATACACTGGCGCGGACGGTGTCCTAACTGACAATGGCGATGGTACGTATAGCTTCGCTCCAAACGAAAACTTCAATGGCGACGTAAACTTTACCTTCGATGTTTCCGATGGCACGGATACCGTGACCGCGAATATCGATGTGAGTGTGACGCCAGAGAACGATCCACCGGTGGCAGGCAGCACGTCTTACACAGTGCATGAAGATAACTCGATCACCATCAGTGACGAGCAACTACTGGCTAATTCGTCTGATATCGAGGGTGATGTTGCGATCAGCAGCGTGAGCTACAGCGGTAACGACGGTGTGCTCGAAATTAATGGCGATGGTACTTACACCTTCTCACCAAACGAGAACTTTACAGGCGATGTTAGCCTAGATGTTGTCGTGGCTGACGAGGACGGCGCGGTTGATACAACAACAGCGGGTATTACCGTTCTTGAGGTGAACGATCCACCAATCGCAGGCACAACCAGTTACACCATTGATGAAGATGAAGTCATCACCATCAGTGCAGAACAGTTGTTGGCAAACTCTTCCGATATTGAAGGTGAGGTAGCACTAGATAGCGTGAGCTACAGTGGCAGCGAAGGTATCTTTACCGACAATGGTGATGGTACGTTTAGCTTTGCACCAAACCAAAACTTCAATGGTGAAGTGAACCTTGATGTTGTAGTCGTGGACGAAGATGGTGCGACCGCTTCGACGACGGCAAACATTGATGTTCTGCCAATCAATGATGCTCCAGTATCGGGTGACTTGGCTTACAGTGTCGACGAAGACAACTCAATCACGCTAAGCCAAGAACAATTGTTGGCACAAGCAACGGATGTAGAAGGTGATGCACTAACCGCTTCCAACCTAGTGGTTGACGGTGATGCGACGGTTACGGCTAATGACGATGGTAGCTTTACTATCACGCCTGACGCGAACTTCAATGGCGACATTGATATCACGTTCGATATCAATGATGGCAGCGATACTATCGTTGCAACGGCGGACCTAACGGTTAACCCAGTTAATGACTTGCCGCAGCCGGAAGATCAAGCGTTCACCATTGGTGAAGATGGCGTGTTGACCTTCACTGACCAGGATCTGCTTGATGGCGCAACGGATATCGATGGTGATGACCTATCGGTAGAAGGTGTCAATTACACTGGTGCCGATGGTGTCCTAACCGATAACGGTGATGGTACCTACAGCTTTGCTCCAAACGAGAACTTCAATGGTGATGTGAACTTTACCTTCGATGTTTCTGATGGCACGGATACCGTGACCGCAAATATCGACGTAAGCGTGACGCCAGAGAACGATCCACCGGTTGCAGGCAGCACGTCTTACACGGTGCATGAAGACAATTCGATCACCATCAGTAACGAGCAGTTATTGGCTAACTCATCTGACGTCGAAGGCGAAGTCGCGATTGATAGTGTCAGCTACAGCGGCGCAGATGGCGTGTTCCAAGACAATGGTGATGGTACGTACACCTTCTCTCCAAACGAGAACTTCAATGGCGAGGTCAGCCTAGACGTTGTAGTTGTCGATGAAGAGGGTGCGACAGACTCAACCACTGCGGGTATCACAGTACTTGAGGTGAACGATCCACCAATCGCAGGTGCGACAAGTTACTCTGTTAATGAAGACGAAGTCATTATCTTCACGAAAGAGCAACTGCTAGCGCAATCAAGCGATGTGGAAGGTGACGTGAGCCTAGAAAGCGTCTCTTACAGTGGTAGCGACGGTATTCTAACGGCGAATGACGATGGCACTTACAGCTTCGCGCCAAATGAAAACTTCAACGGTGGCGTAAGTCTTGACGTAGTAGTGGCTGATGAAGACGGTGCAACTGCGACAACCAACGCGAACATTGATGTATTGCCAGTCAACGATGCTCCGGTATCTGGCGATTTGGCTTACAGCGTCGATGAAGACGGTTCAATCACATTGAGTCAAGAGCAGTTACTGGCTCAAGCGGGTGACGTCGACAGCGATAATCTAGAAGCGGTGAACTTAACCGCGGTAGCCAATGCAACCGTTGTTGAGAACCAAGATGGTAGCTTTACGATTACGCCTGACGCGAACTTCAATGGCGATATCGACCTAAGTTTCGACTTGATTGATAACGATGGTGCGAGCGTGGAAGTGGGCGTCGACCTAACGGTGAACCCAATTAACGATGCGCCGCAATCAACGCCAGTGAATATTGCTGGCACCGAAGATACCACCATTCTAATCACGCAGGACATGTTGCTTGCTAACGCAACAGACATCGACAACACCTACGACGAACTGTCTGCTGTCGACCTAGTGATTGATGAGCAATACGGTGACTTGCTAGACAACGGTGATGGCACTTGGTCATTCACTCCGGCAGAGAACTTCAATGGTGATGTGCCAATGTCGTTCGGTGTCAGCGATGGTGATTTAGTGACGCCAGTTGAAGGCAATCTAAACATCGAAGCGGTTAACGATGCACCAGAAGCACCAACCATCCAGATGCAGGGCGAAGAAGATGTGGTCATGGTGATTGACCCAGCTTACATCGCTGATCAAGTTACGGATCTTGATGGTGACGAAATCAGCGTAGAAAGCATCACGGTTCGTGCTCCTGCAAATGCGACATTAACCCAGCAACCAGATGGTATGTACCACTTGGTGACCACTCAAGACTTCAATGGTTTGGTGGAACTGGGCTACACCGCGACGGATGGTGAAGAAGTGGTTGAAGGCTCGTTGAATGTGGATGTTATCCCAGTCAACGATGCTCCATTCAATGTGGGTAATGCCTTTATGGCAACCAACGAGGATGGCGCATTCACCTTCGACGCTGGCGACCTGATGAACTTGTTCGGCGATATCGATACTGAAAACCTAGTCGTATCACGCATTATCACCGCAGAAGGTGAAGATGGTGGTGAGGTAACAGACAACGGTGACGGTACTTGGACATTCACACCGACTGGCGATTTTGCAGGGGTTTCTGACTTGCAAGTTGTGGTAAGTGACGGTGAGTTTGAGACGGTTCTTGATGTACCAGTGTTTGTTCGCCCGGTTGCGGATGGCGCGGTCATCACAACCGACCATGATGGTCCGTTAGTCTTCGGTGAGGACGAAACGGGTCACCTAGGCTTGAATGTCGGTCTAATCGACGATTCAGAAACGCTAAGTAACCTAGTGATGACTGGTTTCCCTGTTGGCTTCGAAGTTACGGATGGTGTGAACACCATTACCATCACGGAACCGGGTCAATACATCGACTTGAACGAGTGGGATATCTCAGACCTGCAAATGACGCCTCCGGCTGACTTTAATGGCGAGTTCTTCGTAACCGTGACCGCAACAACGGTGGATTACGGTGACGAGCCAGAAGAGTTCGAAGATGGCATCGATTCAGGTGACTTCGAAACCCTAGCGGGTGAACCCGTTATCCTAACCGCTGATGACCTAATCGGATTGGCAGAAAACGTAGACGCTGACGCGGGTGATGAAGTGAAATTCGTTCACCTAGCTGACCGCAGCCAAGGTGAGATTGTCGATAACGGTGATGGCACATGGACATTCAATCCAGCACCAGGCTTTACGGGTGAAGCGGATATCGCTTACGTGATTGATAAAGACGGTGTGCTTCATGATGAGCAAACAGGCGTGGTCGTGAAAGAAGACGCACCACAAGAGAATGCTTCACCAGAAATCGACAGCATTTCTACCACAGAAATGGCAGCGGATGGCACCTTGTCGTTCACCAATGATGACATGCTATCGACCTTGAGCGATGCAGAAGGCGACAGCTTGAGCATTGAGTCAGTGAGCCTAATGGAAGGTCAAGGTGTGATAGAGACCGATAACCAAGGTAACTACCAATTCACACCAGCAGAAGGCTACACCGGAGATGTTCAAGTTGGCTTCATTGCAACTGACGGTGAAAACCGCATTGAGAGCTTCTTCAATGTCGACATCCAAGGTGAAGGTGAAACCACAACCAGCGAAGGCTACGCACTGGCTGATGATGGTTCACTAACACTAACGGAAGCGCAGTTGATTGAAGAGCTTGGCATTAGCCCTTCAGCAGAAGTGTTGGATGTCGCCGATGCAAACGATGCTGGTTTCTTTGCGAAATCAGGTGATGAAGAGTGGACATACTGGCCGAACGATGACTTCGATGGCAATTTGGCTATGGATGTTCAGGTCAACGACAATGGTGAAGTATCGACTCAGAATCTGAGCATCCAAGTTGCGGACGATTCAGCGCAAAGCGACGAGCCACAAATCCAAACTGCTCAAGCATCAGCAGAGCAGCAAGTTGGCGAAGCGCAACAGCCTGAAGAGCAAGCAGCAAACGGTGCAGACAGTGAAGAGGAGAGCGCAGCTGATGTGACTGCAGCACCAGGCGATACCATTTCTATCTCGGTTCCAGATGAGGTCAGCGGTAACGAATCGGTGGATTATGCAGAAATGTCCGGTCTACCTGATGGCGCATCGGTAAGCAACGCACTGGATAATGGCGATGGCAGCTTCACATTAAGTGGCAACCTGAACCAACCAGTATCGGTTGACCTACCTGAAGGTTACGAAGGTACGAGCGAAATCCAATTCCAAGGTTACGACGAATTGGGCAGCGCAGTAGAAGGTGCGAGTGGCACAGTTGAAGTTGAAGTCGATGATCAATACACCATGCAAGGTTCTGCTCAAGATCAGCAACCAGATATGGCGGGTATGGAATCTGGCGGCAGCGACTGGACAAGTGCAGGAGGTCAAGATCAAGGTGTTGACTTCACGGATGACTCTGGCAGCTTCGACTCGGATACTCAAACAGGTACTGACCAAGGCAACGATTTCGATCAAAGCTCAATGTAACCAGTCCTAGACTAGGGCAGTGTCATTGCTGCCCAAACCCAAGCCATGCAGGGCCAACTTTGCATGGCTTTTTTGTTGGGTTTCTTTCTATGAGCTGTAGAAAAAAACTTGGAAATTGAAAAAAGTATTCTTAGCTAGTTAAAGAGTGAATTACAAGGAGGAGCGACATGTACCGTTATGTCAGTTCACCAAAAGCGTCAAAGTACATAGTACCGCCACCACAGCATCGCGAGTTGTCGAGTATCGATGTACCGGAGTCAGAACTTGAGATGCGTGAAATTCTGAACAATTGGTTTGCCGATGGATTGGCGCCCATCATTGAAAATGAGGACAATGACATCTCTGCTAATGAGCAACAGCGCTTTGAGCAGCTCAGTCGCACGGTGGGCGTGTTACTGCGTAATAAAGATTACTACTTCGCCACTAAGCGGATTCTTTCGTTGTGGGAGCAAGACTGCTTAGAAACGACTTACGTTAATTATCTGATTTTACGTAGTGAGCGCATACCATACTTCGAATAAGCCCTATTTATAGGCTTAAAATAGTGGTTTACATGGTTTTCTTAGTAACTTTTGATACTTGTATTTAACATTTTTGTAAACATCGTTATATTTAAGGCTCATCGTTGTCAGGAGTTTATGGATGAACCTTACGATATCAGGGAAGTTGCAGCTCAGTTTTGTGCTGCTAGCCGTACTTTTTATGGCATCAGCGGTATTCACGTATCGCAACGTCACCACCGTAGAGCAATACGCCTCTTCGTTACTTAAATCCGATTTACCGACCGTCGACACCAGTCGCGGTATCCAACAGTCCGTTCAAGCGTCGCTGTCTTCTATTCGAGCCTACATGTTGCTAGGTGGCGATGAAGAGGCGAGCGCACGTCTGAGTGAGGACGTACGCAATATCATGGCATCTACAGACGAGTCGCTTCCAACGTTGCAGGCTTTGATCTCTGAACAGGATTTTCAAGCGATTCAAAGTCAGTGGGACGCGGTAAAAGTTTCTCTAAACAAGCTGATTGAACTTAGCCACAGTGATGAGAACTTACCCGCGCACAACCTCTTTATTAACGAAGCGGCACCCATTGCAGAAGTGGCACTTGATCAGCTTCAAAGCTTAATCAATGAAGAGTCAGGAAACCCATTTGGTGGAGACAGAAAACGTCTGTTTAAAGTCTATGCCGACAGCTATACCTCGCTCGCTAATGCTCTGTCCGCCTTGCGAGATTTCCTGTTGTACGGCCAGCAAGATCATCTGGACAAATACCACGACTTGATTAAGTACCACAATCAGTCTGTGGCGGAAATCGACAGTAAACTCGACAGACTGACTGATAACGACCAATCATTGTGGTCACTGTTTAAGGAAATGCAGCAACTGTACTTTCCTTTAGCAGAGCAGGTAATTGCATTGCGTCAATCGCCAGAGTGGAACGAATCAAACTTGTTAATGGCGAATGAACTGTTGCCAGCAGCGGATGCACTAGACCAAAGCTTAGAAACGATCGTATTGGCTCAGCAAAGTCGTGCAGATCAAAGCGGACAGGGCATTAATCAGTCAATCAAGAACGTACTCACCACCATGTTGATTGCAGCGGCATTGGTTTTGTTTGCCGCAGTAGCGATTTCAAAATACATGGGCAACACCATTGGTCGCCGATTGAAAAACTTATCGGAGCGTGCAAAGACGATCGCTTCAGGAGACGTTTCTCAGCCTCCGCTCACTGTTGTTGGGAAAGATGAATTGGCAGACCTTACCGATTCGATTAACCGCATGAACCAATCGTTAGCGAGCATCGTGGCAGGGGTGAGTGAGAAAGCGCACCAAGTGGATACCAGCATGGGAGCTTTGTTGGAATCGGCGCAAGTCACCTCATCGAATGTTGAACAGCAACAGACCAGCATTGTTGAAATGGGAAGCCAATTGGATGAAATCGCTTTAGCCGCGCGTAACACCCTAGATCAAGCCAATCAATCGGTGCAGAAGCTTTCTGACTCAAAAGGCGAGATTGAACAAGGTCGTGATGCTTTAGAGCAAAACAAAGTCACCATGGAAAGCTTGCACGGCAGCATTGAAACCGCGAGTACGCAGGTGACGCAGTTAAGCAAAGAGAGCGAAGCCATTGGCCGAGTTACAGAGGTGATTGAAGGCTTGGCAGAACAAACTAACTTACTGGCATTGAATGCGGCGATAGAAGCGGCGCGTGCGGGCGACCAAGGACGAGGCTTTGCGGTTGTGGCGGACGAAGTTCGTATGTTAGCGACTCGCACTACTCAATCGACGACAGAAATCAACGGTATCATCAATGCGATTCAACGCTCGACCCATTCGGTGGTTGAGGAGATTGAACACAGTCAATCACTTGCGGAGCAGGGCGCTGAGCACATTGAAAAAGCGGTAACTCGTTTGCTCGTCACGACCGAGCAAATTGGTTCTTTGAATGAACAAATGGCAGAACTTGCGGCAGCGGCAGAGCAGCAATCTCATGCGACCAATTCGATCACTGGATTGATGTCCGGTATTACTCAATCAGTGGATGAGGTTTCGAATAACAGCCAACGTGCATCAGAGACATCATTGCAAGTAAAAGAGCAAGTTACTGAGCTGAATCAACAGATGGCAACTTTTAAAACGGCGTAGATAAGGTTTACGTCTGTTCATCTACTTTTGAACGTTAACCAAATAGTAAAAAAGCCCCAATCCTTTTTACACAAAAAGGGTTGGGGCTTTTTGTTGGATGATACGCCGATATTCGTCTACTTGCTCATTGGATTTGGCTATTTAAATCATAGCTAAAACCAAATTCTCTTCGCCGAGCCGGAGTCGTAATATGACTCCATCGGCAGCAAATACTGCAAAAGAATTTTTAAACTTTATACCAATCCCGGTAAGAGAATCGTTCGTTACTACGATTGGTATCATCCTTCTAGGAGCAAGATTATGAACAAACAAGTAAGCCTAATTGGTCTAGACAGCGAACAATCAGCACAACTAGCTCAACAGCTAAATCAACTGCTAGCGCATTACCAAGTGTTGTACATGAACTCTCGCGGTTACCACTGGAACATTAAAGGTGCGCAATTCTTCGAACTGCACGTAAAATTTGAAGAGATCTACACGGATCTACAAACAAAAATCGATGAGCTTGCAGAGCGTATTCTAACTTTGGGTCATACACCAGCGCACGCATTCAGCAACTACTTGGAAGCAAGTGAAATTAAAGAACATCAAAACGCGACTTCTGGTGAGGAGTGTGTACAAGGGCTAGTTCAAGGCTTTAGCGTTCTACTTCTAAAACAGCGTGAGATTCTACAAAACGCGGGTGAAGCAGATGACGAAGGTACAGCGGCATTGATGGGTGACTACATCCGTGAGCAAGAAAAATTAATGTGGATGCTTAACGCTTACCTACAAGGCTAAGCAGCGCATCACCCAAGCAATCCTTGGGAACGCATGAAACAATCGGGAATAAGTCATAAGGGGCACGTTGGTGCCCCTTTTTTTGTTTGCGTATTTTATATGTGTGCTTTATTTGCGTGGTAAGGATTCGAAACGGCTCAATAAATCACTGAGTTCATTAAGCGCTAACGAGGCTGAGTCATTGAAGGTTTCTTGATTCCCATGGTGCACAAGGCAAGAGGGCATCTGCGCGTTATACGCTGCCTGCAAGTCGTAAAGGTAATCGCCGACATAAAGCACTTCATCAGGCATCAAACGCCACTCTTTCGCCAATACCTGCAGAGACAAAGGGTCTGGCTTGGGCGGGAAGCATTCACGAGTGATGACTCGTTCTACTGAGATTTGGTTGTGCTCTAGTTTGCGCTGAGTGGCGATTTGGCAGTTGCGCGTCACGATAGCGGTTTTGATTTCATTTTGATGCAAGTGGGCGAGCAATTCATGGCAGCCAATCATTGGAGCAGACTGCTCAGCATCAGAAATCTCGTAATCAAATATCACGTTATGAGCGTGCTCTCGATGATGAGGATGCTCAAGTGCGTCGACAAAATCCAATAGATCTTCACTCTGCGGACAACCTAGCTGTTGTCGCAATTCGCCGAAGTTCATATCAGAACTCACCAAGGTGTTGTCTAAATCAAACACCACGGCTTTAATTTTATCGAGCTGTAAAGGGAATGGAATCATAATGACCTCGTACAACTTAACCGAACTATCGTTTTAAAAAACAAAAGGTTATTGTTAAGTTTAGATTCTTCTGCTTAGATTGTACGAAAATAAATCACTAGTACGTCACAAATTAAATAGTCTTAACGATTTTAGTGTTTGATTACCTTTCCTCAAGACGAAAGATTTTGCCGCTGTCGGTAGAAAAGTAGATATAACCATCGGGGCTGATGGTTATATCTCTTACTCGCTCTCCAAGATTCTCCATCAATCTTTTTGATTCGGTGAGCTTGCCATTCTTAATAGAAACCACGTTGATGTGCGCCAGTTTCAATGCACCGGCGAGGATTTTCCCGTCCAATTCTGGGTATTTATCACCACGGTACAAAATCATATTACTGGGCGCGATAGAAGGGACGTATACCAGTCTTGGATCTTCCATTCCCGGCAACGACTTAGCTTCCCCGACGTCCAACGGTCCCCAATATTCTTTGCCATGAGAGACTTTTGCCCAGCCGTAGTTCGCGCCTTTCTTGATTAGATTAATTTCATCGCCACCGCGTGGTCCATGTTCAATCGACCACAGCTGTTTAGTTGCTTCGTCGTAAAACATACCTTGTGGGTTGCGGTGCCCGTAACTCCATATCTCAGGACGAGCTTGGGAAGGTTTGAATGGGTTGTCTTGCGGAACCGAACCATCAAGATTAAGGCGTAGAATACTGCCAGCATGGGTTTGAGTGTCTTGTCCATTATCACGTTCGCCACGGTCACCGATTGAGAAGTAAACTTTATCGTCTACAAATGAAATTCGACTGCCGTAGTGGCGACCTGTATCGGTGAAGGCATCAGCAACAAAGAGATCTTTCCAACCTACAAGCTGATTGTTTTGCAATTGCGCCGTCGCTAACGCCACCGTATTGCCTTTGCTCGTACGCTTGCTGTAGGTAAAGAAGAGTTGCGGGTTTTGCTTATCGGCATTCGGTGCGAGCGCAACATCCAATAAGCCGGCTTGTCCACTGGTGTTCACATCGGGAACGTTAAACAGCTTTTGAGGTTTGCCTGTGGTGATATCCAGCAACGAAACCGTACCGTTCTTTTCATTGACGATAACACGTTGGCTATCTAAGAACTCGATCCCCCAAGGGATCTGAAATCCATTCGCCACCTCGTTCGCGCGGTATTCGGCAGCGTTGGCAGAAAAGGATAAACAAGTGAGTAGGGCAGCAGCAATCGTTCTCATGGTTCCTTCCAATATGAATCGTGTTAATACTTAAAAGCTAACACTAAAAGACTATGTTTGGCAGAGATTCACTTGTATATGAATGTAAAAAATCCCCGATACGAGATCGGGGATTGAATTAAGGCTAGAGAATTGTTTATGTAGCGAGATTACATCGCTTCTTCGAAGATCTTAGAAATTTCTTCGTGAGTTGCTTGTTTAGGGTTAGTGAAACCACAAGCATCTTTCAGTGCGTTGTCTGCTAGTGTTGGGATGTCTTCTAGTTTCGCACCAAGCTCTTTGATACCTGCTGGGATACCCACATCTTTCGCTAGAGTAACGATAGCGTCGATTGCTGCCGCTGCACCTGCTTCAGCAGACATGCCTTCTACGTTTACGCCCATTGCTTTTGCTACGTCACGTAGACGCTCAGGACATACTTGCGCGTTGTAGCGCTGTACGTGAGGTAGAAGAATCGCGTTACAAACACCGTGTGGAAGGTCGTAGAAACCACCTAGCTGGTGTGCCATTGCGTGTACGTAACCTAGAGAAGCGTTGTTGAACGCCATACCCGCCATGAACTGTGCATATGCCATTTGTTCACGAGCTTCTAGATCTTCACCGTTTTTCACTGCTGTGCGTAGGTAAGCTTGGATAAGCTCAATAGCTTTGATTGCTACCGCATCAGTGATTGGTGTTGCCGCGATAGATACGTAAGCTTCAATCGCGTGAGTTAGGGCATCCATACCTGTTGCCGCAGTTAGCGAAGCAGGTTTAGCGAGCATTAGCTCTGGATCGTTTACCGAGATAAGCGGTGTTGTGTGCTTATCAACGATTGCCATCTTGATGTGACGCTCTTCGTCAGTGATGATGCAGAAACGCGTCATTTCAGATGCAGTACCTGCCGTCGTGTTGATCGCGATAAGTGGCATCATTGGTTTTGCAGATTGGTCTACGCCTTCGTAATCTGCGATTTTGCCGCCGTTAGAAGCAACAAGCGCGATACCTTTCGCACAGTCGTGTGGTGAACCACCACCTAGAGAGATAACGAAGTCACATTCGTTATCAGTAAGAAGTGCTAAGCCGTCGTTAACGTTGCTGATAGTTGGATTTGGTTGAGTGCCATCAAACACAACGGTTGCTACATCGCGCTCAGTGAGAAGGTCTTGAACTTGTTTGACTACACCGATTTGGTTAAGGATCTTATCCGTAACGATCAAACCTTTTTTAAAGCCTTGAGATTGGATGCTGTCTGCTGCGTCTTTCAAACAACCAGCGCCCATTAGGTTTACCGTAGGGATAAAAAATGCACTTGTCATATTGGATAGCTCCGTCGTTATTTTTAATAATCTTTCTTAATTTGCCATTTACTGTCGCACATTCGTTTCCAGATTGAAGTTGATCTGAAGCAAGTTTACCTACTTAGAGGTACTTGCAAGAGAAAAACTGTGACAGTGATCTTGTTGCACTGCGTATAAGTGCAACACTGATATAAAGTAGAACAAATATGAAACTATGGACGCAAACGATTGGCAGAAATTGACTTCTGACGCGGATATATCTCTAAATACGACTAAAGTATAAAAAATCCCCATTAATAACTTAATTATCAATGGGGATAGGGAAGTGTTTTATAAGCTAACTACTAATAATTAAGCTATTTTAATCAGCTTTGATACTAACTTTTCGATACCTGAAGCCGCTTGAGAGATATTTTCTGCCAACATGTAAGCAGGGGTTGAAAGTACGAGGTGTTTTTCATCAAAAACGATGTCTTCGACAGGGCACGTGGTGTGTTCACCGCCCATTTGATTAAATGCTATTGAGACTGCCTCATCGTTGCCTACCGTTCCTTTCACGCCTTGCTCATAAATCATCGGAATAATGACAGGAGAAATACACAGATAGCCAGCTGGTTTTTTCGCATTAGCAAACGCGCGACAAGCTTGAGCTACGTGTGTGTTAATGGAGCACTCCGCACCCGAAACAGCGAAGTCGGTTAAGTTTTTCGCGGCACCAAACCCACCTGGAAGCAGTAGGGCATCGTATTCATCAACGTTAAGTTTGGCTACATCGTCAATATTTCCGCGTGCAATACGAGCTGATTCGATCAATACGTTACGTGTTTCATCCATTTCGTCACCAGTTAGGTGATTGATGACGTGGAGTTGGTCAATGTTAGGTGCAAAGCAGTGCCAAGTTGCACCTGCCTTCTCGATGGCGTAGAGCGCCAACACTGCTTCGTGGATCTCAGAACCGTCGTAAACGCCTGAACCACTTAAAATGACTGCGACTTTTTTCATGTTTGGATTCCTTTACTCTGAACGTTCCTTAGATTGCTCTTCGCTATCTAGACCATGCGTTTCCGAATGTGTTTTAACGTTTTCACTCTCGTTGTCATCTTCATCATAGTAGCGCACAACAAAGGGTGTAAGCATAACACTAGAGGGCAGAAAATGTTTCATATCGACTCCAACGGCTTAATAGAATGATTTTTATACTGATTTTTATAAAACAGTACGTTGAACCTGATCATTTTTGAGTTAAGCTGACGTTTCCTTTGGCATTCGTGAGTGGTAGGTCACATGAAATCAGTGCAATTTCGTTTCACACTTTATGGTTGTATCGCGATTCTCTCTTGGAGTTGTCTGCTTGGCATCGCGAGGTTGGTTACGGAGAGTTTAGGTCCTGTAGGCGGGGCAGCCATGTTGTACTCTCTTAGCTCTGTTTTCCTTCTTATCGTGGTCGGTATTCCAAAGTTGTCTTACTTTTCTCCCAAGTATCTTGCGCTTGGTGGTGCGATGTTCGTCTGTTATGAAATATTTCTCGCTCTATCTTTGGGATATTCCAACTCGCGCGCGCAGGCAATTGAGGTGTCGATTGTCAACTACCTTTGGCCCGCATTGACGGTTTTATTTGCGGTCCTTGGCAGCAATAAAAAAACAAACTGGTTGCTTTATCCAGCAGTTACGCTGGCGTTTGTTGGGGTTGCTTGGACTGTGAGCGGTGAGAATGGCTTATCCATAACTCAGATCATGTCCAATGTTAGTAGTAACCCTCTGGTGTATTTTATGGCTTTCGCTGGGGCGGTTATATGGGCCTTTTATTGCAACTTAACCCAAAGGCAGCAATCTAAACATAATGCGATTACCCTGTTTTTCATTGCAACAGCTGTTTCGCTTTGGGTCAAATATGCGTTTACCGATGAGCCACCAATGACATTCAGTTGGGAAGCGATGGGGTACTTAGTGGCTTCTGCGGCTTTAATGGCTGGTGGTTATGGTTTATGGAACATCGCGATCGTTGGCGGCAATATGGTTTTTCTCGCCACCTTGTCTTACTTCACGCCCATTTTTTCCGCTTTATTTTCTTCCATTATTCTTGGCGTAACTCTGAGCCATAGCTTTTGGCAGGGCGTTGTGATGGTAACGGTGGGCTCGCTGATGTGTTGGTTAGTCACCAAAGAGAAGCGCGAAGCGGCTGGATAAGTTACCAACGAGATCAGAGAATTTAAGTGAGCAACGAACAGATCTCCCTTGCGAGCTGTATTCGAATACGAAGCAACTAAATCGAAAAAATTAAAAAAGCTCCCGAGATTGGGAGCTTTTTATTGAGTTTTAACGGCTCTTTGGTGGCGCTCTAATAAGCGACGTTCAAGTGTAGTTGAAGCTTGAATCTGTGCTTCGACAGTCGCTTGATAAGCTGCTTACGAGTGTGCTCTAGTGTATCAAGCTCCAATGTGTCGTCATCAATATGTACGTCCACATTTACTCGTAGCTCTTGGCCCACCTTCGTTACGCCAGCCAGTTTCAATTGATGCTCAGTCACTTTTTCAATCTCAAGAACATCTTTGCCAACGCTCTGACACAGCTCTTTGCTTGGTGTCATCATTAGTAGTTCACGTAAGGCACCTACTAGCATATCGAACGGTACTTTGAGGAAGTAAAAGCCCATTAAAACCATCATCATGGGATCGGCATATACCGCATACTCAGAGAATGGCGTTAGTGAAACAGCCCAAGCTGAGATAAATCCTACGGTCACCGCCACACTTAGCAGAGTATCCATTTGCCACTGTTTTTTCTCCGCTTCAATCAAGCCTGATGAGAAGCGGCGGCTGCGTTTCGCCATAAACCACCAAGCGTAACCACAGCCGATAACATTCACGATGCCGAATAAGGTCGCAATAGAAGCATCGACCTCACGACCTCCAGACATCAATGCTGATATCGCAGAGTAGAGAGAGAAGCTTACAACCACTAAAATGACGGCTGCTTTTATCGCAATAACGATTGGTTCTAAGACCGCTTTTCCAAATGGGAATACAGATTTTGAAGGCTTGTTAATATAGTGAGAAGCGGCCAGTGACAATAAAGTTAACAGTAAGCTGACCAAAGAGTAAACACCGTCAAAAACGATGACAATTGAGCCTACAAGCAAGCCAAGTACCATACCACCAGCAGCGAACCCAGATGCCAAAAGGGCTGAAATGGTTAGAATACGGTTTTCGTTTTTGCTTGTCCTGTCACACATAAAAGATGCCTTTGAATTTTAATACCTTACTATTCTTCGCTCATAAGGTAATTTAGGCAACCACAAAGTGACCAGTAACTAATCTAAAAAATTGCGTTTTTATTTATGTTCTTATAAAACAATGGCTTACTGTGACTTTTTGGTGTCAGTAAAATTGACGCTCACTGATAAAATGTTTAGAAGTCAAATAAATACTCGCTCAATTTATCTGCTAACCACGTCATTGCTGGATGCTCAGTATGGCCGTTAGGTGAAAACATACAGTAGTCTTCTTGCGTCAATCCGTATGTGTGTTTGATAACGGCGAGCTTCTGCTGACGAAGGTAATGGCGGATTAATGGTTCAGGAAGCACGCCCCAAGCGTCTTCTTCTAAGATGGTGTTCAGCATGTAGTCAAAACTCGAAAAACCAATATATCGAGTCGAGAAAGGTTGCAGTTCAGGGTTGTCTTTCTCATTTAGGTACACCATTAGTGCTTGCATTTGACTACGTAGATCTTCGTCTGAGACACGGCGCATCTTACTTAGGCGGTGTTCTACACTGCATACTGACATCATACGTATCTTGCCTAACGGGTTATATACGATACGAGGATCGTCTACTCGCTCATAATCAACACCGAAAGCAAAATCTACTTGGTGGGTACTGACCAAGTTGGCTAAGTCGCCACTGGATGCCAAGATTAAGTTGAAGGTTGTTGAAGGAAAGCGGTTATTCAATGTATGAGATAATTCTTGCCAGAGATCATCAGGTAAGGAGTCGTCACGTGCTACCCAAACTTCCGCGTTAAACCCTTCCGAGATTTGAGCGCAGGTCTTTCTGACCCGTTGTGCGATGATAAGTAGGTGTTCGCAATCTTTGTAAATGGCTTTACCAGCTTCAGAGAGGGTGAGCTGGTTGCCAGTTCGGTTAAACAATTCAACGTCGAGATCTTTCTCTAATGCCTTAATCGACATACTGAGTTTGGTGCGATTGCAGTCGAGTTGCCTTGCCGCTTCAGAAACAGAACCACACTCAGCGATGGTGCAGAAGGCTTCTACTTGAGTTAAGTTCATGATTTGACACAACCAATAAATGAATTCAAATAATTTGGGTATTATGCAGATGCGCTCCCAAAGCCATGAAAGATTATCGAAAAAAACGCGAATCCGCCAGATAAGTCTATGGTCTTTTAACGGTTTTGCGGTAATCTATGTGGGTTACAAAAAGTGAACATGGAGGCCACGATGGCACAAGATTGGGACGGCTTAGCAAAAAACTGGGAATCAAATCCAGCAACAGAGCAATTTGCGCAGTCGGTGTTTGAGCAGTTACAACAGCTAACTCAGCTTGATGGCATTAAAGTACTAGATTTTGGATGCGGAACAGGGCAGTTAAGTCAACGATTGTCACCGATGGTTAAAGACATCGTAGCATTAGACGCATCGGAAGCCATGATTGAGGAACTCGATAAAAAAGAGCTCGTCAACGTAGAACCTGTGGTAGATGCACTATCTCGCGGCTTGGTTGCTCAGCACCCTGCGTTTCGTGGACAGTTCGACTTGGTGGTTGCATCATCAGTTTTAGCGTTCGTGGAAGACTTAGACGCGTCATTAACGATCTCGCATTCTCTACTTAACCACGGCGGCTATTTTGTTCATTTTGATTGGATTGCAGAATGTGAACAAGACGGTTTTACCCTTGCGAAGTCTGAGCGTGCACTGAAAGAAGCGGGTTTTACTGAAGTTGAATCGCAACACGTTTTTGACATTACATCTGATGGTAAAACAATGTCGGTATTAATGGGGCTTGGTCGTCGCTAATACCGCTGAATAAAGAACAAAAAATGACAAAAGCGAGCTAACAAGCTCGCTTTTTTCTTATCTGCTGAGGGTATATGTAACTTCACTTGCTCTAAACAAGCGTCGTGGTGCAGGCAAGGACATACTCGAACAACTTAGTCTTCGGAGGTTATTTTGAGACGACTATCCTGCGTATCTCCTCCAGCACTTCAGGGTTGGCTATTGCGCCTAAATTTTCGACGCTTCGGTTGTTAACGACTTGCTTAACGGCTAACTCGACCAGCTTTCCTGAGCGTGTCTTAGGTATATCGCTTATTGCGTAAATTGCACTAGGTACATGCCTTGGAGAACATGCAGACTTTAGCTGTGCTTTGATGGAAGCGATCATCTCGTCATTGAGCTCTACCCCTTTGACTAATTGGACAAACAGCCATATTTGTTCGTTGCGGTCGACTTCTTTTCCTACTGCGATCGAATCTAGAATACCGTCTATACAGTTCACTTGCTGATAGATTTCGGCCGTGCCGATTCTTACGCCACCGGGATTCAACGTGGTATCACTTCGACCATAAAACACGTATCCCCCAACGCTGGTCTGTTCAACATCATCGCCGTGGTGCCAAATATTGTCGAATTTATCCCAATAAGCGCGATGATATCTCTCACCGATGTCGTTCCAAAAGCCAGCAGGGAAGTTGGGTAATGAATTGGCACAAACCAACTCACCGCGCTCTCCCATTACGCTATTACCTTGTGGGTTAAAGACTCGGACATCGACCCCTAACCCTGCTGATTGGCACTCTCCCCGATAAACGGGAGAAATAGGGTTGCCTAATACAAAGCAGCCACAAATGTCTGTTCCGCCAGAAATCGAGGCGAGGTGTACATCTTCTTTAATGTGCTGATAGACATAATCAAACTGTTCTGGATACAGAACAGAGCCCGTTGAGCAAATGGTTTTCAGACTTGGAAATGCATCACTTTTCTGCGGAGAAAAAGATGCTTTTTCCAGCGCCTCTAGGTATTTTGCTGAGGTTCCAAATAGCGTCACTTCGGCTTGTTCTGCGAGGTCCCAGAGCACATTATGAGTGGGGTAAACAGGGCTACCATCAAAAATCACCAAACATGCACCGCTCGCGAGTGAAGAAACGTGCCAGTTCCACATCATCCAGCCGCAGGTTGTGTAGTAAAACACTCGGTCGTTCGGTTGAATATCGCAATGCAGTTGATGCTCTTTCAAGTGATTAAGCACCGTTCCGCCGACGGAATGAACGATGCATTTCGGTTTGCCTGTTGTGCCTGAAGAATAGAGCACAAATAGCGGATCGTTAAAATTCACACGAGTAAAAGTCAGCGCTTCGGGGGTGTATTGATTCAGGACGTTTTGCCAATCTTGGGTGCAGACATCGCATTCAAAAATGTGTGGTTTAAGGTAGCTAATTTGGCAAACTTGTTTAAGACCATCAAGATGATCCGCAATATGCTGGTTTTTCTCAGACATATCGAAAGTTTTGCCATTGAATGTATAGCCATCACAAGTAAACAGGATTTTGGGTTTCACTTGACCAAAGCGCTCCAAAACGCTTTCGACGCCAAAATCAGGTGAGGTGGAAGTCCAGGTCGCCCCTAAACTGGTGGTTGCTAGCATAGCTATCACCGTTTGAGGTAGGTGAGGTAAATAACCAGCGACGACATCACCTTGCTTAATTCCACATTCTTTCAACCATTGCTGCACACTCGAAACTTCTTCGCACAATTGTTTCCAGGTGTAGGTCTGTTTTTCTTCACGTTCATTTTCAAACCAAATCGCGAGATCATCGGGTTGGTGACACGCGTAGGTTAGCAAATTTTCGGCGTAGTTAATTTGCGCGTTTGGGAACCATTTTATATCCCTATTTTCAACAGGTTGCTGCCAGCGACTTTCTGCTCGCTCTTTTATGGTCTCTCCCTGAGTGCCAATGACGTCGCAGAATAGCCAAACTTCCTGCCAAAATTTTTCTACATGATCGAGTGACCATTGATGCAGATCAGCGAAGCTTTCAAGGGTATTTCCTTGTCGATTAATGTGTTCAATAAACTGTGTAATGTTGGCTTCTTCGATACGACTTTCGCTCGGTTGCCATACTTTGCTGCTCTCGCGCATAGGTCCCTCTATAACAAAGTGATAACAGGTTTTAGTTTGAGAGGAATACACGATAAAGTCAAACAAGCCAGAGATTATATCGTGTCATAAAAATCATGCAGTTACGATGCATTGTAAACAATATGTTACATCGGGATGGTGCTGAGAAAATCGCGCAGGGATTGGAAGCTCTTAAGACTGAAGATAGGCTTAATGTAAAGGATTTGTTAATGGAGATGTGCCATGACTCAGTATCGTTCTAAACCCGTAAACCAGGAAGGCAGGGTTGAATGGAGCCGTGAAGAAGACGCCATTTGGCGAGATTTGGTAACACGACAAATGGGTGTGATCCAAAACAGAGCTTGTAAGGCTTATTTACACGGTTTAATGCTGCTTGATTTACCTCAAGACCGCGTTCCTCAATTGCCAGAAATTAATCGTGTCCTGATGGAGACAACAGGTTGGCAAGTGGAGCCCGTTCCTGCGCTTATTGACTTCGACCGATTTTTTAATCTACTCGGTAATAAGCGCTTTCCCGTCGCCACATTCTTGCGTACCAGAGAAGAGTTCGATTACTTGCAAGAGCCGGATTTCTTCCATGAAATATTTGGTCATTGCGCGATGTTAACCAACCCAGATTTTGCTGCATTTACCGAACATTATGGTCAACTAGGGCAAGCCGCTACCCCAAAACAAAGAGCCTATCTCGCTCGCCTCTACTGGTTTACCGTAGAGTTCGGCTTGGTGAAAGAAGGGGACAAAACCAAAATTTACGGTGGTGGTATTCTCTCATCTCCTGGCGAAACCCTCTACGCATTAGAGAGTGATGTAGCAATTCGCGACCCATTTGAATTACAAACTGTGCTGAGAACGCCTTATCGTATCGACATCATGCAACCGAAGTACTACGTGATTGATGACTTTTCTCAGCTCTTTAAAATCAGTCAGTTAAATTTATTGAAACAAGCCGATCTAGCGATTGAAGCTGGACTGCTTCCTCCACTTTTTGAACCAAAGGAACCTGCTCATGTTGAATGAACAAAAATGCGAAGCTTGTAGTATCGATGCCATTGCACTAAGCAAAGAAGAGCAACAGTCTCTGCTTCTGCAATTGTCTGATTGGAAGATCATTGAAAGAGAAGATATACCTCAACTAGAAAAGGTGTATAAATTTAAGAACTTCAAACAAGCATGGGCTTTCAGTAACAAAATCGCGGAACTGGCAGAAGATGAGTTCCACCATCCTTCTATTTTGTTGGAATGGGGTAAGGTTACCGTAACGTGGTGGAGTCACTCTATCAAAGGTCTGCATAAAAACGATTTTATCTGCGCATCAAAGTGTGACGCGCTAGCATCGGCAGAGTAGGACATTACCTCATACAAAAAAACGCCCGGCTTACGTCGGGCGTTTTGGTTCTAAATGACTTTTACATTACTTTATAGATTGATTCGGAAGACGGATGTCGTGCCCGATACCTCATTGCCAACGGCGATAAAATGACCACCATTACGGGTAAAGTAATTAATGGATTCTGGACCTAAATCGCCTGCTTTTGGACTGTATGTATCGTTCATGCATTCGCCATCTTCGACTTCTGTACACACTGGTTGATTGTAATCACGGCGGTTGACGTAATGCATAAACTGCGCTTGTTTCGGGTCTGTGATGTCATAAATCATGATACCGCCTTGACGCTCCAAGCCGATAAACGCGTAATGACGACCGTTAATTTTTGCTACTTCAATCGCCTCTGGCTCAATACCTTTATCATCACTTCGGTCATCGCCACTATTATTGTTATCGTTGGTGCTGTTGAAGTTCTTGCCTTCATTCAGCAGCGCGATAGTCGCGAAATCGTCACCACTATCGAAGACCAACTTGCCGTTTTCATCCCAAATCGAGAATGAACGCGCGCCAAATGATTGAACATTCTCTTGTGCAGAAAGCGTTTGTTCCGGCTTAATCACTTTTAAACGCGCGAGTTGTTTGTTGTCTTTTAGTGCCTCTGCCAATGGGTGTTCTGCTGCCACTTTCAGCTTCTTACCGCGCACTTCATCAATATGGCTTAAACAGGTTCCTTGCTCAGATGTATATTCATCTGTACCGAGGTAATCGTCTTCATCCCACATAAAGCCAACTTTGTCGCACAATTCTTGAGTGGTTTTGAATCCGTACTCACGCCCGTCGCCTTCATTTGCAGATACGATGTAAGTACTCCCATTCACTGAGTAGCTGTCGATAGTGTCAGGCATAAATAAGCCAACCAGTTGTGGGTAGCTTTTCAAGTTCCCAATGATTTTGTCTTTGTTGGATGCATCGAGTTTAGCGCCCGACCAAGACTTCTCACCTAAGCCAACAATTTTTTCTACCGATTTGCTCTCTGGATTGACGATTGCCATGGCGTTATTTTCTTGTAGCGCGACATAGATTTTACCGTTATCTGCAAAAGTGAGGTATTCAGGCTCTAGATCTTGTGCGACGGTGGCGTTTGGCCCCGAAATACGCACATTCATTGGGAGCTCTGCTTTTCGTGAATCATCAAATTCGTTAAAGCCAATTTGTGTCACTTCTGCTTGAGTAACACCAAGGCTCAGATCGATCAAAGTGATACTACCTTCAGGGTCAATGCTGTAATCGCTGTTTGGTTCTCCTTCATTAGCGGTTGCGATGTATCGGCCATCTTTTGAGAAGCCAACCATGTCTGGCAATGCGCCTGTTGGGAAAGTCGTGACTAATGACAAATCGCCGGAGCGGTACAAGCCAACAATACCATTCGCTTGTTTATTACTGTTTTCAATCGCAACTGCTACCAAACCATTGAATACAGCGACACTGTTTGCTGCGCCAATTTCAATGCCCGCTGCTTCGCCAGCGCTGTTGAGATCAATGAATGCGCTTTGCGTTGGTACGCCGTTGTCATCCATAGACATTACATCGATACGTTTTGCTTGAGCATTCACCACATAGAGCTTATCTGTACAGGCGTCATAACTGACGATTTCAGCTGCCGATGTGTCGAATGGAGCATCAGCAACGGATGTCCCGATAAACGTTAACCCTTGAATTGAAGTTTCCCCAGCAACGGGCGCAGTGGTAGGTTTGCATTGTGTAGCGAATGAAGCCACGGTATCTTCGGGTTGTGATGAACACGCGATGGCAAGTGATGACAATGCGAGTGCACCGATTGCCTTTAAAGGGGTGATCATGATATCTCCTTATCAATCCGATAGGTTGTCAATCAGCATGGGTTTTATGCTGCTGTCCATTTCCGCAACTGGAATGATAGAGCGCTGAATGACGTGTGATTTGGTAAGGCTCTGAATATATGTATGATTGATGACTCTTATATTGGCTTTTTATGAAACTAATGTGTCATCAATATGATGAGGTAGGGATAGAGGAATAATGGAATTAAAATCGTTTTTAGATTTATTGGCAGCGTCACCAGAGCAGGTCGAATTTGAAGCAACGATGGCGGTGATCGAAGATAACTATACGTTTGAGCCAACCGCTTTTGTAAATGGTGAGACACAAAACAATGCAGGCGAGAACAACGGTTCGTGTAAGATCTTCGCTTTCGGTTTGCTAAACAACCTAGACAAAGAAGCGACGCTAGCCTGCTTTGGCCGTTTTTATCGTGAAGATGTATTGCAGCATCCAGAGAACAGCGATCACCAGAATATTCGTAATTTTATGGTGACAGGGTGGGAAGGCATTAAGTTTGAAGCGTCCGCTTTAACCGCTAAATAAACACCAGTCAGAAAACGATGATCAGTAAGCCAGTCGTATTACGCGACTGGCTTTTTTTCTAGACATTTTCGGCACAAACACAGCTGGTTGGCGCTTGGCTTGGGTAAATCACGGGTTTCAATAGTAAAGCACCAGCATGTCTCTTTGCCTGCGGCGATATCACAATGGGCTTGAGTCCCGCATTCAGGACAACTGTGTGTTGAATCTTCTCCTGCGATTTGTTCGATAATCGCATCTCGTTGGAGATCGGTTTTGTCTTTCCATTGGATGATTTCATCCATCGTTCGGTGACAACCAGAGCATATTCCGGCGTTATTTTTACATGCTGCTCGACAAGGTGACTTCATTGCTTTCTCGTTCTCATTTTTTATGCCGCGTACTCTAGCATAAAGCGAGTCAAGGCCGCCAAAAATAAACGTGACTGCGATTTGCTGGTGAGGAGGGAGAACCAGTGTTACCCTTGGACGAGTTACCTTAACTCTCTGTCACTTATGTTAGAAAAAGAAAACCTCATTAAACTCGCTAGAATGCAAATGCCATTTGGGAAATATGCAGGGCGAGTGTTGATCGACCTGCCTGAAGAATACTTACTGTGGTTTGATAAAAAGGGCTGGCCAAGCGGCGAGCTAGGGGATTTGCTCAAGCTATGTTTAGCGCTCAAAATTGAAGGCTTAGATAGTGTCGTGAAGCCTTTGAAGCGCATGTAATTAGCCACAGAAACTCCCACTCTTAATGAAAAGACTTATTATGAATTTTGATATCGATGCACTGAAACACCACCAATTGGTCGAAGATGGTAAACTAGAGGGATGTTACATTCATCAGCCAGCTCAAGGTAGCCAGCAAGATGACAAAGCTGTTTTGGCAGAGCGCCAAGCGTTGGAAAAGTTGGGATATAAGGTAACACAGGTTAAAGCTAAAGGCGGGACAACAACGTTTGCCGAGGCGATGCAAAAGCTAGCGAAGGAAACTGGTCACCTGCCTAAGGAGTAAGTGAGTCTAACCTGCCACAGCCTTACAAGTTCTCCCACCAGACTATTTTTTCATTCAAAAGAGCCAGACCGTTAGGCTGACTCTTTTTTGTCCCAAAGTGTGTTACGCCTCGAAATGCGAATTTAGATAATTGGCAATTTTATACATACAAAACTCTTCTCTTTGCCATTCAGGCAGAGTGCCCCAAAACTGGTAACAATGATATGAATGTTATCGTCGCTAGGCTGATGTTGAACACGCGCTGTCTTAATACGGTATTGAGATAAATACGAATTTTTTTACCAACCCAGACCCAAGTAATATTTGCAAACAGTCCGAATGTCGTAAACACGAAAGTAATCAATGTAACAGAGAACCAATAGTTAGAAGGGAGACTATAACTTGTGACCAAAGCAAGTGATGCCATCCAAGCCTTCATATTACCCAGTTGAAACAACGTAGCCTGAGTTACGTTGATTGGTTTGCTTTTAGTGGGTTTGCCTGCGAAAAGGTTGGTACATAGCAGCTTAATCATCAGCCAGAACATGTAAACCAGACCGATGTATTTTATAGCGAGATACCAACTTGGATGAGTTTGTAGGGCAACACCGACACCACATGCACAAAGCAGAATTAACCCTATTACGCCAATACGGATACCAATTAGGTGTCGCCATGATTTCCTTATACCAAATTGTGCCCCTGAGTTGGCGAGCAATAAGTTATTTGGGCCGGGTGTTATGGCGGTGACAAACGCAAATAAACTCATCGCTGGAGTTAGGTCCCATAATGTTGTCATTTCTTTTCTTCTCAAATTAGTGCTGATAAGCCAAGAATAAAGGGATGAAGTGAGAGAGACCTACAGTTAATGCGTCATGGTGACAATTCTTTGATTTCATTTTCGTCAGGCCTTATTTATCCTGAATACAAGAGTTAATTGTACCCCTTCGGAGAGAGACAATGTTAGTCCCTGATATATCGGGTCGTTCCGGACCTAAGTTTATGGCACTGGCTGAAGCGATTGCAGAGGTGATAGAGAGTGGTGAACTCGAACCAGACACTAAATTACCTCCTCAGCGTATTTTATCTTATCGCTTAGGTGTGACGGTTGGAACGGTGACGAGGGCATATAGGGAGCTAGAGCGGAGGGGCTTAACGGAACCAAAAGTAGGAAGCGGTACTTATGTACGTAACAGAGAAACTGAACTGAACCACTTTTATCATCCGGTATTGGAAGAAAAAGGCATTGATCTGGCACGTTGCCGACCTTTGCTATTATCGCAACCGAAATTTCTTGCGAATGCGTTGAAAGAGCTATCACACGAGGAAATTGCGCAGGCAGCCGTGCTGGATTACTACTCCGCTGATGGCATTCGGGGTCATAACGAGACTCTTCGACAATGGCTGATGACCAAATTCAATATCGATATTGATGCACGGCGTCTAGTGTGGACTCATGGAGGGCAACACGGGATATCGTTGATTATTCAATCTCTAAGCCGCCCTAAAGATACAATTCTTGCTGAAGGGCTGTGTTATCCAGAGTTCATCTATGCATGTCAGCAATCCGAACGAAAGCTAGTGCCAGTAAAAGTCGATGAACATGGATTAGATCCAGAAGATCTGGCTTTGCACTGTAAGAGGCATCGCCCAAAACTGCTTTATCTTACGCCGGGAATACAGAACCCGACCGGAGCTCAGTTAACGGATAGCCGAAGACTAAAAATCATAGAGATATGTCGTCGTTACAATGTGTTGATTATTGAGGACGATGTTCTCTACTGCCCACCGTCTCATCGAAAGAGTCCCTTAGTTGCTATCGCTCCAGATATTACCTTATACGTGGGCAGTTTTTCTAAGTACTTTGCAGGTGGATTGCGGCTGGGTTTCATCATTCTGCCTTTGTCGTTCAAAGATTTACTGCAACGTGCGCTACGAGCCAGTTGTATGTATGTTAGCCCTTTGATAATCGACCTTGTTTGTCGTTGGTTAACTAGCGGAGCTATGCAAGCCGTGGACAAAGAGATAGCGATGGAACTCAGTGCACGTCATCGGATCTGGAAGGCAGTATTTCCCGAAATCCAGATTGGTGTTCCTGGTTACAATGTGTGGCTACCTTTGCCTGAGCCATTAACAGGGTATCACTTTAACCAGTCGTTGTTGAAACATGGTGTCAGAGTGAGGGAAGCGGAAATGTTTGCTGTGGGTCGGTATGAAGTGCCGGCAGCAGTGAGGATATCACTTGCAGGTCCATTAAGCCGATTACAATTGCAATCAGCTTTAGATATCGTAAGAGAGCAAATCAAACGGTTAACTTAAGTTTCATAGTTCACATGGATTGCTCAATATCTAACTATTCAATGCTCTATTAGGATTGAACACACCGATATACATAAAGTGCTCGAAGTTGTGCTCAAAGTCTCAAAAGTTACTTGAAATCTGAAACTCGCTTAGAGGTCTTTTGGGCAGCATCGAGTTGATTCATCTTTGTCGAGAACCTTCATGTTGAGTACTTTCCAACGCAAAAGTGCCCCATTGTTACTTGGGGCTAGTACTAATCCATCTATTGTGAGTATGGCTTTGCCTTAATAAATCTTATTTGAACTCGCCTCTAAATGAGTGGGCTTATCGATGTAACTCAGCAACGCTCATAGTGAAAACTAAATCCGAATCTGCTTGGTTTGAGTAGCTGTGAGGGACATCCGTTTTAGCTATAGCGGACTGACCTTCATGCAGTTCTATGGCTTTCCCATCAATATTCAAAGTGAGTATTCCAGACTCAACATGAAAAAGTTCAAACGTGCCTTGTGGATGACCTGCTGATTCAAAAACTTCTGATGGTTTCATATTCCAGCGCCACAACTCAATCATATCTGGGCCGCTTGTTCCCGCCAGAAGTTTTGCGCTACCACCGTGCTCGCCAGTCCAAAGCGTTGGAATGTCCTCTTTATCAATGATGTTGACTGTTGGATTACTCGCAACATTCACAATATCGGCAACCGAAATCCCAAGGGCAGCAGACAGTTTACACAACGTCGAAATGCTAGGGTTAGCTGCCCCTTTCTCTACTTCTACTAACATGCCTTTACTTATCCCTGCTCTTTTTGACAGGGCATCCAGTGACAACTTGAGCCTTTTTCGATGTTCCTTGATCCTTGCGGCTACCGCTTGATTAATGAAATCAGCATCAGTGCCACTATCGGTCGATATATTGACTTTTTTGGTCATTGTAATGTATCTTGCATGAAAATGAATCACTGAAGGAATTATCTAATGGTTGTTATAGTGCCGTCAATCGATGCTCGAATTTCCCAGATTGCACCAGAGTTCAAAGCATTGAGCATATCCGTTAAAGGAACGGAAGTTCAGAGCCAAGAGTATGCAAAACGGGTTCTGCAAGAAGCATGTACTTCCGTCATTGAGAACGACTATCCATGGGCAGAATCACACATCAATGCGTGGGGAGACGTTTTTCGTCAATTTGGCGCTAAACCAAATCGAACCCCTTGCTCGGCTGCTGCACTGCGAAAACGAGTATTGAAAGATGGAGGAATGCAGAGCATTGACCCTATTGTGGATATTTATAATGCCATCAGTATTCGATACGCCATACCCGTAGGTGGTGAAGATATGGACAGTTATCAAGGAACGCCAACACTCACTATCGCAGATGGCTCTGAATCCTTTGACACCATGAAAAATGGTGAGGCTTCAATTGAAAACCCTGATGTTGGGGAAGTAATTTGGCGCGATGAAGTAGGCGTTACTTGTCGTCGTTGGAACTGGAGGCAGGGTGTCAGAACCCGAATTGAATCTGACACACGTAACATGTGGTTTATTCTAGAAAGCTTGCCTGAAATGCCACTAGAACACTTGCAGGAGGCGGGGCAAGAAATGATTAAACACTTGCAAGTGATCATGCCTGATTCAGTGATAGAGCAATCGTTGGTGTTTGCTTCAAAATCCATTGAGGTTTGATGTGATAAATACTTTGTTAACGGGTGCCGTTGTTTCTGGAAGTTTGATTGTCGCAATCGGTAGCCAAAATGCGTTTCTATTAAAGTGCGGATTAAAAAAGCAATACGCACTGTCCGTTGCCACTATCTGCTTTCTTGGAGACATTCTACTGATCAGTACTGGTGTACTTGGTATAGGGACACTGCTCTATAAAGCACCATTATGGAAAGACCTTTTGACTCTTGGCGGCGTAGTATTTCTTTTCTGGTATGGCTACCAATCTGCAAAATCAGCATGGAATGGTTCAAGTCACCTAGAGTTGGAAAATTCGGACATTGCCCAGAGTTGGTTAAAAGTCGTTTTAATGGCGATGGCTATCACTTTTTTAAATCCACATGTCTATCTGGATACAGTGGTGATCCTTGGTGGTGTGACTGCTCAAATGGAACCTGATGAAAAACTACTGTTTGTTATAGGGGCACTGATTGCATCAGGGATCTGGTTTTATGGATTAGTGTATTTGGCTAACAAGTTGATCCCACTTTTTAGTAAGCCAAGAACATGGAGAATTTTAGATTCTGCGATTTCATGCATCATGTTTGGTATTGCATTGAAGCTCGCAACACCTCTGTTAAGCCAATACATATAGAACGTCTCGATAAAGCTGCATTTCCAATAACTAAACTGCTCCTGCCAGATTGGACACAGATTTTCCATACCAGAAGTTATTCGCATTTTGCTAATTTAAGTAAATGCTCTAAATTATTTCTGTCCAAGAGAGTGCTGGCGCAGTTCAAAGTAGGCACTTGCTTTGGGTTACTCGACTCCAAGTAACTTTATTGCTATGTTTCGCAAAATATATGGAGAATCTCCTGCGCGTTATTTTTCTAGATGCCGTGCAGAATAATGTGTTGACCGGCTGAGGGAAAAATGAAAACCAAAATAATAATGTCGTTTCTACTCGCTACATTGTGTGTCAGTGCCAGCGCCAGTACGAATGAGCCGAAATACCATTCTGCGCTAACAATCAAAACGGGATTCAGTGAAGACAGAGATAAGCCAGTAGAAGTCTATTATTGGTATCCCACAACGAACGAAAAAAACAATTTCACGTTTGGTAGGGGGAACATTTTTAAATCAGTCGAAACGCAGTTAGATGCCCCTTTAGCAAGTGGAAAATTTCCCGTTGTGCTTTTGTCGCAGGGCGGAACACGGTCAGCGTTTTCCCACAGTGGTTGGATAGCCTCGAGCCTGGCGCAACAAGGTTATGTCGTTGTGGTACCAAAGCCTCCTGCACCGAACGAAGTCAATGCAGAAATGGCTGTTGATGAAATCACATTCAGAACCAGTGATTTGGTGCTTGGGCTGAACGAATTAAGTTCGGTCGGGATACTGTCCGGAGGCGTAGATACTGATGCAGTGCAGGGGGTCGGCTTTTTTCTGGGCGGCACATCTATGCTGATGCTCTCCGGAGCGCAAATAAGCCCGGAGAAATATCGAACATCGTGTCACAACGCCACCAATGTAGACTGTCATTGGTTACGTGAAAATAACGTTGATATTACCAGCATCCCGGATCAAAAATTCCCCCGATTTCAGTCTGAAAACAAACTGAAATCGGTCGTCGTTATCAACCCTGAGCTAACGAAAACTTTTGTCCCTGAAACTCTGGCCTTGATGAACAATGCTATCACCGTGGTGACGCTTTCTGATCGGCTACATCCCGCACTGACACCAGCCGAATCACTTGTTGATCTTCCCAATGTGACGTTTCAAGAGATTCCTAGTGCGAGTCAGTTTAGTGCGTTCGCAGAATGTACTGAGCGTGGCATTAAAATTCTCGCATCAGAAGGGGAGGAAGCACTTTGCCAGGAGCGTGACGAGGTTTCCAGAAAGGACAATCATCAGCACATTTTGGATGTAATTCTGGCCAGGTTAACAAAGTCATAAGAGTGCAACAATGAGGAGCTTTCTTACACATTGTGTGCTTGGACCAGCAAAGCGAGAAGTAAGTTTTTGCAGGCTTATCCTTTCACCATAGTGCAAGGCCTACTAGTGACCGTGTTATTTGCTCTAATTAAGTACTTGTACCAACATTTTGAAACTTAGAAGAACACACAAAATACCAACGATTTTCTTAAGAACTTTATTTGGGAAATACTCTGCACAACGCACGCCGAGGCTAGTAGTTAAGTAGCTACTAATGGAGAAGCTGAGCATTGCAGGAAGGTATATGTATCCTAATACTAAGTTGTTCCAATCTGTGTTTCCCCATCCGTTTAACATGTAACCGAGGCTTCCTGACAGCGCGATAGGGAAACCTATCGCAGCAGAGGTACCAATAGCACGTTTTACCTCAAAATTTTGCTGGACAAGATAGGGGATGATCAACCCCGCACCGCTTATAGAGACAAGTGCTGATACAGAGCCAATCACCGAGCCTACAATGATATTACCGATAGCCCCATGTGGGTTCGGATTGTACTCATTTTCAGTGTTGAGAAACATCTTATAAGCAACATACAACATGAATACGCTGAAAAAGCCTGCCAGATAGACGCCTTGTAGATACGATGCTACGAATGTGGCGCAAAATGTTCCGACTAGAACTCCGCTCAACATTTTTCCTACCATTGTCGAGTCTACATTCTCTTTTTTGTAGTGAGCGCGCATGCTGCCCAATGTTGTAATAATCATCGAAGCCATTGATGTCCCTAACGCAAGATGCACTACTTCCGTATCAGCTATTCCCTGTAGTGAAAATAGAAACGCAAAAATAGGGACGGCCATTCCACCACCACCCACACCAACGAGTCCAGCGAGAAAGCCAATGCCCAAGCCTGCTGTAATGTAATAGATAATAAAGATAGGTTCGTTCATGATGGTTCTGCCTTCGATGAAATGATCGTTGCTAAAATGTTACTCGAACGCTAACTTGCTATGGTAACGTTAAGAGGACAGAAAATAATGAATAATGGCCAAAATGGAATTGAGTAAATAAAGTGACAAACTCTGATTACAGCGAATGGAAAAATGGCGCCGCACTGATCGTTAAGGAGTGGCAGCATGAAAGGAGCGACTTCAACCATTTGGATCAACGGCCACATAATTGGCACAGTCATCATCGAGGCCAGTTACTGTGTATAGATGAAGGGCTAATTCAGGTCAAAACCGATGAAGGAACGTGGATACTACCACCTCACCGAGCTGGTTGGATCCCCCCAGGTGCGATGCACAGTGTTTATTTTTGTGGTTCTCTGAAAGGTCGTTCATTACTGTTTACTCCAGAGAGTTGTGAGCGGTTTCCAATGAGACCTTGTGTTATCCAAATTAGCGATGTGTTGAAAGCCCTATCGGTTAGAGCATCGATATGGAGCAAAACAGACGATCTATCCATACAGTCTTTACGTATTCTCGCCGTAATATCCGATGAAATCGTCAATAGCCCTCATGAGTCACTCCACATCCCACTGCCCAGAGATCCGAGACTGCAAAAAGTTACTCAAGCAATTTTAATAGACCCAAACAGCAAGCATTCTGTAGAGCATTGGGCCAATATTGGGGCAGTCTCATCTCGGACGTTAAGACGATTGATTCGAAGTGAGTTAAACATGAGTTTTAGTGAATGGCGGCAACAAGTACTGCTAATACATTCATTAGAAATGATAGCTCGAGGGGAATCGGTGGGAGATATTGCACATGCTTTAGGTTATTCGACGCCCAGTAACTTTATTGCGATGTTTCGTCGGGTCTATGGCGATTCACCCACGCGTTACTTTTCGAGTCGTGGCATATAGTTGCCAAGAGCTTACCTAAATTAGGTTCGTTTTTATGTACTGAGGTTTACATTCATTTACTCACGCAACATATGCAAGTGCTTCTAGCTTCTTTCTGCCCGCATGAGCTGAAATCAATTTCGAAGTGGATAATAGAGTTCAAGATTTTAAAATACTTAATCTAATGGAAGGCAAGACTTCACTTCTACGGCTATTGATAGCATTAAGAGGGAGGCTGTTCTAAATTGTATTTAAAAAATTAATCGTTCAACTTGTGCCATACAGGCTCTTTATCGTCTCCCTCAACCACACGATTTTAGGGTTCTTGTTATTGCGTTTGTGCCAAATCATAGTAAATGGAATCAGTAGCTTGTGCTGATAATCTTCGGCAATGGGGATAGGCAACGCTATTAAGTTGGGGTGAAGCTGTTCGCAGTATCGCTGACAATACTTTGGTGCTGTGGTTAACATTTGATGGTCGGGCTTTTCTGCAACAAATAAAGCTTGCTCGAAACTCGCCATCGTTAGGCTAACGTTTCGAGTATATCCCTGTTCAGCCAAGATCTCATCCAATGCCCAACTGTCATTTTTCTCCCATGCTACATTGATGTGGGCATAGCTTAAGAAAGTATCCAAATTCCACTCTTGCTTGAGCGCAGGATGATCTTTGCGGACATACACCATAGGTAAATCCGAAAACAGCACTTCGAAATTAATAAAATACGGGAGCAGTTCTAACGACTCTTTGGAGCGAGGATGGCTTTCACGGCCAGTAAAACCAATATCCACTTCACCGCTGGTAATGGCGTCTAACGAGTCGTAATCCCAGTTATGGAACTTTACCGTTGAGTCTGGATAAAAATCATGGATTCGTTTGGTCAGTTCATCCGCCATGATGAGTGACAATGGCGACTCTACTCCAAGATGAAATTTAACTCCGCTTGGAACATCATCACCTCGGTGTGAAACAATCAGGTTACTGATCTGCATCCAGTCTGACAAAAGCACTTGCACGTTTGTCGCGAGATTTGTTGGCTTTAGGCCTTGCGGCGTATTAACAAAAAGCGGGTCATCAAACCAAGCGCGCAATTTGCCTAAAGACTTACTCACGGTTGAGGGAGTTACATTAAGTTTTTTCGCCGTTTTAGTAACACTCTGCTCTTGCAGTAGCAATTGCAGAGTGAGCAGTAAATTAAGATCAAGTCGGGCAAGAGATTTCTTCATGAGGCTCACTAACGTTATGATTTGGAAATAATAATATTACGGAGAGTCCAATAACGCCACTAGCAACCAACGCTATCATTAACATCATCACGGCCGACACACCTAACGTCGCCATCAACCAAATGTAAAGTGCAGACCAAGAAACCTGACCTATGCCAAGCATAGAGCTTGCAAGTCCAGCTTTGCGTGAGAACTGGCTTAACGCTTGGCTCATCGCCACACCAAACCCCATTGGAAAACTCATGCTGAGCAGAGTGAATCCTACCATATAAAGTGTCGGACTATCGCTATTCAAGTGAGCCGCGAGAATAACGATAGCCGACAGAAAATTGGTCATTTGTGCAGCGAACATCAATGTGGTTTGTTTGAAGCAAGAAAGAGCAAATGGAACTGAAAACGATGTCGTCATACCTACCATCGCGAGTAGTGCCATCGTTGTTGAATATTCGCCTCGAGTAAAACCAATTGAATCCATTATTATCATTGGTGACGTATTTACATAAGAGAGAATAGCTGTGACGCCTAAAGATGTATAAATAACGCGCGATATGAAAAAGCGGTTAGATAGTGATTCGTCCGAAGCTTCACTCACATTTAAAGTTGTGCGCTTGGTTTTAGGCAAGGTTTCTTTTAAGACAAAGCAAGCAATTAAACCTATCACAACACCCATTATCGCCATGGCAGTGAATAACACGGGCCACGGAAACTTGATCATAATCAGATTGCCGATCACGGGGGCAAGTACTGGGATAGAGCAGATAATTCCATTGAGCATCGATAGAACCTTAGCTCGCTCTGGGTCCCCTAGAGTGTCACGCAAAATGGCAAAGGCCACTACATAGCAACATGCGGCACCTACGCCTTGGAAAAAGCGCATTATTAGGAAGCTATTACTGGTCTCAGCAGAGCCCGCGAACATTGATGCAAGGGTAAAAATCACTGCACCGCAAATGGCAACAGGTTTGCGTCCTAAACAATCAGCAGTTCGCCCAACAAAAACCATAGTCGATGCTAGACCAGCGAGGTAAATAGAAAAAGCAATATGAAGTTGTGATTCGCTGGCAGACAGGTCATGGGCGATTTGTGGTAAAGCAACCAAGTAGAGATCTATTGCCGTAGGATAAAGCAACACAAAGGCGAAGCTACATATCAGATATCGGGATAAATTAATTTTTTCCATTACTACCTCGTGAAGGAATTGGGCTTACGAGGATGATATGCAACATTACTCATCTTGGCGCGTTACCTTTCTGACAACAGGTATTTCCATATACGACATCAGTAACGATTGTGGCTATAGCAGTCAAATTTGCCCTAAGAAGAACCGTGGTATTGGGAGAAAGTAATCTATACAACCGAGTCCACTACATTAGTTAAATAGACAACGATGGACATTAGTTACCTGGAGTTTTCTCAAGCTATATTAAGCTCTCAAAACCACAGAGCTTAAATAGTGTGGTTAAGCCTTTGATTCGGATGTGGCCTGCCTTTGTAATCTCTTTCCCCAAAATACAATGTGTTTTGCTTTACAGGAGTCAGAGTGCCTGGCTCCTTTTCCCTTTGCTTGTCGTGAGCTCTACCATCTTGGTCGTAGAGTATTGGTTACCGAAACCATTAACTCATGTTAGTGAAAGGAAGTTCCTGAACCCTATAGTGCTTCTTTCACCAATCTTCTGTTTGGGCCATTATTTCTAACATCCAGACGCGAAATAGCATAAGATACACGGCCTTTACTAGCACTGAGCCACTCATCGTAATGACAGATAAAACACAGCAAGCGACATTTGCCGATCTTGGCCTGATTCCAACATTAGTCGAGCGACTAGAAGCGTTGGAATACAGCCAACCGACGCCCATTCAATCCCGTTCTATTCCTGATATCCTTGAAGGGAAAGATATTATTGGTGGTGCCAATACGGGGTCTGGTAAAACCGCTGCTTTTTCGCTGCCAATCTTGCAAAAAATTGTTCAGCAAGACGAATCAAACAATCGCCGTGGCAACTTCGTTTCCCACCTGATTTTAGTACCAACTCGTGAGTTGGCATCACAGGTGGCATATAACGTCAAATCTTACTCATACCATCTCAGAGATAAGATCAAAACGGTTGCCGTATTTGGTGGTGTATCGGTGAACCCACAAATGCTGGCGCTTCGTGGTGGCTGTGACATCATTGTTGCAACGCCGGGTCGATTACTTGATCTGGTATCCAGTAACGCGATTAAGTTGGACCAAGTAAAAACGCTTGTTCTTGACGAAGCCGACCGAATGTTGAGCCTCGGATTTACCGAAGAACTGAATAAGATTCTTGCGTTACTACCAGAGAAGAAACAGACGCTGTTATTTTCTGCTACTTTCCCTGATAAAGTCACGACGCTGGCTCAGCAGTTGCTCCGCGACCCTGTTGAAGTTCAGTTGCAGAGCGCAGAAGCCAGCACTTTGGTGCAGCGCGTGTTTAGTGTAAATAAAGGTGAGAAGACGGCGGTACTCGCGCACTTAATCAAACAGCATCAGTGGCGACAGACTTTGATTTTTGTGAATGCTAAGAATGCCTGTAACCATTTAGCTCAAAAGCTGTCAAAACGCGGTATTACCGCTGAAGTTTTCCATGGTGATAAAGGGCAGGGCGCTCGTACTCGTGTCCTTGACGGTTTTAAGTCTGGCGAGATTCAAGTTCTTATTGCCACCGATATCGCAGCACGCGGCCTTGATATTGAAAAACTTCCAGTGGTGATTAACTTCGATCTTCCGCGTAGCCCTGCTGATTATATGCATCGAATCGGTCGTAGTGGTCGTGCTGGTGAAGTAGGTTTAGGATTATCTCTTATCGATTACGACGACTACCACCATTTCAAAGTGATAGAAAAGAAAAATAAGTTCCAACTTGAACGCGAGCACGTAGTCGGTTTTGAAGTGGAAGACGATCAGAGTGAAGCCTACTTTTTACCAATGAAGCCGCGAGCGAAGCCAGCAGGTACGGGTAAAAAGAAGAAAAAGCGTAATCAATAGAAAACGTAAACTACATGTGAGTTTACTTACGGGAGTTGCTGGAGAAAGGGAATGCTCACTAGCTTGAGTCTTCGCTTCTATCCATTCCTTTAAAGAACAATAGAGCCCTGCTGGAGCTACCAGTAGGGCTCTATTGCTTTTCAAGATAGTGTTATTGGCGACGAGCAGGGCGTCCGCGAGGTGAACGCTTTTTAAATGCAGACGCTGCTTTAGCTTGTGACTTAAGAATAGAGTCAACGGTTAGCGGCATTGGCTCTTTAGGTTCAAGGCCATGAGGGAAGGTACGAGCTCTTGGTGGTAAGTTGTATTCTTCTTCGCTCGCGCGTGGCATACGCTTAAAGCGATAAAGGTAAAAGTTTTCTAATTTTTCTCTCGCCCATTCGGTTTTCTTTAAATACTTCACGCTACTTGCAATCGAAGGCTTAGTGTTAAAGCAATTAAAACGCATTGCTGTATCTAGAATGTCCCAGCCGTAAAAATCCACTAACTCTTGCAACATAGTCTCTAGCTTTAATCCGTGCAGTGGATTGTTCTGTTGCAGCTCGATTCTCTCTTCGTCAGTCATCATTTTTAAGGGCCTTACTCATTAAAGGGCGGAGTTTAACAAAGTATACAATGTAGAGATATCTATAGTTACTTTGCGATGGATGCGAGCACAGTGCTCTCTACCTTGAAAGTATAAATCGGAATTGGCCGCTCTACTTGGCTCTCTGCTCAAAAATGACTCTTAAAAGTTCAAGCGTTCCAGCTCGATGTTAAATTATTGTGTAATAAGTGAGATTTTTGTTGTTCTTTTACTAATGTCTAATATTCCTACCCATAGCAACACATGCTTAATAAGCTCAAAATCAAAATTGGTTCATGCCGCTTTCTTAGTATGGCCTAGAAGTTTGATGTGGGTGTTGTCTCGTATTGGTCGAAGGTCTGTCTACCAAGCGAAACTCTAGTTGACGTAGTTCAACGTTGAAACATAAAAGGATGACTCAATGTCTGACAAAAGTAAGACTTTTTACAGGGATGTGCGCAAAAAACCGCATGAATTTGAAAACCGAGAAGACTTTCTAAATCATGATTTAACCGTCATGAGCTTCCGTCGCTGGGGAATTCATTTGCCCTCACGTGATTACAGTATTGAAATCGAAGACTGGGTACCTGCATTAGCAGCAACTATTGGTAAGGTGGTGATGGTCACTGCCATGGTTTCCGCTTTTGCTGCTCAGTTTGGTTTATCTCCGGAATTCATTGCAGAAAACGTGCGTTACGAATTACTTATCGCTGGAGCCCTGTTCGTCATTCTGTTTTCTGCCATCCTAAACCCGAATGCAAACTTAGCGGGCACCCATGGCCCAATGATACCGCTGATTCCTATGATTGCAGCTGCAGGAGGACACCCTCTCGCGTTAGGTTTGATGGTATGTGTTTTTGGTTTAATTCTCGCTTTAACCAAAGGTGGCTCTAAACTCATGACTCTGACTGGTATCGGGGTTCGAGGAGGGTTGTTGATCTACCTTGGTGCTGTTGGGTTGCTCGGGCAAATTAATAAGACGGAAGCGTGGGCTGCAAGTACGGACCAAGGTTACATTTCGTTTGTGGTCATAGGCCTAACCGTTATGGTTTACGCTTACTTAGCCAAGATCAATAAACGTTGGCTCGCTATCCCATTGTGCTCTGCACTCGCGGGTATTGTTGCTTATTTGATGGGCGCTGAGTTCGCTTTTACCACAGAGCCGGGCCTACCTAATTTCAGTCCATTCTACTGGTGGGGGGAAGATACAGGCTGGCAGCTAGGCTGGCCAACCCTAGAGCACTTTATTGCCGTGACTCCATTTGCTCTATTGGCAGTCGCTATGTGGTCCCCTGATTATCTCGGCCACCGTGTGTTTCAAGAACTTAACTACCCAAAAGAAGCGAAAGGCGTACTCATGGATGTCGACGACACGATGGTCGGAGCGTCTGTTCGTCAGGGGGTTGGTTCACTATTAGGTGGCGGTAATTTAGCCTCTTCTTGGGGTACGTACATGATTCCAGCCGCAATTGCCAAACGTCCTATTCCAGGTGGCGCACTGTTAACGGGTTTCATGTGTATTGCGGCAGCGGTAATTGGCTACCCAATGGATCTAGCAATGTGGGAACCTGTTCTGCGCGTTGCTTTGATTGTGGGTGTATTCTTACCACTTCTTGAAGCGGGTATGCAGATGATCCATAAGCATAAAGATTCACTCAGTGCAGGTATCTGTATTTTTGCCTGTGCATTCGTTAATCCAGTCTTCGGTTGGGCAATCACTATGCTGTTGGATAACCTCGGGCTTATCGGCGACCATGAGCGTGCTAACGAACTATCGCGCAAAGATAAATATCTGATTCCTGGCACTGCGTTTATCGTTTGTGCAGGCTCCCTTGCTATTGTTGGTCAGCTTCCAGGCATTCCAGCTCTTATCGGTTAATCGAATTATGCTCTAAAGGTATAGTGAGAGCAGTGAGTAAAGGGACTTGCTTCTTAAAATAGTAGACAAAAACAAAAAGCTACCTAGTACCAGGTAGCTTTTTGCATGTAGGGTTAGGCTACGGAGTTAGGCTATATGAGTGATTCAATGCCGTATTTTGCGCCGTAGTGTTCAACGACAAAATCAATGTCTTTGTCACCACGGCCTGATAAGTTGATCAAAATCGAGCCGGTTTCTCCTTGCTGCGCGAGTTTAATTGCGTAAGCGACAGCGTGTGAGGATTCAATAGCAGGGATTATTCCCTCTTCACGAGACAGCTCAAAGAAGGCATCAATCGCTTCGTCATCACTGATTGAGCCGTAATTGACACGGCCAATGTCTTTTAAGTAACTATGCTGAGGCCCAACCGATGGGTAATCCAAGCCACTTGCTACAGAGTACACTTCCTGAGGTTCGCCTTGCGCATCTTTAAGCATGTAAGACTTAAATCCGTGCATGATACCTGGCTCACCGAGTGTGAGTGTTGCAGCATGCTCGCCAACCTTTTGCAAAGAGCGGCCCGCAGGCTCGACGCCGTGAATGGCGACTTGTTCATCCTCTAAGAAAGCAGTAAATAGCCCCATCGCGTTAGAACCACCTCCAACGCATGCGACGAGATTATTGGGTAACTTGCCGGTCATTTCTTTGAATTGAACTCGTGCTTCGTTACCGATAATTGATTGGAAATCTCTCACCATTTTAGGGAATGGGTGAGGGCCAACGACAGAGCCTATCGCATAAAGTTGTGTATCAGGATCTTTCAGATAAGCTTCGAATGCAGAATCTACCGCTTCTTTGAGGGTTTTGCGCCCATGAGTGGCAGGAATGACATTAGCACCAAGGATTCTCATGCGGACGACATTCGGATGTTCTTTGGCGATATCAACTTCACCCATGTAAATATCGCATTTCAAGCCAACCAATGCCGCGGCTGTAGCAAGCGCAACACCGTGTTGCCCTGCGCCAGTTTCAGCAATCAGTTTCTTCTTACCCATCTTTTTAGCGAGAATGGCTTCCCCTAAGCAGTGGTTAATTTTATGTGCGCCTGTATGGTTTAAGTCTTCGCGCTTTAGGTAGATGTCTACTCCGTATTTTTTAGACAAGTTTTCCGCATGGAAGATTGGGCTAGGTCGTCCAACAAAGTGCTTATACAGGCGAGCGAGTTCCGCTTTAAATTCAGGATCTTTGCTGCATTCCTCATAAGCTGCGTTGATGTCATGCATGATTTGTTCAAGCTCAGGTGGAACAAAGCTACCACCGTATTCACCAAAGTATCCTTCTTCGTTGGGCATAGTGAGATCAAACGAGTTTTTCATTATTTACATCCTAGTTAACGAAAGTATTGATACTTTTATACCCAAAATTTAGAAGTGGTTGTGTGATCAGTTGCTTAAATCAGAGTTCGCGATCTAGTGCACTAGTTAAAAAGTACAGCTTGTGTAGGGGATAATAGTTGTGATGTAGAATCAGGTGGTTTGAATAGGTGCAAAAAAGCCTCGAGAGATCCTAGGCTGTCATAAGAACCTCTCGAGGCAAACAGAGTGCTGGAAATACACTCTGCGATGGTGTCTGGAAACAAAAATTAGATTCGTTTCCTTTGTCAGATATTAGGGTTTTAGAATGAGTCGATGTCAGCGAAATGTCACAAGTTAATTGCGGTATTAAAAGCTTATTTTTTATTTTTGATTAATGGATTAGAAAGTAACCTAAAACAGGCTAACCTACCGCGTGTTCCGCATCTTTTAAGTTGAACATGATCTTTCTTTGTTTCGAATCGGTGTCTTTAACCAACACGTGCACTTTGGTCCCTAAAGTAAACGTGGCGCTCTGGATGGAAATTTTTTGTTTGACTGCATCAAATTCGAACTCACCATTTTGGAAAGTTGATAAAGGAATGAGACCTTCGATTCGGTTTTCCTCTAACTCAACAAATGCTCCGAAGTGTGTGAATCCAGATGCTGTCCCTATGAAGTGTTGTTCGATAAATGGCTTCATGTAATGGCATTTCAGTGCAAACTCAATCTATCAGCTAGGGATAATGTGCTCGTAATTATTAGAATTTATTTATTGAGCAGATATATTTAATTTCATTTTTTCTCTTATATTCGCCAATCGCTTTTATTTTATAAACTTTATTTTTATGAGCAAAGCATGAAGCGAAGTGATTCAGATATGAATGAGATTAATTTAGTTCCAAACTGGAATTGCAAGGTAGGTTGTGTGATTACCTAAAGATGTATACCAAAGTGACTTTATTGAAAGTGATTAATGATGGTGTGGGAGAAGTAAGTGATTTGGGTATATAAACTTTGATAGAGAATAGTAAGGGCAGTAATAAGTGGAAGGGGATTGTGGCACCAACAACATTGATGCCACACAAAGAATTACAGTGCAGTTACTTCAGCTGCTTGTAAACCTTTGTTACCTTGTTCAACAACGAACGATACTTTTTGGCCTTCAGTAAGAGTTTTGAAGCCTTCAGAAACAATAGAACGGAAGTGAACGAATACGTCATCACCGCCATTGTCTTGAGAAATAAAACCAAAACCTTTAGTTTCGTTGAACCATTTTACTGAACCAGTTAATTTATTAGACATAGATACCTCTATATTTGATTGTTTTAAATATTGAATTTTTAGCTAATATCAAGTGCTACTATATGATTTTAGAGATAACTATTTTGTCGCAGGAACGTAAACGAGGAATTCGATGTGGAACTGAGAGAAACTTTGATCTTTAATTACATTAATAGCTCTTTCCGTAAGAGCTGATGTGCAGTATACCGACAAAATTAATAAAGGCTAGCCTTTTCTTTTTTATTTTTTGAGTACACCAAGCGCATTGCTTTCAAAGCATACGCTTGGTGTATAAGACGGCGTGATGTTATAGGTGGCGTCGAGCGCTTAGTGTTTTCTGGTTGGGCCGTTACGAACGATGTCTTTACCATTGTCATATACGTGCTGCGAAACCCAGCGGCCAAGGAGCAATTGGTGCTTTTCTCCTAATACGGCAACAAATGGACGGCCATCGGTATTAGAGGTGGCTAGCGCAACGCCAGTGACACCTTCAAGGCCTAGAGCGCCGCTTTCTACTAAATGCAGAAATGCCTCCAACTCTTCAATCGTTTCGATTACATGGTTATCAATATTCATTGTATTCAATCTCTTCGAATTGCATTGCGGTCGCGTACTCTACCTAAGTTAAGCGTGGAAACCAAGCTTCTACGTGCGTCATGTAATGAGAGAACCTTGCCCTGCCACTAATCATCGATAGTTAGTCTCGATAGTCCGGAACTTGCCTAGATTCAATGGGGCAGAAAACACTCTCTGGTTAGACATGAGTCACATAATGTTGTCTGGTTTATCTCATCAATACTTTTGCTATTGGATGGGGTGAAGGGGAGTGCAATAATTTGTAAAACTCTTTTCCTAAAGGCTGTTATGAAGAAAGTCCTGATTACCGGTTTTGAACCTTTTGGTGGTGACGCCATTAACCCCGCCTTAGAAGCGGTCAAGCAATTAGAGGCTGCGGCCATAAAAGGCGGTGTGATAGTTACTTGCCCAGTCCCCGTAGTTCGATATGACTCGGTGAAAGTCGTTATTGAAGCAATAGAAGCGCACCAGCCAGACTGTGTAATTACTGTAGGGCAAGCGGCCGGGCGTAGCGCGATAACCCCAGAACGTGTCGCAATTAATGTCGATGATTTTCGTATTCCAGATAACGTTGGTTATCAACCGATTGATGAACCCGTGGTGGCTGATGGTCCTGATGCTTACTTCTCGACACTGCCGATAAAGCGTATTGTTCAAACGCTGCAAAAGCAGGGGATACCTAGCCAGATTTCCAACAGTGCCGGAACATTTGTATGTAATCACCTTTTTTATGGGATCCAACATTATCTAAAAGACAAACCTATTCGTCATGGGTTTGTTCATATCCCATTATTGCCAGAACAAGCAGTAGATGGCAGTCAGCCTTCCATGTCTCTGGAGATGATAGTCGAAGGGCTAAGGCTGGTGGCGCAAGTTTGTATTGCCAATGAAAACGACATATTGGTCAGCGGCGGGTCGATTTGCTAGTAAGTGCTTTACAGTCCACTAAGTGTCTGAAAGCTAGTAATAAGTTCATCGTTTGATGTTGTAATAAATGTTAGCTTTGTCAAATTTCACAAGTAGCGAAAGGAGTAGCATTGAATAGTCAGGTTGGATGTTGTTCAAACTGGCACTCCCCTAATACAGGAGGTATTAGGGGCTACCCTTACGAAAGGCGAGTTATCATGAAAAGCAACAAAAGTAAGTCTATCGCACTTATCTCTGTCGTTGTTTTCGCATTGGCTATCGCTGCGCTTAAATTCGAAAACACACTCGGAGTTCTTCCCATTGTAGTCGCTATTATCGCGTTTTTTGCCTGCGTCATTTACACCAGTATGTATCTTTCTGATATGAAGCGTTCAGAGTTGATAAGTCACTCTGATCATTCTCAAAAAATGTATACCCACGCATCACGCAATGAGCTTGATGAGCGCGATAAAAAGCGTTGAAGCGAGTCACATTCTCCGTATACTTTGCTGGAGCATTAATGCACTAACGTGTCGGAGATAAGCATGTCAAATCGAGTACCAACCAACATACTGACCGGATTTTTGGGTGTCGGTAAAACGACCACGATTTTAAATCTACTGAAGAACAAACCGGAAAACGAAAACTGGGCGGTTTTGGTCAATGAATTTGGTGAGATTGGCATCGACGGTGCATTGATGACCGACCAAGGTGCGCTGATTAAAGAAGTGCCGGGTGGCTGTATGTGTTGTACGGCGGGCGTGCCAATGTCGGTCGGTATTACCGCGTTACTGCGCCAAAAACCGGACCGTTTATTGATTGAGCCGACAGGCCTTGGTCATCCAAAACAGGTTATCGCGACGCTTACCTCAGAACAGTATGAACCTTACGTTGATCTAAAAGCGACGATCGCTCTGGTTGATCCGCGTAACTTAAGTGATGAAAAATATCTTTCTAACCAAAATTTCGTGGACCAGTTAGACAGCGCAGATGTGGTTATAGGCAGTAAGGTTGACCTTTGTACCAGTCACGACATTGATGTGTTTAATGACTGGGTGACGGACCAATCTCCCTCAAAAGTATTCAGTAAGCTTATTCATGATGGTGAGTTACCGATAGAAGTCTTGGATATCGAACGGGTTTACGGCAGCGCTTCTTCCCATATCGAGTCACATCATCATGACCATGCTCACCAAGAGCCTCAATTCCAGTTGGCGCCTGGTGAAGCCTTTGTGCGCAAAGAGAACAAAGGGCAGGGTTATTTTAGTTGTGGGTGGTTGTTTGGGGCAGAGTATAAGTTTGATTTTGAAAAGCTTTTCTCTATGCTTTCGGACTTGACCGCAGAGCGTGTTAAAGCAGTGGTCAATACGGATCAAGGTTGTTACGCGTTTAATGTTGCCAACCGAGTCGTGTCGGTGAATGAAATCAGCTTAGAAGGCTTTGAATCACGATTAGAAGTGATAGATTCTCAGCTGTTGCCATGGGATGAGCTTGAGCGAATTCTCCTTCAGTTATCTGGCATCAAACATTAAATTGCGCAAAGGTTAAACGAAAACGGTGAACCACTGATATATCTGTGCTCACCGTTTTTTCTTTTGTAGGATTTCAATGAGAAAAGTGAGATAAATCACTCAAATTCGGGTATAGTGCACGGCTAAATTTTTAAAGCTATTTTTAGTGGTTTGTTTAAGGAATACGCTCAATGTCATTTTCATCTCAAGGTTTTGCGCCAGAAGTGGTTAAAGCACTGGCAGAATGCGGTTATGAAAAGTTAACGCCAATTCAACAGAAGGCGATTCCAATGGCTCGCAAAGGCCATGATATTTTCGCTACAGCACAAACAGGTACTGGTAAAACGGCTGCGTTTTCTCTGCCTATGATTCAGCAGTTGTTAGACAGTAACCGTAGCGCTTCTCGTAAGACTGCTCGTGCACTTATCTTGGCTCCAACTCGTGAGCTTGCTGAACAAATTGCTGACAACATCAAAGCTTACACGAAGTACACGAACCTGTCGGTGGCTGCGATTTTCGGTGGCCGTAAAATGTCTTCTCAAGTAACGGCATTAGAAAACGGTGTAGATATCCTAGTGGCTACACCTGGTCGATTGGAAGAGCACATTGAACAAGGTAATGTCTCGGTCGCACACTTAGAGTTTTTAGTGTTTGATGAAGCAGACCGTATCTTGGATATGGGCTTTATTCATGCAGTTCGTAAGATCATGCTGGATGTGGATACAGACCCACAAATCATGATGTTTTCGGCAACGACTTCGAGCCAACTAAATCTGTTAGCAAAAGATATCCTGCGTAAGCCTAAGCGTATTGAAGTTGAGCGAGCGAATACGACAGCACAGACAGTTGCTCACGTGTTATATCCAGTTGATCAAGAGCGAAAAACGGAACTGCTTTCGGAGCTGATTGGTCGTAAGAACTGGAAACAAGTGTTGGTATTTGTGAACTACAAAGAGACCGCAAACGACGTTGTAAAAGAGCTGAAACTTGATGGTATCAAAGCGGTGGTTTGTCATGGTGACCGTGCTCAAAGCGCTCGTCGTCGTGCGCTAGAAGAGTTTAAGTCCGGTAAAGCACGTGTCATGGTGGCTACCGATGTCGCTGCTCGAGGTCTAGATATTGAAGATTTACCTCACGTTGTGAACTATGACATGCCTTTCCTAGCGGAAGATTACGTTCACCGAATTGGTCGTACAGGCCGTGCAGGTAAACAAGGTCATGCCGTTTCATTTGTAAATCGAGATGAAGAACTCACGGTTGTTCAGGTTGAAAATCTAATCCAGCAGCGAATTCGCCGTATTGAGCTTGCTGGCTATGAACCAAAACAGCGTGAATCTTACATTGAAAAGCTGCACTCAAAACCAGCATTCAAGAATCGTCAAGGTCGTCGTAATAATCCGAACCAGTCGGCAACAGACCAAGGGTCGGCAGAGCGTCGTCTTGCTATGGTGAAGCGCCTGAAAGCGCGTCGTGGCGCAAAGTAAATTACACAGTCTGTGTGAAAAGAGCCCCTCAATTGAGGGGCTTTTTTTGTTTTGTCGTTTCGCGTTAATTTAGGCCAAGCATATTTGGCTCACCACGATAAATAATGCGATCGTTTCCTCGGTGAATACCAAACGTAACTGTAACAGGTGGATTTTCCTCTTCACTTGTCGTGTTATCCCAATCGTATTTCAGCCAAGGGATGCGATTACCTGAGCCGTCTAAATCCAGGTGGAATTGTATTTGCTCGCGTGCTGAGTCAATTTGGCTTGCAACGATATCGGTCATCCTGCCAACATGCATTGTCCCAACTCCAGAAAGCATGGCGTTGTTTGCAGGCGCATTCGACCAAATTGGCGTGCTGAAGTAATATTCACCATTCGCCGTTGTTGAGCTGTCATCGAAGTTAGTCATAAATCGACCGTTTTGCCAAGTTTCTACAGCAAGTGGCACTTTGATCACCATGCCTTGGTTGCCACCTACATCTTGAAAGTTCAAACGACCGAATCGAATGTCTGGTTGTTTTGTGAGTACTTCGCTATCGTCGAAGAAGTTTACCTCATCAACGGCTTTTACTGAGACTAAACCTATTTGGCTGCTGTCACTATTAGTCTCGGTATTGAATGGACCATCAGGATATTGCTTATCTGTCGTGTTCTTTTTCCAGCATGGGCTATTGTTACAAGTCGCATTGGTCGAGGGCTTCTCTATAACAAACGTTCCAACACTCGCGCTACCCAGTAGTTTCCAGTCTACCTTCTTAGGCTTAGGCGGCAAAAACCGATCGGAGTATGAGCTTAGCTCGCCTAAATCGAAATGTTGTTGAAGGTTAGACGAAAAGTGGACGTAATTCTTCACGTTTTCCTTATGCGCATTGAGTGCGACAACATCGTAAGTGACTTTCTCAAAAGGTTGATTCATGTAAGCAAAAGTTTGGCCATGTGGGTAGTGCCATTCTTGGTCTTGCACTTGAAAATATTTTGGGTAAAAACGACCGATGTAACGATAGCTTTCGTTAACAGTCATACCTAGATATTTACTTTCTAGGTTTGCTTTTACTCTCAAGCTCCCGACTTCTTCCCAATATAATCCATTAAAGACGAATTGAGCATTCTTGCCTGAATTATGCGCCTGAGCCAGTGAGTCACTACTTTTTAGCAATTTTGAGGTTTGGTTCGCTGTCTCTGATGGCGTATGTTGCTCACTCGACAAGACAACCGATGTTGCTGGAGCGTCATCAAGCATAAAATTACGGGTGATAGAAGCATCACAATAGCGTGCTGATTCAACAGACCCACTTACAGAGCCGTCAGGTTGCCAAATGATAGGTTTCACTGTTAGAGAGAAAAGTTCTCCAGCAGCGATAAACCCATCTCCCTGTTTAGAGGTGCCAGAAGGCAAAGCACGTTGGTTGTCACAAATAGCGAGTGTCCATGGTCGCGAGTGCACATTAAATGTCCCTTTCACTTCCACTTTGCCTTCTTCAGGGCACTCTTCAAATCCCTCACATTCAAAATGATCGGACAATGTCACTTCAAATATGCCGGACTCGTTCGTGATAAGACCATGTTCAGACAAGCCGTCTTTAAATTCCGCTGAATAGCTAAAGCTTCCTTCACTTCCTCCTAATGGTTGAACCAATGGATGAAAAACCTTAGGAGTACCATTGTAGTTGCTTGCCACTACAGGTTCGCCTGTGGAGGCACAAGCCAGCAATCGCGTATGCACGTTTTCTGGTTTACCTGCAATAACGCGTATTTCATTTAAAGTGGCGCTTTTCGTCTTTGAGTAGGCCTCAAACATAAATGGCGTAAACATAAAGCTAACCGTTTGATGCTTGCTGGTGTCTTCTGCCATAGTGAAAGTCAGCGTGTAGTTAGTACCTAACGCGATGGTATCAATATCGTTCGGGACCACTCGAACAACGAGCTCACCATTGTCGTCAGACATAAATTGGTTTGCTTTTAATGTCTGCTGACCTTTGATCACCTCTAAAGTGAATAAGTCAGGGTGTGATAGGACGGCACTGACTTTTGCGCTTACAACTACTCCATTATTGGTTGTTGTTACTGTAAATTGCGGAAGATCGTCGCCGCACATCAGTGCCATGTCGTCCGATGGTGTGACGCTGAGGTTTAAGTCGTTCTCCGATGGAGGCTGCATGCTGCAATTCGGAACATCTTGAGGGGTGATTGGACAGACTTGGGAAGAGTAGTGACAATCAGCCTCGCCCAATCCACAGTATTGCGTGTATTTGTTGTCTTGTGCTTTCGTTTGTGCACTTCCTGGCGTTTGTTGGATTTCACCACAAACTTGACTAGGCTGATTTGGAGCGTTGTTGAAGTTCAATGTTTGGAAGTATTTAATTGCTGCGGTGGAACTATAGAATGAGCCACTTAATGTAGCTGACGATCCTACAGATTCAGCCGTACCATAGATCGACATATCTTTTATAATCAGAGATTTGTGCGCAGAAACATCACCGACGACAAAATGGTCTTGTAAAGGATGGTTTGTTTTTAGGTGTAGTGTTTCGCCTTGTGATTCGACCTTACCACAGATGTTTGTATTAAATATATTGGTCGTGCTGTGAGTCAAAATGTCACCAATAATGGTGTTGTACTCACCATTAATATGAAGGGCCTCACCTGTTAGCTCTATATCCCCATCGATGAGAACGTTATGCAGCTTTGTTGGATAAGCAGATAGAAGATCACCATAGATAACAGTGTGCTTGTTTTGGTAATCGTCGAGGTTTGATGCTTTCTCATTGTTAACCGTTAATCCGGTAGCGAGGGCGTGTAGAGAGATACGTTTATTGGGTTCACCAATCGTATTATTCCCCTCTAACACAATTCCATAATCTGCTTTTAACGTTATCTCTTTTTCCGGTAATGAGGAGACAATTTTATCACCAGCGGGTAGGACTAGTTTCCCTGTACAGCGATAAGTCGTGCCATCGCTTTCGATACTAAAACTCTTGTGTGAGCAAAGTTGACCTAACTCAGATAGATCTTTTACGTCATAAGTGGTGGCGTGTGAGGTTAGCGGTAAAAAAAGAACCGCAGTGAAAATACTGCAAAGACGCATCATCAAATGTCCTAATGAGTGGAACAAGATGGCATCAAGCGAGCGTGAGCAAATGCTCACTGAAATTGGAATAGCTGCGGTAATTTTTTGTTTTGAAGCCGCTTAGTTATTGAACTTTGGTTATTTTTTATTTCGTATGTCATACCAAAGTTTAGCGGCCTTATTACAACGTAAGTGTCAGGTTAGTTCAAGAGGCCAGTGTGATGTGTGTCGATTTATATGTGTAACTATTTGTTAGTTAAGGATAATAAGTAAGCATGTTGGTTCAGAATCAGGAAGGAAGCGATCCTGATTCTGAATGTTTATAACGCTATGCAGCGTGAACGATGAGTGGAGCCATCTGATATAACTCTTCTAGTATGGCTTTCGTTTGTCTCGAATAGACCAGGCAATCTCGATCGCCAACGAGCTGAATTGCCCTCACTTTACCTGCAACCAGACATTGCCTAATCGTGCGTAGAACCATTTGGATATCAATTTCTGACGCGCCATCAAGGCTGTTTTTGGTTTTTAGAGATCCAAGGTCGATGCTAATGATTATTTGGTCGCAGTGGTCTAGGTAATTGCCGATCTGTTGCTTAACGTTATTGCGATGACGAAAAGAAAACTCTTTCTCGGTCACCCAATCACAACCTTGATCTTCCGCGTATTCCCACGTTTCCTGCTTCGTCTCTTGCTCACTGACGCCAGCAAAAAACAATCGTACGTTTTGATAGCGAGAAAGAGCAAAATGGAATGCAGAGCCTAAGCGTGGCTCAAGTGTCGGTTTCAAGTTCATGTTATGCCCGATATTTACGACACCCACTTCGTCTCGATAGGATACGACCACAGGTAACATGGACAAGATTGCCTCGGTACAGTTAGTGACTAAAACCGGAATTGAGTGACGAGAAAGCGAAAGACTTAACGCTTCCTGAAACTCGCCATTCTCCAGTTTGTCGTGGTTGAAGTGCCCATAGTTTTCAGCGGTTTCATGATCATGTTGTTGGTAAAGCCAATCACTAGCATTTTCCAAACTTTGATCAGCTAATTCAAACGCGCCCTTAGACATGGGTGGCAAATACTCACACACTGTCATAAAAGAAAAAGGGTAATGTTGCGGCTGTTTCACTGTGTGATGGAGTTTATAGCGTTTGAAAAAGCTTAACATGATGAATTACCTTTCTGGTGGTAGTGCCCTTGCCGCTTGCAGTACATGTAAAATAATGCGCTGCTTATCCTTTTCGACTCGGTGGGCCGGAGCCATTACCGAGACTGCGCCAATCAGTTTGCTTCCTTTCATTACCGGTGCGCTAATACCTGAAACACCAGGGTCAATCTCAGAAGTACTGACGGCATATCCGTGTTTACGGATGGTTGTGAGCTCTTTTTCCCACTCGTCACGTCGGTGATCTTGATTAAAATATCTCAAGATTTTCTCGCATCGACTTTGAGGCATAAAAGCAAGCATCACTTTAGATGAGGCACCGCGCAGCAGAGGTTGACTTTGACCCTGGACGAAGCTGCAACGCAGCGCCTGCATACTTTCTTTCTGTCTGACACAAAGCGCACGATAACCCGCTGGTACCATATAAGCGGCCATTTCCCCGGTTTGTTGTACCAACCTAGCCAGTATGGTTTCGACCATGTCGAGCCCATGTTGCGCGGTCTCATAGCTGTGCATGAGTAATAATGCCGCCGGACCAACGACAAATGTCTTGTCGTGAACGCTTTCTTCGATCAAGTTCCACTCTTTAAGCAGTTTTAAGTGTCGGTAAAGGCTGCTTAAAGGAACGTTCAATTGCTCGCTTAGCGTTTTCGCAGAAACTGGGAACGGACTAACTGCAACTTGCATTAACAACTGCAGTGATTTTTCGTTTACCTGGTTAGCATTAGCTTTGTTTGTCGTCATGAGAGTGTTGTAACGTGTTGTAGGAGTTACGACAAATATAATTCTTAATCACTGAGAAAAGAAAAATAATTTTAATGGGTAATTCTTACATGATGAGAAACAGACAGGTAAAGACTTTCGCAACTACCGATAGACATAACATGGTGTCGAATTAAAGTCTCAGGTTTGAGGCGCTTGATACTAAATTGGAACAGGAGTGATTAAGACATTGTTTAGTTTGCGGTATTACTCAGCGTTTCGCATACTGAGTTAATCCAAACAAATAATGTTAAAAAACGTGAGTTGCTAGCGGGTATCGGAATCGAGGTACCATCTCAGTAAATCGGTTTTATAAAAGGTTACTTTTATATGCTGAATAAGGCGATTTTTAAAAAAGCCATCATTTTTCTTCTGCCTATTCCCTTGGTTATTGGAGAGGTTTTGTATTTAGCTCGTGAAAGCGTGCAAAACAATCTCAATCATTTATTAGAAAAAAATGTGCAAATTGCAGATGAAATTTTATTCCAAATAGAGACAGAAAACCGCACGGCGCTGCTACACCCTGAGCGATGTGAAGAGCTCCAGCAAAGCTTAATGTTTGAACGAGATATTGAAGAAATGCTCATTGTGAAAGAGGGAGTCATTACTTGTTCTTCGAAATTGGGAAGTATCTCTAAACCGTTAGCTGAGCACATCACCTTTCCCAAGGGACAAACGCTAGCGCTTGGTAGTGTTGATAGCTTGTACGATCAGTTCTTGCTTGTGGTAACGGAGGGAGAGCGGGGTTATCAAGCCGTAACGATTATCGATCATGACTACTTTAATGCGACAATAGGGTTTAACAACGATTTACGCCTAAAACGTTCTGCGCTGTTTATCCATGAGCAAGTTTCACCTGAAGGAGCATTAAGAGCGGGAAGTAATCCTATCGGTATCAAATCGTCGCAAATGTTTGAGTATGAAGCTTTGAGTGAAGCCAGCGATCTTTTCGTCAAACAGAGAACACTTTCCTATTTTTTGTACTCAATTCCAATTATTTTCGTGATCTACCTTTGCTTGTATGCGTTGAATAAGTTTATTGATCCTCATCGCAATTTGATACTGGATCTTAAAAGAGCGATAAAAAGAGGAGAGTTGACCCTGTATTACCAACCGCAAGTTAACGTTGATACCGGCCAGTTATTCGGGTTTGAAGCGCTTGTGCGATGGGAGCATCAAAGTAAGGGGTTCATTTCTCCGGATGAATTTGTCCCTGCGGCAGAGCAAAGTGGATTGGTTTTTTTACTTACTGATTTCGTTCTGGATAAAGCGGCAGAGGACTTCAGTAAATTAGGCTTTGATCAGCCTGTCCACCTTGGTATTAACGTGCCGCCTGGTTATTTAGTCGGACCAAACGCGATCAGAAAAATTCAATTGCTCGACAGACAGTTGAGCCGAAACAAAGTCTCATTAGGGGTAGAGATAACGGAGCGTCAGCTCATTGATTCAGAGGCGAGAAAATGCATTGCAGCGCTGCGAGTGCATGGTATTGATGTGCTGATCGATGATTTTGGAACTGGCCAAACCTCGTTAGCATTTCTACAGCACATGCGCATAGATTACTTAAAAATCGATAAGTGCTTTGTCGAAACCATTGGTATTCCTAGCCTTAGTGCTTCTGTCTTAAAAGCGATGGTTCACTTCGCGGAAGAATTACAAGTACAATTGATCGCTGAAGGCGTGGAAACCATAGCGCAAGCTGAACACTTAAAGCAGATGGGAGTGAGATATCATCAGGGATACCTGTACTCCAAACCATTACCTTATGAGCAGCTTGCGCAGCGAAGTCATTATGATTGGTAGACGTTAGCTCTATAACACTGAGCATTTTCATCAAACACAAACTCTAACTCATTTTTGATGCTATCTAAGCGGTCTTCTTGGTAGTGAGACACATACAATAGTTGGCTTAAATTCTCTCTAGCGATGAGTTCAAGTGTGTTCTTAACTAACCGTCTACCCAAAAAATCTAACCCTTGATACGGCTCGTCCAAAATCAATAATGTGGGTTGTTTCACGATGGCTCTTGCAATCAGTAATAGTCGCTGCTGACCGTACTCTAATTGCTTGAATGAGGTTTTTTTGTACTGGCTCATATGTAAGATATCGAGCCACTCGTTTGCAATATTCATCTCTTTGCGAGTTGGCTGGTTATACAACCCAATCGAATCGTAAAATCCTGACAAAATGACTTCTAATGCGCTGCAATTGACTCGATATTGGAGGTGTAGCGCTGAAGACACCATGCCGATATGCTGCTTAATTTCCCAGATTGTCTCGCCAGTACCACGCTTTTTACCAAAAATATCAATGTCATTGCTGTAGCATTGCGGATGATCGCCAAAGATCAATCCAAGTAAGGTACTCTTTCCACAACCATTTGGGCCTTTGACCTGCCAATGTTGGCCCTTGTCTATGCGCCAGTTCAAGTCAGTAAAAATCTTCTTATCGGTGTATTCGACAGCCCCATTCTTTAGTTCAAATATTGGGTTGTTGAATGGCGTCGAGTGCTGATGCTGACGTATCAAGCTCATCATTTCTTCACTCTGTTGCTTTGACTGAGATTTAATTTGTCCAATGATTGGATGATTATCCCAACTGGACTTATCCATTGTACTATCAAGCTTTCCTGCACTGAAAAGCGCGATGCTATTGATCCACTCAGGCATGTCAGATTCGCGAGAGAAGGTTATGAGTAGTTGTACATTTTGAGAAAGCGAGTGTAAATAGCGAGAGAGAGCAGCTCGGTGCTCAATATCTAAGCCAGTAAATGGATTATCGAGTAATACTAAGTCAGGTTGTGTGGCTAAAGCTCGGGCGAACATTACTCTTCTGGTTTCTCCGGTAGAGAGAACGCGGAAGCCACTATCTTTAAGATGACTTAGGTCGAGATCATTAATTAGCTGTTCAGTTAAGTCAGTGTCTTGGCTCTGCTCTAGGATTAATGAATAAACAGTGCTTCCTTGGTCGATACGATCAAGAAAATCCGTATCATCCTTTTCTAATTCTCTTTCCAGTAATCGCTGTTGCTCTGATAACGACACTTGCGCAACGGACAGCCCATTTAGCTCAATTTCCCCACTATCTGGTGACATTTCATCACAAATAAGGTCTCCAAGCAGAGAGCCAATATCTCCATCCGCGCTGAATATCCCCCAAGACTGCTGAGTGTTAATTTTCCAATCGTCAATAAACAAGTGTGTCGTGTTTCTCTTAGCTACAAGCTGACGAAAGTGAATAGTCATTGTGTTTGTCTTCCTTGTTTTCGTTTTAGTGGATTACTTATAACAATTTACGAACTCAGTACGGAAGCGCTTTTGTGTATTAATTTTGAACAGTGCTCAGTCTTGTGCATATCAACGAAGCCTTGTATTAGAGGATAAAAATGCGACTAGAGTCATTAAGTAACAAGTAAGCTTGTCAATAATTTTGTTTTATTTTTGAATCAACCTATCATTATGCATGTAAATGTTATGCTGATAAATTCATATTTGCCGTTTGTTAATTAATCAATGTAAGGACACATGTTTATGAGTGAAACGGAATACGATTACCCTTCGAGTTACAGCCTAGTTTCCATTACCGATACCTCCAGTTACATCAAATATGCCAGTGAAAACTTTAATGAAGTCGCGGGGTTTGATGAAGGGGAGCTTATCGGTAAACCCCACAATGTTGTGCGTCATCCTGATATGCCAAAACAGGCTTTTAAAGATTTATGGACTCACCTGAAAACTGGCAAACACTGGATGGGAATGGTCAAAAATCGACGTAAAAACGGCGGCTATTATTGGGTTGACGCGTTTGCTTCTCCCATAAAATCTAATGGTGAAGTTGTGGAATACCAATCAGTGAGATTTAAACCTGAGCGTATACACATCCAGCGAGCGGAAAAAGCGTATTCGAAGCTTCGAAATAATCGTAAGCCGTGGAAAATGTATCTTCCTCGTACACGTTTGTGGATGAGATCGGCCTTCTTCCTTTTAATTTCAAACCTTCTTGGCTTACTCATTCTACAAATGAATCAATCACCAGTGATAGCGTTTGGCGTTGTTGCGTTACTTTCCGTTTTCTCTATTTATGTATTAACCAGACCAGTTGAGAAGCTCGCTAAACAGGCTAGGCAAGACTTCAACAATCCACTCATGGAATATATTTATTGCGGAAGAATCAACGATCTGGCTGAGATTGAGCTGGGTATGAAGATGCGTAAGCAATTTGCCAATGCGCTATTGGGGCGCGTTGGCGTGTCTGTAAAAGACTCTTGCGAAGAAACGCGCGCAAGTGCTAACAGTGCTGCGACAAATAGCCAGAAAGTGACGGAGAACTTAAGCGCACAGAAAGTGGAGATTGACTCGGTCGCAACAGCGGTCAACGAGATGCAAGCCTCTTCATCTGAGATATCAAATAATGCTCAAGCGACCGCCGAGGCTACGTTAGAAGCGCAAAATACGATGATAGACAGCCGTAGCGTTATCGATAATGTTAACCAATCGGTTTTAGAGTTGGTTGATGAGCTCGGCGAAATATCTAAAGTGGTCATACGTTTGAACCAACAAACCGAGCAAATTGGAACCGTTGTTGAAGTCATCAATGGTATTGCCGAACAAACTAATTTATTAGCGTTAAACGCTGCAATTGAAGCCGCGAGGGCAGGCGAACAAGGCAGAGGGTTTGCCGTTGTAGCAGATGAAGTGAGAACCTTAGCTAAAAGAACTCAGGAATCGACAACAGAGATTAAATCGGCCATTGAAGGGATTCAAAATGGGAGCAAATCAGCGGTTTCTGCGTTAGAGAAAGGTAATGAAATGTCGACCGGAACGGTAACATTGCTAGGTACTGCTTTGGATAGCATTCAACAACTGGAGTCCCTTGTTCAGGACGTCGTCGAACGAAACCAACAAATTGCGGTCGCGATAGAAGAGCAGGTTTATGTAACGGATGAAATAAATGAAAACATCCAGTCGCTTAATTTAAAGTACAGTGAATCGTATGAACTGATGACTGAAACGAATCATATGAACACCAAAGTGCAAAATTACACCAATGACCTGTCTGAAATGATTAAGAAGTTTGCTTAAACTTTAGAAAATCGAAGTTAAAAGCCCGCTAAACATTAGCGGGCTTTTAACTGGAATATAGTGAAGTGCTGGATTCGCTTACGAGCGAGGATTTCTAAATCTCGTTTTTGTAAGAGCTAAAACGACGAGAGCTCGCAATAAATGCGAGCTCTCTAAATAAGTGGCGGAGAGATAGGGATTTGAACCCTAGATACGCTATTAACGTATGCCGGTTTTCAAGACCGGTGCTTTCAACCACTCAGCCATCTCTCCGTTGTGGGCGGTATAATAAGGAGCATAGTCCGACTTGTAAAGTGCTGAATTATAATAGAAGTACTGTTTGCTTGTTTTATGATCACTGATGTGATGTTGGACGGTTTGAAAAAGGGACAAAAAGTACCAATTTATAGAGTTTTTACTTTATATTAGCGCACGTCAATAAAATGGTGTTTTATTGTTATCTTACTGATATATAAGACATAACATGCTTTTAGGGTACATGTGTTCGCCCGAAAGTATTTGCAAGACTTTGTGAACTAATTCAAAATTAACTGGTATAGCCAGTTGTGCTTAGAATTCTTAAGGGTGTTTATGAAGGTCACAAATCTATTTAAAGACAAAGTTGATGCGATTTCTGCTCATCAATCCGAGTTTATGAATTGGATGTCTCCAACGTTACGCGATTATTGGAGTGACTTTTTGGGGAAAGCTCAAAATAGCTTTCTTTTCTCAAAAGTTCGTGATCACCAGCAGCCAGCCGTCAACGAAGAAGTTGCACCTCAACCTGCACCGATCGTAATGGCACCTGAGGCTCAAAAGCTTTATGACGAGTTAAGTGAAAAAATTGGCGAAGTTATTCACACTGGTGATTGGGTTCATGTGTCTCAAGAACGTATTAACCAATTTGGTGCGGTAACGGAAGACATGCAATGGATTCATACTGATCCAGAGCGTGCTTCAACTGAATCTCCATTTAAGACAACTATCGCTCATGGCTTTTTAACATTAGCATTGCTGCCTAAACTGACGGATTCAGTTGATCCAGAAAAGCCAATGTTCCCAACAGCTAAAATGGTAGTTAACTTGGGTTTAAACCAAGTTCGTTTCCCTTACCCTGTCAAAGCAGGCAATAATGTTCGTGCAGTCAGCACGTTAACAAAAGTAACGCCAATCAAAAAAGGTTTGGAGATTGAGCGCGAAATTAAAGTGGAAATTGAAGGTATTCGTCGACCTGGTGCGGTTGTGGTCTCTGTAATTCAACTGCATTTCTAATTCCGAAACCGGAGAGAACACTACATAGGAAAAGAGAGCATCAAGGTGCTCTCTTTTTTATTTTTACTGATTAAAGTTTTTTACTGGCGTATAACCGTAATCTGCAATCGCTTTTTGTCCCTGCTCTGAACGAAGGAAAGCGATAAAACCTTTACCTGCATCGCTAATCTTATCTACTTTGTATAGCACTAGGAATGGTCGCGCCAACTTGTACTTATGATTGCTAATGTTTGTCGAGGTTGGGTCAATACCATCTAACTGAATCGCCTTGATCGAGCGATCTACTGACCCTACAGAGATAAAACCAATGGCGCGAGTGTTATGGTTAACAATGGTTTTTACCATGCTGTTGCTGTTTACAACCAAGTTGTTTGGGCTGATATCCGAGACAAGGCGATCATTAACGATTTTGGTCAGTCCCAGCAAGCTTTCGAAGCTGTAACGTGAACCTGAAGACGCTTCTCTAGTAACCACCGCGATAGGCTGATCTGCGCCCCCGACCTCTTTCCAATTCTTAATCTTACCTTTGTAAATATCAAACAGCTGTTGCTGAGAAAGGTTTTCTACAGAGTTGGTACGGTTTACAACAACAGCGAGGCCATCATAAGCGATAGGGTATACATTGAGATCTTCACCTTTTTCGCTTTCAGTCAGATAGCGAGAGCTCATGCCTATTTCGGCTACTCCTTTATTGACCATGGTGATACCAGCACTCGAACCAATGCCCTGAACAGCAACGTAATCGTCTGGGTGTGTTTTGTTGTATTCCTCAGCAAGTACATCCATCACACGAGCAACCGAAGTTGAACCCGAGATGTTGATTTCTTTTGCAATGGTAGGGAGGGAGACTGCTATGGCCAATAACGTCGCCACAGTAAAACGTAACATATTAAACTCCATATACGGGATAAAGCAGAGTTTATGATATTGCGTTCAGGTTACACTTTTGTGAACTGTTAGCGCTAAACAGGGGAATTGTTTCTAGTCAAGAGGTGATGGAGCTAGCGTTTCCAAGTGGACTGAGATGATAATCTGGGCAAATGATAATATAGCTATCTTATACTTGAGTTAGGTAGATAACTACCATCGGTGATGATGTAAAGGTTATATACTAGGATCGACAGCTCTAACTATCATCCATCGGGAGAACGTTGATGTCAGTGTCCCAAATGGCGACAAGTCGTTTATACAAATCAGTTCAATCGCTCTGCTCTGCGCGTAATGCTAACTTGCCTGTCGAACAGGGCAAGTGCCTCTATGAGCTAGTAGAAAATGGCGTTGAGCTTCATCGGGCGCATTTTCTCCTCGACTCCCAGCATAGCGAGTATACTTCTCCCGTCGCGAAGATCATGTTTGATGAGGACAACCAACTTTGGTATTTCTATGTTCCCACATATCACAACGAGCTGTTAAGGTGGGTGCCTTATAAGCCACTTCCATTTAGCCAAATGCTTGAGGACTTACTCAACGAATTGGAGCGTGATCCTCAAGCGTGTTTTTGGGAATAGGGTGAGCCCAACGGATGCGAATGCCGACATGATTTATACTTTAGGCTTAACGACTTGGTTTCTAAAGTCTTTGGGGGTCATGTTGTAAACGGATTTAAATGCTGTACTGAAATGCGCTGCACTTTTAAAACCAGACTCAAACGCTATTTCTGTTATTGATTTTTCTGACTTGCGCAGTTGGGTTGCTGCGAAGTTTATCCGTTTCACCTTTAATATCTGAGAAAACGAAAGATCATCTGCGGCGAGGCGACGTTTTAAGGTTGCGATGGACATGCTCATATGAGCCGCTAAGCCTTCTAGCGTGATGTCTTTTTCAATATTACCCTCAATGTACTTAATGGCTTTTTGAGAGTCGCTCAGGCTACTTGCGTCATCTATGATCGATAGGATGTTTGGCTCTACCTCAACCATCAACGACAGCAATGCCATTGCGATATGGCTTTGTGTGTAGTCTGGAGCGTTGCGACTCGCTAACTTAACCAACATGTCCTTCAATTGTGCTACTTCGCCACTGGATTGCGTTGAAAAAGGATAGAAGCGCCTTTCTTCCGTTTTGGAACGTAGCATCGGGTGCGCTTTCTTAAAGTCACAGAATATATTTGGATTGAAGACTAAAGCCAGTGCTTTAAAGCCTCCGTCACTAGAGACGGCTTCTGCACTGCTCAGATCTGCGGAGTTATAGAGTGTGAAATCTCCGGCTTTAAGTTCAAATTGCTCACCATTAGGTTGATGAACTAATAGGGCACCTTCTTCAACAATATATAACCCATTATGTGTTGCAGTGTAACGCTCACTTTTGCGCGCAGTGAAGTGATTAAAGCGAATGATCTCAATGTTCGGCATACTCGTTCTTATCGTTTTACATAACAAATAAAAAAGGCGCTCAATAGAGCGCCTTTTAACTTCATTCGGTATTATTCACTTACAGTCTGTTCTGTTTGTGCTGCTGGTTGTTCAGCGAATACCTGGGTTGGCTTTGCAACTAAACTGCGGTTTTCTTGGTTTACGTCCGTAAGGACAATTTCCAATGTATCCCCAAGTTTGTATACGACCTCTTTATCGATAGAGATGGTACCGTTGTCGCCATTGCACTCAATTCTTTCTTTATTATCAAGAATTAGTGCACCAGGAATAAAGGCTGCTGCGCCATTTTCGAGAAGTCGGACACGTGCGCCTGCACGATTAATATCGAAAATCTCACCTGTGAAACAAGTTTTCTTGCTCGGCTCATCAGCAAGCGTGCGTGCATATAGCCAATCTGAGACATTTCGCTCAGCGATTTTATGATGTTTACGATGTAGAGCTAGCTCTTCGCCTACTTGGTCATCTGGTTTTTGTACGGGTTCTTTACCAAGGATGACGGCCTTCAACATACGGTGGTTGATCATATCACCGTATTTACGAATTGGTGATGTCCAAGTTGCATAGATGTCTAAACCCATTGCGTAATGAGGCAGAGGCTGATTACCCACTTCACTGTATGCTTGGAACTTACGAATACGGTTATCTAGATAAGACGTTTCTTGAGCTGCCAACCAGCGGCGCAACGCAGCAAAGCCTTCTAGTGTAGCAATAGACTCCGCTGTGAACTCCAACTGGCCTTCTGGATTGACAAGTTGAACCACTTCTTCAATCTTCTCGTTCTTGATACCTGCATGCGTATTGAAGACACCTGTTTCAAATTTATCGCGTAATGTACGACCTGCACAGATGTTTGCGGTAATCATGGATTCTTCAACAAGACGGTTTGCACTGCGGCGCATGTCTGCGTGGATAGCAATTACATCGTTATCTTCACTGAGCTCAAAACGGTAGTCAGGACGATCAGGGAAGACCACTGCGTTTTTCTCACGCCATTCAGCGCGAGCAAGAGAGAACTCATAAAGATCACGAACGATGGTCGCGATCTCTTCAGATGGCGTCCATGCTTCAGAGCTGCCGTTTTCTAACCAATCAGACACGTGATCGTATGCTAGGCGTGCATGTGATTTGATGTTTGCCGCGAAGAATTTAATATCGTCGCCAATCACACCATCTTTACTTACCGTTACGGTACAGCAAATAGCAGGGCGGGTTTCACCTTCAATCAGAGAACATAGGTTGTCCGCTAAATCGCGAGGTAGCATCGGGATGTTGCGTCCTGGAAGATAGATAGTATAGCCACGCTCACGCGCTACTTTATCCATTTCATCTTCAGGTGTGATGTAGGCGGTTGGGTCCGCAATAGCGATGGTGAGTTCGAAATCGCCAGATACGGTTTTCTTCGCGTACAGCGCATCGTCCATATCTTTAGTCGATTCACCGTCGATAGTGACGAATGGAACATGAGTCATGTCTACGCGTTCTAGCTCCGTGTCGTCTTTCAGTTCCCAGTTATCGATGCCTGCTGGCTCAGAGTTTGGTAGATCGTTTTGAGCAAGCGTTACCCACCAAGGCGCAATTTTATCATTCGCGTCAGTGATTTTTTCAGAAATTTCTACGAAGAAGGAATTATCGCCTTTTAGAGGGTGGCGAATAAGATGTGCGACAACCCAATCACCTTCGGCGAACTCGTCAGGTTTTAGACCTTTCTTTAGTTTCGCTTTAAGAGATAGCTTTTTAAGCTGTGGGTGATCAGGTGCTACGTTGAGCTTGCCTTTGAACATTTTTACTCGACCAATAAAGCGAGTCACGGCTTGTTCCAGCAGCTCTTGTGGCTCTGCAACTTCGCGTTCATTTTCGGTGCGGATAATGGCGACGACTTTGTCACCGTGCATGCACTTTTTCATGTACGCAGGCGGGATGAAGAAGCTAGTCTTACTGTCCACTTCCAAAAAGCCAAAGCCTTTATCTGTGGCTTTTATTGAGCCTTCTTTTTTAGGCAGGTTTTCTTGGATTTGCTGCTTAAGCTGAGCGAGTAGTGGGTTATCTTGAAACATCTTTTCTTAAATTACCTATGGAGTTGGGCACACTATAATCATTGCGAGCTATTATTACTACCTGTGGAGCGTAATTTCGCCGTGAATTTTGCCTATTTAACCACGAGAAATTGGCTTAAATATTGATGAAATTCTCATCTGTGAGCTACGCGAATCTACGGGGAATGGTAGGGCTGGTGGAAAAATATGCTAAAAATACCATTGTTGAGAATAAATTGTGATGTAATTCAATTTTTTCTGGATTTTTTTATGCTTTTAAGGAATAATCCGCCTCCCTTAGTCGTCCCTAATGGCTTATCGCGGTTGTGTACTGTGCTGTGTTCCCGTCTGAATGGAATCAGTATCTGGATGGATCAGTATCGAATTGGAAGAGCATATGGGACTGTTTTTTTGTTTAATTAAGTAGGATCCCAATGCAAGATTCTGTTATTCAATTCAGTGATTTATCTCTGAATGATTCTATCCTTTCTGCTCTAGACGGAATGGGTTTCGTGTCACCAACTCCAATTCAGGCTGCGGCAATCCCACACCTATTGGAAGGTGCTGACGCGCTGGGTAAAGCTCAAACAGGTACAGGTAAAACAGCAGCGTTCTCTCTGCCTCTTCTCAACAAACTCGATCTAAACCAACGCAAACCGCAAGCGATTGTACTTGCTCCGACTCGTGAGCTGGCAATTCAGGTTGCAGCGGAAATGAAAAACCTTGGTAAAAATATCAAAGGTTTGAAAGTTCTAGAGATTTACGGTGGCGCATCTATTGTCGACCAAATGCGTGCTCTTAAAAGTGGCGCTCATGTAGTTGTCGGTACTCCAGGCCGTGTTCAAGATCTTATCAATCGCGAACGTCTACACCTAGACGAAGTTAGTACTTTCGTTCTTGATGAAGCAGACGAAATGCTAAACATGGGTTTCGTAGATGACGTAACTGCGATCATGGAGCACGCTCCAGAGTCAGCACAACGCGTTCTGTTTTCTGCAACTATGCCTCCAATGCTGAAGAAGATCGTTGAACGCTTCCTTCGTGACCCTGTAACGGTTGACGTTGCTGGTAAAAACCACACTGTAGACAAAGTTCAACAACAGTTCTGGGTAGTGAAAGGTGTAGAGAAAGATGAAGCGATGTCTCGTCTTCTTGAAACTGAAGAAACTGACGCGTCAATCGTATTCGTACGTACTCGTCAAGATACTGAGCGTCTGGCTGACTGGCTATCTGCACGTGGCTTCAAAGCAGCTGCACTGCACGGTGACATTCCTCAGTCTCTACGTGAACGTACTGTTGATCACATCAAACAAGGTGTTATTGACATCCTAGTTGCAACTGATGTTGTAGCTCGTGGTCTTGACGTTCCACGTATTACGCACGTATTTAACTACGACATCCCATTTGATGTTGAGTCATACATCCACCGTATCGGTCGTACTGGCCGTGCTGGACGTAAGGGTAAAGCGATCCTTCTAGTTCGCACTAACCAAATTCGTATGCTTCGCACTATCGAGCGTGTAACTAAGTCATCTATGGAAGAAATCCAACTTCCTCTACGTGACCAAGTTGCTGAAGCTCGTCTAGCTAAGCTAGGCGCTGAGCTTGAAGCAGAGAAAGAGCACAAAGCACTAGACAAATTTGCTGAGCTGGTAGAGAAACTACAAACTTCTCTAGACATCGACCCAGCAACACTTGCTGCTATGCTTCTTAAGCGTCAGCAAGGCAAACGTCCTCTGTTTTACATTGGCGAAGACCCAATGGTTGAAGCAATTGAGCGTGACAAACAACGTCGTAAAGAGCGCCGTGAAGGTGGTCGCGACGGCGGTCGTAACTTCAACAACCAAGACTGGGATACTTACCAGCTTCAAGTTGGTCGTGAGCAAGGCGTTCAAGTTAAAGACATCGTTGGCGCTCTAGCAAACGAACTAGGTCTTGGTAAAGGTTCTATCGGTGCGATCAAGCTAGCTCAAGGTCACACATTCGTACAGCTACCTAAAGCAATGACTTCAGACGCTGCGAACAAGCTAAGCAAGCTACGTATCCGTCAACAAGATGTTGGTGCTGTAGTATGTGATTTCGATGATTTCCGCGAGTCTCGTGGTGGTCGCCGTGACGGTGGTCGTCGCGATGGTGGTCGTCGTGATGGAGGTGGTTACCGTGGCAACCGCGAAGGCGGCAACCGTGGTGGTGATCGTCGTGAAGGCGGCCGTCGCGAAGGTGGCTTCCGTGGTAACCGTGACGGCAACCGCGATGGCAATCGTGAAGGTGGCGAACGTCGTTTCGATCGCAACCGTGGTGGTGATCACCGTGGTGCACATCGTGGTGAACGTGGTCACGGTCGTGGCCGTCGTACAGACGCATAATCACTAGTGATTAAAGCGACGGTTTAAGTCGCTACAAAAAGAATTGAAAGCCGAGCAAAGCGCTCGGCTTTTTTATGCGCGTCTAATACGGTTTTGCTTTTCATCGTGTTTGTTTACCCAACTTATTACTTCGTCTAAGGGCAGGGCAGGACAGAACAAGTAACCCTGAATGATGTCACAGCCTCGACTTCTCAAAAAATGCAGTGTGTCCATGTCTTGAACGCCTTCTGCTACGACCGAATACCCTAATCCATGTGCTAGCGCAATCGTGTTCTCAACGATAGAGCGGGAGCCTTCTGTGCGGCTTGCTGTGGAGAGAAATGAGCGGTCGATTTTAATTTGATCAACCGGAAGATCTCTTAACAGTGACAAAGATGAATACCCAGTGCCAAAATCATCCAAGCTGATCTTTATACCTAATCCTTTAATTTGATGAATTAAGGGGTTGAGCTCAACGACCCTATCGATCGCCATCGTTTCAGTGATCTCTAAACTTATTAGGTCAGCGAATTGCGGGTTTACTTTGAGCAAAGTTTCTAAGCGATTAAACAGCAAGTTAGATGAGAGATCTTTCGCTGATAAGTTTACGTGGACAGGAAGCTTAATGCCTTTCTCTATAAATGTTTGCAGATCCCTTTCTACTTGGTTAAGAACCCACATGGTAATGTTGTGCACCTGATTGCTACGCTCTGCGATAGGAATGAAGTCGTTGGGTGAGATCGTTTTACCATTTTCGTCATGCCAACGAATCACTGCTTCAAAACCGACAGCTAAGTTAGTGTGTGCATCAATCAACGGTTGGTAATACAACTGAAACTCTTCTTTTTCAAGCGCACATTGAATACGAGAAGATATCTCAAGTTGGTACTTAGCCCCGACGTTCATATCCTCATTATAAAACGCAAAAAGATTGCCATTACGCTTGGCGTGATACATAGCGATATCTGCGTGCTTGATCAAAAGATCATTGGTTAGGGCGTCATATGGGTAGGTGCTTATACCGAAAACAACGCGGCAGGAAACTTGAAACTCATCTAAATGAAAGCGTTCAGACATTGCAGAATCTAGTTCTTCTATGAGTTTTCTACCCGTTTCCTCGCATGCAGAAGATGTCAGGATGACAAATTCATCACCACCAACGCGGAATATCTGGTCATTGCCTTTCAGTTTCCCCTGAAGGCGTTGACCAATTTGGATAAGTAACTGGTCTCCACAAAAGTGACCCATTGCATCGTTGACTTGTTTAAAATTAACCACGTCAAAAAGGATCACCGAGAATGGGTCTCTAGATTGTATTCTGCCTTCGATAGACTCAAAACAGTATTTACGATTAGGGAGCCCAGTAAGAGCGTCATGGACGGCATTGCGCTTCTCTCTTTCAGCAACAGTATGAAGCTCTAATATCGAATCGTTGCTCCACTTAATCACCAGCACGACAAAGATACTGCCGCCAAAAAGTATAAGAGAAACCCCCGTTTCTAAGAGAGAAGCAATAGGTTTTTGCATGATGGCGTGCAAAAAAACGGCATAAGCAAAAATGAAACAGCTGATTAACAATAATAGGAAAGTCCACCCGGTTACGTCAGTTTTCGAGCAGATGTTTTTTGTCATCTGCCATCCCCAGCAGAGCAAAATCAAACCTAAGATCACTAATAGAAATGCAATAGTGGGCACATTATTACCCCGATTTATTGATTGGTTTGTTATTTTTGTTCACCCAATAAACAACGTAGCTTATATATCTGACTTTGTACAAATTGACCTATTCATAAATTATGTTTAACAAGTGATATTTTTTAGCCTTCAAATAAAATCAAAACTTGCTACAGATCAACAAAATTTGTTCAATCAAATCGCTTTTACTAAAAGATTGTTGAAAGATTAAAAAATTATTGAATAATAGAGGGGCAAACAAGAAGTACGCAGCGCACAAGCGCTATTACAACCTCTGCTCTACAACAGGATAACTATTTCATGTCTAATTCGTTTGTACTGGTGATCAACTCTGGTAGCTCTTCATTAAAATTTGCTGTTATTGATTCTGAAACCGGTGAAGCTTTGGTATCAGGTATTGGTGAGTGTTTTGGCCTACCTGAAGCTGAAATCAGTTGGAAATATCAGGGAGAAAAAACCGTTGAAGCAATTCCAGCTGGCGGTAACCATCATCAGTACGCTGTTGAGCGAGTGGTAAAACTACTCGAAACTCTAGGTTTGAGCTCAAAATTTGTCGCTGTAGGCCATCGCATTGTCGCAGGCGGTGAAACCTTTAAAGGAACTGTGAAAGTTGATGAAACAGTTATTCAAGAAGTAGAGCGCCTTGCTGAACTTGCACCACTTCATAACAAAGCGAACGCTGAAGGCATGAGAGCGGCAATGGCGGCGTTCCCTTCACTGCCTCAATTTGCTGTATTCGACACTGCTTTCCACCAAACAATGCCAGCCAAAGCCTTTATGTACGCACTTCCTTACGAGCTTTACGAAGAGCATAAAGTGCGTCGTTACGGTGCTCATGGCACAAGCCACTACTACGTAAGCCGTGAAGCAGCGAAAATGCTAGATAAGCCGGTTGAAGAAAGCAGCTTTATCACTGTGCACTTAGGTAACGGTGCATCAGTGAGTGCGGTTAAAAATGGCGAATGTGTTGATACAAGTATGGGTTTGACGCCGTTAGCTGGCCTAATGATGGGCACTCGCTGTGGTGACCTTGATCCAAGTGTTATCGAGTTCCTTTTCCGTAAAGGCTGGGAAAAAGACGAAGTGTTCGAGATGATGAACAAGAAGTCAGGTTTCTTAGGTGTATCTGGTGTGACAAGTGATGCTCGTGGCGTACTAGAAGCAATGGAAGCGGGGAATTCACGTGCGAAGTTGGCATTTGAGATCTTCACTTACCGCGTTGCGAAATACATTACTTCCTACCTCGCGGCTCTGGATTCATTAGACGGCATCATCTTCACTGGTGGTATTGGTGAAAACTCACTACCAATTCGTCGTGAAATCTTGAAAAACCTAAAACTGTTAGGTTTTGTTGAAGATGAGAAAGGTAACGAAGACGCAAGATTTGGTAACGCAGGTGTTATTGCAACATCTGAGTTGCTCGGTGCCAAAGCTCTTGTTATTCCTACTAACGAGGAATTTGTGATAGCTAAACAATCGGTTGAGCTATTGTAATATATAACGAAAACAGAAAGTTAAAAGCGAGCCTCGTGCTCGCTTTTTTATTTAAAGCAATTTGATAATTACTCTTTGGGTTTCAGAAGTTCGCGCTTTTCGATCAAAAAATCCATCAAAACGCGTATTTTTTTAGGCATGTGCTCTCGTGAAGGTATGTATAAATAAAACCCCGGAAACTCTTTACACCAAGGTGCAAGAACTCGGGTTAGCCTTCCTTCACTTATGTGCTTTTCCACCCACAAATCAATGTGCTTCACTAAACCCACACCCTGTATTGCGGCCTGTAACATACTGTAGTCATCATTAAAAATCGCATTGCCTTTAGGCTCGAAAACGACGGTGTGCTTTTCGATATCAGGAGAGGTTAGCGACCAATGGTCGATTGTACCGCTAGAGGTAAAACGATAAGCAAGGCAATTGTGATCTTCTAAATCATCAGGAGTCTGAGGTAGTCCATTTCGCTCAAAGTATTCAGGAGAGCCCACTATTGCCGTTGTTAACGGCGGGGTAATAGGAACCGCGACCATATGTTCATCCAAGCTTATTCCTAAGCGAATGCCCGCATCAACACCTTCTGCAACGATGTTAGAGAATCCATCATCCATGATTAACTCTAAGCGTATTTTGGGGTAACGAGTGAGGAACTCGCCAAGGTGAGGTTCAATAAGCAGTCTAGCTGCGGTTCTCGAAACACTTATACGAATTAATCCAGAAGGCTCAAGGTGGGATTCGTTCAATTCGTTAACGACCTGTTCAATGCTAGTCAACGACGGCTGCAAAATATCAAGCAGACGTTGGCCTTCTTCCGTTAACGACATGCTTCTGGTTGTTCGATTAATTAATCGAACTTGTAGCTGTTGTTCCAACCCTTTTAGGTGCTGTGATAAGGCCGCACGGGTTATCCCCATTTCTGAGGCCGCTTTAGTGAAACTGCGATGGCGAGCAATATGTGCAAACCATGTCAGTGATGAAAGTAAAGAAGGTTCTATTCGCATTTGTTAAGTATAACTAAACAGTCATGTAGGTAAAACGATATTTATCCGAAACAGTCTGTTGACTAATATTACCTCGAAGCTTAGGTCAGCCTGAGATGAACAGTTAACCTCTAATGGAGAATGTCGCTATGTCTAAAGTCACTTTCAAAAATCTAAATGGCCAAGGTATTGAGATTTCAGCGGTTATCAACTTCCCTAAAGATTTTGATGCAAATAAACAGTATGCAGCCGTTGTTGTTTCGCACCCAGGTGGCGGCGTGAAAGAGCAAACCGCAGGTCTATACGCGAGTAAACTTGCGGAAAACGGCTTAATTGCCATCGCTTTTGACCGTTCATACCAAGGTGAAAGTACGGGTTTACCTCGTCAAATGGAAAACCCTTATACAAGCACAGAAGACGTGAGTGCAGTCGTCGACTATCTAACAACATTAGAGTATGTCGATAACGACAAAATTGGCGCGATGGGTATTTGTGCTGGTGCGGGTTACAGCGCAAACGCTGCTATTAATGACCGCCGTATTAAAGCTTTAGGTATGGTTAGCGCAGTAAATATCGGTCAAATGTTCCGTAATGGTTGGGATAATTCGGTTAACGATGCTGATGCCGTTGGTTACTTAGAGTTTGGCTCAAATGCGCGCACAACTGACGCTAATGGCTCTGACTACGCAATCATTCCTCTAGCTCCGATGCGTGAAGAAGACGCACCAAACGCAGAACTGCGAGAAGCATGGGAGTATTACCACACACCACGTTGTGAACATCCGAATGCACCGGGTTTTGCTCTAACCCGCAACTTAAATCAGATCATTACTTACGATGCGTACCACAAAGCGGAAGCATTCCTAACACAGCCAATTCTTGCCGTCGTTGGTAGTGACGCAGGCAGCAAATGGATGAGTGATGACTTGATAGATCGCGCAGCGAGTACAGATAAAGCTATGTATGTCATTGATGGCGCAAACCATATGTCGCTTTATGATGTTGCCGAATACGTCGATGACGCAGTATTCCAACTCGCTTCTTTCTTCCAACGCACTCTTTAATATTCCGCGATGAAAGGCTCGTTGCATTGAGCCTTTCTGCGCTCAAGGCTTTCTACTCACAAGGATTTTTACTCTTAAGGTATTGATTATGAACATGCAAAAAATCACTTTCAGAAATGCTGATATGGCTTGGGAAATGACTGCATTAATTTTATTCCCAGAAGGTTTCAATGAATCGAAACGCTACCCAACGATGATAAGCGTTCATCCTTTTGGTAGTTGTAAAGAACAAACATCCAGCACTGTCTATGGTAAAGCTCTTGCTGAATTAGGGTATGTTGTGATCGCATTTGATGCGAGCTTCCAGGGAGAATCGGGGGGATTACCTCGCTACGTAGAAGATCCAAGTCAACGTGTTGAAGATATCAGTCGCGTTATCGACTATGCAGTGACTTTACCTTATGTCGATGAGAATAGAATTGGTGGACTCGGTATCTGCGGCGGTGGTGGTTACATCATCAATTCAGCCCTAACCGAAAAGCGCTTGAAAGCTGTCGTAGGTATTACGCCTGTCAACTTAGGCCGCTTGTTCCGTGAAGGCTTTAGTATGTACGACCCTATCGCCAATCTTGAAGCTATGGCTGCACAGCGAACAGCCGAAGCTCGCGGCTCAGAGCTGCAAATTAATGAGCTTCTTCCTCCAAGTGTTGAATTTGCAAAAGAAAATGGGTTAACAGAACGAGACGTGTTCGAAGCGACCGAATACTATAAAACGCCACGTGGACAAACCGAAGGTGGTGCAACTCGTATGCTGTTTTCACATGCACAGAAAACACTGAGTTGGGATGCCTTTGCATTTGCCGAAACGTTATTGACTCAGCCTGTTATGGCCGTGGTAGGGCAAAAAGTCGGGGCGTTTGGTGCTTATCGTGATGGGCAGGAAATTTATGGCCGCTCTGTTCAATCAAAAGACCGACAGCTGGTTAATTTGGGAAACTGGTCTCACTATGAACTGTATGACCATCCAGAAGCAGTCGGCATTGCAATGGACAAGGTTTCTGCATTCCTTGAAACACACTTAAAATAATCTAATAAGTTAGAAGCGTTTTGTAGAGTTGCAAAGCGCTTATTTTTAACAGCGTAAGATGTAGTTCGAAGCGAGTAGGTCGGTAAATCTTCGTGCGAATAACCTCATCTACAGGCTATTGACTAAATACCACTGCCAAATACTGTTTAAGACAATGTACACTGAAACCTAATTAAAGGCGTTAGATAGGAATGAAGTTTAATTTATGCGCAAATCAGATAAGAAGGTCGAGAATCTAATTAGAGAAGTGTTGACCGAAGTTTGTGAAGATAAGCTAAAAGGCTACGATGGCTTTCTTTGGGTGACTCATACCGTCAAATTCTCTTCTTTTCCACAAAGTTTAGAAATAGTTTGCGTATTCGAAACGAAGCAAGATCGAGCTAACTTTTTTGAAGGAGAGGGCCGCCAGCATGTTTCCACAACTATTCAAAAGGCATTTAATAAGGCAGGGGTGCAACTAAAGAACGTCAGTAAGCAAATCAGTTACGATACAAAACAAAAGTGTTAGTGCGGGCAGCAATTGAAGTGAGTTAGGGTTGTTTTAGGCATCCAAAGCTTCATTTTATGAGTTTTGATATAAAGCCTGAAGACTAAGCTTGGGCTTTCTCTGCCAAACTTATCTTTGCCCCAATCCTTGTTTAGAGTGCAGTGCGACTCATTTTACTGGATAGCTATTTGACCTACTAAAACTAATCGCTAAAAGGAAAAAGTAGCTTGATGCTTTGTGATCAGTTTGGGGGACTTGAAGTTCAAATATAGAAATCGGTAGTTTTGGTGTCGAGGGTACTATGTTGATGCGGTGGGCAAAAACACCAGCAAGATCCAAGGCTACATTATGCACCAACTAGAGCTGGATAAAATGGGAGACCAGTTGTCGACCCCATATCTAGGTGGCCCGCTTAAGGGCCGCAAGCGATAGTCATATATAAATGTCAGATCACTGAGCGCCTGTTAGGGAGCGGCTAGCAAGAAAGCCTTGCAGGCGCATATGAAAAACCACCTGCTATGCCGGTGGTTTTTTTTGAGCGTCGGAAAATCCAATCACGCAGATTTTCTTTTGATAAGCGCCCCTTTTATCGACATATTGATGGGTTGTTTGTCTGGGGAACGAATTCTTTCTAGAAGATCTGACACGGTGACTTCACAAAGCTGATTTATGGGCTGCTCGATGGTAGTGAGACTGTATGGAAACCATTTGGCGGCCTCGATATCATCAAACCCAGTCACTGCAATATCGTCAGGGATGTTGAGTTCAGTGTGCTCCTTGATTGCATTAATTACACCAATCGCCACTTCGTCATTCCCGCACATCACAACGTCTGGTCTTTTGTCGGAATTTTCGAGTAGAGATAACAGGCTGTGGTAACCTGAATCTACAGAAAAGTCATCATACAATACGCCTATGTTCTCAAGCTCTAGTTCTTCGATACGTGAGAGATAACCTTCGACTCGGCTGATCGTTGTTGATGCATTTTTATTACCTGCAATACATGCAAATCGTTTGTGTCCTTTTGAATCTAGGTAAGTGATCAGGTCTTTTGTGGATTGATAATTATCAGTGCAAACAGAGCTGGCATAGACATTAGGTACTGAACGATTAATGAAACTAAACTCGATGCCGCGATTAGCATATTGATTAATGAGTTTTGCATCTACCGTAGCACTGGCCATAATGACACCGTCTACTTGGTATTGATCTATGAGAGGTAGAATGTCGTCAACATTTTTATCGTCTTGGCTAAAAAGAACAACACGTTGGTTTTCTGCTTGCAAGAGTTCAAGCAACTTCTGTAGTACTTTGGCGTAAAAGTAAGGGTTCTTGGATACTGGCTGAACTATAGCAATGCAGTTTGAATGACTTGAAATTAACGCTCTGGCCATCGCATTTGGTACATAGTTAAGTTGTTTGGCAGCCTCGAGTATTTTTTCTTTATTAGCCTTTGATATTTGGCTCCCTGGTGTAAAAGCTCGGGATACCGATGCCTGAGAGACTCCTGCTAGTTTTGCGACATCCTTGGAGTTAGCTTTTCTGTTTCTTTCCATCATCGATTTTCTATTTTTCAATTAGCTCCACGATAGTATAAGCGTTGCGCATAGACGACAACAATGCGCAACGTTCTTATTTGGTAACTCAGTATTGAACTAAGTCTTCACTGTTTATACATGTCACTTAATGAAGGTGAACCTATGTGGAGCTTACACCTGCTCTTCAGTCGCTTTGTATCGGCGAACTCGAATGTCCGCTTGCTCTTTATGCCCCGCAAAACCTTCTAGAGCACAAAGGCGCGAGCAATACTCGCCAACTTTGAGTGAGGCTGCTTCACTTACACGTTGGTATGTGCACGTTTTGATGAACTTACCGACCCACAACCCGCCTGTATATCGAGCTGCCTTGTTTGTAGGCAGTGTGTGGTTAGTACCAATGACCTTATCACCGTATGACACGTTGGTTTCTTTGCCTAGGAATAGGGCACCAAAGTTCGTCATGTTATCGAGGAAATACTTTGGATCTTTCGTCATTACCTGAACATGCTCGAAAGCCAGTTCATCCGCAACTTGTACCATCTCTTCATATGTATCGCAGACTATAACCTGCCCATAATCAGCCCATGCCTTTGACGCAATTTCAGCTGTAGGAAGGACTTTGAGTTGCCTTTCGATTTCTTGGATGGTTTCTTCTGCAAACTCCTGCGAGTTTGTTAATAAAATTGACGGGGAATTGTAGCCGTGTTCTGCTTGGCCAAGTAAATCTGCAGCAGCGAGTTCAGGATCGCATCCAATCTCATCAGCAATGACTACTGTCTCTGTTGGACCGGCAAACAGATCAATTCCAACACGACCAAAGAGTTGTCTCTTGGCTTCTGCGACAAAAGCGTTGCCCGGACCTACAATAATATCAACTGGAGCAATGGTTTCCGTACCAATGGCCATTGCACCCACAGCTTGTACTCCGCCCATGCAATATATTTCATCTGCTCCCGCCATTGCCATTGCCGCTACGACGTACGTGTTCGGCTTCCCGTTAAAAGGAGGAGCACATGCGATTACACGTTGTACGCCAGCTACTTTAGCCGTCAGTACACTCATGTGTGCTGAAGCGACAAGTGGATATTTTCCACCTGGAATATAGCAACCGGCGCTGTTTACAGGAATGTGTTTGTGCCCAAGAAACACGCCAGGCAAGGTTTCTTCTTCTACGTCTTTAAGAGAGTTTCTTTGTATTTCGGCAAAACGACGAACTTGTGCCTGAGCAAACTCGATATCTTCTTTTTCTTGTTCTGTCAGGGCATCGACACACGCTTTGATTTGCTCATCAGTCAATCGAAATTGCTCTGGGCTCCAGTTATCAAACTTCTCTGAGAGCTCTTTTATGACAGTGTCACCCTCACTTTCTATTCGTGAAAGAATATTTTCCACCGTTGTGCGTACACTTTCGTCATTGTTTTTCGCTACTTCAACGTCAATACCGTTCTTTAAGTAATTGATCATACTGTTCTACCTATTCACCTTGTTATGTACCTAACCTGAGCGCAATATTTAAGATTAATGCACTGTATACGTATTCAATAGATAACCGATTAAGGAGTAGAAAGGATACCGTTCACCCTCATAAATGTGATCTATTCGTACAAAATTGGTTGCTATAATGTTAATTAATTGTTGTTTGAAGGCGATCACAGTTGTTTTTCTTTTTATTTACTAACTTATCGACTCTTCTGAATAGGTATTCAGTGGAGTGGTCTTTAGTTTCGTTGTCATGAGTGAAAAAGTTGTGATGCGAAGTTGGGGAGTAAAAGAAATATTACAAGGAGAAGGGTATGCGTCATTTCAAACGACTGAAATCAATAGGGTTAACGCTCTTGTTAGCTGTTCCATTCACAAGTACTGCTCAGACAGTTCTTAAGTTAGGTCATATCTATGATTCATCGCATCCATGGCATGACAGCGCGGTAGAGATAGCCGATAGAATTGCCAGTAAAACTGATGACCGTGTGAAAATTGAGATCTTCTCGAATGGTACGTTGGGTTCAGAGCAGGAATTGCTCGAGCAAGTAATTACTGGTGGTGTTGACATCGCTGAAATCAGCTCAGGTCAGTTGGGAAATGTATTTAAGCCCATGGTGATAACTGAAATGCCATATATCTTCAAAGATACCGATCACCTAATGCGCTTCTTCGCAAGTGATATTGCCCAACAGATGTTCGATGACTTTAAGGATCAGTTCAATGTTCACTTGCTAGGTTCGAGTTCATGGGGCGTACGACACGTAATTGGCAGCAAACCAGTGACGTCTCCTGAAGACATGAACTCTTTTAAACTTCGAGTGCCAGAGCAATCTATCACTGTTGCTTATGCGAAAGCGATGGGGAGCAAACCAACACCGGTACCATACACAGAGGCGTATCTTGCTATGCGTCAAAACATGGTCGATGGCCTAGAAAACCCTCTAGGATCAATTCAGACAATGAAGTTCTATGAAGTGGGTAACGAGTTGAGTCTTACTGGACATGTTATTACTGCCGTGCACTTTGCAGTTAACGACGCGTCGCTAGCAGCGTTAAGCGCGGATGACCGTCAAGTTGTACTAGATGAATTCGAGCGCTCAGCACAAGACACAGCAAACAAAGTCGTTAAAGCAGATAACGAGGCTTTAACATTCATGAAGAGTCAGGGTGTCAAAGTTACGCAAACAGACCGTGAAGCGTTTCAGGCAAAGACAAAATCAATGTCTGATGACTACGCAGGATATTGGAAGAAGTACGGTGATTTGTACACGATAATCCAGCAACTTTAATTGGCCTGCGAGGGTAAATGATGCATTTGCTAAATAGATTTGATGAATACTTTTGTGCGTTCTTGTTCCTGATCTTGTTTTTGGTTATGTCAGTGAATATTGTGGCAAGAGAGGTCTTTCAAGTTTCATTCGAGTGGGCAATTGAACTCTGTCGATACCTCCTTGTTTGGGTGACCTTCATAACAGGAGTATCACTCTTCCTTCGTGGGCAGCACATCGCCATCGATAACGTGTGGAGGAGGGTTCTAAGGGGAGGGAATCGCAGAGTCTATCTAGCGCTAAATGCAATCCGATACCTGTCGACTATCTGTGTCGGAGTCTTTCTCTCCTACTATGGTTATGAATTTGCTTACAAAATGAGATTTTTTTCAAGTCCATCACTGGAAGTAAGCCAATCATATCTCTATGCCGTAATTCCGATCACCGGTGCGCTCATTGTTGTTACTTCATTGATTAACTTATATAAGGAAAAAGACGCATGTTGATTGGGTTCATTACCTTATTGGTCTTAGTTGTTTTGGGGGTGCCGGTTGCGTTCAGTGTTACTTTCGCAAGTTTGGCCATTGTACTTACTGATCCAATGTTATCGGAAACCACCGCGCTGCAACGCATGGTTTCAGGGGTAAATTCATTTACATTTATCGCCATACCTTTTTTTATCTTAGCTGGAAATCTAATGAATACTGGCGGTATTACCGCACGGATCTTTGAGTTTGCCTCTGTTTGTGTGCGCCATATTAAAGGTGGTCTGGCTCATGTGAATGTATTCTCTAGCGTTATATTCTCTGGTATGTCTGGAGCCGCCGTTGCAGATGCGGGAGGTCTTGGCGCAACTACGATTAAGGCAATGCGGTCAAGCGGCTACGGTGAAAAGGTGAGTATTGGGGTCACTGCTGCTTCATCAATCATTGGTCCTATAATTCCTCCTAGCATGTCCATAATCATCTATGCGATCGTTGCGTCACAATCAATTGAGAAGTTATTTGCCGCAGGTGTTGTGCCTGGGCTTATGATGGCTTTGTCGTTGATGGTTATGATCTATGTATTTTCTGATAGCTTGAAGTGTCCGAATGAAAGGAAGGCAAGTAGGAGTGAAATTTGGCAAGCCTTAAGAAGGGCGTTCCCATCATTGATGACACCATTCATTATTCTCGGTGGGATATTTACCGGAGCCTTCAGTCCAACAGAGTCCGCTGCGATCGCTTGTCTGTATGCCTTGTGTTTAACAATTTTCTACGGCGAGTTTTCGTTTAAGTCCTTTGTTGAGTGCATTGTAGTTTCTACGAAAACATCAGGCCAGGTACTAATGATCATTGCGTCAGCTACCCTGTTTGCTTGGATACTGACCACTAAGCAGATACCTCAAACCATGTCAGAATTTGTATTGGGCGGTGTAGACTCTTTTTGGATGGTACTTCTCTTTTTAAACTTATTGTTATTGACGGTTGGCTTGTTCTTGGAAACCGTAGCAGCAATCAACCTGTTAGTACCAATTATCTATCCAATCATGGTGTTAGGCTTTGGTATGGATCCAGTGCAGTTAGGAATTATCATCGTTCTTAACCTGATTATAGGCACACTTACGCCACCATTTGGAACGGTGTTGTACGTACTCAGTGGTGTATCTAACACCAGCGTCACGGATGTGGCCAAGTACACGGCATTCTTCATTCCACCATTGCTGATTGTGTTGGTGCTGGTGAATGTTTTTCCATCTTTGACGTTAGCTCTGCCAAAATACCTATTTGGGTAGTTTGACTGACACCTAGCAACGGGTTGGAGGTTCAGAAGTAAAAGTAAGCAAACAAGGATTAAGCGCTGCGAAGCCAGCGCTTAATCCTATTGTTGAACAAACCCGGTGCCTCCATATAAGTAGATTGTGCGATCTTTTCTGGTGATGACCTTACCTCGATGGTTCTCCTTGGGTGATTCAAGATACTTTTTCTAATCTGACATAAGCGTTTTAGAGGGACTATGCTAACGCGTTTATGTCCAAAAGCTTGTTGGTCGGTGTGCTGTTATTGGTTCCTCCGTGCGCTATTAATAGAAATACAAGCGAATAAGGAGTGGGTAATCGCTCAAAAGTCGGGTGGAAAAGCGGTAAAACGGCGAAAATTATTGGAACTAAGTCAAGGCCCTTTTTTTAAATGAAAAGGCTTATTGATCTGAACACACCACTTCTCCATATAAGTATATCCACAAATACAAACCTCAAATTGGCGATAAAGAGCTTTAATATTGATAAATATATAAACAACTTGGGTGCTGAAGAAATTTCAGTATACTGCGCTTAGGTTACACTGGAGAAAAAATCGCCGTATTCCCAGCGGGGTCCTTTGATAAGAAATAGAAATCGCGTTTGAATATGCAACCAAACGATTTTGCCGCTTGCAGTTTATTCGGTATACAAATAATAAACCTTTGACTAATCCGAAGGTCGGTCAAATGAGAGAAAGTCATGTTTTTTAATAAGTCGCTTCAACAAGAAAATCAACGATTAAAGCAGGAGTTGCAAATCCTGCAGCAAATCCAAACCAGTTTAGATGAAGAGATGATCCGCTTAACATTGGATAGTAAAGGCCTCATTACTTCTGCAAATACCAAACTACAGCAAGAACTTTTCTTACATGATGATGAGATCTTAACGAAATCAATTACTGAATTGGTACCGTCAAATTCGCGCAATACAGACCACTTTCATCGAATGAAGAAAGCCGTCCAAGATAAAGTGTTCTGGAATGGGGCATTGCAAGTACGGAAAGGTAATGGTGAGGAAGCCTGGTTAAGAACGATTATCCAGCCTGTTTTAAATGAGCGCAGAGAAGTAGAAAGCTTTTTTGTTTTTGCTTCTGAACTTACGCGAACGATCAAATCATCTCGTGAGCAAGAGGACATGCTAAATGCATTAAGTCGTTCTATGGCGGTAATTGAGTTCACATTAGATGGCCATGTTTTAAAAGCCAACGATAATTTCCTAAACACAATGGGTTATACGCTTGATCAGATTCTAGGGAAGCATCATCGCATGTTTTGTGATCAGGAAGAGTCGAGCTCTCAAGCTTACCGTGAGTTTTGGCAACGTTTAGCAAAAGGGCAATTTTCATCAGAGCGATTCAAACGAGTTAACCGTTATGGTGAAGAGGTGTGGTTAGAGGCTTCATATAACCCTATCCATAACGACAGAGGAGAGCTCTACAAGGTCGTTAAGTTCGCGACAGATATTACCCAGCAGGTGATGCAGGAACAGAAAATGGCCCAGGCTGCGCAATTGGCGAACGAAATCTCCCAAGAAACTGGAACACAAACCCTGCAAGGGCAAGAGGTTATAGGCTCAACGTTAGAAAAGATGCAGATACTTTCCGAGCAAATGCAGCAAGCGAACACCGCGATTGACGAGCTTAAAGCGCACTCATCGCGTATTAGCGAGTTGGTAAATAGCATCAGTGGTATCGCTGACCAAACTAACTTATTGGCGTTAAATGCGGCGATAGAAGCGGCTCGTGCGGGTGAGCATGGTAGAGGTTTTGCCGTTGTTGCTGATGAAGTCAGACAGCTTGCTACAAGAACCAATGCAACCACCGATGAAATTGTCACAATGGTAAGTGAAAACCTACAGCGAACAGATAACGCAGTTAAGCTGATCGCCAAATGTCAAAAAGAAGCACTAGATACGCTAGAACTTTCAGAAAAAGCGGGGAATGTGATGAACGAAATACAAGATGGCGCTAGCCGTGTCGTAGAGGCTGTGGAGCAATTTAACCGCTCATTGTAGTTAATCAATAAGTTTTCATTGTAGGGGCGATGGGTAAAAAGCAATTCGCCTTATTCAACCTGTATTGAGGAGAGCTGAAGTCGCAATACTACTCCTGCCGCAGTCAAGTTAAGCGTTTTGAAGGGGAGGTAGTTCGACACCCGGTACAGGTTTTAGCCAGTTTGTTTGCTGTATAGAATGCTAAAGTAATTTAGTATGCGAAAAGGCTTGCCTTAAGACTTTGCCTGCATTTAATGTATCTAGCAGCAGAACTTCAATCTGCGTGACAACAATACAGGAGAGGATCGGGCTTTCACTTTTTCGCTCGACACAAACCCCTTTCAAATTTAGACAATAGCGCAGTAAAACTCTCTTGCTGCGCTATTGTGTGTTCCATATTTTGTGAGTACTTATGTTTAACTCAGAACGCAAAGCGACGGTTGTTCTGGTTGCGACGACGATGATCGCGGCACTTGGCTGGATATTCTCTAAGGAAACAATACAGGGTTTACCACCTTTTGGCTTTATTGGGGCGCGATTTACTATCGCTTCGCTCTGCTTACTGCCTCTATGTTACCGACCTTTGCTGAAAGCAAACTTAAAAGATGCGCTTTCTGCTGGTGGTGTCGGGCTCCTGTTAGGCAGTGCCGTTATGACATGGATTTACGCCATTTCTATCAGTGATACTCTTGGGGAAGGCGCATTTATCATGAGCCTTTCCATGCTGTTTGTGCCGATTGTTGCATGGGTTATGTTTCGTCAACGACCACAACGAATTTTCTGGCTTTCTTTGCCTATCGCTGTATTAGGTCTTGCTTGTCTTTCTTTAGTTGGTGGCTGGAAACAATCGGCCAGTCAATTGTGGTTTCTTGGTGCAGCACTGGTTTTGGCGCTTCATTTTAATGTGAACAGCAAATACTCTCAAAAACTACCTGTGCTGCTGCTTACTTGCGTGCAACTTTTTTCAGCAGGTTGCTTAGGTTTGTTGGTTTCATTTTTTATGGAATCTTTCCCGGCTGAGGTGGACTCCTCTATTTGGTGGTGGTTTGCGTTGAGTACCTTATTAGCGACGAGCTTGCGTTACGTAATGCAAACCATGGGGCAAAAATTTGTTCAGGCAGGTAACGCTGCTCTAATTATGATATTAGAACCAGTTTGGACGGTTATTCTGAGCGTGCTGTGGTATGGCGAAGTGCTAACGGCAAATAAACTAGTAGGTTGTGTGCTTATCTTATTTTCTCTAATTATTTATCGTACTGGCGGGCGGTTTCGCTTCCCTACTCGAAAGTAGAGCAAATTAACTTGGGTTGGGAGAATTTGAGGTGCCGGATGGCCTTCTACGAAAGTGATAATACGCGGTTACGCAATGCTAATGACACTTTTGATGTAGGCTGCCGACCCAGCTCTTCGCTGATCATCCAGCCAGCTCTAGCCAGTAGCTCTAAGTCGATCCCCGTTTCTATTCCTAACCCTTGGCATAAATATAGTACATCCTCCGTTGCGACATTTCCTGATGCGCCATGAGCGTATGGGCATCCACCCAGCCCAGCTACACTGCTGTCGATGGTATTGATGCCCATACTCAATGCTTGATGAATATTGGCGAGCGCTTGTCCCCATGTATCGTGGAAATGGACAGCAAGCTGGGGAAGAGGTGCAACCAACATGACGGCTTCTAGCATAGCAGCGATACGGTTTGGCGTGCCTGTACCGATTGTGTCACCTAGAGACACCTCATAACACCCTAAATCGATGAGCGATTTGGTCACGCTCGCCACCTGTTTAGGGGCTGTTGGACCGTCGTAAGGGCAATCTGCAACGCAGGATAGATAACCTCGAACAGGGATGCTGTGTTTGGTGGCTAATCGCATTACAGGCTCGAAGCGAGTTAAACTTTCTGCAATCGAGCAATTGATATTGTGTTGGCAGAATCCTTCTGATGATGAAGTGAAAATTGCGACCTGATTGGCACCAGCCTCCAAGGCTTGTTCGAAGCCTTTTAGGTTTGGTGTCAGGGCAGAATAAGTAACATGATTTCGCCTTGTTATTGCTTTCATGACCTCTGTTGAGTCCGCCATTTGTGGCACCCATTTGGGCGAAACAAAAGAGCCCGCCTCAATATGCGTTAGCCCAGTATCAGAGAGTAAGTTGATCAACCGGATTTTAGTCTGGGTCGCAACAGGAGATTCATTTTGCAACCCATCTCGTGGACCTACTTCGACAATATTTACTTTGGAAGGCAGCATTACTTGTCCTGTGATTTGGTTACCCAACTTGGGCTTCGTTTTTCAAGAAACGCTTGCAAGCCATCTTGGCCTTGTGGCGATACTCTAATGTCCGCAATGAGCTTGCTAGTATAGTGAATCAGTTGTTGATCGATGGGGTTTTGATGACATTGATGGCAGAGCGTTTTCGCTTTACGCATCGCATCTGGGCTATTAAGTAGCAACGTCTTGATTACGCTATCGACCGCATTTTCAAGCTGTTTGGCTTCTTTCACTTCGTGCACAATACCAAACCGTTCGGCATCTTCGGCTGAAATGACTTCACCACTTAAGATATAGCGTCTAGCTTGTCTATTCCCCATCGCGCGCATGACGTAAGGCGCAATGGTTGCTGGAACTAAACCAAGCCTAACTTCACTTAAGCAAAAGTTGGCACTTTGGCTTGCGATGGCGATATCACTACAACAAATCAACCCCAAAGCGCCACCATAAGCGGAACCTTGAACAACTGCGATGGTGGGTTGAGGGAACGAATCTAATGTTTCCATGAGTCTTGCCAAGTTTTGGGCATCAACGAAGTTATCTTGCCTCGTGCTTTCGGCCATCGACTGCATCCAATTCAAATCGGCCCCGGATGAAAAATGCTTACCGTTACTTCTTAATACCAAGCACCGCACATCCGTTCGTAAAGCGAGATAATCTAGGCGGTGGATCAGCAAGTCGATCGTACAAGCGTCAAAAGCATTGTGTTTGGCTGTTCTGTTTAGGGTAATGGTCGCTACGCCATTATCATCGACATGCCAAAGAACATCATCTTGCCTTTGGGCGTTGGGAATAATGCTTGGTTGCATTTCCTGCATACTAACTTCCTTAATTCATCTTTGGATGTTTACATTCTGAAGACGCCAAACTCGCTATCAGGAATGGGGGCATTTAATGCTGCCGTTAACGCTTGACTCAACACCTGACGCGTTTTTTTAGGGTCAATAATTCCGTCATCCCATAGCCGAGCACTCGCAAAATAGGGATGTCCTTGTGTTTCATACAAGTCTATGATCGATTCTCTAAAAATGTGCTCTTCTTGCTCTGACCACGCTTCCCCCTGACGTTCCTTCGCGTCTTTTCGAACTTGTGTTAAAACGCCTGCTGCTTGTTCTCCGCCCATCACAGAAATACGCGCGTTCGGCCACATCCACATCATGGTTGGATCATACGCTCGGCCGCACATGCCGTAATTACCAGCGCCGTACGATCCACCGATGATCACGGTAAACTTCGGCACGTCAGCACAAGCGACGGCCATCACTAACTTGGCGCCATGTTTTGCGATGCCTTCTTCTTCAACCTTTTTTCCGACCATAAAGCCGGTAATGTTTTGGAGAAAGAGAAGCGGTATTTTCCGTTTGGCGCACAGCTCAATAAAGTGCGCGCCTTTTTGTGCCGATTCAGAAAACAAGATACCGTTGTTTGCCACAATACCAATCAAGTGTCCTTGAATACGAGCGAAGCCACACACTAGCGTTCTGCCGTACAAGGATTTGAATTCGTCGAAATCAGAATCATCGACGATGCGGGCAATAATTTCTCGAACGTCGAATGACAGTCGTAAGTTGGCATTCACGATTCCGTAGATTTCTTCTGCGTCGTAGCGGGGAGGAAGCACGGTGTTTTCTGGCTTAACAGGTCTTGTTCTATTGGCATTGGCAATGGCTTCTCTCGCAAGCATTAGGGCATGTTCATCATTTTCAGCGTAATAATCTGCGACACCAGATTTTCGACAATGCACGTCTGCACCGCCGAGCTCTTCACCCGTCACGACTTCGCCAGTGGCCGCTTTCACCAAAGGTGGCCCCGCCAAAAAAATGGTGCCTTGCTCTTTAACCATAATGGAGACATCCGCCATGGCAGGAACGTACGCGCCCCCAGCAGTGCAAAGCCCCATCACAACAGCAACTTGGGGAATGCCTTTCGCTGACATTCTCGCTTGGTTAAAGAAAATGCGACCAAAGTGTTCTTTGTCGGGGAAGACGTCGGACTGATGAGGGAGATTTGCGCCACCGGAGTCCACCAAGTACACGCAGGGGAGTTGGCAACGTTGGGCAATCTCTTGCGCTCTTAGGTGTTTTTTTACCGAGAGTGGGTAGTAGGTTCCGCCTTTTACCGAAGCATCGTTGGCGATGACCATGCATTGAATCCCCTCTATGATACCAATGCCGGCGATAACACCAGCGCAGGGGATCGCTTCGTCATACACTTGCCAGGCGGCAAACTGGCTGATTTCAAGAAAGTCAGTGTTGTCATCAAGCAAGCGCGCGATGCGTTCTCGTGCGGGGAGTTTTCCTTTTTGCCTCTGGTGCTCAATGGCTTTTTCACCGCCGCCCTGTTTGATGGTCTCGATGTGTTGATTAAGTTGAGTGACCAACGTTTCCATCACGGCTTTATTGGAAAGAAATAACTCGTCAGTTGGCTTAGTTTTACTTTTGATAATGGCCATAATGACTTCCTTGTCGTATGTTCCGTTAGCGAGATTCTTCGAACAGCTCTCGGCCTATTAACATGCGGCGAATCTCTGAGGTACCCGCGCCGATTTCATAAAGCTTTGCATCACGTAGCAAACGACCAGCAGGGTATTCATTGATGTAGCCATTCCCACCGAGCAGTTGTATTGCATCGAGTGCCATTTGTGTGGCGAGTTCTGCACTGTACAAAATCGCGCCAGCGGCGTCTTTGCGTGTTGCGTTACCTCGATCACAAGCCGCTGCGACGGTATATACATACGCTTTTGCTGCACTCATTCGAGAATACATATCGGCGATCTTGCCCTGAACTAACTGAAACTCGCCAATGGATTTTCCAAACTGCTCTCGTTCATGTACGTATGGGACCACAATGTCCATGCAAGCTTGCATTATCCCGAGTGGTCCGGCAGCGAGGACGACGCGCTCGTAATCCAGCCCACTCATTAATACCTCGACGCCTTGATTCAACTCGCCAAGAATATTCTCTTTTGGCACTACGCAATGGTTAAATACAAGTTCGCAAGTATTCGAGCCTCTCATGCCTAGCTTGTCCAGCTTTTGAGCATGAGTGAAACCTGCGAAGTTACGTTCAATAATGAATGCGGTAATGCCACGTGAACCTGCGCTGACATCTGTTTTAGCGTAAAGCACCACTACGTCAGCATCGGGCCCGTTTGTTATCCACATTTTGTTGCCATTCAGTACAAAATGGTCGCCCTTGTTCTCCGCTTTCAGTTGCATGCTTATCACGTCTGAACCGGCATTGGGCTCGCTCATCGCTAGGGCGCCAACGTGCGTACCATCAATGAGTTTTGGAAGGTATTTTTCGCGTTGAGAAGGCGTGCCGTTACGAAAGATTTGGTTGACGCACAGGTTAGAATGAGCGCCGTAGCTTAAAGCGACAGACGCAGAGGCACGGCTGATTTCTTCCATGGCAACAACATGAGCGAGGTATCCCATGCCTGCACCACCAAGCTCTTCATCGACGGTCACACCAAGCAACCCCATTTCTCCCAACAAAGGCCATAAATGATTCGGGAACTGGTTATCGCGGTCTATCTCAGCGGCGATGGGCGCGATATGTTCCGTAGCAAAGGCATTAACGTGTTCTCGGAGCATATCGATGGTATCACCAAGTCCGAAATTGAGTGGGGTATAGGTGCTTTTCATAACGTCTCCCGGTATCAGAGGTAAGGTGGAAAAGCCGGTAGCGGTGTTGCTAATTGAGTATAGCGTTTATGTCTGCTTGCTTTTGAGTGTTTGAATACAACGCTCCTTAGCGGCATTCAACTCTGCCATAACGACGCTGATGTCGTTGAGTTGTTGCTGTAGGACAGCTTGTTTCTCTTCAATGATATTGAGCATTTTCAATAACTGTCCTTCGGTTTGTTGCATGTCGTAGAGCTCGAAAAGTTCACGAATTTCTGCCAACGAAAAACCGAGTCGTTTCCCTCTTAAAATCAGTTTGAGGCGAATTCTATCCCTGCGTTGATAAACGCGCATATTGCCTTTTCGCTCTGGTTCAATCAGACCCACGTCTTCATAAAACCGGATACTGCGAGTAGTAATATCAAACTCCTTGGCGAGGTCACTGATCTTGTATTTTTCCATAACATACTTACCTCGAATAAAAATCCAGTTTCTGGAAATCGAACCTTTAATGGGAAGGTCGAACATCAACTTTGAAATATAAACGCCTACTTGGTGTGTTTTTTCATCTCATTGTAAAGGCTAGTGCTATGCTTACGTAAACGTCAAGAAATCGCGGAATGAAAGTTTGTTAGTGAAAAAGGCGATAAAGGCTGGTGCGGCGCTTGGTGAGTAATTCTATGTAGGGTGTCATCAGTCTGCCAAGTGTTCACATATACCTTAAGGGAATGCGAATCATGGGAAAAGACATCTGGATTGTCAGCGCGAAAAGAACGCCAATTGGGCGCTTTCAAGGCAAGTTGCAAACTTACTCTGCTCCTCAATTAGGCGCACTGGCGATCAAGGCGGCAATGCACGAAGTGAATGTGACTTCGGTGGATGAAGTGTTCATGGGATGTGTGCTTCCAGCAGGGTGTGGACAAGCTCCTGCGAGGCAAGCATCTATGGGGGCAGATCTTCCTTTGGGTGTAGGGTGTACCACCATTAACAAAGTGTGTGGCTCTGGCATGAAGAGCGTCATGTTAGCGCACGATCTCATTAAAGCTGGAACGATTCGCTCTGCCATTGCTGGTGGTATGGAAAGTATGACCAATGCGCCGTATTTGCTGAGGGAGGCGAGAAAGGGAATGCGTATGGGGCACCAGTCTACGTATGACCACATGTTTCTCGATGGGCTACAAGATGCTTACGAAGGGCACTTAATGGGTGTTTATGCTCAGCAAGTCGCTGACAGGCTTAAGTTCACCAGAGAGCAAATGGATGAATGGGCCGTGATGTCGGCAAAACGTGCGTTGGAAGCTCAAGAGCGAGGCTTGTTTGCCGATGAACTTTCGCCGGTTTCACTCAATACCAAGTCAGAACAAGCGGTGCTGGACTACGATGAGCACCCTCGCTCGATTGACCTTGGTAAAATTCCTCAACTCAAACCTGCATTCGATGAAAAAGGTACGGTGACCGCTGCTAATTCGAGTGCCATTTCAGATGGCGCTGCGGCTCTTGTGCTTATGGATGAAGACACTGCGCGTCATCAGGGGCTTAAACCACTTGCGATCATCAAGGCGCACTCTACACATGCCAGAAAACCTGCAGAATTTACTTTGGCACCCGTCTACGCAATTGAGCAACTGCTGTTCCAGCTAGATTGGTCAATTTATGAAGTGGACCTGTGGGAAATCAATGAAGCCTTTGCCGTCGTGACACAAATAGCGGTGGCGGAACTTGGACTAGATACGAGCAAAGTAAATATTAAAGGTGGAGCTTGTGCGCTTGGGCATCCGATAGGGGCTAGTGGCGCACGAATTCTGGTGACATTGATTCACAGTTTGCGTCAGCTACAAGCGCTAGGCACCAATGGTGATCTCGAAGCCAAAAAAGTGATGCGGGGTGTTGCGTCACTTTGTATCGGTGGTGGAGAAGCCACGGCGATAGGCATTGAAATACCGCTTTAATTGAAATTAGAAAGGAGTAAATGATGACTCGTTTGGTTCCCTTGTTTATTGGTGGCGAGTTTCGTGAATCTCAAACATCGGATTGGGTTGAGGTAACCAATCCCGCCACTAATGATGTCATTGCGTACGTTCCATGTTCCACAGAGCACGAGATGGAAGCCGCCATTGATAATGCGAAAGAGACATTCCAATCTTGGAAGGAAGTGGCAGTATCCGAGCGTGCCAGAGTTATGCTTCGTTATCAGCACTTGCTCAAAGAGCATCATGATGAGCTTGCCACACTGCTTTCTCATGAAACGGGTAAGATTTTAGCGGATGCTAAAGGCGATGTGTGGCGTGGTATCGAGGTGGTTGAGCAGGCTGCAAACATTGCCAGCAACATGATGGGCGAAACCGTCGAAAACGTTGCCACGGATATTGATAGTTACTCAATGATTCAGCCCCTAGGTGTGTGTTGCGGCATTACGCCATTTAACTTTCCTGCCATGATTCCGTTGTGGATGTTCCCAATCGCTATCGCTGCGGGCAATACATTTGTGCTTAAACCCTCCGAACAAGTGCCGTTGACCTCTATTCGTTTAGCTGAACTATTTGAGCAAGCTGGCGCGCCGAAAGGAGTGTTGCAGATCGTTCATGGCCGCAAAGAGCAAGTCGACTTTCTTCTGGCTCATCCTGATATTCGAGCGGTGTCATTTGTTGGCTCGGTTCCCGTTGCCCGTTATATCTACACCACAGGGACTAAACATTTTAAACGGGTTCAAGCTTTTGCTGGTGCAAAGAATCACATGGTGATCATGCCTGATGCAAACAAAGATCAAGTGGTGAATAACCTAATCGGAGCCTCCGTAGGGGCTGCGGGGCAACGCTGTATGGCGATTTCTGTTGCGGTATTTGTCGGCGATTCAAAACAATGGATTGCAGACCTGAAACTGGCGATGGCGAAAGTACACCCAGGGCCTTGGGATGATGAACAGGCTGCTTATGGCCCACTGATCAGTGAGCAAGCCAAACAACGCGTATTGGACCTAATCGAAGATGGCAAACAACAAGGCGCAGTGTGTGAACTCGATGGCAGTCAGTGTGAAGTGGACGGCTTTCCCGATGGAAACTGGATTGGCCCAACCTTGTTTAGCGGTGTAACAGCGAACATGTCGATTTACACGCAAGAGATATTTGGCCCTGTTTTAGTTTGTATGGAACTCGAAACGTTGCAAGAGGCCATTGAGTTGGTGAATCGCAACCCTTACGGCAACGGAACTTCTATATTTACCGCTAATGGCGCTGCTGCGAGAAAATATCAGCATGACATTCAAGTCGGTCAAGTGGGGATTAATGTGCCAATTCCAGTCCCTTTACCATTTTTCTCCTTTACTGGTTGGAGAGGCAGTTTCTATGGTGATTTACATGCGTATGGTAAACAAGCGGTACGTTTTTATACCGAGACCAAAACGGTGACGGCACGTTGGTTTGATGACGATATTCCAACGGGGCCCAATCTGACCATCCAACTGCGCTGAGTGAATAAAAGGAGCTTTTATGGACTTTGAACTTAATGAAGATCAACGTGCATTTGCCGATACCGCTCAGCAATTTGCCGATGAGCGTTTAGCACCGATGGCGGCGGAATGGGATGAAAAGCAGATCTTCCCCAAGGACGTATTGAGAGAGGCGGGGGAACTGGGGTTTCTCAGTCTCTACACACCAGAAGAACATGGCGGCTTAGGGTTAAGCCGTTTGGATGCGTCAATTATCTTTGAACAACTCTCAATGGGCTGTACGTCGACGACCGCTTTCATGACTATCCACAATATGGTGAGTTGGATGATAGCCAGTTTTGCTACCGATGAAGCCAAAACGCAGTTCTGTCCGAAATTAGTTACGGGGGAGTGGTTAGGCTCCTATTGCTTAACCGAACCCAACGCAGGATCAGACGCCGCTGCACTGACCACTTCCGCTACAAAAAAGGGAGATAAGTATGTCATCAACGGCGGCAAAACCTTTATCTCTGGCGCGGGAGAGACAGATGTTTTGGTCGTGATGGCGAGAACCGGAGAAGCGGGTGCCAAAGGCGTGTCTGCATTTGTTGTTCCTGCTCACGCAGATGGTATCAGCTATGGGCGCAAAGAACCCAAAATGGGTTGGAACAGCCAACCAACACGAGCGGTTACTTTTGAAAATGTCGTTATTCCAGCTAGCCATTTACTGGGCGAAGAAGGGCAAGGTTTTGTCTTTGCGATGAAAGGGCTTGATGGAGGGCGTATAAATATTGCGACCTGTTCCGTCGGTACGGCTCAACAGGCCCTTAATCAGGCGGCACGGTACATTCAAGAACGTAAGCAGTTCGGCAAGTCGCTTGCGCAGTTTCAAGCCTTACAATTCAAATTAGCAGACATGGCGACAGATCTAGTGGCTGCTCGGCAGTTAGTGCGCTATGCCGCCAGCAAACTCGACCGAAATGACCCCGGTGCCACGGCTTATTGCGCAATGGCAAAACGGTTCGCAACCGATGTGGGCTTTCAGGTTTGCGACCAAGCGCTGCAGCTTTATGGCGGCTATGGCTACATCAAAGAGTATCCAATGGAGCGTCATTTCAGAGATGTGCGTGTGCATCAAATTCTGGAGGGGACAAACGAAATCATGCGCTTGATCATCGCGCGCCGTTTGCTCTCTGAGGAATCGGCCTTGCTGTAGCGAAGTATTGGATTTGCTCATTGAGAAAGGATTCAGATATGCCATTAACACAAGAAGCCATTCAACATACGATCACTAATCACGTTGCGGTGGTGACGATGAACAACCCGCCAGCCAATACGTGGACAGCAGAGAGCCTCAAGGTACTGAAGTCGCTGATACTCACACTTAACAATGATAAGCAGGTCTACGCACTGGTTTTAACCGGCAGTGGAGAAAAGTTTTTCTCTGCTGGTGCGGATCTCAAGCTATTTTCTGATGGTGACAAAGCGGTTGCGTTAGACATGGCGCGATGCTTTGGTGAAGCCTTTGAAACGCTCTCGGAATTCCGTGGTGTTTCCATTGCCGCCATTAATGGTTACGCCATGGGCGGAGGGTTAGAAGTGGCATTAGCTTGTGACATTCGAGTCGTTGAAGAGCAAGCGGTACTTGCTTTACCAGAAGCCAAAGTCGGACTTTTGCCCTGTGCTGGTGGTACCCAAAACCTCACAGCGTTAGTGGGGGAAGGCTGGGCAAAGCGCATCATTTTATGTGGAGAGCAAGTCAGCGCTGACAAAGCAAAAGAACTAGGCCTAGTTGAGGAGTTGGTTCCCAAAGGCGAAGCTTTAAGTAAAGCGCTAGAGCTTGCTGAATCTGTTGCGAACCAGTCGCCATCTTCTGTCGCCGCATGTAAGGCGCTCATTCAAAATATGCGCTCTGCGCCACTTAAGCACGGCTTCATGAAAGAGCGAGAGTTGTTTTTGAATCTTTTTGATACGGAAGATCAAGTTGAGGGTGTTCGCGCCTTTTTAGAAAAACGCCCACCGCAATGGAAAAACCGATAGGAGGCCACATGGCAGGGATGGTAACCATCAGTGAAATAGAGTGCTTAGATGGCGTGCACCGCATTGGTATCGCAACGTTAGACAACACCGCTTCATTGAATGCATTGACGTATGACATGTTAGTCCAACTTAACGATCAGCTTGTCAAGTGGCAAGACGATCCGCATGTGACTTGTGTGGTACTCACTGGCGCTGGAGAAAAAGCATTCTGTGCTGGTGGTGATGTTCGAGCTATGTATCACGTCATGCATAACGAGAGCAAAGAAAAAATCGTAGAGTTCTGTACGGACTATTTCTCGTTGGAGTATGAGTGTGACTATCTCATTCACACTTACAACAAGCCTATTATCGGTTGGGGAGGAGGTATTGTAATGGGTGGTGGGATGGGGCTTTTTATGGGAACCAGCCATAAAGTTGTGACAACAACATCACGCCTTGCTATGCCAGAAATCAATATTGGACTGTATCCTGATGTGGGAGGTACGTGGTTTTTAAGCCAGATAGATCCGCAAGTGGGCTTATTCCTCGGATTGACAGGTTCAATGGTAAATTCAAGTGACGCTGTCACTATTGGTTTGGCCGATTGGTTACTGTTGGAAGAGCAGTATCCCACCTTACTGGATGAGCTAAAGCGGCTCCAGTGGGGCAAAGAAGACGCGAAAGAGTTGGTAACTGCACTACTACAGTTAATGGAAGAACAAGTTATTGATAGCAAACCAACCACGCAAATTTGTCCATACTTAGATCAGATAGAGGAAGCGTGCAAAGGCTTTGATCTTAATGCGATAGCACAGCGAATCATGACTATCGAAGGGAATAGCCAGTGGATAGAAAACGCGAAACAAACGTTCGCATCGGGCAGTCCGATCACCGCGCATATTTGCTTTAGACAAGTAAAAGAGTACCACAGCTTACCGCTTGCAGATTGCTTCCGTTTAGAGTTGAGTTTGTCGGTTCGCAGTGCCTTATTAGGTGAGTTTAAAGAGGGCGTCCGTTCTCGGCTCATTGACCGGGATGGCGAGCCGAGCTGGATATTTAACAGTGTCAGTGAAGTCGATGAAGATGTTATCGATACTTTGTTTACCTCGCTTTGGTCGGATAACGAGCATCCGCTTGCTAATTTGGGTGAACAAACACTAGGTCAATAAGGAGAATGATCATGAGTACCATCGCATTTATCGGTTTAGGAAGAATGGGGCATCCTATGGCGCAAAACTTACTCGCGTCTGGATTTAACGTGCAAGTATTCGATGTCGATAGCGAAGCCGCAAAGCAACTAGTACCTTTTGGTGCGGTGGTGGCGAGCTCTATCGAAGAGGTAGTAGATGGTGCTAGCACAGTCATCACGATGCTACCAGCAGGGTCTCACGTTCGTTCCGTGTATCTTGGTGACTTACACGGTGGCGTAGGTGTCCTCAATCTTGTCTCGCCAAGTACCTTGATGATTGATTGTTCAACTATTGATCCGGACTCTGCGCGATTAGTCGCCAATGAAGCGGCAAATAAACGTGTGTTGTTTGTCGACGCGCCCGTTTCGGGAGGCGTAGCTGGCGCGAAAGCGGCGACATTAACCTTTATTGTTGGTGGTTCGGATCAAGCGTTTTCTAAAGCCAATGCGATTTTGCAGTATATGGGAAAAAATGTTTTCCATGCTGGCAAAGCAGGCGATGGTCAAATGGCGAAAATCTGTAACAACCTTATGCTCGGCATTTTAATGTCTGGTACGTGCGAGGCATTAAACCTAGGTATCGATCATGGACTCGATCCAAAAGTGCTATCAAACATCATGCTGCAAAGCTCTGGCCGAAATTGGGCATTGGAGCTTTACAATCCTTGCCCAGGTGTGATGGACAGTGCGCCAGCCAGCAACGATTACCAACCGGGCTTTATGAGCAAACTCATGTTGAAAGATCTCGGCTTGGGGTTAGATGCGGCGTTACAAACACAATCTTCGGTTCCGATGGGCTCGTTAGCGCGCAACTTATATTCTTTCCACAACGCGAGCGGCCACGGCGAACTCGATTTCTCAAGCTTGTTTGAGTTTTACAAGAGTAAGAAAGGCTAGACTGAGTTTTGTGACAAACCAGCCCGAGATGGTGACCTAAAACGCGCATCATTTCGGCCAACTTAGACTGGTTGAGATAGAGAACATTACGAGCGATGGAGTGCACCAATATGGACATAAAAAGTAGTGTTATTGCCATTACAGGAGCAGGGCAGGGGCTTGGGCAAATGATGGCCATTACCCTTGCTCAAGCTGGCGCTGATTTAGCGTTGTTGGATGTAAACGCCAGTGGCTTAATGGAAACACAAGAGCAGTGTCGAATGCTGAGTGCGAAAGCGTTGACATATCAAGTGGATGTCACCAACGAAATCGATGTTGAAACCACGTTTGAAGCGATTATCCAAGATTTTGGTCAACTCAATGGGTTAGTCAATAACGCTGGCGTGTTAAGAGATGGGTTACTTGTAAAAGCAAAAGATGGCGTGATCAGTAAGATGTCTTTGGATCAATTCAACTTGGTCATGAACGTTAACGTGACAGGAACGTTTTTGTGTGGGCGTGAAGCTGCCGTCAAGATGATTGAGAGTGGCTCCCAAGGCGTTATCATCAATATTTCTAGTGTTGCGAGAGCTGGGAATATCGGACAAACCAATTATTCTGCGTCAAAAGCGGCGGTCGCGACCATGGCGACAACATGGGCTCGTGAGCTCGCAAGATACGGTATTCGCGCGGCGGCGGTTGCACCAGGTGTAGTTCATACCGCGATGGCAGAGCAAATGAAACCCGAAGCCATAGAGCGATTAGAAAAGATGATCCCAGTTGGCAGGATGGGCGAAACAAGCGAAATCGCGCATGCAGTAAAATACATTATTGAGAGTGATTACTTTACTGGCAGGGTTTTAGAAGTGGATGGCGGTATTCGTATGTAAGTGACCACTGAAATAAGGCTCTGATAGACCTGAATAATAAGTTTCTTTCCATTTCAACATTTTCTATGTTGTGGAGTGCTAATTCTGCGCAACCCAAATGTATTTACAACTTATGTTTGGATTTACCTTGAGAATGATTTCTCGCAATCCAATAAAGAGATGTAAATACCACTCAAATATTAAGTGAAATCATTAATTTGATGCTGATCACACTTTTGGTTTTTTAGTTTCCGCTTCTCATTAAGGCTATCTGCGTAAATGAAGTTGATAGTCAGTCTCATCAATTTTTAGTTTCAACTTTTTGTTTTTAAATAATTAATTGTTGAAGCACGAGAAATCCGTGTTGAGGTTAATATTCTATTTAAAGTGTGTAACTTCCATTAATGGAAGGTTAGTTTCCAGTTGTGGCTAATGAGCTTTAACTTTTTACTCCTCATAATGCGCCAAATGTAACATAGTGTTTCAAAGTGTAACAATAAACTCACACTAAGAGTGTGGTTTTGATCTCCACTCAATTCCGTTTTGTTTCGCTCTGAACCCGACGTTACTCATGCTCAACACATAAACATTCTAATGACTATAACAACTGGTTCTTGGCTTGATACCAATCGTATCGTAGCAAATAACGGTTCATTCTAGCTGGTTAAATGCTTGATGACGAAGTTGAAAAATTGTAAGTAGAATAACTACTTATCGAGGTTTTTTCTTGTTCTCATACATTACCTCTGCGCTATTTGTGAGCTCTTATTTACTTTGATTGGCATCTGCTTTGAAACCAGACAACCATCGAGAAAGTTAATGGAAGCCTCAAGATATAAACGCATCTTGTCGAGGGGAAGTTTGGCGTCCGTCATACTTATGCTCTCAGGATGTAATTCAGCTTTACTTGACCCCAAAGGTGCCATTGGTGTGCAAGAAAAAGAGTTAATTATTACTGCTCTTTTGCTGATGTTGATCGTTGTAATCCCTGTGATTTTAATGACGATTTACTTCGCTTACCGATACCGCGCCTCTAACACTGAAGAAGAGTACGCACCCGAGTGGTCACACTCGACCAAAATCGAAGTGGTGGTATGGACAATTCCAATCATCATCATTGCGATTCTTGCGACGATCACATGGCGTTCGACTCATGAACTAGAGCCATCCAAACCTTTGGAAAGTGATGTTAAACCAATGACCATCGAAGTGGTGTCACTCGATTGGAAATGGTTGTTCATCTATCCAGAAGAAAACATTGCGACGGTGAACTATGTGGCGTTCCCGAAAGACGTGCCAGTGCAGTTCAAACTGACTTCGGACAACATCATGAACGCGTTTTTCATCCCTCGCTTAGGTACACAGATCTACGCGATGCCAGGAATGGTAACCAAGCTCAACCTGATAGCGAACCACGAAGGTGACTACAAGGGTTTTGCATCGAACTACAGCGGCGAAGGCTTTTCGCAAATGAAGTTCACAGCTTCAGCAATGTCTGATCGTGCTGCGTTCCTAAATTGGGTGCAGAAAGTGAAGGCGAGCCCTGATCGTATTGAAGATTGGGAGCAATACAGCTCACTGGCAGCGCCAAGTATCGCAGAGCCAGTCACTTTGTTCTCTAGCGTTCCTCCGTTCTTGTTCACCGACGTTGTGACTCAGCATCCTGGTTCAATGAACTGTTTGCCTGAAAACCAAGGATAATCGTAATGTTTGGAAGATTAACTCTTGATTCAGTTCCATTCCACGAACCTATTATCGTCATCACCCTAGCGGTTGTGGCGCTGGTTGGTTTAGCCGTAGTTTACGCGGTGACCAAAGCTGGAAAGTGGCAATATTTGTGGAATGAATGGTTTACTTCAGTAGACCATAAAAAACTTGGCTTCATGTACATCGCAGTAGCGATGGTGATGCTTGTTCGTGGTTTTGCTGACGCAGTCATGATGCGTAGTCAGCAACTCCTTTCTTCTGCGGGTGAAGCAGGTTACTTGCCACCGCATCACTACGATCAAATTTTTACTGCCCACGGCGTGATCATGATCTTCTTTGTAGCGATGCCATTGGTGATTGGTCTGATGAACATCATCGTGCCATTGCAGATTGGTGCGCGTGACGTAGCTTTCCCGTATCTGAATAACTTGAGCTTCTGGCTGTTTGTTGTTGGTGTCATCCTAACAAACATGTCTCTCGGCTTAGGTGAATTTGGTCGTACAGGTTGGCTAGCGTATCCGCCGCTTTCAGGTATTGAGGCTAGCCCAGGAGTCGGGGTCGACTATTGGATTTGGGCGCTGCAGATATCAGGTGTTGGTACGACGTTAACAGGCGTGAACTTCTTCGCGACCATTTTGCGTATGCGTACACCGTCTATGCCAATGATGAAGATGCCAGTTTTCACTTGGGCGTCTCTGTGTGCAAACATTTTGATCATCATTTCATTCCCAATCCTAACGGTGACTATCGCTCTGCTTACGCTGGATAGATACCTAGGCATGCACTTCTTTACCAATGATCTTGGCGGCAACGTAATGATGTACGTCAACCTGATTTGGGCTTGGGGCCACCCAGAAGTGTACATTTTGATCTTGCCAATTTTTGGTGTGTTCTCAGAAGTCACCGCAACCTTCTCACGTAAAAAGTTGTTCGGTTACACATCGCTAGTTTGGGCTACCGTAGTTATCACGATTCTTGCCTTTGTCGTTTGGCTACACCACTTCTTTACGATGGGGTCTGGCGCGAACGTAAATGCCTTCTTCGGTATTGCCACGATGATCATTTCTATCCCAACAGGGGTGAAGATCTTCAACTGGCTATTCACGATGTACAAAGGCCGCATCCGCTTTACGACGCCAATGATGTGGACGGTGGGTTTCCTGATCACCTTTACTGTTGGTGGTATGACGGGCGTACTAATGGCTGTTCCGGGTGCAGATTTCGTTCTGCATAACTCAGTATTCCTAATTGCTCACTTCCACAACGTTATCATCGGTGGTGTGGTGTTTGGATGTTTCGCTGCGATCACTTACTGGTTCCCGAAAGCGACCGGTTTCACCATGAATGAAACTTGGGGCAAACGCGCGTTCTATCTTTGGATTATTGGTTTCTTAATGGCGTTCTTACCGCTTTACGCGCTGGGCTTCATGGGGATGACTCGTCGTTTAAGCCAAGACATCAACCCTGAATACTTCCCACTGTTGTCGATTGCCGCAGCAGGTACGGTTGTGATTGCGCTGGGCGTATTGTCTCAGTTCATCCAAATTTACGTGAGTATCCGTGACCGCGAGCAAAACCGTGACCTAACTGGTGACCCGTGGGGTGGTCGTACTCTTGAGTGGGCAACATCGTCTCCACCGCCGTTCTACAACTTTGCACACCTGCCAAAAGGTGATGTGCTGGATGCCTTCTGGTACCAGAAACAAAGTGGCGAGTTCGATCCAACTAAAGAAGTGGAATACGAACGTATTCATATGCCAAAAAACACGGCAACAGGCATCTACGTGTCGGCTTGGTCGCTCCTATTTGGCTTCGGCATGATTTGGTACATCTGGTGGCTAGCGGCAGCAAGTTTGGTCGGTATTATCGTGACGTGTATTCAGCACAGCTACAACGATGACGTGGATTACTACGTGGAAGTTGAAGAGATCAAAGCAATTGAGGCCGAGCGTCGAGCTCAGCTTGAAGAAGCGAAGAAAAACTCAGTGAAAGACAGCGAAAGTAAAGATGATCTGGAGGTGACGTATGCAAACTAATATCGCAGCACATCACGACCATGATCACCACCATGACACGAATGGCAACAAGCTATTTGGCTTTTGGGTTTACCTGATGAGTGACTGCGTACTGTTTGCGACCTTGTTCGCGACATACGCTGTGTTGTCGAGCAATTCAATTGCGGGCCCAACAGGTAACGACATTTTCGAACTGCCATTCGTGTTTGTCGAAACCATGCTGCTGCTGTTTAGCAGTATCACATTTGGTTTTGGCATTATCGCGATGAAGCGCAACAATGTTGCTGGTCTCAAACGTTGGATGTTAGTCACGTTCGCGCTTGGTCTTGGCTTTATCTGTATGGAGGTCTATGAGTTCCATCACCTGATTGAAGAAGGCTATGGGCCCCAAACAAGTGCATTCCTGTCGGCATTCTTTACGTTGGTTGGTACGCACGGCCTGCACGTAACCTTTGGTCTGATTTGGTTAGCGGTAGCGTATCATCAACTGTCGACGAAAGGTCTGAACGACAATATGGCAATGCGCTTTAACTGCTTAAGCCTATTCTGGCACTTTCTAGATATCGTTTGGATTTGTGTCTTTACCATCGTTTACTTACTGGGGGTAATGTAATGGATCAACATGTAGAAACCAGTGCGTCAGATTACGTGAAAGGCTTTATTGCCTCACTGATTCTGACGGTAATTCCGTTCTACTTTGTTTGGACGAAATCATTACCAGATACAACGACCTATGCGATTCTATTTGGATGTGCATTAGTGCAGATATTTGTTCACTTTAAATACTTCTTGCACATGGAAACAAAAACATCCGACGGACGTTGGAACCTTGTATCACTGATGTTTACCGCCATTGTTGTACTTATCCTTATCGCTGGCTCGGTATGGATCATCTACAACATGAACGTCAACATGAAGTTGTAGGTCAAGGTATGCTGAAAAGTTATTTGTCTATCACTAAACCGGGCATTATTTTCGGCAACCTGATTTCTGTTGCGGCGGGGTTCTTCCTCGCCGCAAAAACAGAACCAGCCAGTCTAATGTTGTTCGTTACGACGTTAGTTGGTGTTGGGTTAGTCATCGCTTCAGGTTGTGTGGTGAATAATATTTTCGATCGTGATATCGACCAAAAGATGGCACGTACACGAAATCGTGAAACAGTGAAAGGCAACATCAATATCGATATTGCGTTTGTTTATGCACTTGCTTTATTGCTGGTAGGAACCGCACTGTTATTTATCCAAGTGAACCCACTATCCGCTGTCGTCGTGTTGCTTGGCTACGTGTATTACGTGTTCTTTTACACGATGTGGTACAAACGTAACTCGGTGTATGGGACCTTAGTGGGAAGTATCTCAGGCGCAGTTCCGCCATTGGTGGGTTACTTAGCGGTAACAAACTTCATTAGCTTGGAAGCGATTTTACTCTTTACCATGTTCTGTCTCTGGCAAATGCCGCACTCGTATGCCATTGCCATGTTCCGCATGCAAGACTACCGAGAAGCCGGGATTCCCGTATTGCCAGTTAAAGAAGGCATTCATAAAGCGCATCGACACATGAAAGCGTATGTCGTGGCTTTTGGAGCAGCATCATTGGGGTTATTTTTACTAGGTGAAGCCGGGTATGAATACTTAGCGGTTGCAGCGGTTGTTTGCTTTATGTGGACGAAAGTGACCTTTCGCAGCATTGATGACAACAACTACATCGCTTGGTCAAAGTCGGTGTTTAAAGTCTCACTGCTAGTGGTGATGGGGATTAGTGGTGTGCTTGGTGTCGAGTTGATTCCTCTAGCTCTGTAACAACCAAACCTAAGCGTTTGCTAAGCGCCAATATCTTTTGCTGCTGAATGCATGAATGACCTTACCTAGAAGTAAGGTCATTTAACTTTCTATTGTCCTTTGTTTTCCCTGTTTTTCCTGTTCCTCCTCTAGCTTCACTATCACGTATTCATATCTAAAAGCAAAAACAACCAGTGTGTAAAACATAGTAGATCGCGCGTTTCCGCTGACGCGTAATAATGCCAAGAGATAGCGACGATTAAGCTAAAAGTATAAACAGCGCAATAACTCTACTTACCATATGAGAATTCAATATCGATAGTTTGTAATGTAAACATTTGGGGTAGTGCTAGTTCCCATAGCAGCATACAAACTAACAATGCGAATGTTTAAGTTGAATCACCAGCTAGCGAAATACACAAGTTTTACGACTGAAAGTGGGTGAGGAAGCATCTTAACTCCAGTGAAATGAACACGATTAAGAATCATCCTTTTACATAGTCTAAAAACTCACTAAACATTAACCCAGATTAAAGTTTTGTCGTCTCCGAGGCATTAAGGTGCGCCTGTAGTTTGCAGGTCTCAAGGATTCAGAGAAGGAACAGCCATACATCGTGTATCGCTGTTCCTTTTTCGTTCTTGTTTACTTGCGAACAGATAAAACATAAAGACAACTTTAAGAGGACTGGTTTTGAGCATTTTGTTTTCCGAAGCCCGCATTGGCAACATGACCCTAAAGAACCGTTTTGTGAGAAGCGCAACGTGGGAGAACATGGCGACCGAAGATGGTCATATGACGGCAAAGCTTTACGATATTTACGAAACGCTTGCGAAAGGGGAAGTTGGGCTTATTGTTACGGGTTATGCCAATATCGTTGAAGAAGAGAAACCCAACGCAGGTATGATGGGGATCTACAACGACTCTTTTATTGAAGAATACAAAAAGCTAACAGAGCTAGTACATCAACAAGATTCTAAAATCGTGATGCAAATTGCTTACGGTGGCACCAAAACCACCCATAACGTCGGTGAGCGTGTCATCTTCGCTCCGAGTGACGTGCCTGAGCGTGGTACAAATACGCAAGGCAAAGCGATGACAAAGGACGAAATCGACTACATCGTAAAGGCATTCGCATTGGCGAGCAAACGTGCTCAAGACGCTGGTTTTGACGGCGTAGAGATTCATGCGGCGCACACTTATTTAATTAACCAGTTTTTAAGCCCGTACTATAATCGTCGCGAAGACGAATATGGTGGTGGCTTAGAAAATCGCATGCGCTTTCTTTTAGAAATTTATTCTGAAACCAGAAAGCTGGTTGGAAGCGAATTTCCCATCCTCGTTAAACTGACGGCAACTGAGTTCTTTGACGGCGGTTTAACGTTCGATGAAACTCGCGTCGTCTGTAAGAAACTTGAAGAAGTAGGCGTTGATGCGATCATCGTATCTGGCAATGTTCACGGCAAAGCAAACGAACTTGTTGGTCAAACGTTCGATGGTTACACACTACAAGAAGAAGGTTACTTTCACGAATATGGTCACGTGATCAGTCAGGATGTTAGCATACCGGTGATTACTGTCGGCGGGCTGAGCGACATTGATGCGATTGAGAAAATTGCAGAAAACACAGATATCCAATTTTTTGCTGTGTCACGCCCTTTATTGGCTGAGCCGCAGTTGATCAAACGTTGGAAAGAAGGCAATCGCGCACCAGTAGATTGCGAACGTTGCTCAAAGTGTCGTACCAAGCGTGGTAACTTTTGCGTGGTGTATAAGAACCGAAATCGTCGCAAAAAATAAAACGAAGCGACTACACAAATACAAATTAGCCTCCACTCTGAATATGGAGGCTTTCAATTATCCGCATGTTAATCGAACCATTATTTATCTTCTTTTTGATAGTTTAAATAATGCACACAAAGATCGTGAAATGCTTTAGCTTGAGGCGAGATCGTGCGATCGGTTAACGTAAATATACCAATTTGCCTTTCAAGTGGTGGATCGATAAGCGGAATCCAAACCAAGCGTGTTTCATTGGTTGGGAAAGCAAGCTTCGGTAGGGTCGTGACACCAATCCCAAGTTCTAAGACAGAAAACAGCGAAGTAATATTTTCGACCGAATAGAGCGCTTGCTGACTCAGAGCTCTTGCTGGGGTTGGATCGAGAAGTGTACAAGTGCCGTTACGGATAAAGGGTTGTTCCAACAAAGTTTGCCACTCGATTCCTTCTGGATGACTCGCAATAGGGTTGTCCTTTAAACACACCACGCCTATTGGATCGGCTAACAGCGGTGTAAAGTCAATGCCGCCCTCATCGAGGTGAGAGGGGTTACCGAGCGCTAAGTCGACTTCACCGGAGAGTAGGCGAGCCTCGACGCCAGCGGCATTATCGTCTATCAAGCTTACTTCTACATTTGGATACTGTTCGCAAAAGGCGCCCAACACGCTAGGAATGAGCTTCGCTGCAACAGAAGGAACGCTCGCAATTCGCACTCTCCCTTGCTGTCCGGCAGCGGCTGCTTTGAGATCGTTGTCTAGTGCACTGTAGATATTGAGAAACTGAACCACTTTGGGAAGACAAATTTCACCAAACGGGGTCAATTTGGTTTTGTTTCCGGGTTCAAACAGCGTTTGCCCTAGAATTTTTTCAAGCTCTTTTATCGATGTTGACAGTGCCGCCTGAGAACGATTTGCACGATGTGAAGCGGCTCGAAAGCCTCCTTCCTCGACTACCATCACAAAATGCATTAATTGTTGAAGCTTAATACTCATCCCTAATGCCTCTTAATCCCTTTATTTACGTTATTTTAAACAGAGTGATAAGTTTAATTTATCAAATGTCAAAAATTTACCGTTAGATTTATCGCCTGTCAATGTGCATCATTTAACCATATTGAAACAAAGCTGTTACAAAGGTTGAAAGGCACGTGAATACTCCTACTAAAAAACACCCAGTTAAAACCAGTCTATTTGCTTCTAAAGCGCCGCTTGAATGGGCGATAGTCAACAACGGAACCCTGTATACGGCTCAAATTCCTATTGATGACACAGGCGCGGTTGTGGAAGGCGGTATCGAAGCACAAACACGTCAAACCTTTAACAATCTCATACACACCCTGGAGTGTGCAGGGGAGTCTTTGGACTCGGTGTTGCAGGTCCTGATTTATGTGACTGATAGAGAATACTTAAAGACCGTTAACCAAGTGTACGCGGAATATTTTGAAGCACCGTACCCAAATCGCGCCGCCATGGTGGTTGCAGGGTTAGCGCGAGAAGAGATGTTGGTGGAGTTTGTCGTCTACGCGTCGGCAAGCCAACCAGAATAAATCCAATAAGAACAATTAGAGATCAGTGAGTGGGTGGCTTGCCATCACAAATCGGAAGAACAAGGAAAGAACCATGACTTTTATTAACAATGTTCAAGCAGAAAAATCCCTCTATATAGCGGGTGAGTGGCAATCGGGCATGGACACCATCGCCAATATTAACCCTTCTGATATCAGCGAAAACATTGGCGATTTCGCACAAGCGAGTGTGTCGCAAGTAGAGCAAGCGATTCAAGCGGCTAAATCAGCGCAGCCAGAGTGGGAAAAAACACCAATCGAGCGCAAGCAAGCAGTGCTACAAGCGATTGGTGATGAGCTCATTGCACGATGTGACGAATTGGGCACCTTACTTTCGCGTGAAGAAGGTAAGCCATTTGCTGAAGGTCGAGGTGAGATATACCGTGCTGGCCAATTCTTCCAATACTTTGCTGCTGAGGTTCTGCGTCAAATTGGCGATAACGCTGCTTCCGTCCGTCCAGGTGTCTCCGTTGAAGTTACTCGTGAAGCCGTCGGCGTTATCGCCATTATCTCTCCTTGGAACTTTCCAACAGCAACAGCGGCTTGGAAAATCGCGCCAGCACTTGCGTTTGGCAACAGCGTCGTCTGGAAGCCTGCCAACCTAACCCCAGCAAGTGCCGTTGCGCTGACAGAGATTATCCATCGCCAAGGTTTACCTGCCGGCACGTTTAACCTCGTTTTGGGTAGCGGTTCGCAAGTCGGTAATACCCTTATTAATTCGAAGGAAGTGAACGGCGTGAGCTTCACTGGTTCTGTGGGCACTGGCCGTAAAGTTGCAGCGGCAACGGCACCAAATTTTGTGCGTTGTCAGCTAGAGATGGGTAGCAAAAATGCGCTCGTAGTGGCAGATGATGCAGACATTCAGATTGCTGTCGAAGCGACAATCGCAGGCTCATTCTCGGGTGCAGGTCAAAAGTGCACCGCGTCTTCTCGTCTTGTGGTTATGGACGGAATTCACGACGCGTATGTTGAGGCGCTAATCAAACGCATGAGCGAACTTAAAGTGGGTCACGCTCTAGAAGAGGGCGTATTCATGGGCCCTGTTGTTGATGGTAACCAGCTGAATGCGAACTTTGAGTGGATCGAAAACGCACGCCAAGCAGGCGCGGAGCTGGCTTTCGGTGGTGAGCGTCTGAGCCTAGAGCATGACGGTTACTACATGTCACCAACTCTGTTTTTAAATACACAGAATGGCTGGGAAGTGAACCAAGAAGAAGTCTTTGCGCCAATGGCGAGCGTGATTCGCGTTTCTGATCTGGATGAGGCAATTGCAGTCGCGAACGATACGCGCTTTGGCCTGACAGGCGGCATTATCACGCAAAGCCTGCGCAATAGCGCGATCTTCAAACAGCAAGTCCAAACGGGCTGCGTCATGGTTAACTTGCCAACTGCGGGTACAGATTATCACGTGCCATTTGGTGGCCGTAAAGAATCTAGCTTTGGCCCTCGTGAGCAAGGTCAGTACGCCAAAGAGTTCTACACCGTGGTGAAAACCGCTTATCAGCGCCCTTACTAAGAACAGCAGGGTAGCTGATGGTGTCAGCTGCCCGCACGAAAAGGCTAAGAAATTGTTTAAGGAGTGGTTATGTACCAACAACGGATTGTGATTGACGGATTGCAGTACTGCAATTGGGATCGAGAGTATTTCCAAACGCTTAAGGCGAGTGGCATTACCGCCGTTCATGCCACCATCGTCTACCACGAAACTGCGCGCGAAACCTTAACGCGTTTTGCTGAGTGGAACTTGCGCTTCGAGCAAAATGCGGACCTCATCATGCCTATTTATTCAATGGCAGATGTAGAAAAAGCCAAAGCAGAAGGCAAAGTCGGCATCTTCTTCGGCGCGCAAAATTGCTCACCTATCGATGATGAAATTGGTCTGATTGAAGTGATGCGCCGCCAAGGTCTGCTGATCATGCAACTGACCTACAACAACCAAAGCTTACTGGCGACAGGTTGTTACGAACAAAACGATTCCGGCGTAACTCGCTTTGGTAAGCAAGCGATTGAAGAGATGAACCGAGTCGGGATGATCATTGATATGTCCCACAGCGCGGAGCGTTCGACGTTGGAAGCTATCGAGCTCTCTTCGCGTCCAATTTGTATCAGCCATGCTAACCCGACATTTGCGCATGACGCACTGCGCAACAAGTCTAACACCGTGATCAAAGCACTAACGGAGCGCGGTGGTTTGATTGGATTCAGTTTATATCCGTTCCATTTGCCAAATGGCAGCCAGTGCACGCTGGATGATTTCTGCCAGATGGTTGCGAAAACCGCAGACATGTTTGGCGTTGACCATTTAGGTATCGGTAGCGATTTGTGCCTAAATCAGCCGCAACAAGTGTTGGAGTGGATGCGCAACGGGCGTTGGTCAAAAGCGATGGATTACGGCGAAGGTTCAGCAAGTAACTCGGGATGGCCAGATGCGCTGCCATGGTTCTGCGGCAGCGCAGGGATGGAGAACATCTACAACGGATTAATGGGTCACGGATTCAGTGAATCTGAGGCTGGAAAAATATTGGGTGAAAACTGGTTCAACTTCCTTAAAGAAGGATTAGAGCCTATTTCATAGCATTCCCCAAAGTAGGAACCGCCTGTCCACATAATAACAATACGGCAGGCGTAAAACTCACATTTGTAGCCAGTCTTTGGCTGCTGCAAAGAACCTCTGGAGCCAGAGTATGTCTGATTTAACCAATAGCATGAAAGCTTCCACGATGAGCGTGTCATCGGGCAAGTCAAAAGCAAAACACAACACATCAACAACAGAAAACACGACGGACAAATTAGGACTGAATAACCCGGCCTTTTGGTATAGCGGTGGTTTCATCGCGTTGTTCGTTGCTATTGCACTTTATGACGGCGAGCTGTTATCTACGATCGTTAACGCTGGCTTTGGCTGGGCAGTTCAGGTGTTTGGTCCATACTGGCAGTTACTGCTGCTTCTCACTTTTCTTATTGGTCTTGGCTTGGCTGCAGGGCGAACAGGCAAGGTGATGTTGGGCGGGATTGCAAAACCAGAAATGGATTCTTTCCGCTGGATGGCGATTATTTTCTGTACCTTATTGGCTGGTGGTGGCGTTTTCTGGGCCGCGGCTGAGCCTATCGCGCATTATGTTAGCCCACCTCCTTTGTACGGCGCGCAAGATAACCCGCAGCAAGGTGCGGTGAATGCGTTGTCGCAATCCTTTATGCACTGGGGCTTTCTAGCTTGGGCGATTGTAGGTAGCTTAACTTCCATCGTGGTGATGCACCTACATTACGACAAAGGTTTACCGCTAAAACCCCGTATTTTGCTTTACCCAGTCTTGGGCGAACGAGCACTTAAAGGCCAACTCGGTGCATTGATTGACGCGTGCTGCATTATCGCTGTAGCCGCAGGCACCATCGGGCCAATTGGGTTTCTAGGCTTGCAGGTTAGCTACGCGTTAAATGCGCTGTTTGATATCCCTGATGGCTTTACCACTCAGCTTATCATCATCTTGTTTGCGATTGCTCTTTACACCTTGTCAGCACTCAGTGGATTAAGCCGAGGCATGCAACTGCTTAGTCGTTACAACGTGATTCTGGCAATGGCATTGATGGTTTACATCCTGTTTTTTGGCCCTACGAATTTTATCTTTAACGGATACATTCAAGGTGTAGGGAGCATGCTGGATAACTTTATCCCAATGGCGACCTACCGTGGTGATGAAGGTTGGCTAAGCTGGTGGACAGTATTTTTCTGGGGCTGGTTCCTTGGTTATGGTCCGATGATGGCAATTTTTATTGCGCGTATTTCCCGTGGTCGCACTATTCGCCAAGTCATTTCCACCATCAGTATTGTGGCTCCGTTAACCACCTGTTTTTGGTTCACGATTGTGGGCGGCTCAGGCCTTGCGTTTGAAATTGCTGAACCGGGTAGCGTGAGTGCGGCGTTTGAGGGCTTTAACTTGCCAGGTGCTTTGCTTGCAGTGACTCAGCAACTACCAATGCCAATGCTGACTTCAATTCTATTTCTGATTTTAACCACGATCTTCATCGTCACGACGGGCGACTCAATGACTTACACAATCAGTGTCGTGATCAGTGGTGAAACGGAGCCGAATGCGATCATCCGTACCTTCTGGGGAGTAATGATGGGTGTGACGGCATTGATCCTAATTTCCCTTGGCTCTGGCGGCATTTCTGCACTGCAATCTTTCATTGTGATTACCGCGGTTCCGGTTTCGCTGATTCTGTTGCCGTCACTTTGGAATGCACCGCAAATCGCAATCAAAATGGCGAAAGAGCAAGGGCTATAACAATTATCTAATTCAAACAACGTGGAGCTTGTGCGGGTGTTTTCCTCCTGCATCCGCACAAACCCTAGTATTCTTACAATAACAAATAGGTGGTGAGCAAAATGGATGCACATCGTTCTACTTATACGGAAGCAACTATGCGCGATGCAGCGATTGTCATGGCAGCCGAAAGGCTTGGCGCAATGCACCAAAACCGAATCAGCTTTGTTCGCAGTCTGATTCGTAATATGGCAAGCCAAAACTGGCAAGTAACCAAGCATGAGTGGCAGCTTTGTCCTCGTGGTTATGGTCATGTGATTTACAAATTGACCACGCCAGAGCACGTTTATCATTTGGTGGTATTCTGTGATGAAATTGCCGACGACGAGCGTAATGATCGCGTCATTGCTGAAAAGTGGGACGTCACATTTGCACTGGTTCAAGGCGATGTTGATGTTACTTTGTTGGAAAGATTGCGAGAAAATGTACCGCTGCAAGAAGCGGGACGTAATCCAAACAACGTACTTGTTCTTGCTCGCGCAAACAAAAGTGTGCGCGTGTTTGAGCACATTGTTAGCGCGCTTTCTCAAGGCGAGCAGCCTGAGCCGAAAGAGTTAGCGGAAGTGGGTTATATCCTGCGTACCACAGCTGTTTATGGTAACGGAAAGTTTGGTATCGCCGACTTCAAACTGTTAGAGAACAACTCAGATTTCAGCCAGTCTTTTAGTGCGCAAATGTGTGCCGTATATATGTTGCGTGAATTCAGCCTAGATTGGGTGCACTATCTGGCACTTCAACAAGGTGGCGACAAGGCGGTGGCTTTGCATCGTGGCTTGCAGCGCTACCTTGGTGTCGGCAATGCTACTGGCTTAGGCATGGCTCCATACTTGATTAATCACCCGTGCATCGTTGACCAATGGATGACCTCTCGCGAACGTGCGGTAGCGCGAGTCTTTGCGATGCCATGTGAAGCGTCGTTCCATGCTCCTTTGCAAGGATTGCTGCAAAAAGCACAGCGTCATTTAGAGCAAGTCATCACCATCAATGAACATCAAGATAGGCTCAATCACCAAGCGATAGCAGACATCAAACAACTGCTATCAGAGCTGACAACGTTAATGGCATCACATCCGAACTGGGCGAGTTTGGTCGAGCAAAAGAAAACAATGAGTGTGGAAGCCCAAGAAATCCTCACCTCTTGCTTGATCGAACTCTACCCATCTTTGGTGGACGAATTTGCTAGCCAAATGAATACGGATGAAACGTTATCGATCCCGGGCGGGAAAAAGATCCAAGACTTACTGGAAGTGTTGCAAAACAAATACCGCTGGGCGATTGATGCGGATTACTCACTGGCCGAGAACAATTATTGGTTCTGGTATCGTTCACAAGACAAAGAAGAGCCAAGGCTTGGTGTTCGTGGCGAGGAAGCAGGAGAAGAAAAAGAACTGCCGCTTGATATCGGCAGACAAGTGAATCGCTTGTACCAGGCCTTGCTTGACTGTGATGTAGAAATGTCCGTAGCAGAGTTTCTATTGCAAAAACCGGCTTATCGTTCGATCACACGTCGCGTATGGACGCTAGGCAACCGTGCGATGGGGGATATTCAAATGAATGTGCTGCGTAAAGATGCGTTACCAATGCACTTACTGCGCTGTAAATTGGCGATCTTTGGCGCGACTAAGTTTGATCCGCGCTCGGATCGTTGGGTTCGAGTAACTTTCTTCCAAGGTGCGCCGTTGTTAGATGAAATTCACGACCCTAAACTGGCAGACACATGGATTTTCCCTAGCATGCCGCCGCGTGACGAAATTGCGCAAAGTGACAATCAAAAAATCAACGGAGGATTTGCATTATGATCGTCTCTCACAACGAATTGGTGGCCGCGGTTAATAAGGCATTTCTTGGCATGCGCCGTCACTGTGGTGAGGCGGATGTCATTGCGAACATGGTGGCGGACTTGCAAATGGTTGGCTTACATGGAGTTCGTCATTTTAATAACGCCAGTCTGTTTCTTGGGTTAGATTCAGACTGCGCCGTATCGGTGACCAACAGTACGCCGTCAAGCATAGAGGTAGAACTGCACAACGGGAGTGTAGCGTGTCATTTACCCGCTGTGTTGGATTTCGCGCTCGAGAAAATGATCAACCGTAAGTCGATTACCATTACGTTGAAACAGTGTCATAACCGTTGGCTGGGTTTCAGTGAGTTGTTGAAGCTCTCTGCAAAAGGCATTGCGTGCCGTGCACAATGGGTCAATGGCTCTAGTCCCAAGCGAACGCTTTATGTGTTAAATCGTGGACGAATCGCGCCAGAAGTCTTTTTCTCGGATCAGTTTGATGGGCATGATACGGATTTGCATAGTATGGTTATCGAGCTCTCCGTGAACGATTTCGATATCGAGAAAAGTGCACAAGGGTATACCATTCACATTGAAGGTGATGAGTTAAGCCGCACGCAACAAGCTTCTTGGCAAAATGGTATCTTTGTCGAAGACCAAGAATGGGAAACACTGAAACAAACCGCAACCGCGTTGCTGGTGGAGAACAGTGAGCGTTCTATGCTCGGTGCTGGCGGTGTGGTTTAAGCGATGAAAGGCGATGATTCCAAGTAGAAGTGATGAAGGCTGCGGTTTAGCGGCCTTTTTTGTGCGCGATGTTCACTCACTTCTGAAGTTCAAAGACTATGATTACCGTTATCCGCAAGATGGAGCAACACAGGTAAGAAAAATGGATCTGCAAGAGAATAAAAGAAATGCCATTGCGTTTTACGAAACCGCCTATAGAGGTAACCCAAGAAAGGCAGTTGAAGACTACGTAGGTGATGAGTACATCCAGCACAATCCATTAGTTGGAAATGGCCCCGAGGCTTTTATCGAGTATTTTGAGCGGATGCAAAATGAGTATCCCGATAAAGATATTACGTTTGTGCGAGCCATTGCTGAAGGGAATTTGGTGGCACTACACACTCACCAAACATGGCCTAATGATATTGAATACGTGACGATGGATTTCTTTCGTTTTGATCACAATGGGAAGATCGTTGAACATTGGGACGCTCTGCAAGAGATACCCAAAGAAACATTGAATGGTCACACCATGTATTAACGAGTCGTTGATTAGCCTCCCATGCCGTTTATTCAAACGGTATGGGAGGTTAAATGATTTGTGGCACTCGAAGTATTAATCATCAAAGCGCTTTTTCGATTCTCACCGCGACGTCTTCAGATACCCAGCCTTTCCACAAGTCAGGGTAGGTATTAAAGAAGTAAAACATCGCTTCTTCACCGTCCGCGTAGTTATCTTCCATCCAGGCCAGCATTTCACTCATTTGCTCGTTGGTAAATCCGCGTTTCTGCAAGTACGCGAATGCTTGGGGTTCTTTGCTCGCAAACGCCTCAGTTGTTACTGTGCGAACTGGAGAAGGTGGGTACATTGTTACTTTTGGTGAAGCGCAATCAGGCTGAGTGGTACAGTTGCGATACTCTTCTAAATCTGTTCCGCTACCAAAATCCACTTTGACCATATCATACTTGCCCAATACGGGGGTCGGTGACCAGTAGTAACCAAACCAAGGCATTTTGCGATCATAGGCTTTGGCGATGGTGCCAGCTAATGCTGCGCCAGATCCTGGGTCAACCATCTCAAAGCCGTGCTCACTTAACCCTAATGCATTAAACAAGTGACCGGAGGTGATTTGGCATGTCCAACCAGCAGGGCAGCTATAAAACGCGAACTTGTCATCATCCTCTGGGTGTTCAAATAGTTTGGCGTGCTTGATGACGCCTTCTATCGTCGCGAGTTCTGGATACTGTTTTACCAGATAGGCGGGAACCCAAAACCCTTCTTCACCACCATTGACAAGCGATTCACTAGCGATGCGCAAGCGTTTATCCGCAATCCCTTTATCAAGTGCTTCTTTAATACCGTTTGTCCATAACTCTGGCGCAACGTCAGGCTGTCCCTTTTCAATCATAGAGGTGCCTGTAGGAACGCTATCACCAGGGATCAATTCCGCATCGCACTGGTAGCCTTCATTTAAGACAAATTGGTCGATGTGCGCCATTAAGCTGGCCGAATTCCAATTCATGTCTGCGATGGTTATTTTTCCGCATTCGTCCGCATTTGCATGAGTAGATAATGCTGATAGCAGCAGAACAGAGAGCATTGAAGGTGTCGTCTTCATGTGACTGAATTTCCTTGTCGTTGTCATTTACTTCAGTATATACATCGGTTTATAAAGATTCAGTGAACAAGTTTTTTTCAGTGACGTTAAGCATAAAAACGGCGATTTATGAAGCGTTTGGTGAGACGGGTTGAAAGGGAGTTAATACAGCAAGAACACTCCTTCGTAGCCGCCAATCTCAATATGAGAAACATAGTCGCCGATGTTACCGTCTTGATCTACAGGTCGCATAGGCTCTGGAAGTGCGATAGTTATCTTCGGTGAGGTGAAATAATCGATATTCTTGCCAAAGAAATCAGTTCGATACAGCACTCGGCCTTTAGTGAATTCGCGGGCTAACACCATCTCCGTAGGACCATGCATCACCACCGTATCGTCTGAGCGATACGCAAAGTACGTATGGGTTGGTAACAAATCGATAGAGCCATTGGGCAAGTCAGGATGAGCCACTTTGTTCATAGAAGCATCTCCAATGACTGTGTAATCGGCAGGATAGGGCGTGCTGGTGGACATCATTACCGGAGTCGCCTGATACCCCTCTGGTGTTTGATTGGCAGGCTCTCCCAAATCAACGGCAAGCAAGGTGCTAGGTTGATAAGCAATATTCATTGGTACGCCTGCCTTCCAGAAGTTGTCACTTGTTGTGTTATTGCTTCCATATAAGTAGCCATTGTTCCACTGATTAAAGTAACTGCCCTCAGGGTGATAGTTTAAGTAGAACACTGCTAGTGCAGAGTATTGGTCCTGTTTCCAATTGTCTTCTGTGTTCCCAAAGTATTGAACGCGACCATAACGCGTTGTCGCTTGATAAATCACTTTCTGGCCAGCTTTGGCGAGTGCAGCGTTATCCCAAAACTTAGCTAACCCAGCATAGCCACTAAAGCCGGTAGAAGGGAAAAGGTAGTGCTCGCGCAAGTACAAGGAGCCAGCGTTAACCAAGTGGTTTTGTCCATTACGACCGAATAAGTTTGCCGTACCTATGTTGAGGCCAATTAACGCATCTTCATCCAGCGTTGCCAGTTTATTCAAGAACGCCGAGAATTGCGCCTTGTACGCATCGTCAGCAGCTTGGCTACCCGCCACCAAACCAAGCTCATCCACTGTGCCTCCGGAATATATGTAGAACTGATTTGCACCGAGTAACTTATTCGTATCGTCGTTGTACGCACCATTTAAACCTTGTTTCGCCCATTCAGCTTGGTAATAGTGGCGCATTGTATTGGTAAAAACGGGATTACCGAGATTGGTCAATGCCCAAGAAGAGGTTTGATTCCACATACGACCAAATGGAATAACCCGTGACTCCCAACGAAATCGTGCTGTTGCATTCTTATTCGAACGGTTTTTGTATTCATTCCAAGTAAGATAATTGTCTTGGTTTCGATCTGCAGATTTGTCGAAGCCACGAATTTTACGCCAGCGTTGAATGGTTTGACCTTCAGGTGTCTCCGTTGGTGCTCCTGAGACATTGACGGCAGGGAAGCTATCTTTGAGTTGAATGTTTTCGAGACGTGGGCGGTTTTCTATGTTGTCGTCATGCCAAGTAATTTTCGCAACGTAAAGGCGGCCGACGTCGCGTAAAAAGGTGGAGCCAAAGTACTGACCGCCACCATAAGTTTTTCCGCTACCATCATGCGTTGTGGCGCGAACCCAATCCAAAGGAACAGACCAGCTTACTGTTTGGTTTTTAGTCATGTTCTCAGTTTTGTCTTTTTTAATCGCGAAGCTTTTCCATTCAGTTACCCGACCAAACGAGTCGATAGCAGAAGGGTATTCAATCGTGAAGCTGCCGCCTTGAGCAAACTGAGAGAACGTAAAGGCTAAGCGGTCGAACTTCTCTGAGTGATAAACATAGAGCGCACCACCATTATTCGCCTGACCAAATACGTCAGCATCCCATGGCGGTGGTTGATATAGCCAAAAGCCGGCGTGGTCAGCGCTGGCGGTATAGCCAACGATCATCGGTTTTCGATTGAGTAGAGTATTCTCGCCATGGCTTGAGTCGACTTCAGCTAGGATAGTGTCTTCAGAAAAGTGGAGAAAGAAATCTTCGTAGTCAATTCCATTCAGTTCTGCTTGGTTACGTATATCGTTTTCCAGCCAACCTGAGTTAAGTTCCAGCTTTTGGTTGTACATGTAACCAAGTGCTTGTACACGCTCATTATGACTTTTACTTTCGTAAGCGCCGAATAAGATATCAGCATGATCCAGTTCCCATTCACGTGTAGCCACAGCAGAGATAGGCTTATCTTGAAGATCAATACCCTGTTCATGCAATCCAGGTAACACGATTGATGTTCTACTCCAAACGCTGGGTATAGAAAGTAAGCTCAGAGAAGCAAGTGCAATGAGAGAAAAACAATGCGACTTCAACATGGGGTTATCTCACTCATACTTAGATGACTCGAATTAAGGGCCAGAATACAAAGAGAAATTATAGTCCATTCACAAAGTCCTAATCAGGAACTCGCCGATAGAAGGCTTTACCGGAAATCGAGGGGGGAAGCCCGGCAAAAATGAGAAGGTCTGCGTCGGGTGTAGTACGTTCAAAGACTCAAAATTCCGTCTACACAAGCACAAAAGTAACCAGAATTTTAACCTTGTTTCGATTGCCATCATATTGTGGGATTTTCATCAACAATTTCAGTTAAAACCAACTGATTAAACCAGTCATATTCTCTGTTGTATTGATTGCTTATCATACAAAAATTTAACAAAATTAATTTTTATACATTTTTATTGCATAAAAAATCCTTTTGAGTAATATAAATGCCAAGTGACAATTAATGCGGTATGTCAGCATGACTATTCAGGTAAGCGGAATCAATAAATCCTACGGTGAGACACAAGTGCTTCACGATGTCAGCTTTAAGTGTGAAAGCGGCGAAACACTGGTGTTACTTGGTCCAAGTGGTGCAGGGAAGAGCTCTCTACTACGTGTTCTTAACCTTCTTGAAGGAGCGGATAACGGCCAGTTAAACATCGCTAATGACGCATTCGACTTTTCAACTGAAATCAAAGAGAAGCAAGGTTTAGCGCTTCGTCGTAAAGTGGGCATGGTGTTCCAACAGTACAACCTATGGCCGCATATGACAGTGATGGAGAACCTGATTGAGGCTCCGGTAAAAGTCGCTGGCATGGATAAAGAAGAAGCGAAGAAGCAGGCAATGCAAATTCTCGCGACGCTGCATTTGGCAGACAAAGCGGATGCATGGCCGATGCAACTTTCTGGTGGTCAGCAACAACGTGTGGCGATTGCTCGTGCATTGATGATGAAACCGGAAGTCTTGCTTTTTGATGAACCGACCGCTGCGCTTGATCCGGAAATTACTAACCAAGTCGTTAAGATTATTAAAAATTTAAGCGAAACCGGAATTACGCAAGTAGTTGTGACGCACGAAGTGGATTTCGCCAAGAAAATCGCTAGTCACGTACTGTATTTAGAAAAAGGACACATCGTTGAGCACGGCACAAATGATTCGTTTTCTAACCCGCAAACCGCCCAGTTTGCTGACTACTTAAATCACTAAATCACGTTTTTAAAGTTCAGTCTATTTAACAGATAAGCTCGGCTGTCATTGCGAGTGTCAGCCCACTAAGTACACACGGAGTATTGCAATGAAAAAGATTCTACTAGCTTCACTAATCGGACTTGTCTCAGCGAACGCAGCAGCACAAGAAGAGATCAAATTTGAGATGGAAGCGACGTACGCCCCATTCGAATACATGGATGAAAACAACCAAATCCAAGGTTTTGATGTGGATCTGGCGAACGCACTATGTAAAGAAATGGAAGCAAAATGTACTTTCCACAACCAATCTTTTGACAGCCTGATCCCTGCATTAAAATTCAAGCGTTACGATGCGGCTATCTCTGCAATGGATATTACTGACGCGCGTTTGGAGCAAGTGAACTTTTCTGACCCTTACTACGACAACTCAGCAGCGTTTGTTTCTATCAAAGAAAAAGTGGTTGATCAAAAAGCACTAGAAGGTAAGCGTGTTGGTGTTCAAAACGGTTCAACGCACCAAAGCTACCTGATTGAGCAAATGCCAGGCGTAACAGCGGTTCCTTACTCAAGCTACCAAGACGCATTCATCGATATGAAGAATGGCCGTATTGATTCTGTATTCGGTGACACAGCAGTCGTAGCAGAATGGTTCAAGAAAGAAGATAACCTAGCGTACGTGGGCGAGCACGTCACTAACCCTAAATACTTCGGTAACGGTTTCGGTATCGCAGTAAACAAAGGTAACGACGAGTTAGTGAACAAGCTGAACACGGCACTGAAAACAGTGAAAGCGAACGGCGAATACGACGTAATCTACAACAAGTACTTCGGTAAGTAATATGGCACTAACGGGTTACTCTTTATCGCTTGTTCAAGCTAGTTGGATGACTGTCCAGCTAGCCTTCACAAGCCTTTTAGTCGGTTTGATTCTGGCAGTGGTATTCGCCAGTGGTGAAATGTCTCGCCGCGTTTTCGTTAAATGGCCAATGACGGCGTTTGTGACGATTGTACGTGGCTTGCCAGAAATCCTTGTCGTGTTGTTCATCTATTTTGGTTCGACGCAGGTTCTGTTTTTAATCACCGGCGACTTTATTGAAGTTAGCCCGTTCTTGTCTGGCGTGGTGGCGTTGTCATTGATCTTCGCTTCTTATGCTTCTCAAACTCTACGTGGCGCGTTAAAAGCCGTTGGAAGAGGGCAGAGAGAAGCAGCAAGTGCACTCGGCATCAGTCAGGCACATGCTTTTGTTCGCATTGTTTTGCCACAAGCAGTAAGACACGCACTACCAGGTTTAACTAACCAATGGTTGGTTTTGCTGAAAGATACCGCGCTTGTATCACTGATCGGAGTAACGGATTTGTTGAAACAAGCACAGCTAACATCTGCAGCGACACATGAAGCGTTTACATGGTACGCAACTGCTGCGGCGATTTACTTAGGCATTACTTTGATTACACAACGTGCCGTAAAACTGATTGATAAGAAGTTCTCAATTCAAGGCATGAGCATGGGACAGGAGGCAACCGCATGAACGAACAACACGTTTGGCAAATGCTGGATGGCTTAGGCACTAGCCTTCAATTGACCGCCGCTTCTTTGGTAGTGGGCTGTCTCTTAGCTTTGATGATGACGCTGACTCTGATCCTACGTACTCCGGGTTTGCATTGGGTAAGTCGTGGCATCATCACCTTGTTTACTGGTACACCTTTGTTGGTGCAGATCTTCTTGGTGTACTACGGTCCGGGTCAGTTTGATGCCGTAAGAGAAAGTGTATTCTGGACATGGTTAAGCCAACCTTGGTTCTGTGCGATGTTGGCGTTAGCGTTGAATACCGCGGCGTACAGTACTCAGCTGTTCAAAGGAGCGTTTAACGCGATTCCTTCCGGTCAATGGCAAGCGTGTCGTGCTCTGGGTATGAACAAAACCGCAACGCTAAAAGTGCTGCTACCATACGCTATTCGTCGTGCTGTTCCTGCTTACTCGAACGAAGTGATTTTGGTCTTCAAAGGCACGTCACTAGCAAGCACGATTACGATCATGGATCTGATGGGTTATGCGCAGCGCATTAACGCACAAACTTACGATACGTTGACTGTATTTGGTATTGCAGGCGCATTTTATTTAACGGTAAATGGTGTGCTAACTCTCATTTTCCGTCAGGTAGAGAAGAAAGCATTGGCGTTCGAAGCCGCATAATCCTTCAATCAACACTCATCATTTAGTTCCACAGTGCCTCTGCGAATGGCTCTCTTGCAGGGGCATTTTTTATATTCGTCATGGCAAATTCCTTAAGTTCCCCCAAACTTAATTCAACGCAATTGTATTGGTGGCACCATGGAAAGAAGACACTTTTTAGCGCTGTGGACATTGTTGTTCGCCCCCTCTTTAAAAGCGAAAACACCAATGCGGCCAACGCCAGCACAAACTGAAGGGCCATTTTATCCAGTAGTGGATATTCCTCTTCGTCAAAACTTGATTCTGCAATCAGAAGGCTTGGTCGGTGAACCTATCGTGTTGCAAGGTAAAGTCGTAGATACATCGGGAAACCCTGTCTCGGGTATCAAAGTAGAAATCTGGCAATGCGATGGGCAGGGGATTTACGATCATCCTAAGCAGCCAAATAATGATAAGTTTGATGCTCACTTTGCAGGTTTTGGCGCGGTAGAAACTCAATCGGATGGTCGCTACTTATTCCAGACTTTGTACCCCGTGCCTTATGCCTCTCGTCCACCGCACATTCACGTTAAGTTGTGGCGGGATAACCAAGAGCTTCTGACCACTCAGTTGTACTTAAAAGGCAATACTGGTGATGAATGGTGGGGTGGCAAAGCCCGAGATTATCTACAGTTTGAAACCATACGAACCGACGGGCGATTAACTGGCCAATTTAACTTTGTGATTGGCTAGCTAATCCGGTTAAGCCATTAACTCAACCAATTGCGCCAAGCATTCTTTATCCAGTATCGGATGAGGCTCGACGCCCGTGACCAAAACGATATCCACGGAAGGTAGCGATGGCATATCGTCTAAGATCTTAAGATCCTCGCTAACGCTAATACTGCCCATCGCACCGATAGCCATGCCTGAACGTACAATTGCTCGTTGTGCAGAAGCCGTATTGCAACATGCCAGTAGTTGATAAGGAGTGCCACGTTTGGTTAATCCGTCTACTGCTGCCGCATGGTATTTACAGTCGGTTTGGAATAGGGCGAGAGGGAGAGGTTGGGCGTTCTCAATGTCAAAATCAGGATGAGCAATCCACACGCCTTTGTCGCTCGCTAGCCAATAACCTTCTTCACTGTCCGGTGCTCTTGTCACAATAGCGGCGTCTAGCTTTCCTTCATCGAGTTTCTCTCTCAAGGTGATGCTTGGCTCACTGAAGACTTGAATTGAACATGTGGGCTCAGATTGCTGTAATACGCGGATGACTTTAGGCAAGATATTGTCGTTGTAATCCTCTGGGCAACCTAAGCGAAGAGGGCGCTTGTTTTCATAGCGCCTCACTTGTTTCAGTGCTTGATTGTGCAAGCTAACCAATTGCTCTGCGTGAGAGCGTAGTGCTAATCCCGCTTCACTTAAGACAAGATTGCGACCTTCTTTTTCAAACAAACTGACGCTGAGTTCGTCTTCTAGCTTACGCATTTGCGCACTGAATGCGGATTGGGTGCGATTGATCTGCTTGGCTGCACGAGTGAAACTTCCCGTTTCGACAAAAGCCAGAAAGCTGCGTAACGCATCGATATCCATATCTAAAACTCATCCATCGTTTTTGTTGAAGTGTTCCATCAAAACTATCCGTTAGTCCCATTAAATACAATCAGATATTGTGAATGGGTACTCAAAACACAAACCGCATGGAGGCGTCATGAAACTGTTTATTGCTAACCAAAACTACTCAAGCTGGTCACTGCGCGCATGGCTGATCTTTTCTCAATTCAAACTAGATGTCGAAGTCACCAAGCTCAAATTATTCACGGAAGATTTTTATAAGACCTTGGAAGGTATTACACCAACCGCGAAAGTCCCTACCTTAGTGGATGATGACGCAACCGTGTGGGATTCATTAGCGATTTTGGAATACGTTAACGAGCAATACTTACAAGGCAAAGCATGGCCAAGTAAGTCTGCGGAACGGGCTAAAGCACGCGCCATCGCATCAGAAATGCATTCGGGTTTCTTTAACTTAAGAAGCGAACTCCCAATGAACATCCGCGCACGCAGAAAAGTCGATCTAACGGAGGGGGCACGTAAAGATATTGCTCGCATTGACGCTATTTGGGCAGAGCAAGCAGAACTGCATCCAAACGGTTGGCTATTTGGAGAATGGTCGATAGCGGATGCTATGTATGCACCTGTGGCATTGCGTTTCCAAACTTACGGCATCGAGTTATCGGAAGGTGCCAAAGCTTACCAACAAAAGGTGCTAGCAAGTGAATCTTTACAGCAATGGTTGGAAGAGGCGAACCAAGAAACGGATATCGTAGAAGAAGATGAAGCAGGGGTAGAAGTATAAGCGCATCTTGCGATCGCCTGTAGCAAGGGAAAGCATGACAAAGCACGCTTTCCTCTTCTAGGATGGTTGTAGTTTCCGGCGCGTTTAAGCTAGGTGTTCAACAATCGCTCTGCCTACGCCGTGTGCGCTCGTTGGGTTTTGACCTGTGATGACACGATCATCCACAATTACAAACTCTTGCCATGGTTGCACTTTAGAGTAGCGCGCTGCGTTGCGTGCAAGAGATTCTTCCAATAGGAATGGGATATCGTTGATGGTGCCGAAGTCGATCTCTTCTTCACGAGTGAAGCCTGTTACTGATTTAGACGAAAGTAGCTTTTCGCCATTGCTAAGCGTGATAGGTAGAAGAGCGCCCGGACCATGACAAACTGCAGCCACAATACCGCCATCTTCATAGTGTTTTGCAGAAATCTTGGCAAAATCTTCGTTGCTCGCTAGGTCTGAAAGAAGACCAAAACCACCCGGATAGAAGATCGCATCGTAGTTGTCACCGTTGATTTGTGACACTGGAATCGTGTTGTTGATGCGGTTCTGGAAATCATCATCCGCCAAAATTTTCTCGTTCACTGCGTCGCCTTCGATGTCGGTTCCGTACAGTGGTGCTTGTCCACCTTTGATAGAGGCAATGTCGTAATCGAAGCCTGCACCTAGTAGCTCGCTAAGGGCATGAGTGAGCTCTGGCGCGTAAGTTCCGTTTGCTTGGTCAGTTTCACCAAGGGTCGCATGGTTCGTCACAATGATGAGTACTTTCTTCATGATGGTTTCCTTTTTGGCTTACGTGTATTTGTTGAACACCTTCATACTAATTGCTAAACAAATAAGTGATAATACGATTAATTGGCAAAACATTATTGCTATATAGCAAAGGTAAGTATGGACAGTTTTGAAGGCATCAATGAGTTTGTTACGGTTGCTGAGAGCTTAGGGTTTTCTGCAGCGGCAAAACAGTTAGGTTGCAGTACCAGTCACGTCAGTCGCCAAGTCACAAGACTAGAAGAGCGATTAGGTGTCGCTTTGTTAGCCCGTTCGACAAGAATGGTGAGTCTAACGGAAGCGGGGCAAGCGTATTATCAGCAGTGTAAAGAATTGGTGATTGGGCTTCAGCAAGCCAATGAACAGCTCACCACGCAGCAAACTCAGTTGAGTGGTACGTTACGCGTGAGCGCCGCTGGTGCGTTTTCTGAGAACCATGTAGCGCCTGCCTTGATGGCGTTTGCCAAGCAACATCCTAATCTCACGGTTGAAATTAACTTCAACACCAGCATGGTCAACTTTATTGAAGATGGTTTCGATTTTGCCATTCGTTACGGCAGGTTGAGTGATTCAGGCTTGGTTGCGAGAAAGCTGGTGGATCGTCCCATGGCAGTGGCAGCCAGTCAGCGTTATCTCGATGAACATGGTTTACCAACGCACCCAGAGCAACTCAAGCGTCATAGCTGCATTATTGCCAATAAGGACGTTTGGTTGTTTGAAAAAGACGGCAAGCCTTTAGATGGCGTAAAAGTGCAGGGCAGATGGAAGAGCAATAACGCACACACGGTCTTGCAAGCCTGTGCAGAAGGATTAGGTGTGGCGTACTTACCGAAGAGTAGTTTCAACGATGCTATTTCGTCTGGTCGTTTGGTGCCAATACTAGAGCCGTATTGGGGAAGCGGCAACAGCAGCTGGATTGTTTATCAGAATCGTCACTTTCTACCACTACGAGCGCGATTGGCTATCGACTTCTTGCTTGATCATTTTGTCGATTGGCAGGAGTAATGAGGCTCTGCCAATCGGTTTGTTTATCCATTTGTTAGGTCGTCAACATACTAACGTATCTACATGTTTTGATAGCTTGGTCCGCCGCCACCTTCTGGTGCTTTCCACGTGATGTTTTGCGAAGGATCTTTGATGTCACAGGTTTTGCAATGCACGCAGTTGGCGGCATTTATCTGAAACTTCAACTTATTGTCCACTTCCACCACTTCGTAAACCCCAGCGGGGCAATAGCGCTGACTCGGTTCGTCATACATACCTAAATTCACATCAATTGGAATGTGAGGGTAAGTCAGAACAAGGTGACAAGGTTGATTCTCTTCGTGCTGTGTTCCCGACAAAAATACCGACGAAGGCTTATCAAAACTGATTTCACCATCTGGTTTTGGGTATGCAATTGGGTGGCACTCTTGTTTAGGTTTTAACTGCTCATGATCGTGCGAATAGTCCTTGATAGACCAAGGTAACGGCTTCTTAACCAGTGGTTGCCACAGGTTGTGTTCAAAAGTCGAAAGAGCACCGCCCAGTATGCTGCCAAACTTATGAATGTTCGCACCAAAGTTACGCGTTTCAGCGAGTTCGTCATACAACCATGATGATTCGAACAACGACTGGTAGTCTGGCTCAGAAGCTCCAGTTTGTCGGGCCGTATGTACCGCTTCTGCTGCAATGATTCCGGATTTCATTGCTGTGTGGCTGCCTTTAATTTTAGCAACGTTCAAAGTCCCCGCATCACAACCAATCAATAAACCGCCAGGGAATTGCTGTCTCGGCAGAGAGGAAAGCCCACCTTTCGCAATGGCTCTTGCGCCGTAAGCGATGCGCTGAGCACTTTTCAAATGTGGTTCAATAGCAGGATGGTGCTTAAAGCGTTGAAATTCGTCAAACGGACTCAAGTAAGGATTGCTGTAATTCAAGTCGACAATAAGCCCGACGGCGATTTGGTTGTTCTCCATGTGATAGAGAAAACCGCCGCCTGTGGTATTTGTTTCACTCAAGGGCCAGCCAGCGGAGTGGATAACACTGCCAGATACATCCTTACTGTCAGTGGGTAACTCCCATATCTCTTTTAGGCCAAGCGCGTAGTGCTGTGGTTGCTTTCCTGCGTCTAGGTCGAACCTTTGAATAAGTTCTTTACCCAGATGTCCGCGACAACCTTCAGCAAAAAGGGTGTATTTTGCCCTTAGCTCGATACCTGGTTCAAAGTTAGGTTTGGCCTGGCCGTTCTTATCTAGTCCCATATCGCTCGTGTTAATGCCTGTCACGGCGCCAGTCTGATCATAATTGATGCTTGCAGCGGCAAAGCCCGGAAAAACTTCCACCCCAAGATTTTCTGCTTGGTTAGCGAGCCAACGGCAAAGGTTGGCAAGGCTAATTACGTAATTATTCTCGCCATTTATCATTGGACGCGGTGTAAGGAAGTGGGGAACGCGAATATGGTTTTGCTCAGTAGTAAGATAAAGGAAATCATCTCGTTGAACTGAGGCTGCTAGCGGGGCGTCCATTTCTTTCCAATTGGGGAAAAGCTCATCTAAGGCACTAGTTTCAAAAACAGCGCCAGATAAAATATGTGCGCCCACTTCTGAGCCTTTTTCTACAACGCAAATTGAAAGTGCGTCACCTTCACTGTCTTGGTTGAGTTGAGCTAGCCGACAAGCGGCGCTTAAGCCTGCAGGTCCGGCCCCCACGATCACGACATCAAACTCCATGCATTCTCGTTCCATCTTTATGCTTCCTTTCTATTATCGTCATCTGCGTGACAGGTTTTGGTTTCTATACAGAAAACTATAGCTCAGTTGACGTTAACGTGAAGTGGACTAAGCTCAAGTAATGGATCTGACGTGTTATATGAGGCATGACCATGGAAGACCGACCATTAGCAACACTTGTGCTCGCAGAGCATGACAACCAATCGTTGGCTGTAGGGACGCTGTGTGCAATTAAAGCGGCATTTGAGATTAAGGATGATGATAAATCGCTTCCTGTTTCTGTGTTGCTTATTGGATATCAGTGCCAATCAGTTTTGGATGAGTTGAATTGCGTTCAGGGTGTTGCAGAAATTATCTGGGTTGATGCGAAGGGATATGAACATGGATTAGCGGAAAATATCGCACCTTTGATCTCACAAGTAGCCAAAAACTACTCACACATTCTTTCTCCTGCCAGTACATTTGGTAAGAATGTGATGCCTCGTGTGGCGGCGTTGCTTAATGTTGGTCAACTTTCTGACGTGATGACAATCGAGTCTATCGATACGGTGATTCGTCCAATTTATGCTGGAAATGCATTGGCGAGAGTCACGTCGAATGATCCCTATAAAGTGATGACCATAAGAAGTACGGCTTTTGATGCCGCAGAGCTATCTGACACGCCAGTTGTCCCTAAGCTTACTCAAGTCGACACGGTGATTATCAATAAACTTAGTGAGTTTGTTTCGCAACAAACGCCAGAAAGTGAGCGACCAGAATTGCCAGCGGCTAGAGTAGTAGTGTCGGGTGGTCGTGCATTCGGGAGTAAAGAGAAGTTTGTTTTAGTAGAACAATTGGCTGACAAGCTAGGTGGAGCGGTAGGGGCGTCACGAGCGGCTGTCGATGCGGGCTATGTGTCTAATGACCATCAAGTCGGGCAAACCGGCAAAATTGTTGCACCGGAGTTATACATTGCCGTCGGAATTTCTGGCGCGATCCAGCATTTGGCGGGAATGAAAGATTCCAAGGTGATTGTTGCAATTAATAGCGATCCTGATGCGCCTATTTTTGACATTGCTGATTATGGATTGGTCGACGATTTGTTTGTGGTAATGCCTGAGCTGTTAGAGAAGCTGTAGATATAGTTTTGCTTCCTAAAACAAAAGGCTTCCGGACTGGAAGCCTTTATCATTTGATTTTTATAAGTTACTTTTCGCTCGGGCGTTGCAGGTGCTCTGCAAGTACTTTCGTAAACCTTGCAGCTTCACCACCAGTACAAGCGCGATGATCAAACGTTACGGATAGCGGCATTGCTTTCACCGAAATTGCTTGACCATTTCTTATCACAACTCGGTCGAGTATTCGGCCCGCGCCGACAATAGCGACTTGTGGCGGTGTGACGACAGGTGTTGCGTAAATACCGGCAATCGCGCCGAAGTTGGAAAGCGTAATCGTTGCGTGCTGCAATTGCTCACGACCGATTTTTCTCTCTCTGATCCCTTCAACGGTTTGATCGAGCCAACGACGAACATCTTGTGGCTCGTATTCATCTGCGTGGCGCAAGACTGGTACGTACAATCCATGACGGCTATCTACTGCAATTCCTACATTGACCGTTGTGTGTACACAGCGTGTCATGGTTTCGGCATCAAACCAAGCGTTTAAAGCAGGCTCTTCTTGACACGCATGAACAATCGCTTGAACAAGGCGGATACTGATATCTTCGTTTGGCAGCCAATCTTCCAACAACGCTTCTTCCGTAATGGTTACGGCGGCAACATGTTCGTGCGACTCGGTCATAGACGATACCATGGTACGTCGAGCGCCTTTCAAAACTTCGGTGCCTGGACGCTGTTTTCCGGCTTCGTCGTAAATATCGGCATCTACGATAAGTCCGTTCGGGCCACTACCTGACACGAGGTTAAGATCTACCCCAAGTTTTTGTGCCAACAAGCGAGCCGAAGGCAGGGCGGTAACGAGGTTACTTTCTGTCGTGTTGTGGTTGCCACCAATCCAGAAATCATCAACGTTTACATGATGCGCTTGGTGAGAAACGCTGCCGACGACGGTTGCGGCGTCAGCAGTGGCTTTTTTCTCTGCCGTTACTTCTCTCCCGGCACCTGTTTCATCAATCTCTAGCAGTAATGCACCAATATTGACGATTTCACCTTCCTCACCATGACGGCTGACCACACGGCCAGAGTAGGGGGCAGGGACGTCGACCGTCGCTTTTGCTGTCTCGACAGTTAAGATCACTTGATCTAATTTAACCATGTCACCGACATTAACGTGCCATTTTACAATTTCTGATTCAGCGAGGCCTTCGCCGAGATCGGGTAAGTTAAACGTCTTCATTTCCAATCCTCCACGAGTTCGCGCGCTGCGGTCACAATGTCTTCTTTCTGAACCATGAAATAATCTTCGTTACGGTAATAAGGCATAATGGTGTCCATTCCAGTTACTCGTTTAGGTGGGGCTTTAAGTAAGCACATGGCGTGTTCAGCGGTTCGAGCTAATAGCTCAGATCCCACACCACAAGTTTTACTCGCTTCATGAACAACGAGTAAACGTCCAGTTTTTTCTAGTGAGCTGAAAATCGTCGCGGTATCAATTGGCTTAATACTCGCCAAATCAATCACCTCGACTTCAATTCCCTGACTAGACAAGGTTTGCGCGGCCTGAAGTGACTCTACGACGCATGCGCCCCAAGTAACGAGCGTGATATCTCGCCCCTTGCGTAAGGTGAAGCAGGTGTCGAGTGGGAGTGCTTCGCCGTTATCAACGACTTCAGATTTAACGGTGCGATATATGCGCTTCGGTTCGAAGAACATGACGGGATCATTGCTTCTAATTGCAGCGAGAAGTAAGCCGTATGCGCGTTGTGGAGAAGAAGGAATCACCACTTTAAATCCAGCAGTGTGAGCAAATAACGCTTCCACGCTTTCTGAGTGGTGTTCCGGAGCGTGGATACCGCCGCCAAATGGCGCACGGAAAACCGCGGGACAAGTGAGCCGACCGCGAGTTCTGTTACGCATTCGAGCCGCGTGGCACATTAAGTGCTCCATCGCAGGAAAAACGAAACCTTGAAACTGAAATTCGGCGACAGGTCGTAATCCTTGCGTTGCCATACCGACCGCAACCCCGCCGATTAAGGCTTCAGCGAGTGGCGTATCGATGACTCGTTTAAGACCAAACTCTTGCTTGAGTCCAACAGTGGCACGAAATACACCACCATTATCGCCCACGTCTTCACCTAATACGACAACATTGGGGTCTTGTTGCATTTCGTGGTGCAGGGCAAGGTTTACTGCTTCAACCAACGTTAGCTCAGCCATGTCTGCCTCCCTGCATTCTCATTGCCTTGTTGATGAGTTCATCTCTTTGTGCATGAAGCTCTTGAGGTAGCGATTCATACAAATAATCGAAACCGGTTTCTGGTGCTTGTGGCGGTAAGCTCAGATAGCGTTCAACAGCTAACTCTACTTGCTCTTTACAGTAATCTAGCCATTGCTGTTCTTGTTCGTCGCTCCAAGCGCCTTGATTAAGGAGGTACGTTTTAAGACGTGCGATAGGTTCGTATTGCCATGCAGTTTGAACATCATCTTCTTTACGATAACGAGTCGCATCATCGGCCGTAGTGTGGTCACTCAGTCGGTAACTCACCGCTTCGATGAGTGTTGCGCCTTTCCCTTTTCTTGCTCTCTCAAGGGCGGTTTTAGTTGCATCATAAACGGCGACGACATCGTTACCATCGACAGTAATACCCGGTATACCTGCACCTTGCGCTTTTTCTGATAAGAAATCGGCGGCACATTGGAGACTACGCGGCACTGAAATTGCCCACTGGTTATTGTTTACGACGAAAACAAGTGGAATATTCCAAGTACCTGCGCAGTTTATTGACTCAAGAAAGTCCCCTTTGGATGTACCACCATCGCCGCACATGACTAGCGCAGCTTCATGGTTACCTTGAATTTTTAGTGCGGAAGCCACCCCGACAGCATGCGTACATTGCGTCGCTATGGGTACACAGTAGGGAAGGTCTCGGCTAGGAACCGGACTGCCTTCAGGAGCAAAATCACTCCCGCGCTCATCGCCACCCCAGTATTGAAGGTTCTTTTCCATGCCAATGCCACGACACCACATCGCAGGCATATCGCGGTAGTAAGGAACAAACACATCATCGGCTTTAAGTGCTCTGCCGACCGCAATGCCTATGGCTTCCGCGCCTAAGTGTGAGGGATAGGTCCCTAGCTTACCGGTGCGTTGCAAGGCAACTGCTTTGTTGTCGTAAGTGCGAGTTAATACCATATCTCGGTAAAACCCGACCAATGTTTCAGTGTCAGCCCAGTTGGGTAGTTGGCCGACTAGGTCCCCACGATGGTCGATAAACCGATGCATGGGTAATGCCTGAACGTTCATCTCAAGCTCCTTTTGACGCTGCGGGTCTTTTGGACTGCAGCTGTTCATACAAAACCAGAGTTTGTATGGGTACTCAAACTCTGATATCAGCGCAAAGGCCATACCTAAGGTTGCGTGTGCTTTCGATAGCGGTAGGCATCTGTTCGTCCCTTAAACTATTTGTCGATAACATCGCTGCGACTATTTCACCGCAAGATACAGAGAAAGGCTTTTCTGTATCTAACCCTCTAACTAAATCGTGGTATAGCCAGATACAATAAGTGTAAACAAATTGTTAAATTATGCTTCATTTTGACTTTCGCTCAGTAGTAAAGTTTTGCTTACACCCTGATTTTGCAGAGTAATATGCTGCTATTTTGTTGGTGGTATTTTTAAACTCGAATTTAATTACTGGTTAATGAAACATATTTGCAACAAAATTTGGCTGTAAAATTTGACAAAGTGAGTCATTATTAATGAATCAACTCAAACAGTTGCTATATGATGAATTGCAAATTTTTGTTGTGCTCGAAGCCTCGACCTTATGAGAATGCATAACTTCTTCCCAACTGAGTGGAATCAAGGTAGGGTGACGGCATTACAAATGTATACCCTCGGCAGTCCTTGAGCTTATCCAAAGTAGGTGGTGCTCAAGCGGAAGTGATTATGGAGAAGTTATGTACCACGCTCATGTTTATTTTCCCCTAAGAGAACAAGATAAAGCGCAAGCCTTGAACGAGATCATCCGTCAAGAGCGTCAAGATGTGCTGCGTGTGTTTCCATTAGTTGGAAGGTTAGTTGGCCCACACAAGATGCCGATGTTTGAAATTCACCTAGAATCATTGAGTGAAGAGTTCTTGGCGTGGCTTGATACGATTCGAGGCGATTTTTCTGTGCTTATTCACCCAGTAAGCGAAGAAGAGTTGCTCGATCACACAGAACGCGCGATTTGGTTGGGCAGAGAGATTGGTGTATTTGAAGAAAAGTTAGAGAAATAGTTGCTCTTCTCGCCCATGCATGACCGCTTTGAATCCTTCTCTTCTCATTGCGGTCGCAGCTTCTGCTTAACGCCTCATCTTCATTGATGGGTGCGGAATCCCTCTCTTACGCTTTGCTGTAGTTATTTTTGTGCTAAACCTAAAAGTAGAGTAGGCTTTCGAACTTCACGCACAAAGCGTGAAAATGTTGCTGTTTAGCATGCCATTAAATGAATTTTGGTGGTAATAAAATAATAAGTCTTTGATAAATCAAATAGGTATAGCAGGGAAGTGCAGTTTACGACCCCAACGCCATTGGCAGTGGCGCCGATAATTTATGAGGGGGAAGGGTATGTTTTCAATACTCTTGGTTATACTTGCACTCTATATATTTTGGCTGTTGTTTCGCAACGGGCCTGCGTTTGCCGGGCGTACCGCTCAAAAAAAACGTGACTGGGTTGGGCCTACCGCCAACAAAGAAGAGTGGCGAGGATTTTGTACGGATGTATTTCAGCCGTTCAGTTCTCAAACGACTTTCTACGCCATTGCTTATTTTGCCAATTACGTAGCAGCAGCGAACGCAATATCTTGGTCAACGATATACGAAGGCGATTATCCGGTCATCATAAGCCGATTTGGTAGCTACTTCATTTTAAGCACGCATGATGCACTGGTCGTAGCTGGGTTTATTGCGCTTGCTTTCTTTATCATTAATTGGCAACTTGCCATGCGTTGCTCTGGTATTCTTAGCCAGTATCTAGTGCGGATTCTTATTATTAATCAAAAGCGCTTTGTCGCGATTAGCTTGGTGTTTTGCAGCTACTTTTCGTACCTACTGACGCTTGGTATATTCTGGCTGTTCCATGATGGGTATTCAATCTGGCATGGATTAATGCTTAGCCCTGTGTTCCTATTGTTAGCTTTATTGGTAGCGGTTGTTGTGCCATCTGCAAAAAGAGAAAATAGTGTACCTAAGTAATCCCGAGATGGTTTGTTCAGCGGGAATAGTTTGGCTTGTAGACTAGGTAGTGATGTAAAGGACTAGCGAGTCTAAATCACGAAGTGGCAACAAAGTATACGAGCCGAGATCTTTACTTCATCAGGTATTTTTGGGGCGTTTACTTAAGCAAGGTAGGCTGCACTTTTAACTCGATCAGATTATCACGTTCTGGTTTAGCCTTATCGAATGACAAAATAAAGCTGCAATTCGATAACCCTAGACAAGATGATATGTCTTCGTAAAAGGGTGAAGTGTTCGTACTGGGAACTTAGAATTAAAAAACGCGGCCAAAGAATAGCCGCGTTTATTAGAATAAGAGATTTAACTTTCTGTCACAGGTTCAGAGGCTTGTTCAGCGCTTGAATCCACAGCTTTTACAAGTAGTAGACCAACACCTCCGACGATGGCACCACATAGAATAAACACTAAGCGCCCCCATACTGGGTTAGGTAACAGAGCCATAAACATGACACCTATACCTGCGACCGCGATAAGTTTACCCAGCATTTGACGTTGCTTGTTATCGAGTTTTCTCTGTGCCACTGATTCTGCTACAAGAGGCGTTGATAGGTTTTCAAAGAACTTATCGACATCTGCTTGGCGTTTGTCAGTTAGAGGCTTGTAGAATAGAGTCGACAACATGAAGAAGCCACCAGTTAGCGTCATGTGTCCGATTAGACCTATTGCTACTTTCACATCAGACCATTCTCGGCTAGTCAACTCCTCAAGGCCAAACGCCGATGACACCATATCAGCTGTGATAACAAACCCAACAAGGTAGGAAACGATGCCACCCACGACTAGAGTTCCCCAACCGGCCCAGTCTGGAGTTTTCTTGATAAAGAAGCCTAAAAACGCTGGAATTGTCATTGGGAACCCGATGAGCGCACCAACGTACATCATAGTGTCGAATAGACTCAGACCTTTTAGAGAGTTTATAAACTGCGCGATTAGAATAATTGCAACGCCAAATACCGCCGATGTTGCTTTAGAAACTGCGACTAGCTCTTTCTCTGATGCTTGGCCTTTACGAACGATCGGTTCATAAAAGTTCTTTACGAAAATACCTGAATTGCGGTTAAGACCAGAGTCCATAGAGGACATCGTAGCAGCAAACATTGCAGCGACCAGAAGTCCAACCATACCTGCTGGCATGTATTCTTGAACGAAGTATAGGTACGCGAAGTCGCCTGCTTTGTTACCAGCATCTGGATAAGCTGCCGCTAAATCAACACCTTGGCCTGCAATATACCAAGAAGGCATGAACCAAATGAAAACTCCACCCAGCATCAATACACATGCTAGCAAAGCTGCTTTTTTTGCATTTTTAGAGTCTTTTGCAGCTAGGTAACGGTAAGAGTTCAACATATTGTTTGTAATAGAGAACTGCTTAACGAAGATAAAGAACGCCCAAATACTAAAGATGCTTAAGTAGTTCAGGTTGTTACCTGCAACAAAGCTCCCACTTTCTGCGACTGGGAAGTTAGAGATAATTTCAGTAACGCCACCACCTTGAACAATAGCAACGGCTGCACATGTGATCGTTACCGCCATGATGATGACCATTTGCATGAAATCGGAGGCGATAACCGCCCAAGAGCCGCCAGTTACCGACATCGCAAGTACAACTAAACCGGTAATCCAGATGGTTGCTGTCATATCAAAACCAAAAATACCTGAAGCTATAATAGCGAGGGCGTTAAGCCATACACCTGCAGAGACAACACTGTTTGGCATCGAAGACCAAGTAAATACTTGTTCGTTTGTTGTACCAAAACGCATACGAATGGCTTCTATGACAGTTACGACGCGTAACTGACGAAATTTCGGTGCAAAGTAAGCGAAGTTCATGAAGTAACCAAACGCGTTTGCAAGGAAAATAATAGCGACAGCAAAACCATCATTGTAGGCTTTACCAGCGGCGCCAGTAAATGTCCAAGCAGAGAATTGAGTCATAAACGCCGTTGCTCCAACCATCCACCAAAGCATGTTGCCGCCACCTCGGAAGTAGTCGCTTGTAGTACTAGTAAAAGTTCTGAACATCCAACCTATTGCGATTAAGAATAGAAAATAGATGCCCACAATGAGAGTATTGAGTTCCATCTTTAGACCTTTGAAGTAGTTTATTGTCCTAAGTAATAGTAACGTTCGCTTCTCTTATTTGTAGTACAATAACTCAAAATCGTGACCAGTAAGGCGTAATAAACCCTTTAATTAATCATACAAGTGATCGGTGTCAGATATTGCTTTTCTCTGAAGCTGCTAAAAGTGCCGAGTTTAGGCATGGGTTCTATGAATATATTTATAGAGAGTCTTAAGTCCTCTAATAAGAATGGACGCGGATTTATGCATATCTAGGGCAGAGGTGTATAACATCGATTAATGTAGGATTGTTAAAAAAAAAGCCCATGCAAGCCTGTATTGCATGGGCTAAACGGTACTAGTACCGCGAGCTGTCGGCTGAAGTTCGCAATAGCGGCTTTACATGATTACTAAATATTGCAGATGACGTTCGAGGGGACATCACCTGAATTCGGTTGTTTATGTAACGCTGCTAGATCTTCGACAATCATTGCGCACATGCAATGCTAAGCTCTCTAAAATGTAGTTATGATATGGAGCAACTAATCAGTTTACACTCGCTCTGATGTTGGCAAGTGACAATGGCTATTCGCTGCATTTTGCTAACGTCGCCTTCATTAATGATATTGTATTATTAATGAAGGTAAATACTGATGATACCAAATTGTGACAGAGAACATGTTTAGCAAATAGGCCTGTGATCTGGATGATTACAGGCTAAGCCGGTAAAGGGGCCCGACTGTCGCTTTTGTCTTAGGTGCGATACGGGTTTGTTGAACTAATAGTAACTCTGCAGTTGCAATTGCATCTGCAAGTGCATTATGGCCGTTGTAAGCGGGTAACCCGTAACGTTCCCTTGTCGCTGCTAGAGTAACATCTGATTCATCGGAAGCATTGATAGCTCTTTGTAACCTTTTTTCTATTCGCAAGGTGTCTATCCAAATGAGCGGCAACTCTTTTATGTTGAAAACTCGCTGTAAATATTGATTAATAAAGCTAGTTTCGACTATACATCCGTGCGCAACAATAACTTTGTTTTCTGCTGCTTTAAAGAATGTCCGCATTGCTTCATGAATAGAGATTCCATCAGTCAGCATTTGTTGGGTAATATGGTTAACAACTATGGTTTCGGGCTTAATTTTTGAGTCGCTATGTACATAAAGGTGTTGACTTGTTGCTAAGTCAATATGGCCTTGTCGAATCTCTACCCAGCCCATGGAAAGAATGACTTCTTCCTCACTGTCTAAGCCAGTTGTTTCAAGATCAAGAACGATGAACTCAGTGTCAAAAGCCCGTTGATTTACGTCCAGATTTGGCGAGCGAAGCAGCTTTTTAAGATAAAGAGGGATGTGCTTCTTTTTACAGTGCTTTTGTCTCTGACGATTTTTTCGTGTCAATGGATGAAAGTACTCAAGTAAGCGCTTCATTATCGGCTCCCAAAACGGAGTTTGGCGACTTCTTGTAGATCTGCAATGATGCGGAACGCGTCTTTTAAATGTTGACGTTCAAAACTACCGAACGTATTGGGGTCAATGTGGTTATTTGGCTCATCTCCACTTTTTAATGCTTCTAATTGATGGGCAAATCGAAACGACAAGATGAATTGATATGCGTTGATTATATTTTTGTACGCGTCATGGCTGAGCAGTCCTTTTTCGTTAGCTGCTTTAAAACGCTCATCAGTTGCAGTGAGGTCACATTCAACTGCCAGACCATAAATCCTTGCAAGATCAATGATTAGATTAATCGCGTATTTTTTTACGTCGAGCGTTTTCTTGTTCTCTCCCGATTTTTGTAATACTAGGCTATTGAATATTCCTAGCGGTGGGTTTGTTTTCACCGCATCGTTAACTAACATCGTAAGGAATTCTCTATTAGCGTTGATGTTAGAGTGAAGCTCATCGCGAAGTATCTGTTCAAAGTCTTTGTTTCCATAAACGGTTCGGATTTCTAAAAAGACACTGATATTGAGGAGGCGCTCGTATTCAGGATTTGCCACCCATTTCTTATAGTACTTTTTCCAAACAGAGAGAGGCTGGCACCATTTAGGGGTCGCTGCCATAAACTTCCCTGGACACAATGGATAGTTACATTTATTCAGGCCATTACTTACTATCATTGCTAAATGTTTGAAGTAGATACGGTCGTTATCTGTTGCCGAATCATCTAATACGATGGCGCTATCTTGATCTGACAGCATATGTACTTCTTGGCGAGCATGAGAGCCTGCCACAATCCAAGAGAAGTCACAGGGAGGTGTTCCCAACTTATCAATGGCTATTTGTATTAACCTACGAGTGTACGCATCCATAATCATGGTCATCACTTTACCAATGATTTCTGGTGAAACCCGTCCTTCGACTAATGCTTCAAAAATAGCTTGGCGCTCAGACGTAAAACTAGACAAAGCTTTGACACTGCCAGCATATTTGATCTTTTCAATTAAAAATATTGCTTGGACTCGATGGTTTTGAACCAAGTGCGTTGTTGTCAAAACGCCAACGACGTTATTGTCTCTGACTAGGGGTAAATTTCTTATGTTGTGCTGCATCATAATGGAGGCTGCGTGCAGAACTAAATCGTCAGGATGAATTGTTTTAGGATCAGGCGACATGACTTCGACGACTGGTGTTGAGATGCTTAATCCTTTGGCGATGACTCGCTTTGTCATATCTCGGTCGGTAATCAGTCCAACTATTTTATTATCACGATAAACGACAGCGCAGGGAGAGCACTTATCGATCATCTCGTTGGCGACTGACTGAATGGATTGCTCAGCGGTTACAATTGCAACTCGACCACTAGCAACTTCCTCTACACGCCGAATAAACAACCCTTTTTCTTTGTTAGACCACACGACATCTAATGCTGACTTTAGCCGTACCTGAGCTTGTGATGCAAAATGTTCAGCACATTCAGGATGAGAAGTGCACAACTTTTTCAGCGCAGCATTTGGAATTACATAAACTAATGAATTTTCGATTGCAATTGCTTTGTATTCTTTCCCGCTTTCGACTTCGTTACCAAGAAAAGTGAAGCCAAACAAATCTTCCGGACCAAGTTTAGCTCTCAATATGCCATCAGATTTACGCTGTTCGATAGAGCCAGTTCTAATAATATAAAGTGACTTTTCGTTCTTAGAAGAACATTGATCAACAACATCCCCCTTGCTTAAATAAGTGATCTTAACAGATGAAGCAAGCTCGCGAAGTGCACCTTTAGGTACCTTGTCAAACGGATCAATCTGGCTGATAAACTGTATGATATTTGGCAGTAGCGAGTCGGTCATAACACAACCTCTCAAAATACATTTGTATTACTATATATCAAAGTGTTGATGGTGTGCCATAAAGAGTTGGAGGAAACGAAATTAAAAAAGCACGCGAGATGCGTGCTTTTGCCTAGTTATTAGATCGCCCAAGCCCTAAGCTCAACTGGCTTCGGGTAAGCGATGTTTTGACTCCAACAAGTGGTTAGCCGAAGCTTGACGCGCTTTTTCAGCATTGCCTGCCATTATTGCTTCATAAATCTCACGATGTTCTTCGATGCACGTATTGCCTTCCTCAGATGAGTGAGCAATAAAGTTAATGAACATTGTAGTCAGAACATGCCCAAACGGTAAGAAAAAGTCGTTTCCGGTTGAGTTAAAAATAATGCTATGGAAACGAATATCTACATCCATCCAGCGCGCTTTGTCCAGTTCGTCTGCTTTAGCGACTTCCAACATATCTTGGAATGCTTCTGATAGCTGAATTCGCTGTTCCGCAGTGGCATTTTTCGCTGCGAGTGCACAAGCTTCAGGTTCTATCGCGCGTCGTAACCCCAAAAATTGATGACAGAACTGATCTATCTCTGTTAGACCGTCCATCCATTCAATTAATTGTGGGTCTAAAAAGTTCCAGTACGCTCGGTTGATGACTCGAGTACCAACTTTTGGACGTGACTCGAGTAAACCTTTTGATGTTAAAAGTTTTACGGCTTCACGCAAAGCTGTGCGACTGATACCAAACTGTTCACACAGGGACATTTCTCCTGGAAGAATGGACCCTTGAGGGATCTTGCCTGACAAAATGCTACGAGCAATTTCGCGAGCTACTTGTACATGTAAGCTGCGCTTGGAACCGGAGATAGAATGAAATTCACCAGACATAAAATCACTTATCGTTAAAATTGTATTATTTAAGCTTGGACTATATCATCCAAAGTGTAGCTCACCAAGAAGATGTTTACGTAATAACAGTTGTCTTCACAAATCCATTTTGAATCTCCGACTGCTTTATGAAGCCTTCATGATTATGACACTTAGCGTATAACAGATGAGGCCACCGATTCTTACATCATTCCTTATTTATTTGTTAGCTCAATATGTTAGTTAACTCTAGTCGCGCCTACTTATTGTACTCACTGATTTTCAATACACAGCACACAATTTGAATAGAAGGTCAGGTTTCTTGTTAAATAAAGTGATATTGTATTATTATATCCTAAAGATCGGTGTGTATGATGTTACTACTCGACCATTCAATATTGAGTTTGGCCAATATACCTCGCGAGTAAAAATCATATTCATAAGATCGTTAGATTTTAGACGCTAAATAACAGTGCTTTACATTTACACAGAAAGTCTCCGCCTTCAAAGCGTGTTTCATTTGGCCTTTTCTAATTATTAGCTAAACAAGTCGTTTAGGCTGCTGGCAATGAGGAATATAGATGGCAGAGTTTTCACTTCTCGGGAATTCAAATCACAAGATACATGTACAAGTAGCAAGACAGATTTCTCGCAAAATATTGTCAGGAGAATTAAGTCAAAATGAGAAGCTCCCGAGTGAAATAGAACTGTGTAAGTTGTTTGGTGTTAGTCGGACAGCACTACGAGAGTCGACGAAGTTGCTGTCTGCTAAAGGCTTAATTATCTCTAAACCAAAAGTTGGAACTACGGTACTACCAAGAAACTATTGGCATTTTCTTGACCCTCAACTCTTAGAGTGGATCCAAGATTTAGAAGATACTAAGCCGTTTCTATCTCAGTTTTTAGGATTGCGTAAAGCCATAGAACCAGAGGCGTGTGCGCTGGCAGCCCAAAATGCCAATGCTGAGCAAAGAAAGCTGTTGTCAATTGTATTTCAAAGAATGACGATGGCAGCACGATGTCACGATTATGATGAGTGGATTGCTAACGATCATTTGTTTCATCAAACGATATTCCTTTGTACCGATAATCAATTCTACGTTCCCTTCAGCAATATACTCTCGACCATATTTAAGGTGTTTATTGACAAGTCAGTTGAAGGAGGGAGGTTCTGCCTTAATGAGCACCGTGCAATTTATGATGCAATTATGGTCGGAAACTCATTTCAAGCTCGTTTAGCCTCTCAAACGCTGTTAAATGATGAGAATCAGAGGCTTTCCGACGCCGTGAATAGTTAAGAGCTTGCGTACATTTTTATTGACTAAAAAGAGTTTTCTGTCGTTTCTTTTTGTCATGAACTTTGCCTAATGACAGAGCTCTTTAGTTTAAACGTTTAACCTCATTACAAAGGTTTGCTAATGTTTTCCCAACCATATATAAAGAAAAACTTATCTCTTGCTTGGCCGCTTGCTCTTAATGCTTTGTTGATGCAATCAATGCTTATGATTGATACGCTGCTTGTTACGCCATTAGGTGAAGTTTCACTTGCTGCTATGGGGATTGCTACAACAATAGTTTCTTTTGTTTTAGGTATCCAAATGGCTCTAGCAAATGGGTCTCAATTGGTACTTAGCCGTGCCGTAGGCTCTGGTCATTATCTATCGTTAAATAAAGGTTTCTGGGCAGCTTTAGTTATCAACGTTCTAGTCGCATCCTTATTCTGGCTGTTGATTACTGTCTTTGATGAAGCGTTAATCAGTAAGTTGACGGATAACGTTGATCTCTATGCGGAGACAAAATGCTACCTTGCAATTGCTAAGTTCATCCTCATATTCAATGCCATTACTCAGGTTATGATTGCGGTGTTCAATGCGCTTGGACGGACCAAAGTTCCATTTAAAGGCTATTTGATTGAATTGCCAGTCAACGTGGCGATGTCTTATGTTCTGATTCACGGCCTGACTAATTTTGAAGGTATTGGCGTTCAAGGCGCCGCGGCGGGTAGTTTGGTTGCTATTAGTATTCGGCTGTTATATTTAACCATGTGCATTAAGCTTGATGATTCTATCATCTTGTCTATTAAGAAGCTTGATGCGTCATTGAAAAGCAATATACATAAGCATTTTAAAGAGATTTTCCCCGTCGCGGCGAACGTCACAATGTTACAAACTGGCGCAACGATATACATGTTGCTGTACTCGCAACTGACCTTAAATGCTTATGTCGCTATGACTATCGTGATGCCTTGGATCAAAGCGGGTACTCAGTTCATTACTGCTTGGGCGCATTCATCGGCAATCACGATTAGCCAAGCAATTGGATCAAGAAAAATGGATGAGCTGCGTAACAATGTCGATATTAGTATTGATATGGCCGTGATGATCTCGTTCGTTTCAGCATTTTTCTTTTTTGCACTTAGTTTCGTTCTTCCTGATTTGTATCCCGACTTAGACCCGAGTACTTACAAAGCGTTATCCGCGATTGCTCCACTTTACATACTGCTACCGATAGTACGTGGCTATAACACCGTTCATGGTCATATTTTGAGAGCGTTAGGTAAAACAACGGAGGTGTTTAAGATTAACTTTACCGGTCAGTGGGTAATCTCAATACCGTTATGTGCTTTGATGATTTTATACTTGGACCTTTCAGTGTTTTGGGTGTTTGCAATCATGCCGTTTGAAGAAATTGTTAAGGCATGGCCATTTAGGCATTTAGCACGTAAGTCTCTGAAAGATTTCGATATTAATAAGGCAGACAAGCTAATGTACGATTGATCCTATGACTTTCGGATTAGGTCGAAAAGATTCGTAGATGCTATGGACTAAAGAGGAGTATGTATAGCTTATCATTTTGGGGTTTATCGAGTTTATAAATTGTGATCAATAGAGCACATCATAACTTCTTTCCTCGAATCATTCCTTTGCAAACCTTATTATATGTATGACAATATTACATATAATAAGGTTTGAACATGAAACTCAATCTACTCGTAGCCGCAATGGCTGTTACCTTACCAACTCTTGCTATCGCTTCTGATTTAAATAATGGCGTTGATTATCCAGTCCCTGCCGATAAATTTGATATGCGAAACTGGAAGATCACTATTCCTTCCGATATCAATGAAGACGGAAAAGTGGACGAAATCGAGGGTGTGGCGATGCTGAGTTATTCACACAAAGACTTCTTCTTCTTGAACGAAGAAGGCAACTTGGTGTTTGAAGTGCAGAATAAAGCGGTAACGACAAAAAACTCGAAGAATGCTCGCTCTGAACTACGTGAAATGCCTCGTGGCGCTGACTTTTCTATTCAAACCGATGATTTAGCAAACCATTGGGCTTTATCGAGCCACCCTCAGGCTGCTAAACACAGTCGCGTAGGTGGAACGTTGGAAGCGACCTTGAAAGTGAACCATGTTTCTGAACACGCCAAATTTCCAGAAAAAGGGCCTGCTCATTCTGTTGTTGTCGGTCAAATCCACGCGAAAAAAATTGATGCAAGAATAAAAGAGGGTAAAGGTTATGGACATGGAAATGAACCCATTAAAATCTTCTATAAAAAATTCCCAGAACACAAAATGGGCTCTGTATTTTGGAACTACGAGCGTAACCTAGCGAAGGAAGATCCAAATCGTATTGATATTGCATATCCAGTATGGGGAAATACTTGGGATAACCTTGAAGAACCAGGCCAAGCAGGTATCGCTCTTGGTGAAGAGTTCAGCTACAAGATAGAAGTTCAAGGAACTATGATGAACTTGACGTTTGAAACAGAACGCCACGAGACAGTGACTTATTCCATAGATCTCAGTAAGGGGATTGATAGTAAGGACTTTGAGCATGGCTACGCAGAAGACATGTTCTATTTTAAAGCAGGAGCTTATGGTCAATGTAGCGTCAGTGAGTCTCACCCTGTGTGGGGTACAGGATGTGCGGGCACCGGTGATTTTTCAGTCGACAAGAAAAACGGTGACTATAACAGCGTGACATTTTCTAAGCTCAAGCTAAATCAAAATTGAAACTAATAGAAAACTAAGAGCTACTCGATTTCTACTTAAGCCTCATCGATTTGATGAAGCTTTTGTTTTCAGTGGAATTCTTTAAAAGGTAAGAAACAAGATAGAGCAAGCAATCACTGGGACTGGCTTGAATTTAGAGTATTGTGTTGAATTTTGTTCTTCTGAAGAGGTAAAAAAATAAAGCCAGGCTCGAAAGCCTGGCCTAGTATCAAGTGCTACAAAATAACACTAGAGTTGCTTTGAATCGATGTTATCGAAATATGCTTTTGTTGAAGCACCACTTGTGTCCCCTACGTAAATAGTTAGCTGTGATGGTGTATTCGTTGCGTCTAAGCCTGTTTCGGACTGACTTGGCGCATCAACCGTTTTTCCATTAATAGAAACGTTAATCTCATCACCATCCCAAGCTAGGGACATTGAGTTCCAAGCGTCAGTCGTAATAGTGCCTATTTCTACGTCATCTGATCCTGCTTCGGCTTCAACTTTACCACTGCCCGAAATTCTCAATTCGTAGTAACGATCTGAGTTGTTTTTACCTGAGCCAACATTAATGTATGTAGTTTTTTCGTTGTCTGACGGAATGTAAACATCGAATGACACGCTACCGTTTGATGTTGCTCCGTTTGAAAACTCGCGCGTAACGTATGGTTTGTTGGTCGTATCTGTGTCGGATATTAGCAGAGAGTTAGCGCCGCTCTTTGATACGTCATCACTTACTACAGCCACGGACGTCAAGGTGGAGGAGTCATCAGCAACCGTATTGTATTCTTTCCAACTAGAGTTTGCTGAACTGATATTTGTTCCTACTCGGTATGAGTCAAAGTTTTCACTCACGTCTTCTGACGGTTTATCAGGATTAGAACTTCCGTCTGAAATGACAACCGCTTCGCTTGATGCACTGTTGTAAATTGTCGCGAGGTCTAAGCCTGGAATGTAGTTGTCAAAATCCTCTTCTAGAACCAACACTTCAGAGCCCGAATCACTAGAGTAAATCTTCAAGTTGTCTGCATTTAATTCAAAGTTTGTAGTGTTGCCATTATCACCTAGTCTCAGTGATACATAGGTTACAGCGGTGCCATCAGCGACAGGTAACATTTCACCTATTTGTTTACCGTTAACCGAAAAAGAGAAGAAGTTTTCTATCCAACTGACTTCTATCGCGAGGTTTTCACCTAACTCAAACGTGTCGCCTGTTTCCGTCAAGTTTCCACTTGCATCGCGGTATTTGATTTTGCCGTTTTCAAATGCCACTTCGCCATGCAAGTTGGAATTCGAGGTTTTTGCTGCATAAAATGAGATGTAAGCATTGTCACCAGAACCGTCGGCTTCCTGTTCTGTTTCTTCATGATGCTGGTAAGTTAGATCTACAGTTAGTCGGCCTGTTGAAATTTCTGAAACACTCGTTGAATCAGACAGCTTGATTCGTAACTCACCGGTGTCTTCTTCTGTTCCACCTTTATTGGTATCCAAAATTTGTACGACGTTGTTATCGCCAGCGTCATTATTTGCCGCTGCAACTGCATCTTTCACCGCATCGTTTTCTGATTCATCGTTACCGGTGAAGTTTCCGTCATTTGTTCCTGAGATGGTTAACATGCCGTTTGAAACTTCATAAGTCCCTGTTAACTCGGTAGGGTTACCTAGATCGCTCTCGTCATAAAGGTTGAATGTAAGCGTCTCTGTATCTTTATCTTCGGTATAAGTTGAAGTGTAGATTGTGTAAGTACCGAAGTTATCATCATCGTTATAATACTTTTGCGTACCGTCTTCAAAGACATAGACGTTTGGCAGGTCGTGCTCATCATCGGATTTCGCCACAGTGGCTGGTGTTGAAATATCCCACATACCTTGGCTCAACTCAGACTCAGTTTCTGTTGGTGGGGGAGCCGATGGTGCATCCCTTAAATCAGTGTTACATCCGGTTAACAAACCTGTGGAAATAGCAATTGCTGCTGCAATTTTTGTTACTTGCATGGTAGGTACTCACTTCTATGTGTTTTTATTTATGTAATATTGTTAGACAAATAATTTCTGTCATCTAGATGGTTTTATCAATAGAATGATCCGACTCACACTAGATACAATGATTGCTCACTGAAGTGATGAATAAGTCACACAAAATAGTTGAATATCAACATCAATAAGAGCTGAACCTTTATGAGGTTGACAGCTTTCTTTATAGAGGAACAGCAAAAACTAAAGGTGATTTAGCAAGGGAATTTTGATTTCATGTCAAGATTTTTTGACTTTAAGTCATTGAAGTTATTGTTGTTTATGTTTTTTTAATCTTCTTCTTTATCATATGAAACGAGTTAAAACATTTCTCTGTAAGTGATGTCTACAAAGGTCGTTTTAGAATCAGACATAGCTAACACTTTTGAATATATAATAATACAAATTGTCAGTTAAGGGGCACTTACATGATTAATATCACAGAACTCTCATGATGAATTAACTAGTATTTGTCATACATTAATTCAATAGTGTTGAATCAAATCCAGGGATTTAAGTGGTATCCCAAAAAATATATACAGAGAGATATAATCATGAAAGCAGTTACAACAATGTCCCTATTCGTTGCTTCCACATTAATGGCGGGAGCGGTTTCCGCAGCAACTTTAGACTATCGCGCAGAATATAAGCATGAGAGTGAAACTTATGCCCAACGTATCAAAATTAGTGGTAGTTCTAAAATTAACGATCAGACCAAACTGAACTTTGGTGTTGAACAAAAATTCCATAGTTACGACAACTCGCATTTTTGGGATCAACTCGTTGCTGGTGATTCTGAGTTTGATTGGGGAGTTCGCTACCAAATAAATAAACAATGGTTTATCCAACCAGGGATGCCTATTACTTTTGGTGATGATGACGAAAAAACCACTTATAAACCACAAGTTCGTGTTGGTTACAAATCCTCTTTTGGCTTAAGTACCGCTTTACGTTACCGACACGAATTTCAAGTTTATTCAGATGGTGCAGGTAACAAAACACTAACGGATGGTACTTCGGTAAGCGTTGCTGGGAAAACAGTTGAACAAGGTAAGTGGACACTGACAGGCTCTTACGATATGCGTCAGTTTGATAACGAGTACCTTGATAACGTCAAGCTGAGCTATGAGATCAACTACAACAAAAACTATGACGAAGTGCGTTTATCTGATTGGAAAGATTCTGAGTGGGATGCTGGCTTAATTGTTGGTTACCAAATGGGAGATTTCCGTCCTTACTTTGAATTGTGGAATGTCAAAGGTAAGGACGGTTCAACCACGGATGACCGCCAATTGAGAACACGCCTTGGCCTTAAATACAGCTTTTAACCCGAGTGTTATTGCTTAATTGTTGTTACAGCAAAAGAGCTGTTAATTCATTTTTATATTGTAGGTGTTAGATTACATGAAGCATATTTTCTTCAAAAGCTTGTTAGCTTCTTCTATTTTACTTGCTGTGGGCTGTAATAGTACGGCGACCATGGTAGATCCATTTCCAAACAACCAAGAAACTGGTGCTGATATTCTGACTCCCGTTACGATAACGGCGAGTAGTCATGATGGTAATGTTCCAGAGCAGTTGTTTGACCAAGATATTATGACACGTTGGTCAGCAAATGGTGATGGTGAGTGGGCGATGTTGGATTACGGCTCGGTTTATGAGTTCGACGCAATTCAAGCCTCGTTCAGCAAAGGTAACGAACGCGTCAGCAAATTTGATGTTCAGTTTAGTACAGATGGTGAAAACTGGGTGACGGTTATTGCGGGTGCGCAAAGCTCTGGTCGCGCGCTTGGCTTAGAGCGCTTCCAGTTTGAGCCTGCAGTAAAAGCACGCTATGTTCGTTACGTTGGCCACGGTAATAGCAAAAACCAATGGAACTCAGTTACTGAGTTAGCTGCAGTTAATTGCGGAATTAATGCCTGTCCGGCAAGTCACATCATTACTGATGACGTTGTTAACGCTGAAGCGGCTATGATTGCGCAAATGAAAGCGGAGCAAAAGGCACAAAAGGATTTACTCAAAAAGAATCGTAAAGGCGACTTTGGGGCACCAATCGTCCGTCCTTGTGAAACGACTGTGACGTGTGATCTTTCTAAAGCGATGCCTTACCCTACGTTACCGAAAGAGCCACTCGCTACAAATGCACCGGGTGAAAACTTTGACTTAACACGTTGGAAACTGACGACACCTTTCGACCATGACAAAGATGGTCGTGCTGATGATATTGATGAGTGGGACTTGGCTAACGGCTTCCAACACTCTGATATATTCTACACAGCAGATGATGGCGGAATGGTATTCAAGAGCTATGTGAAAGGCGCTCGAACTTCTGAAAACACTAAATACGCGCGAACTGAGTTACGTACCATGCTTCGTGCTGGTGATAAGTCTTACAGCACAAAGGGTGTAAATCCTAATAACTGGGTATTCAGTTCTGCACCAGTTGAAGATCAAAAAGAAGCGGGTGGTGTAGACGGTACGCTTGAAGCTACTCTGAAGATTGACCACGCAACCACAACGGGTCAGTCGCATGAAGTTGGCCGCTTTATTATCGGCCAGATTCATGACAAAGATGATGAGCCAATTCGTCTTTATTATCGTAAGCTACCAGACCAACCAACAGGTACAGTTTACTTTGCTCACGAAAAAACCAAAACTGGAACAGAGGATTACTACAGCTTAGTGGGTGATATGACTGGTGAAATCGGTGACGATGGCATCGCGCTAGGTGAAAAATTCAGCTACATCATTGATGTGAAAGGCAACACAATGACAGTTACGGTAAAACGTGATGGTAAAGATGATGTTGTTCAAGTCGTAGATATGAGTGACAGTGGCTATGACGAAGGTGGCAGGTATATGTACTTTAAAGCCGGTGTCTATAACCAGAATATGTACGGTAATCCAGATGATTACGCACAAGCTACTTTCTATAAATTAAAACAATCTTTTGGTAAGTACCAAGGCTAGTTCTATCACTTATAGTTGATTGAAGTCCTTTGCCCTCAGCTTTGTAGCTGAGGGCTTTTTTTCTATAGAAGAATAAAACAGCTCAAATATTATTTTAATTGACATAGATAAATTAATTTAAAAATTTATCACCATAGATAGGTAATAATTATTGATTGCTTTTATCTTCTGACAATGTTTATTTTTAAGTGCGAATGTATATTAGAGTAGTTTAATTGGTTAAATTTAAAATAACTCAGCGTTAGGGTAGATAAATATCTCATGAAACTATAGAAGCTGTTTTTAAGCTGCCTAAGTGGAGGTTGATTTATATATTTATCGTAGAAGGAAACACTATGCGTGAAGCGATTTGAATTGTGGTGTTCTAAAAGAAGAGGCCACGAGAAAATAAATTTCCCGTGGCGGCAGTATGAGCTTTGTTCGTTGCTTTAGAGCAAAGTAGCAAGCCTATTGCTAAGAGATTGAAATGACTATTGATGAAGAGTGCTCAAAGCACTAAAGCTCACATCAAAGATTTCTCCTCGATATGCATTATCAGGTTTAAACTGAGGGTAAATTCCGGCTTTGAAGTAAAACGCAATATCAGGCGACGCCCATCTTTCAGTAAGAGTATAGGACTTGTTGTTAGCTGTGTCTGAGTATGCTTCTCCCCACTTCAGTGTGTGCGAGACCATATTACTGCCATCTGCATCGTAGGTGGCTAAAAACAGTCCTTCCTTATCGGCACGGATCGTATATTGCCAGTCTTCGTTTACCGCGTAGGTACCAAGCTTAACGCTGAATGCGTTGCAATCAGTACAGTCTTTGTTGTTATCAAGTTTGTAGTTATCGTTCAGAATAACTCGGACTGGCTTATTGTCACCTTCCCAAAGTAGCTTCACGAGTGCTTGGCTGATTTTCCAACCATGTATCTGGCCTACCACGACTTTTGGTAATTGACCGTCGATTTTAGGGTATTCGTTGATTCTTAGTGTGGCGTTTAGCGTATGCGAAGTTGCACCGGTACGACTATCTTCAATATACCAACTTGTCTCTTCATCGCTGGTGCTGCAATCCGGGGAGTTAGTACTGATGTAGAGCTCTCGCAATTCTGAACGGATGTAACTGGAGTTGGCCGTTGACGTGCCGTAACCCATATCGGCACGGAAATGCATGCTACCGTCAATAACATTGAAGTATGATAAATCAATCTCGCGTTGGTAAACGCTCTCTTCGTTAGACAGAGGATCTTTACTTGAATTACAACGCTCAGGCTCTAATTCAGCCGCGCTGTCACCGCCAAAACCATACCAATCATTTTTGCTTGCAGGAATGGTTAATTTCCAATCGTCAATATTCCAGGCTATTGAATCAGTATGGTCAGTTTTGGTTAGTCCTAGCTGCTTAAATTGTACCTTTGCTTCACCGTTTTCAAACTGGTTGTAAACTCCGGCTTTAAAGTAGCTCAGGAGGTGCTGCCAGTAGGATACATCTACATTTACCTTTTGCTCATCGTTCACTTTAATGGTTAATGTGTTTTCTCCGATTTTTACTTCGAATCGCGTGAATGCGTTGAGATCGGCTTTTCCTAAATCATAACGATCATATGATGTTGCATAACAATCTGATGCGCTAGAAGGTAGACTGCAATCTATGGCATTGTTCTTTACTACCGCCCAGTAATGACCAGTGATACTGTTTCGTTCTTGTTCCCAAACGATTCGTAACAAAGGGTGTGGGATAGCACCTATACCAGAAGTATCTGTGCCTTTGTTATGAATTTGCAGGAAAGTGACTTCATCGTGGTTTGCAGGGGAGCTAGCCATTGCAAGGTTAATCTCTGGTAATCGAACATCTGCATACAAAGTTCTAAAGACGCCTTGTTCTGAAATGTTAAAGTTTTCTCGTTCACGAGCTTCTGAGCGCATTTTGTAGTTCGACATTTTAAAGACAAGGTAATTGGAATCCTTTTCTGCGTAAAAGTGGTCACTCTTATAATCCGAGAATGCTCCATTTTTGACGTCACTGTTTTTGTTTCCCTCCTCCCCATTGGGATCTGATACTTGTAAATCTGAATTACTCAATATGTTTTGAAATTTTGCTATTGAGTATGGTGCTACATGCTCTTGGTGTGGAATATTTGGTTTATCATCTTGGCTTGTAGGGGAGGTATTTCCTCCACACCCTATTAATCCAAGCCCAGAGAAGCTTATTAGAAGCAATTTAGTTGATTTTATAAACACAGTAGTACGTCTCTTACACCATTTAATATTTGTAATACAATATCATTTTAGTGTTATTGGGGAGTAGTTTAGTCATAAGTTAAATAGTAAAAGTGTTAATTAAATCTCAGAAGAGTTCTATATCTATAAGTGGTGTCTTTGATAAGGCGTAAGGTTAAGTTATGTCTGTTTTTCCTAAGAGTTATTAACGGTTTTACTATGATTAAACGCTAATTGATAAGCTCATGTAGAGTCATGTAAACAATCAAAAAAAGCCGAACATGACGTCCGGCTTTGAATTAGTTCCCGATTTTTACATTAATTTTTAGTGACTAGCTAAAGATTAAATTTGTGCGAATGCGCCTTCCCAAGTGTAAGTCACACCGTCGAACTCAACGCGATGTGCCGCGTTTTGCTTGTCTTCGTCTAGATTGCAGATAGCGAAGTGGTAAGCGTTGCCTGTGGTAGTTTGCAGACGAATCACGGTACCCACTTCGTTGTTGCCAATGACGGTTACTGACTCTACTAGGCCACGAGCGCCAACCGATGCTTCGATAGACTCGTTGAAGTAACCGTGTGTCTCTAGCACAGAAGCAAACACGTGGTTCTGACCAGATTGACGTAGGATCAGTGCAGGCTCGCTCTTCAAGTTGAAGTCTGGATCATTTGCGCCAGTGCGAGTGAAGAACACTTTGCCACCGTTTGTTGCGCTTGTGATTAGCGAGTAGTAACTGTTGTCGTGCAACCAACTAACAAGCGAGCTGCCTTGAACTTGGCCTGAACCTACATTCCATAGATGTTGGTAACCGTTGTCTTCGCCCATTGGACGCAGCGTACTTTCTACATCGTATTCAAAGTCCGTACGGATGATTTGACCAGAGTAGTGCACTGGCAGGTCGTATTGGTGCTCTTGATCTGCTTCGATGCGGTAAACATCAATCACAAGTGGTTTTTCGAATTCTGGCAACTCAGCAAGAATGATGCTGCGCTGCATGTCTACACCGTTGTAGTAACCAGAAATACGACCGCTCATGCCTTGCAGTTTTTCGTCATCAGCTTTGAAGAAGTGCTTAGAACCGAACTTGGTTTCTGCTAACGCTGTGTCGAAGTTGTTTTGCGTCTTTTGGTCAACCGTTACTGTGTTGTGCGCGACTGTCTGCTTACAGTAAGACTTGTTCTCTGGGATGTAACGACCGCCAAATTTAGGCTCAACGTTTACCCAGCGACCAAAGCCGTAATCGTGCAGCACTTCATGACCGCGGTTAAATACGCTCAGGTGCAGACCATCGTAGTGACCGTGGTCTAGCGCTGAGTGGTACTGATGATCGCTGCCGTGTTGACCAAACCAGATAAGCGCCATTGTGTCGTCGTCTTGCTCGTCACGGTGACGAAGAATACTTACGCCGCCTTTTTCACCTTCTGGACCGTCAGTTACGAATAGGCTACCCCAGTTGAATGGTTTGATGTTGTCTGCGGCTGCAACCGCGTCAGACAATGTTTTGCCTGAGATATGAACCCAAACGTCTTGCTGGTGGTCTGCCATACCAAGTAGCGTTTCAGACTGCTCGTAACGGTGGAAACATACTGACGTTGCCATGATTACGCCTTCATCATTGATCGAAATCGTCTTCGATGAATCGTTCAGTGCTGGCAAAGTACCATCTGGGAATGCCGTCTTAAATACTGCGTAAGACGTGGTCTTGATGACCGAGTCGTTGAACTCGTAAATACCAAGCTCAGGCTGACGACGTTCAATCGCTTCTGCGAATAGGTAGATTGGACGCAGCGAGAAACGGTGGTAGTAAGGACCTTCCATGTAGTAGCCATCTGGTGAGAACAGTTGGTCTAACTGAGCTAGGAAGCCGCCGCTAACTTTATCCAGTTTCAAGCCGTAAAGCGCTTTGTCGACTGCATCTTGATCGTTAATCGCGTAACCACAGATACCTACTGCAGCTACTGCCCACAGACCGTGGTTGTGTACGATGTCGAAGTCGTGACCGTAAGTGACTACGAACAGCTCAATCATTTGTTTGAACAGGTCGTTTTCAATCAGTGTTTTTTGCTCTTCTTCCAACGTGTGGTAAATGCAGCTGTACGCACAAGACGCGTATAGCATCCACATGTTCTCGTTCAGAGTTTGGTGGAAGATCTTACCCGGAGGATTAGAGTCACGGCTGGTGTTGCTTTCTAGCGTCGGGTAAACCTTCGCGTAAGCCGTTAGCATGTCCACGATGTAATCGCGGTATTTCTGTTCGCCAGTGATAAGGAATAGGCGACCCGCTAGATCAATGTGGATGTAGTTTTGCTTGTGACGGTTATGCTCGTAACCGCCACCTTCGCCGTGACCTGGAACTTCAATACCCACCTCGGCCATGTAAGCGTCAGTTTGTTTGATGTCACGTGCTAATGCATTTCCTAATAGGCTATCCGTGCCAAGTGCTTTGCTTAGTTCTGCCGCTTCTTCAAAGTTCATTAATAGCGGTTGGTAAGACTGGGTTTGGTAGCTCATTATTATTTCTCCTGCCCGAATGCGTTTACTTCTAGAGAGTAGAAGCCATTCCAGCTGTAGGTTTTACCGTTCAATTCTACTTGGTGTGGGGTTTGGTCGTCAGCGCCTAGCACATTGCTGATCATCACAGTAACCAGTGATTTTTCAGTCGTGATTTCTACGATGCTGCCAACGGCGTTGTAACCCACGACGCGGATATCTTTCACCTGACCACGAGCATTCACCGACTGCTCAAACTCTTCGTTGAAGTAGCCGTGTGTTTCTAGCACAGAAGCAAATAGCGTCGATTCGCCCTTGCTGCGTAGAATGAATGCCGGTTCGCTACGTAGGTTAAAGCTTGGGTCATTGGCGCCAGTGCGAGTGAAGATCACTTCATTATCGCCGTTCTGTTTCGTGCTGCTGCTTGTGCCTAACCAAGTGTAGTAGGTGTTGTTTTGTAGCCAGCTAACCAGCGCCGTATCTTGCACTTTGCCGCTCGCTACTTTCCAAAGGTGTTGGTAACCGAAGTCATCGCCAAGCGTGTTCAGTTCACCAAAGCTTTGGTAATCAAAGTTAGTACGTACGATTTGACCATCGTATTGATGAGAGTAGTCGTACTGATGTTCGTCTTCACCTTCGATGCGGTAAAGGTCTAGCAATAGCGGTGCTTCAAGCTCATCGAGGTTAAGCATGAACACACTGCGCTGCATGTCTGTGTTCGGGTAATGGTCGTTCGCAAACGCGCTCATACCGTTGATTTCAGTGCCTTCTACTTTGAAGAAGTGAGGCAAACCGTGCACTGAATCAGCGCGGTCTACATCGAAACCGTTCTGACATTGCTCATCAATCGTTACCGCGTTGTGCGCGATAGTTTGACGTGCGTACGATTTGTTTTCGTCTAGGTAACGACCGCCGAATTTAGGCTCAACGTTTACCCAGCGACAGAAGCCGTATTCACGCAGCACTTCTTGACCACGGTTGAAGAAGGTAATGCCAAGCGTATCAAAGTTACCATGTCCCATGCCGTGTTGACCGTAGTTCATCACAAGCTGTGACACATCACCGGTTTTATCCTGCATACGGATAAAGCCTTGTGCTCCGTTGTTACCAGTTGGACCTTCGTTGAGCTCCACACTTGGCCAGAAAGGCATGCCGATTTCACGGTCTGCGATGGCTTTATCGTAAGCTTGAGAAAGCTCAAGACCACATGGGTGCATCCAAACGGCGTTTTGAATCTTCGCCATGCCTAGGATGTTGTCATCCATACCGTAGTGTTTGCTGTAAACGCTCACTGCAACTTGAACACCCATGTCGGTAATGCTCATGGTACGAGATGCATCGTTTAGGGCAGGGAACTCACCATTCGGGTAAGCCGTTGCCAGCATCGCTTGTACTGTGTTGCCAATCACTTTGTCTTTGTAGTTGTAGATGTCTACTTCAGGCATGTGACGGTGTACTACTTCTGCAAATACACAAGTTGGACGAATCGCATAACGATGGTAGTACGGACCTTCCATGTAGTAACCAGAAGGGGCGAACAGCTGTGAGATTTGCGCTAGGAAGCCGCCAGTATCATCACGGTCTTGACCGTATACCGACATCTCTAGGTATTCAGGTTTACCAATAGCTAGGCCACAAATACCAACAGCTGCAACTGCCCAGATGCCGTGGTTGTGAATACGGTCGAAGTCGTGCGCGTATTTCACTGTGAACATGTCTAGCATTGGTTCGAAAATTCGCTCAACAACGGCTGTGCGCTCTTCTTCTGTCATCACTGATGCCACGCAAGAGTAAGCAAGGCTAGTAAACATTAACCAACAGTGTTCATTAAGGATCTGGTGGAAAAGACGACCTGTTGGGTTAGTGTTTTTCTGTACGTGGAAATCAAAGGTGAGGTACTTCTCTGCGTAAATAGCGAGAAGATCTTTAACGAACTGCGCGTACTTTTCTTCTTGAGTGATCAAGAACAAACGACCCGCTAAGTTCATGTAGGTATAGTTTTGTTTGTGGCGGTTGTGCTCGTAGCCACCCGCTTCGCCGTGACCTGGTACGTCTAGAGGCAGACGCATAAAGGCTTCAAGTTCCTTGCGATTCGCTTCAATGGATTTGCCCATTAAGCTCGGCTTTCCGACTTCCTTTCTTAGTAGTTCGACTTCTGCTTCAGTCAACAAAATCGGTTGTGTAGTCATTTCTTTACCACCCTCAGATGAAGTGTGTTGTTTTCTTAAACTTTCCATAAAGTAATACAATATTAAGTTTGGGTGTAGTTTTTGTGGCAAAAAGGGAGAGTGAAATCACGCGAGTTTAGCTAACTTATTGATTTATATTGTTGTGGTAATCCTTGTTGTGGCTGATGTTTCGGCGTTATCAATCGTTAAGTGGAATGCTTTAACGAGCGCCGTTTGATGAATATCACATATTTTTAGAAATATTGTATGACAATTAAAATGGATCGGATATGCTCGTTACCAATTCGACAGCAGACCCTTTCGCTGCGCGTTTCACTTTTATCAATACGACGCTTTTTTAAGAGAACCTTTTAATAAAAGCATGGTTAAGAATGAAGTGCCGTAGGGTTCGCTTTAATAGAGACTTTTTAGGAGTATGACGATGAATTCTTTCTTTGTATTAGATGAGAACCCGTGGGAAGAGCTAGGCGGCGGTATCAAACGTAAAATTGTTGCTTACACAGATGACCTAATGGCGGTTCACCTATGTTTTGATAAAGGTGCGATTGGCGCTCCGCATACTCACGAAATCCATGATCAAATCGGTTACGTAGTACGTGGCAGCTTTGAAGCGGAAATCGAAGGCGAGAAGAAAGTACTAAAAGAAGGCGACGCATACTTTGCTCGTAAGCACATGATGCACGGTGCGGTTGCACTAGAGCAAGACAGCATTCTTCTAGATATCTTCAACCCAGCTCGTGAAGACTTCTTAAAATAATCTATAGCGCAACCTCAGTTGCTAAGGTGACAACATGAAATCATTAAACATCGCGGTCATTGGCGAATGTATGGTTGAGCTACAGAAAAAGGAAGGTCAGCTAAAGCAGTCATTCGGTGGTGATACGTTGAATACCGCACTGTATTTATCTCGTTTGACCAAAGCTCACGATATCAAAACCAGCTATGTAACGGCTCTAGGTAACGATCCTTTTAGCCAAGAAATGCTATCAGCATGGCAAGAAGAGGGCATCGATACTAGCCTCGTTCTTTCCGTTAAAGAAAAGCAACCAGGTATCTACTACATCGAAACCGATGAAACTGGCGAACGTTACTTCCACTACTGGCGTAACGAAGCGGCCGCTAAGTTCCTATTCGAACAAAATGAGTCTCCGCTATTAGTCGACAAACTTTACTCGTACGATGCGGTTTACTTGAGCGGTATTACATTAGCGATCCTTACTGAAGAAGGTAAGACGCAACTGTTTGGCTTCCTTGAGCGCTTCAAGGCACAAGGTGGTAAGGTTATTTTCGATAACAACTACCGTCCTAAATTGTGGGAAAGCCGCGAGAATGCCATGTCTTGGTACCTTAAGATCCTTAAGCACACAGATATTGCACTGCTCACATTTGAAGATGAGCAAATGCTTTACGGTGACGAGCATCTAGAACAGTGCATCGAGAGAACCTCTGCCCTGGGTGTGGATGAAATCATCATCAAACGTGGTAGCAAAGATTGCTTGGTTGTGGCGAATGGCGAAGCGCAATACGTGGCGCCAAACAAAGTCGACAACGTGATTGATACAACAGCGGCTGGTGATTCTTTCAGTGCGGGCTTCTTGGCGAAGCGTTTGACTGGCGGTAATGCAGCTGAATCGGCTTACTCTGGCCACTGTATGGCTGGCGCGGTAATTCAACATAAAGGTGCCATCATTCCACGTGAAGTGATGCCAGATCTTCCTTTGTAATTCTTTTGCGGAGCGTTGAGTAATCGGCGCTCCGCAGTGATTTATTGAACTCAAGTTAACGACGACGAGTACACTCTTATGACGACATTAAACGAACAATTAGCAAACCTAAAAGTAATTCCTGTTATTGCCATCAACAAAGCAGAAGATGCGATCCCTCTGGGTCGCACCTTGGTTGAAAACGGTATGCCTTGCGCAGAGATCACGTTCCGCACAGAGTGTGCTGCAGAAGCGATTCGTGCTATGCGCGCTGAGTTCCCAGAAATGCTGATCGGTGCAGGTACGATCCTAACTAACGAGCAAGTAGACCAAGCGATCGAAGCTGGTGTGGACTTTATCGTAAGCCCAGGTTTTAACCCTCGCACGGTTCAATACTGCCTAGACAAAGGCGTGGCTATCGTACCTGGCGTAAACAACCCAAGCCTAGTTGAGCAAGCGATGGAAATGGGTCTGCGTACACTTAAGTTCTTCCCTGCTGAGCCATCTGGCGGTGTTGGTATGCTTAAAGCACTAACGGCGGTTTACCCAGTGAAATTCATGCCAACAGGTGGCGTGAGCCTAGGTAACGTAGACGAATACTTGTCTATCCCTTCAGTACTGGCATGTGGCGGTACTTGGATGGTGCCAACAAAACTTATCGATGAAGGTAAGTGGGATGAACTGGGTACACTGGTTCGCGACGCAGTAGCTCACGTAGCATAAGTGTCGTAACACCCCGATAAAACTAGCGAAAGAATGAAAAGCGAGCCTCAGTGCTCGCTTTTTTGTGTTTGAAAGTTTGAAAGAGGCGAGAGTTAAGAATCGCATTCATATAAATCCTACTTTCTATCAAATTTTTTCGAAACATCTCATTACGTTTCCTTTAAAGAAATGCCGCGCATTTTTGATCTTCAGACAAAGCGCGAAGAAGAAAAATATTCCATACTCTAATAAATTTCAATTAGACAATTTGTATTACAATATATTGAGGTGTTCTGAATGGCAATTATCTCCTAGAAAGCCATTGGTCTAAGAAATTAAGGGGTTTTACGTATTTTTTTCGTTGAATAACTTATGCTTTAGATCACAATTAAAACTTATTGTAGTACAAATAGAGTTGTGAGGAGAGTAGTCTAGACGTTAGAAAATGATCAAACTTGAAAGGCTGAAAAAATGACTATTGATACTCTTGTTGTTCTTGCCTACTTCTTCTTCTTAGTTGCAATTGGTTGGATGTTCCGTAAGTTCACTACCTCGACCAGTGACTACTTCCGAGGGGGCGGTAAGATGTTATGGTGGATGGTAGGTGCTACCGCCTTCATGACGCAATTTTCAGCATGGACGTTTACAGGTGCCGCAGGACGCGCGTTCAACGACGGTTTCGTTGTTGTAATCCTATTCTTAGCCAACGCATTTGGCTACTTTATGAACTACCTCTATTTTGCTCCAAAGTTCCGCCAACTACGTGTAGTGACGGCGATTGAAGCAATTCGTCAACGTTTTGGTAAGACTTCAGAGCAGTTCTTCACTTGGGCTGGTATGCCAGACAGCTTGATCTCGGCCGGTATTTGGTTGAATGGTCTTGCGATTTTCGTGGCAGCGGTCTTCAACATTCCTATGGAAGCGACCATCATCGTTACGGGCTTAGTGCTAATGCTAATGGCGGTAACAGGCGGCTCTTGGGCGGTTGTTGCATCTGACTTTATGCAGATGCTGGTTATCATGGCAGTGACGATCACTTGTGCGGTGGCGGCATACTTCCATGGTGGCGGTATTGGCAACATCGTGTCGAACTTCCACGGCGACTTCATGCTGGGTAACAACCTGAACTACTTCAGTATCTTTATCCTTTGGGTTGTCTTCATCTTTGTTAAACAGTTCGGTGTCATGAACAACAGCATCAACGCTTACCGCTACTTATGTGCAAAAGACAGTGAAAACGCACGTAAAGCTGCAGGTCTTGCATGTGTGCTGATGATTGTTGGTCCTATCATCTGGTTCCTACCACCTTGGTACGTTGCGGCATTTATGCCTGATTTCGCAGAGCAATACGGCTCAGTAGGTGGTGATGCAGCATACCTAGCATTCGTACAAAACGTAATGCCAGCAGGTATGGTGGGTCTTCTGATGTCAGCAATGTTTGCGGCGACCATGTCTTCAATGGACTCTGGTCTTAACCGTAACGCGGGCATCTTTGTGATGAACTTCTACAGCCCGATTGTGCGTCCACAAGCGTCGCAAAAAGAACTGGTTATCGTGAGTAAAGCAACGACTATCGTGATGGGCTTCATCATCATTGGTATCGGTCTATTCATTAACTCACTACGTCACTTGAGCCTGTTCGATATCGTACTGAACGTCGGTGCATTAATTGGCTTCCCAATGCTGATTCCTGTACTACTTGGTATGTGGATTCGTAAGACGCCGGATTGGGCTGGTTGGGCAACACTGGTTGTTGGTGGCTTTGTTTCTTACATCTTCGGTATCTCACTACAAGCAGAAGATGTAGAGCGCCTATTCGGTCTAGAGCAAGCGTTTACAGGACGTGAGTGGGCAGATCTGAAAGTTGGCTTGAGCTTAGCGGCACACGTTATCTTCACCGGTGGTTTCTTCTTGCTGACAACGCGCTTCTACAAAGGTCTATCACCTGAACGTGAGAAAGAAGTGGAGCAATTGTTCGAGAACTGGAATACGCCACTTGTGGCTGACAGCGAAGAGCAGCAGAACCTAGATACAAAACAGCGCGGCATGCTTGGTAAGCTTATCAGCGTAGCGGGCTTCGGTATCCTAGCTATGGCTCTAATTCCAAATGAACCATCTGGTCGACTACTGTTTATCTTGTGTGGTGCGATTGTTCTCTCGGTGGGTGTTCTATTGGTGAACGCAGCCCGAGGGCCTAAAAGCCCAAAGTTAGCTAACGCGAAAAGCTAACCAAAGTTAAAGACTCTCAATGAAAAATCCCGCGGTGTTAAAGCCGTGGGATTTTTTGATCAAGCTGACTGAGAAAGCGTGGCGCATCGTTTGTTGTTATTCGTTGTATTGGGGAACTCCCAATAAGGTGCGACTATATTCACATTAGAGTCGTCAGCCTAAAGCGAAAAAGCAATCTAACTTTCTTTGCATGCCGTGTTTACACTTTACACCCCAAACCTGATGCTTTGTCTATTTAAATAAATATGTGTGCCTTCTTAGCAAAGAAAAAGCATTAAATCAGACGTAGCTTTAATGAGGCGTACGCCAGAAATAGGAGAGAGGTTTTGAAGTGTGAGTGGAAAATATATAAGAGAATTGGAAGAGGCTGCCCTGCAAAACTTTAAAGGAGTGGCTAGGGTATCAAGGAGTGATGAGCGTCTGGGGAAGAGGAAAAACAAAAAAGCCCAGCCACATTGGTTGCTGGGCTTATAGTTGCAACTGAGTGTGACTAAGCTTCTAGCTCTGCAAAGTAGTCGAAGATGACTGGAACGTCATTTTGACCAAGGCCTTTATCAACTGCCGCTTGTAGACTCTTAGAAGTGCCCTCTGCAATTAGGGAAGTTGTACCAAGCTCTTCGCATAGAGCAAGGAAGTAACCGAGGTCTTTGTTTGCGTTTGCGACAGAGAAGCCTAGTTTTTCTTCGCCATCTACGGCGTAAAACTTACAGAATTGCATAAATGGTGAGTTTGATGGTCCTGCAGACATGATGTCGAATAATTGTTGACCATCAACACCAGCACGTTTAGCAACAGCAAATGCCTGAGACATGGTTGCTACGGTTGTCATACCCATAAAGTTATTCACAAGCTTAGTTACGTGACCAGAGCCTAGTGCGCCAAGGTGGAATACGTTTTCACCTTGATCGTCCAGTACGGGCTTAACCTTATTGAATGTTTCGACGTCGCCTGCGGCCATGATGTTCAGTAAACCATCTTTTGCGTGGGCAGGTGTACGACCTAGAGGCGCATCAATCATACCAGCCCCTTTCTTAGCAAGGTCAGCGCCAATCTTCTTCGTTGAAGCTGGAATAGATGTACCGAAGTCGATGAGTGTTTTACCTTCTGACATGCCAGCTAGAACACCAGTGTCTCCGTAAACAACTTTTTCGACAACTTCAGATGTTGTTAGGCACAGCATCACGATATCACTTTTCTCTGCTAGCTCTTTACCTGAAGAAGCTTCAGAAGCGTTTCCACGAGCTAGTACTGCGTCAACAGCATCTTTATTGAGGTCCATTACAGCAACTTCGTAACCACGTTTCTGTAGGTTTTCAACCATGTTTCCGCCCATCAAGCCTAGGCCGATGAAACCAATGATAGGTTTAGTCATTTTAACTCCAAAAATACTATTGTATGATTATATTGCTTGTTGGTAATCATAATGACTATTGTGGCTTTTGCAATTGAAAATTATGAGCATAGCGGGCTTGGGATGAATTTTTTCTAAAAGTGAGATGTAAGTAAGGTTTGTGGGGGTTTTATTCATCAGTGTATATAAGAAAAGCGAATTCATCACGCTTCCATTTTATCGTGAACAAAGCCTTTAGGGGGCTTAAATAATGTAAAAATAAAATTTATTGTAATACAAGTGATTTTGTTTCAGCTAGAGGAATACTGTCCATACCAAAAAATGGGTGAAACGTTACAGATGGGGTTAAAGGAGAGGTGGTATAAGGATAAGCCGCAGTACAAACATACTGCGGCCGTTATCAAATCAGTACTAAAGCGCACTTACTGATAGGTAAAAAGACTTATTGGTACTAAATGCCTAAAGCTTGACCACCACCAATTTGCAGTGTTTCTGCGGTAATGAATGATGCATCTTTACTTACCAGAAAAGAGATAGTAGAGGCGACTTCCTCTGGCTGGCCTAGGCGTCCAAGCATAATACTGTCTGCCCAAGAAGCAAATACTTCAGGCTTGGTTGCTTTGATTTGAGCATGGAATGGTGTATCGATAGTGCCAGGAGATACTGCATTGACACGAATTCCAGCCGGAGCTAACTCTTTAGCTAAAGCGCGAGTTAATGTATGAACGGCGGCTTTTGATGTACCGTAAATACCTGCACCTGGACCACCTGCATTCCAAGCAGCGTTTGAAGTGAAGTTGATAATTGATGCGTTATCAGACTTTTTTAGAAATGGAATCGCTGCGCGTGATACGAAGAATGCACTATCGAGGTTTAAAGCCATGACTTTACGGAAAAAAGCAGTTTCCATACCTTCAATAGGACTACGACCACCAAGACCACCTGCGTTATTAACGACAACATCGATTTTGCCGTATTTTTCACCAATAGCATTGATGTTTTCATCGACGGCATGTTCATCTGTAACGTCAAAACCGTAGTATTCAGCCTCAATCCCTGCGTTATGTAGTTTGGAGACACACTCCGAACCTTTTTCATCTTCAATGCCGTTTAGAATGACCGTGTATCCATCCTGACCAAGACGCTTTGCCACTTGGAAGCCGATACCGCCAGTAGCACCAGAAATAAATGCAATTTTAGTAGACATAATGGTGTTCTCTCATGTTTGTAGAGTTGGAAAGGATTTTTCATTCAACATAGGGTATTATTGTAATACAAATGGTTTTAATAAACAGAGAAACACCAACAATGAGAAGTCGATCACGTACTTTTTTGAGATGCTGACTCATCCAGTGGCATATATCGACTTTTACGGTCGTGCATGATTTGTATCTAGTCAGGAGAATCGGGATATATAAACAATTGAGCATATAGCTGCCGGCTTAGCTCGTTGGGCTGAGGTTTGTTTCAAGTAGAAAGAAAGCCGATTAACAGTGGGTCTTTGTTGCCAAACTTATGATTTCATTTAGGCTTGCCAAGTGATGGTTGGAGAACTTTGTCGAGAGGTTGAGTTTTAAGCGGGTAGGGAACCTTTTTAGGATCTTAAGTTTTTCAAGGTCATTCTGAATAGCGAGGGACGAGCGTGATTTAGAATCTCTTGCCCGAGCATGCTGTTATGATATGTGGCCCCGTTTCGCCGAGCGTTATTCATCACCATTATTCTGAAGAGTCGAGTTAGGATCTACCGGAATAACGATTTTGACTAAGCTGAGATAAAAATGCCCGCTAAATCAGCGGGCACTTTTGTTTACGTCATTAATGGTGCATGTGTTTTTCCATGTGACCTTGTTTTTCAACCGCCATTTCTACTTCCACTTTACCCGCGTTTTTGAATGTTAACGTCATAGGGAAGCGGTCGCCTTCTTTAAGAGTTTGTGTTGGGTTAAAAATCATTAAATGGAAGCTGCCTGGCTTAAACAACACTGAGTCATTGGCTGGAACGCGCACTTCGTCAATCTTAATCATTTTCATCACACCATCTTCTTTCTTATGCGTGTGAATTTCGACATGCCCTGCGATTGGGCTTTCTGCTGCGATCAATGCATCTTCACTGTCACCGTGGTTGGTTAATTGAAAAAAACCACCGATAACAGGTGCGTTTGGTGGCGCTTCGCGGCTCCATGGATGGTCGATATGAATTTTTCCTGCTTCATAATCGTGCGCTAAACTCAGTGGGCTAGCGATGACAGCAATAAGCGCGATAGCGGCGGTTTTTAATGATTTAAGCATGTGTTTTTCCTTTTGAATTAATAGCTTCTCTGAATGGACAACAAACAGAGTCATCGTTATTTTTGAATAAAGTTGTCAATGATTAGATGCCTGTTAGGCAGGAAAAACACTCGGCGGAGAGTGCTTAGGCGCGATGTGTTTGTAAACGAGCTTATCGCATTTTGAAAAGTGATAAGTCGTAAGTGCATACTTTACTCGGCGCAGCCAATGGATGGTTGTCAGGTAAAGCCCAATCGCAACTAAAAGAAAGAATTGAACAGCTTGAAGAAGCGGGCATTCAAACTGGAAGCCGTCGTGTAAGTTAAGATCTTGGATGAGCTTAGAAGAAGATTGAGCGTTAGCCTCAATCAACGTATTGATATCCACCCATTTGAAACCATCTGCGGTACACAGTAAAACCTTTTCACTTTGGACTTTGTTGAGCCAAGTTGTGCTGTGAACTTGTGTAGGATTAAGAGCGGCTGTGGACGCTAAATACAACTGAAACAACACCGCGATAATAACCGCAATAGCGTGCAAGCGATGGTGTTTGTGCTGTATTAGAGTGTTTTCCATACAATTGAGTGCTTATCTTCTTCGGCGCGGAATACTAACAAATTAACCAAACAATGTAATTATCAGTTTACTAAAAGGTGATGCAAGTGTGCATTATTTGTTTTGTTGCCTATTTTTAACGCTTTAATGTCTTGATTCGGCTGACATTCACAACCTCCAATTCAACTTGTCAGTCTTGCTTAGTCGCTTCTGAAGATACCGAATTAATCTCTCTTATATGTCACTGAAGCTTCGGTTAGTGGGTGTCGTGGTGGTGTTTTTACGTGCTAGATTTGGCTGATATCGATTCAAAATGCACACCGAATCTTCACTTGTTTTCCATTAACGGAATTATGACAGTAATTTAATAAAGGATACGGTATTCTGCGCTCCTTTGTACATGCCAGAAACGTCCGTCCTACTTAGTCGGAGGGGCGATTAATCTTAAGAAATTTCTCAAATGAAATACGAACAACAGATTGGATATCGATACCCTAAAGGTCGATTTGCCATGGTGAGTGTATATGCATTCACCGGTGCTGCGATTTTAGCATCGACTATTTTTTCTCTATTGCTGTTTTTGTCGATCGACGAAAACCCGATGATGCAAACCTTATTTGGTGGTTTAGCGATCATTTTTGAAGCGGGTAAATTTTACGCTTGGTATGAATACGGTGAGCGCCGAGCCCATCGCAACTACACAGGAGCAGCAACCGCTCTCGTGTTTTATTTAGTTTTAGCTGCGATTTCCATTGGCGGTAGTATTGGTGGGATTAATAGTGCAACCAATAGTGCACAAAGTCATATTTCGGTAGAGCAGGCGAAAGTGGAAGCGTTTAATCGTCAGATTGCGGCAATCGATAAGCAGATTGAGCTCAACAATATGGCAGCGCAGAAATACATCGAGATGGAGCGTATCGCGACTGGTGTAACTCGCATTCAGGATCAAAACAAAACCTTACGTGAAGAGCAGCAACGCTTGGCTATGGAGCGTGATAGTTTACCGCCGGTGACGCAAGGCTCAGTGATTGGTTTGATTGATAGCCTAGCCAACGCATTTGGTACCACCTCTCAACAAGCTCAGCTTGGCTTGGTTGTATTTCTTTCGATTCTTTTGGACTTCTTTGCTGCATTTTTTGTTGGCTTGATTGGTGAAGAGCAACGGTTCCGATATTTCTATCGCAGAAATGAGGGCATGATATTGAAAACAGTTCGCGATATAGACCCAGCGCCTGCGGGTTATCTTCCTCATATAAAAGAGGAAGAAGAGCAAGAAATACCAGCTGCGCCGGAGCCAGAAGAACCAAAGGAACCGAAAACCTTGTTAGAGCAAGTTAGCGATGCACTTAAAACGCATCAAATTACGTGCACCAAAAAAGCCGTTGCTAAACAGTTTAGGCTGTCTGCGGAAGAGGTAGACAAGGTATTTGAAGAATTGGCAGAGCTCGGTTTAGTGGGGAAAAAAGCCAACCACCATTATCATTGGATAGGTGAAGCAGAAACCGCATAATTGGTTATCTATTAGAGTTCGGAAAGAGCGTCAATCGGCGCTCTTTTTTTGGGGAGGGGGGAGTTTCGCTATTAAAGTTAACTACAAGAAAGCGTATCAATCTTTATTGAGCTTTTTGGTTACGTCTTTCACCGTTTTCTTCTCTTTTTCCGGTGTCATTGCATCAACAGCTTTACCCGCCATCCCTTCATCTGGCAATTTGTCTTTTCCTGCATCAACTGCGGTATCTTTCAGTGCCTCTTTAGGCGTACAGCGACCACCAACACCAACCACGGCTTTTGTCGCAGCGGCTTTAGCTGCCTTTTCTGCATCGCAGTCAGGATCCATCACGCTAGCTAAGCTCGTGGCTGAACCAAAAAACAAGACTAACAAAATGAGGTTGCGTTTTTTCATAGTCGTCACCAATGTTGTGAAACATAGGTAAAGTGTAACGGAGAGAAAAGGCTTTGGCTGAGAATTTGTTGGTTTGAGCTTGGGAAGCAAAGTAAGGTAAAAAGAAAAAGTGCCACCGAAGTGACACTTTTTCTTAAGCGCAGAAGGGATTAGTTGTCGTAAACGTCTAACTCCACTTCACGGGCAATATTTTGGTCGTTAATGATCACACCTTCGACTTCGACACGAGCACCATTTAGGTTAAGTTCTTCAATGCCTTGGAAGCGTGTTTGTGCATCAATCACAACGGTCGTGTTGTTTAGCAATTGATCTGCGTCGTTTTCGCAACGCTCGATTTCAAATGTTCTTGCTTCAGCATCGTAGTTTGATACGTATCCTTCACATTCAAATTCTTTACCTTGCCATTGGTTGTTATCGTCAAAGTCTGGTTGCTCAAACTCAATAACGGTAGCGATGCGTTTGCCATTTTTCATGACAGACGTTACTTCCACTTCTTGGCCTTGTTTTAGGTTCGCTTTGCTGCCATCTTCAAATCGTGTTGCGTTATCGATGAAGAATGCACCTCGGTAGTTTAGTGAGAACTCACTGTAGTCATTTGCAACCCATGTGACGATGCCTTCCACATCGCTGTCATTGCCTATGACGTCGTAGCCTTCAACTTCTACCTCATTTGCCATGAAGATGCCGTTTTGCATTTCACCTTCTACTTCCACCCATTGGCCGATGCTAAGTTGGCTAATGTTGTCGTAAGATACGGTTATATTTGTACCAAGCTCAAACGTGCCAGCATTTTCATCGGTATTAGTAATGCGACCTTCCAGTTCGTAGTAGCTTCCAAGGGCTGGGTAATCGTTATCTACGTCGATTTCGACCACAGACAACACTCGATAACCCGCATCCGCAGTCGGCAAGGATGACACCATCACCCAGTCGTTGATCTCTATATCATCACTTAAACCGTCAAACTGCAGATCTACGCCGTTTACCGTAAATGTTTTCTTCACATAATCAATTGCTGTAACACGTCCAGTAATGGTTGGTTCAAGTGTGACTCGGACGCCATTGTCCGAAGCTTGCCGAATATCTGACCCCACGCGAACCACCATTTTTGGTTTTACATCGGCCAATTGCACTTGTGTGTCGTCATAAACCACCTCAGACACACGATACGTATGTCCATTGACGGTTAACGTGCTTTCTTCAGCGTTGACCGCTTCAACAGAGCCAATCGCTACACTTGGTTTCACTGCTGGTTGAGTTGGTGTGCTATCGCTATTGCTGCCACCACCTGAACCACCACAACCAGACAATGCCAAACCTACTACAGAAATAAGAGCGAGTTTTTTCATTGTATTAACCTCAATTTACGAGCGAGTTTAGGAAATTGCCTGTATCTTATTGGGCATATCGTGAAGAGATCGTGAAGAAATGTGATTTTATGAAAATTTTAATTGTAGATGACAACCATAACGTCTCGGAGACGATTGCAGACTATCTTGAGCTCGAAGGCATGATTATCGATTGTGCGTTTCATGGAGAGGCTGCGATTAAGTTAATCGAGGAAAATCATTACGATGTAATCATCATGGATATCATGATGCCGAAGCTCGATGGCATCAGTACGGTACAGAAGCTTCGACAAGATAAGTTATGTGGAACGCCAATTCTCTTCCTAACAGCAAAAGATACGCTAGATGACAAAATCGCGGCTTTTAAAGCGGGGGGAGATGATTATTTAATGAAGCCATTTGCGATGGAAGAGCTCAGTTTGCGTGTTCATGCTTTGGCTAATCGTGGTCCAAGACAAGATATCGGAACGCTCAAATTTGCAGATATTTGTTTAGATGCGCGTACAGGAAAAGTAACGAGAAAAGACAAAGAAATTAAGCTGAGTCGAATGCAAGCTAAAATTTTAAAATTGCTCCTCCAACGTGCTCCAGCAGCGGTCTCGCGCGCAGAAGTGATCGATAGTGTGTGGGGAGACGAACCACCTGGAAGTGATGCACTTCGTAGCCATATTTACGGTTTAAGAACCGCGTTAGACAAAGGTTTTGAAGAATCACGATTAGAGACTATTCATGGACAAGGTTACCGACTTAAAGCATAACGAATATCCAAGCATTTATCGCAAGATCCGTTGGGGTTTTGGGGTCATGACGTTTGTGATGTTTACTCTTTTTTGGTCGCTGATTTATGTGGCAGAAAACAAACTGGAAGTGCTGAGTTTACATCACTGGCTAGATACTGAAGCTGCGCTTTATAGTGAGAATTTCGAGAAACAGGGCTGGGATGCGCCATTGCCAAACGTATTGGAATTCAACTCATATTGGAGTGAAGCACCGACACCCGATTGGTTGCTCTCTTTTACTTCACCTGGTTTTTACGAATACCTGCTTGGTGAAGAAGACAAACACTTTGTTGTATTGAACCACCCCTCAGGGAAGGGGCTTATGTACATTGTATTTCAAGATGACTCAGATGATTACTTGGACGAATACGAAAGCTCGCTGCATCAGTTTACGCTGCTGCTCGGTGGTTTGTTTTCATTTGTCATGGTTGGGTATGGCATTTACATGGTGCGAATATTGTCTCGGCCATTAGCGCAAATTGAAGACAAAATTAGCCAAATGTCACCGGATCAACCCGCTTTCCAAGTTGAAACTAAGTTCAGCGAAACACGCCAGATAGAGCAGACTTTGCTGGATAATAAGAACGATATAGCGGGCTATTTCAAACGAGAACAAGAATTTAGCCGTTTTGCATCGCATGAGTTGAGAACGCCAATCATGGTGATTAAAGGCTCAACAGACATTCTGAGGCGTATTCCTGATCAACCTCGAGTTGCGCAAAAAGCCATCACGAGGATGCAGTCAGCTTGTGACGAGATGCGTGTACTGACAGAAGCGTTTCTCTTACTTGGTAAAGAGAAAATAGAGCCTCAGCATTACGGAGAGCATCAGCTTCTCACTTGTTTACAAAAACAGTTGGAAGAGCTAGCGCCTTTATTTGCCAAGCAAGATTCGAACTACGCTTTGCACGAACAACATAGTGGTGTAGTGAAGGCACCAGAGAGTTTTGTGACCATTGTTATCAACAATCTGATTAAAAACGCCTTTAGCTATAGTGTGGGAGATATTGAAATTGAGTTGAAAGGTCATGCGCTTAAGATCCTAAACCGTCACGATGGCAACGAGACGTACAATGCTGGTTATGGTTGTGGGCTTGTTATCGTACAACGAATATGTGAACGGATGGGGTGGGCGTTAGTACTGGACGATGATGGTGTTCGATTTAGTGCAAAAGTGGAGTTCTGCTCTTAGCTTTGCGCGTATTGATTCAAGTGAGAATTAACGCTCTGGATTTTTCTTGTCGTACGCATCTAACCCGCAGTCAAACAAGAAAAAACTGGAATTTGAATTAGACTGAAGTTAGTGAAGCGGAAATTCGAGGAACCGTTATGCTCTCTTATCAGGTCAGCCGAAGTATTGAAATTAATAAGAATCAAAGTGAAATTATTGGCTATCTCAAGAACTTCAATAACTGGCCCAGCTGGTCACCATGGATCATTCTTGAACCAAGCTGCGAGCTGACATTCAGTGATAATCAGGGCCACGTTGGAGCTGGTTATCAATGGAATGGTCAGCGTATTGGGACTGGCGCGATTGTACTGGAAAGTACTCAAGAGCATCGATTAGATATGGAGCTGCATTTCTTTCGCCCAATCAAGAGCCATGGAAAGGTGACTCTAATCGTGACGCCGTCACAAAATGGCTGTTTAGTCGAATGGCAAATGCAATCTCGCGTCCCTTGGTATCTGTTCTTTCTGAAAAGTATGTTTAAGTCGATGATAGAGATGGATTATCAACGTGGGTTACGCATGCTCAAAAGTAAGCTTGAAACCGGAAGAGTGCATTCAGACTTAGTCGAAATAGGTAACCGAACGTTGCCTCAAATTCATTACATTGGGATCAAGGGTGTGGCTAGCTTGCAGGAATTAGGTTCGGTAATTGAGAAGCATGTTCAGCAACTAGAACAGTTAATTAGTGACGAAACCCTATCCGTGAATGGTGAATTGTTTTGTTATTACCAGTCGATGGATATGCAGAAAGGTACATTCGAGTTTATCACTTGCTTTCCTCTTCATAACTCAGTACCAGCGCCTCAAGGGGCGGTTACTGGTACCATTCCTGAGAGTGAAACATTTGTCGTCGAACACCGAGGTGAATATCAGTTTTTGGGAAATGCATGGGCTTTAGCGATGAACTTGGTTCGTCAGAGTGGCATGAAAGTCAAAACCAGTCCTTTAGGAATCGAACGCTACCTGAATAGCCCGAAGGAAACCACGGAAGAAGAGCTAAGAACGGAAATTATTTTGTTTAAGAAATGACAGGCGCAGGCGAGTAGAGTGTTTAGGTATCATACTAGTTATGCGAAATGTTACTAAAGAATAATAGCGTATCTGTTCCTACCCATAAAAATGCCTCAGCAATCGCTGAGGCATGGTTTTACAGGCCAACTTCTCTTGTTAGAGAATTATTGTGCACGGTATTTACCGCTGTTTAGTTCAATTTTAGACGCTTTTACCCGGCTGTCTGCGTTTAGGTAGTCGCTAATACTTAGCAGATCTTGATCTTGAGATGCTTTTAACACCGCTGATTCCCCTTCTGCGAAGATAACTTCTAATTTTAACTCTTTGGCGACTGCTTTCGCTTCGTTAGGATTGTTTACGGTGATATAAACCAGTCCTGTGGCTTTGGATACGTTACTAAACGCATTCTTAAACACCTCATCACCCGCTTGAAGTTTTACGTCTTCAGATAGGGTTCTAACAGTGCCAGTTTGCACTTTTCGATAATCTTGGCCATTAATCTCAACCGCTTCTGATGGCACAAACAGTTCTGGTGCAGGTTGTTGAGAGAGCTGTTGCTCAGCGTATACACTCGACGTCATGATAACGAGAGCCAGCATAGAAAATGATTTGTATTTCATGTTATTGACTCCTTAGTGTCCAAATATGCGCATCGACCAGTTCTTAATAACACCGGGCTGAGCGTTGTTTGCCATCGGAACGTCATAGATGGTGGAAGAGTTGAAATATGCAATGTAAGAATAGACTTCATCGCCGTTCGTATCTATTGCTCGCAACGTCCATTCGCCTTTTGCATCTTCGCCATAAAATTGGTTAGACAACATTAATTGATCTTTGTAGCCTGTAATCGTTGGATCAAGAGATTGACCAACAAGACCATTGCGCGGTGTTTGCAAAACGGAACGAGTCCCTGATGGCGAAATGAGCTCGATAGCTAAGTCGGGCAGACGAGCGTGGTCCAATGTCAATGTCACTTGAACGGATTCTACTGTCAGCTCATCGGCAATGGCGATATTTGAAGAACCACCAACTAGACTTGCATCGGGTACACTTACTTCTGTAGCGCTATTAACCCATGGTGTAATGACTTGAGCTGGTAAAACACGATTCGTCATACGAGCACGTTGCATCGCTTCATCTAAATCTACAGCGCCGAAGCCATAAAAAGTATGGAAATCTACGCCTGCTGCGTTTTTCTGCCAAGGGGCAATGGCCTCGTAGCTAACCTGTTCGCCTTTATGGTTAGTAAATTCAAGCTGTACGCCTGGATGCGCTTTATCCGTTACTTTTGCTGTCTCCGCTAATAAAGCACGTACATCACGAGCAGAAAGTGCGTGGTTGGTTGACATTATTGCCGCGATGGCACCCGATGTGTTTGGCGCAGCCGATGAGGTTCCGTTCATCGTACTGGTATAGTTACAGTTCGGATCGAGCTCCGTTCCGCCGTGTAACCCATTAATGCCAAGGCCTTCACTGGTATTTTGCCCTTCTTCACAACCCATTAAATCAGTGGTGACCATAGCAGGGAAATCTTGCCCATATTCACCTGCTGGTGCTGCAACCCACACGTTCGAACCCACCGATGAGTAACTCGCTCTCGTACCATCCGCTCGCAGTGCACTAGTGACTAAATTGAAGTAATTGGCGTTATCATAAGACTGAGCAGAGTTGTGCATCGGTAAGCCTTGATTGTCTCCACCAGCAAAGAAGTTACTTGGCAATACGAAGAATCGCCCTGCATTGAAATAACGGTAACCATTACCTGCTGACTTTACAAATACAGCACCTCGACCCCAGGCGTTACTCTCGCTGACGTTTTTCATCACGTCCATTTCAAGTTTTAGTTGAGGGTCGCTTTCATCAAAAGTAATCGGGTTTATAGGGCTGAAACCGTAACTTTGGTTAAATACGCGAACATCACGTGTTGCTGGGTCCATGCCATGGGAGATTAACCAGCCTTCTAATGTCTGGTTGGCTAACCAGTTAAAACCAATGAGGGAAGAGTGAGAAGCGACACCGCGTCCGCCTTCACCGTTGTTGCCGACGGCGCTAATCAAACCGGCTACAGCAGTGCCATGACCATTAGTATCAACCGGATAACTTAGTGGGAATGAAGAGTCTTCGACGAAGTTTCTGCTACCTATAACTATATTACCTGCAAGGTCGGGGTGATCGATCTGCACTCCAGAATCAATGACGGCAACTTTCACACCAACACCTGCAATCCCCATTGCCTGAGTGAGCTTAGTGTTTAAGTCGTTCCCAGCAACAGCAGGATTAGCCGCAAACGCAGTTTGCCCCGTGTTGTCTAAGTGCCATTGTTCAGAATAGAGTGGATCAAACGCCGAGACGGCAGGTGCAATGCCTACTGCCAACATAGCTGCAAATAGGCGATTAATGCGTATTTCCATTTTTGACCTCATGTCTTTGTTTGGAATTTTTTAGTTCCTGTTTCATATTCCGCTAACAGGAACAAACAAAGCTAACGACAAAGAATAAGGACGAAAACCATTTACAACTTGTTTACATTAAAAGTTCGATGGACAACATAAGTCTTTGTTAATTTACTGAAACCATGAGGTTTTTATATGTCGCATCGAACATGCATGAAAAATGAAAAATGAAAAATGAAAAATGAAAAGCAGAAAATACGAGTGTACCGTCTGCTTCAAGATGGTGGGTTATTTAGTTGAAGCGGGTTGAATAGTTGCGATTGGTTTCTTGGGTTCGGCTTTTTCCTTAGGCAGCACGTTATCAATCCACTTTTTAATGTACAACTTATCGAATTCTTTATCACACCACTTTTTGTTTAATCCACGTCGATTGAACTCAGCACCAATCGCCACTTTGGTTTGGTTAGTTGCACGGTTGTAGTAGAGAGTTTCACATAGTTGAGTGTTACTCATTTGCTGGGCATATACGTTGACACTGCTGCTGCGCATTCCCAGTTGAGATGCTTGCTGATTACTGCACGCCATAAGAAATAGAGGCGCAAAAGTAATAATGATTAGATTTTTTTTCATGTGTGCTTTTTTATGATGTAGGGTGAATGATGAACTGGTTTCTGCCAGCTTGCTTCGCATCATACAAAGCTTGGTCTGCCAAGAAAAACCACTGATCCCATTCTTGTTTAATTGTTTGTGCCGACAGTTTGTCCACTGCTCCAAGGGAAATTGTCGCGCTTAATGGTTTAGAGTCAACCACCAATGGTTTGTTTTCAACAGTATATCTCAATCGCTCCAAAAACTTAGCGCAATCTTCAACTCGCTGTACTTCGAATAATAGGACAAACTCTTCTCCACCCCAACGAATGAGTAGGTCACCAGAGCGGGTGGATTCATTAAATAGCGTGGCAATATGAGTCAGCATTTTATCGCCAATATCGTGTCCATATTGATCATTAAAGGTTTTAAAATGATCGACATCTAAAACGGCTAAGGCAAATGTTCTATCTGGGCTTCTACGAGCCATTTTGTCCAACCAAATGTGAAGATAGCGACGGTTATGCAGTTGAGTTAATGGATCAGTAGTATTTTCTTGAGTGAGTGCTTTATTAATACGTCTAACGCGCAGTACGTAACGAAAACCAACGACTCCAATTGCCGCAATAGCGATAAAGTAGAACATTTCTCGATAGCGCTGTGAACGCAGCTCAGAGGCTTGTAGCGCATTTTTTGTTTCTAGCAATTTGAGTTCTTTCTGGGCTAACTTAGCTTCGAGGTCAAACTTAATGTTAATCATCTCTTCACCATGAATATGATGAGAAAACTCAGCCTCTAGCTCTCTTAATTGGGTTAAATAATGAAAAGCCGCTTCATAGTCATTAAGAATTTGATGAGCGTTTACCAGTACCGAAAGCATATCAATACGCTGACGCAGCTCTAATTCACTGGTTGATTTGGTTTGTTCTAGAACGTTAAGTGCTGTTGTAATAGCTTTATCGTATTGTTTGTTTGCGAGGTAAGCCTCTGCAAATGCCTCGTAACAAGACGTTTTTAGCATTTCTAGATTTTTTGGAATGGGCAGGTCAACGCAACGTTGTGCTACCATTAATGCATCATCAATTTTTCCTACCGAGCTCAACATTTGTGAAAAGCTGGATAAAGAGTGGTGCTTGACTGTGTCCGACCCTGTTTGCATTGAAAGTCGAATGGCTTCATTGAAATAATATTCCGCTTTTTTGTTATCTCCGAGGCTCGAGTGAACGATGCTAAGGTTTGCGTAGATAACCCCCATAAAAAAGCTATTATCGTATTGATATTCGCTCTCTAGGTAAGTGTCGAGAGCTTGCGTTAGGTAACTGTTGGCCCGAGCCCAATCTGATGCGTCGATGTAGACCGTCCCAATGTTGTTCAGTGTCATCGCGACTTGTATTTCAAACACTGTTTTTTCTAATAACTCATAGGCATTGCGATAATATTTTAGGCCACTGCGTAGTTGATTTCGAGATACTTCTAGATTGCCTAACCAGCGGTAAGCACGGCCTTCTAATGCTAGATAACCAAGATCACGGGCTGTAGAAACAACGTCATGGAGTAACAATTCTGCGTTCCAGTTATCGTCTTGCTCAATCATTGTTACAGCCTTATTGAGCTGTGCTTCAGCGACGACCCATTCCAAATGGTGCTTTTTACCGAATTCGATTAAATCGGGCATATCTTTCGGTAATGGAACACCTTCGTAACGCTTAAGGTACTTTCGTGCAAAGTAATACAGAGCAAGAGACTCTGCTGATGCATTCTGTGGCGTATTTAACTCATCTTTTTGAATTGATCGCGGCTTACCCATCGAGCGAAAGTAGAGTTTTAACATGGGCTTGCTTTCTGCTGAAATGTGTTCTTCCAGATAAGCTTGCTTTTCGGTACTCGCCAGTACGTTGGTCGGATGCAAGAAAAGTCCAAGTGCAGTACAAAGTGCGCAAGCCAGTTTTTTAATTGAGAAGTGCATGAGCGTATTAATAAAATGTGATCTCTTAACCGAATACCAGTTAAGTCTACCATTTCTTGTTGGTTAAGTGCGGATGGATTCCCAGTGGCAAAGTGTTTTGGGAGTGAGATACGAGAAGGATCTCTATAATATTATGATTTATAAATCAAAATCTATTGAAAACTTATGCAATGATTAGGCGATGGTATAGACAAGGTAACGATGACGGGTAGGCGAGCATATTCGGTGGACTCAATCTAGTGATTTAAGCCGCGGATTCATCGCTCGAAATCAGGGTGAAGTGTAAAAAATTACGTTTCTGTCATAAATATTTAATGTTTGTATGGGTTGTTAAAAAACTGGATATTAGACATAGTGTTATTAAGCCAATAAAAAATGGCTTTTATAATAAATAGGAGATTAACTATGCATAATGAAATGATTCAACCTTCGCACTTCGGCATTATCGGCCGTACCTGCATTGCTTCAGTACTTATGATTGCGGGTGTTTTCGCTCTTATTTAAGAGTCAAGGGTAACGATGATTACCTTTTAAAGAGTAAGAAAATTCAGGGAATCACCTTAACCTTGTGTAAGGTATTCCCCTGAAAATCCAAGCTAGTCTTTAGTTATTAGCTGAAGAAGCTAAAAATCAATGCACTTACCGCCACAATGCCTGCTGCTAGAACAAAGTAAGTAGAGATATTTCCTCGATATTGTTTCATCGCCTCGATTTTATACACCGCTAACATTGGCATAATAAATAAGATCATTGCAATAACAGGCCCTGACAATGCTTCCATCATACCAAGAATACTTGGGTTCATGATCGCCGCCGCCCAGATTGAGAAGAACAGTGCTGCCACGCTGATACGATCAACACGCTTCTCAGATAGGTTAAAATGCTTGTTAATTAAACCATTTAAGCTTTCACGCGCACCTAAAAAATGCCCAAGGAAAGATGAAGTGATAGCGACAAACGCTACTAAAGGACCAAGTGTTGCAATAAATGGATTATCGGTTGCGTTCGCTAAGTAAGACAATACGGATACGTTTTGTTCTTTTGCTTGAGCCAATTGTTCAGGTGACAGTGTTAGCACACAGGAAAATACAAAAATAAGAACAAAGGCAATCAGCATGATGCTAGTGCGACGAAGAATAACTTCGGATTTGGCATCTGCCTGCTTACCGTAATGGCGACGTTGTACATTTGCAAAGCTTGAAATTGCAGCTGCGTGACTAAACGAGAAAATCACTACAGGAACTGCTAACCACATAGTGCTAGCAAAAGCTGACGCTTCTGGCACATCCATGACAGGCATGGTCCAGTTCGGTATTAAGTAAAATGATAGAAAGGCAAGAATGGCAACAAGTGGGAACACCATGATGGCAAAGGCCCGTAGCATTACTTTTTCACCCGCCATCATAATAGCAATTAGTGCAAACACTAGTACGCCAGAAAGCAAAGGTCTAGGTAAAGAAGCCATATCAGCCTGATTTACCATGAAGCTATCTACTGTGTTTGTTATTCCAACCCCATATATCAACAGGATCGGGAAGATCGAAAGAAAATACAGCAGTGAAATAGAACGACCTGCTTTTGCGCCGAAGTGCTCTTCCACTACATCAGTGAAGTCTGCGTTTTTGATCTTAGAAGATAGTACAAAACGAGCTAAGCCACGGTGCGCAAGATAGGTCATTGGAAAAGCAAGTACTGCCATCGCGACTAAAGGCCAAAAACCACCAATCCCAAGGTTAATTGGCAGAAACAGGATGCCTGCGCCAACGGCTGTTCCAAATAGGCTAAGAACCCAATGTGTATCATGTTTTGACCAAGCTGTGGTTGTGTTTATTTCACTAGGATTTAAGGCATTTCGAGATTCTTTCACTTTAAAACTCGCTTTTATAAAAATAATAATGCTGAAAATGGTAAAGGTTTTAGTGTTTATTATCACACGCGAAGCTTGGTGAATAATGCTGTGAATTTGGGGTGGTTGTAAATTATCCAACTATGAATTTTTCAATAAACCAGAATAAAGTTCTTAAATCTAATGCATTTAATGGTTGTATGTATTGAAATTTTCATCTTGTGTGGTTTTTGATTTTGCGGTTAAAACTTAATCACGGATGTATGTTCTAAGTGAGTTAGGCCTAATTTTCAGGAAGAATATTACATTTCTTAAGCACTTAATTGAGATGTTTGTGTCCCGTCATTTAGATGAGATTTAGGTATACTGCTGCCATTCATGTTAAAGAAGGAGTCATTGAATGGACATCTTGTCTGCGCAAAAAGAGGACTTATTTGCCATATATAAGCTCGAAAATACTTTATTTGGAGAACACGCCTATCCTCAATTTTTCTTTCGGCAAGCTTTTGATTGTTGGGGAGAGAGTTTACTGGTAGCAAAAGAGGGAGAGCAGGTCGCAGGGTATATATTGCTAACGACTAGCACAAATGCACATCAATATTGGATCATGTCATTGGCCGTCGATATTCAACATAGAGGTAAAGGTATTGCGCGTTCCCTCCTAGAAAACGTTATTGCGTCGTTGACGTTAGGCTCAAGCGTGAAATTGACTGTCGATCCTAAGAACCAACCTGCATTGTCTTTATACCTCTCCCTTGGCTTTAAAACGTTAGAAGAAGAAGCGCATTATTTTGGTGACGAAGAATCCAGGTTAGTTATGGAATTAGTAAAGTAATACTGCACGATAATGACCGAAATTTGCACACAATCAGTGCGTAGCATTACATTGCTATAATTGGTTTTAAGCTAACCCTTTGTATGGTAAGGGTTTTTAATCTTGGCACCTCACTTGCTTTACATAAACGTTCATCGATAACTCGATGCGCCGCTCTTAATAGCAGGCGAGAGCGGTATAGGGTATTACTTTTTGAAAATGTACTAACAGCGTTAAAGGCATTGCTGCCTCTCTCGATTCGGGAGAGGCTTTTTTTTGCTAGTAAGTTGGGCTGAATCGCACTGGAGGTGTTATGTCGCAAGGATGCAAAAAAACCACTTGTCCCTATTGTGGTGTTGGATGTGGTGTCGAGGTCAATGCGAAAGGAATCGTTGGGGATGCGTGTCATCCTGCAAATGCGGGATCACTGTGCGTGAAGGGTGTCGCGCTGGCAGAGAGCTTGAATATGCCTTCGCGCTTGTTGTATCCAAAGCTTGTCACCAAGCAACGACCTCAAGGGCAAGAGGTGCAATGGCAACAAGCCACGGATCTGATTGCTGAAAAGATTCATCAAGCGAAAGCGGAGTTTGGACCGGATTCCATCGCGATGTACGTGTCAGGGCAGTTGTTAACGGAAGACTATTACGTCGCCAACAAACTCATGAAAGGCTATGTTGGCAGCGCAAACATCGATACGAACTCGCGTTTGTGTATGTCTTCGGCGGTTGCGGCTCATGTACGAGCATTTGGTGAAGATGTCGTTCCCGTCAATTACGACGATATTGATAAGACTGAGCTATTGATCATTTGCGGTGCTAATACCGCTTGGACGCACCCTGTTTTATTCCGACGTATTCAACAAGCGAGAGAAAACAATCCTAACCTCAAGCTGGTGGTCATTGACCCGCGTGAAACGGTCACCGCACAGCAAGCGGATTTGCATCTACCGATTAAAAACGATGGTGATGTGTCACTCTTCAATGGGCTGCTCAAGTTTCTTATTGAACAACAATTGATTGATTCTGAATACATAAATTCTTATACCGACGGATTTAATGCACTTAGAGAAGAAGTTTCTGATTTGCGTTACGATGTCACTAATTTGACGTCTTCCATTGGCATTTCAGAAGAAAAACTCACGACATTCTTCCAATGGTTTGCGCAAAGCCCAACCGCAATTACGTTGTTTTGCCAAGGGGTAAACCAAGCCGAAAATGGCGTCGACAAAGGCAATGCAATCATTAATGCACACTTGGCGACGGGTAAAATTGCCAAGTCAGGTTGCGGGCCATTTTCTATTACAGGTCAACCGAATGCGATGGGTGGACGAGAAGTGGGTGGTTTGGCAAATCAATTAGCGGTTCACCGTGCTTTTGACGCAGAGTCTATCAAGCAAGTGCAGACGTTCTGGGATTCACCAGAAATTGCCACTCAGCCCGGTTTAAAAGCCGTTGAACTGTTTGAGGCGGTAGAACGTGGTGGGATTAAAGTTCTGTGGATCATGGCAACCAATCCTGTTGTCTCTTTACCAGATAACCAATTGGTAAAACGTGCACTACAGATTTGTCCGTTTGTGATTGTTTCCGATATCACAGCGGATTCGGATGTGGCGCATTACGCGGATCTGTTGCTGCCCGCCGCTGGTTGGGGTGAGAAGCAAGGCATGGTGACCAACTCTGAGCGTCGACTTTCAAGGCAGCGCCAGTTTCAAACGCCTCCGGGTGAAGCAAAATCAGATTGGTGGGCGATAAGTCAAGTCGGACAAGCTCTGTGTGCAGTGGAAAAGACACAAAACGGCTTTGCGTTTACTTCTGAGCGGTCGGTATTCAGGGAATATGCGGCGATGACAGGCATGAATGCAGATTCGCCATTGAAGCTAGATCTTTCTCAATACGCCAACTTAACCGAGCAAGAATACGAAGAGTGGGTGCCAACACAATGGGGAGGAGAGCGTCCTTTTGCTGATGGCGTCTATTCGCACCCAGATGGTAAAGCGCGTTTTGTCGTGACCAGTGAATCTCCAACGCGTTTAGAAAGAACAAAAGGCTGGTGGCTCAATACGGGCAGGCAACGCGATCAATGGCATACCATGACACGCACAGGTCATATCGCACACCTTGCCGCCTCTGAGTTAGAACCAACCGTGTACATGAACACACTCTCTGCCACTCAAAATCGCTTAAAAGCAGGACAACTCACCAAGCTGTTTCAGCCTACTTCAAACACCAGTATTTATGCCAAAGTTGCCATTGATGAAGGTTTGGGTTTTCAGGAGCTATTTATGTCAATGCACTGGGCGGGTCGATATGGCGGTGAAAGCGGTGTTAACGCAATAGTAAACAGCGCAAAAGACCCTATTTCTGGGCAACCTGCGTTTAAGTCATCTTATGTTGAAGTGCAAGACGCGGCGGTAAAAACCTACGGTATGTTCATCGGTACACAGTTTGATTCCGGCAAGTTTCTCTACAGCGCATTTCAAGCAGAAAGCAATTTGGGCATTTGGCGCTTTGCACACGATAAGCGACCAAAGAAGCAGAGTTTTTGTCGAACGGAAAAGAGCCGCAGGATTACGATAGATATTGCCCAAGGTTGGCTCGCGGTGGATTACGACCTTGTTGGAGACGTTCGTATCATTCGTTCTGTTTTAGTGGTGTCTAGTGAACCGATTCAAACCGACTACACCAACTTTACCGGCTTGATTGGCAAACCGATGGAGCTATCGCAACTGCTGACCATCACTCAATCGCAAAGCAGTGCCAAACTGGTTTGTAGTTGTTTCCGTATCACCGATAAACAAATACATGACGCGATGGAGAAACAAGACTGCACGTCACTGACCCAGCTTCAAAACAAACTCAAATGCGGTACTAACTGTGGCTCGTGTGTTTCTCAAATCAAACAAATGGTCGACAGCCATCAGCATCAAAAGGGCAAACAGCAAGCGAACCAGCAAAGTCTGGCTATTCAAATAAAGTAAGTCTCAAAGAGGATAAGCACATGGAAGCGCCTTATCAAAAGTCTTGGTTTAAGAAAGGACAAGCGAGTCAGAAACAAGAACGCTCGTCTCGCTTTTCTAAGCATGATCAAGCAAGCAAACTGAACCAACTTTTAGAAGACCATTTAATAGACCTCGACGCGAACCACAAAGGTTTTGTCTCGATTGTCGGAGCAGGGCCGCACGATCCTGACTTGTTAACCGTGAAGGCAGTGAAAGCGATTATGTTGGCAGAGGTTCTGCTGTACGACCGTTTGGTTAACAAAGATATTTTGGAGTTGGCTTCGCCACAAGCCGATTGGATTTACGTGGGCAAAAGATGCGGACAACCCAGTATTGGTCAGGAAGAAATTTGTGATTTGATGGTGTCGCTCGCTCAGCAAGGAAAGCGAGTTGTACGCTTAAAAGGGGGAGATCCATTCGTATTTGGCCGTGGAGGCGAAGAGGCGTTAGCACTCGTCAAACACTCAATCGCTTACGAAGTTATTCCCGGCATTACTGCTGCGATTGGATGTTCAGCAAACAGCTTGATTCCGCTGACTCATCGTGGCGTTGCTCGTAGCGTTACCTTTGTTACGGGGCAAGTGGTGACTGGCGCATTTGAGGCTTGGAGCAATCTGATGCAAAGCGGACAGACGTTAGTCTTCTATATGGGGTTAGAAAAGTCATCGCAAATACAAACGGGTTTAATCAACTCCGGTTTGAGAGTAGATTTCCCTGTCGCGATCATCACTCATGGTTGCAGTCCTCAACAACAAGTTCATGTTACCCAACTCAATCAGCTCAATGAGTTATCGATTACACTTAAAGGCATCAGCCCAGCATTGATTGTGATGGGAGAAGTTGTCAAACTGCGCGAACAACTAATAGAAACCGTACAGTCAGTGACGGAATACGAGGGAATATGAGCAGCATTTTGGAGTGTATCAGAACAGTCGGTCGTGGCGAACGTGGTAGAAAACCACTGAACTTTGACCAAGCGTTTCGAGTTATGGATGAATACCTAAACGGAGAGTGCGATGATGATCAAATGGCAATGCTGCTGATGCTGATCCGCGTACAAAACGAGACTCAACAAGAAATCGCTGGCTTTGTGAAAGCATTCCAATCCCGCATGCCTGCTATTGGTGCAGACATCGACTGGCCATGTTATGCAGGCAAACGTGAAGCGGCAGGTCAGCCTTGGCACCTGTTAGCAGCGAAGATCCTTGCCGATAATGGTCATAAAGTGCTGATGCATGGCTATCACGACCGTCAATCTGGACGTTTACACGCAGAAGATTACCTCGACAAGTTTGCTATCGAGAAAGCGGAATCAGCAGAAGAAGCAAAGCGTGTCTTAGAAACACAAAACATCGTGTATCTACCGCTCAGCGCATTTGCTCCACAAGCAGAAACCATGACCGGTTGGAAGAATCGTTATGGGCTTAGAACGCCGATTAATACCGTGGTTCGAGCATTGAATCCGGGGCAAGCAACGGTTGGTATTCGTGGTAGCTTCCATCCTGGTTTCCAACAACTTCATGCTGAAGTGGAATATGAGATTGGTCAAACCGCTCATGCCGTTGTGTCATTCAAAGGACAATCGGGTGAGTCCGAATACAACCCGAAAGTAAGCCAAACCGTATGGTTAAGCCAAACAAGCGGCGTGACATCGCATTACTGGACGGAGCAAATGCTGTCTGAGGTGCCAATGCCTGCAAACTGCCCGTTTGGAACGTCAGAAGACGACATGAACCAAATGGCAAATACGGTTCTTGCCACCATGACAGTGGTGCTATTTGCACAAATGCATGACAGGGAAAAAGCATTCGAACGAGCTTTCTCTTACTGGCAAGCCTATTGCGGGCAGCAATAAGATACTATTGTCAATTAATGTAAAACCAACGACGCAAAGTTGTTGAATCTGAATCCATTATCTATTGTTTGAAGAAGGTAAAAGATCCTAGCTCGCCAATGATGTGTTTCACCACCTTGCTCCGTATCAGAGTGGTGAAACCGCAGTTTTAGCCTCAATCGCGTTCGTTTCTCGCTGCGCTTTTGAGAATGAGAAAATCCCATATGGTAAGACACAGAGGACATGGATAATGGTTCTAAAGCATACCACTCCTAGTGAAAAGGCTTCTCATCCGATCCCGCAAGAAGCCTTCGATTGGTACGACGAATACGCCCACGGAAAAATCTCGCGCCGTGAGTTTCTTAATAGGCTGGGTGGCCTTGCTGTGCTTGGCTTTAGCATGACAGCACTGGTCGATGCACTCACCCCGAATTACGCACTCGCAGAACAAGTTTCATTTAACGATCCTGACATCAAAGCAACTTACGAAACCTTTCCATCTCCAAATGGGCATGGAGAAGGGCGTGGTTATTTGGTGATGCCACAGAAGAAGACCTTGAAATCGCCGACCGTGTTGGTGATCCATGAAAATCGAGGTCTGAACCCTTATATCAAAGATGTCGCAAGACGACTTGCAAAAGACGGCTTTATTGCTTTCGCTCCAGACGCACTTTATCCACTCGGCGGCTATCCGGGGAACGACGATGAAGGTCGCGCAATGCAGAAGGAGATGGACAGAGCCAAGATCGAACAAGACTTTATTGCAGCGGCTAACTTCCTTAAGCAATACGAGGGTGGCAACGGTAAATTGGGCGCGGTTGGATTCTGCTTCGGTGGATACATTGTCAATATGCTTGCAGCGGTAATGCCTGAAGAGCTCGATGCAGGTGTGCCTTTTTATGGAACACCAGCTGCACAAGAGATCCAAAAGCAAGTCAAAGGGCCGTTGATGATTCACTTTGCAGGGCTCGATAAGCGTGTTAACGACACATGGCCTGCTTATGAGCAGCAATTGATCGCAACCGACGCACAGTATCAAGCGTTAATGTATGAGAACGTCAACCATGGTTTCCATAACGACTCAACGGCACGCTACGCACCGGAAGAAGCAGCGCTCGCTTGGGAACGTACACTCGGCTTCTTCAAAGAACATCTCACCTCTAGTTAAAATGCTTCAGCTTTAGTTGGCACATTCCTTGTTATGTCTCTCTTAGTGAGTGAGATATAAACAAGGAATGTGCATGACTCAATCAACGTCAAAAACACCCATCATAGTATGTTGTGACAGCCTCCAAGAGCAGGCTCGATTGTCCGGCTTATTGAGCAAAGATTACGACAACATCATCGGCTGCCAATTGGCACAATTAGAAACGCTTATGCAGCGAGAACCGTCGGCAAGCGTTGTAGTCGGATGGCAGCAACCAACCGCGGAACTGCGTTTGATCGTCGATTTCTGCCGCAGAAAATCGGCACCACTTCTTATCGTCTTAAAGCAGTTATCATCTAATGATATCAATCGGTTATCAGAAAAAATGGACTATGTGCTCATGCCGCATGATAGTGAGTTTGCACTTCAACCTTGGATTGAACATGCGACATTAGTGAGAACGAAATTCGAAAGTATGCAATCGGAAATTGAATTACTGACCAATAAGATCGAAGAGCGCAAACTGGTGGAAAAAGCCAAAGGTCTGCTGATGAAGATGCACAGCGTTGATGAAGAACAGGCTTATAAAGCACTTAGAAATTCAGCCATGCAATCGAGCCAAACGCTCGCACAAGTTGCCAAGAATTTGATAACTACTTTGGAGGTGCTTGATTAGTTGCTCTACCACTTTGGGGTTAGGGTGCGTTTTCTAACGTGGTGCGTGTTGCACTATCAGCAAGCAATAACAGGGAATAACAAACGGCAAGATATACTAATTTATTGTATTTACAGTGAAAAATAAGTTGGCACAGTAATTGGATTAGTAGAATTGGGTTTATTGTTGAATCGCTTATCTCAATTATCAACGGCGGTAATTGTAGACTTAGCAACGGCGCTACTGCTCTTCGGAGTAGTGGCGCTTTTTTTATGGGAGCAAACCAATGAAATGGAGTTCGATGCTGAAAGTGTCAGCAATTTCGTTATCGGTATTCACCACGGTCAGCGTAAAGGCAGAGTTGGGTGAACCAGAAATTGAAGACCTGAAGTTTGGTTTTATTAAGTTAACCGATATGGCACCGCTGGCGGTTGCTTATGAGAAAGGCTTTTTTGAAGACGAAGGCTTGTACGTCACTTTAGAAGCGCAAGCAAACTGGAAGGTGCTTTTAGACCGAGTCATCGATGGTGAGCTTGCTGGCGCGCACATGCTTGCTGGTCAGCCATTGGGCGCAACGATTGGTGTCGGCACAAAAGCAGAAGTGATTACCGCGTTCAGTATGGATTTGAACGGCAACGCAATCACGGTTTCCAATGATACTTGGGAGCAGATGAAGCAGTACATTCCAAAGCAACCAGATGGCAAACCTGTTCACCCAATCAAAGCGGATGCCTTAAAACCAGTTGTGGATAGCTATCTGGATAAAGGCAAACCGTTCAACATGGGCATGGTGTTCCCTGTATCGACACACAACTATGAGTTGCGTTACTGGTTAGCGGCAGGCGGGATTCATCCAGGTTTTTATGCACCAGACTCAGGTGATAACAGTGGCCAATTGGATGCTGACGTTCTTTTGAGTGTTACACCGCCACCACAAATGCCAGCCACAATGGAAGCGGGCACGATCAAAGGGTACTGCGTAGGCGAACCATGGAACCAACAAGCCGTATTCAAAGGCATTGGTACGCCAGTCGTGACCGATTACGAGATCTGGAAGAACAACCCAGAGAAAGTATTTGGTGTTTCCAAAGCTTGGGCTGAGAAATATCCAAACACACACATTCGCGTAGTGAAAGCCTTGATTCGAGCGGCACATTGGTTGGATGAAAACGACAATGCCAACCGCCAAGAAGCAGTGAAGATGCTATCAAAAAGCGAGTACGTCGGAGCCGATGCCGAAGTTATCGCCAACTCAATGACCGGCACATTTGAATACGAGAAAGGCGACAAACGAGACGTGCCAGACTTCAACGTGTTCTTCCGTCATAACGCCACGTATCCGTATTACAGCGATGCGATTTGGTATCTGACTCAAATGCGCCGTTGGGGACAAATCTCAAGCGAGAAATCCGATGATTGGTACATGGATGTGGCGAAAGAGGTTTACCGTCCAGATATCTACCAACAAGCAGCTCAAGCACTGATTGAAGATGGTGTGTTGAGCAAAAAAGACTTCCCAGATTTTAGTGCTGAAGATGGTTTCCGTGCGCCACAAACACACTTTATCGACAACATCGTTTATGACGGTCGCGAGCCAAATAAATATCTAGAGAAGTTCTCTATCGGGCTTAAAGGAAAAGACAAGGTTTAACCATAACGATAAACGCCACAAGCGAGGGAATTCGCTTGTGGCAACAAGGATGTAAATTTCTTAGGAGTGAGTATGTCTAGTAATGTCATTTCCCTGTTTCCTGCTAAGCAGGTAGTGAACCGAAGTCGGCTGGTGCTTTTGCCCGTCATTGGTTTGCTGATCTTTTTGGCAATGTGGCACTTAGCAGCGAGAGAAGTGCAAACTTCATTAGGTACGCTACCGGGACCTGTGCAAACTTTTCAGCAGTTCAGCAACCTTGTCGATGACCATTGGCAAGAGCGAGAAAAGGAACAAGCGTTTATCGAACGTCAGGAAAAACGTAATGCTGCGAAGTTAACCAAGAATCCGGACGCGGAAGTGAAGATTCGTCCCTACACAGGTAAACCGACGTTCTTCGACCAAATCATAACAAGCTTAGTGACCGTAACTGCGGGCTTTTTGCTGGCGACGGTTATCGCGATTCCGCTTGGCATCGTGCTTGGTCTTAATCAAGGGCTGTATCAAGCGTTCAACCCAATCATTCAACTGCTCAAGCCCGTATCACCTTTAGCTTGGCTGCCTATCGTCACTATGGTTGTAAGTGCCACTTATGTGAGTGATGACCCGATGTTTGCTAAGTCGTTCATTAACTCTCTGATCACTGTAGCGCTGTGTAGCTTATGGCCGACGCTGATTAATACCGCAGTGGGTGTAACGAGCGTTGATAAAGACTTAATCAACGTGAGTAAAGTGCTTCAACTTTCGTGGTGGCAGCACATTCGCACCATCGTTTTACCTTCTGCCATTCCAATGATCTTCACCGGTTTACGTCTCTCTTTAGGTATCGCTTGGATGGTATTGATTGCGGCAGAGATGCTCGCGCAGAACCCAGGGTTGGGCAAGTTCGTTTGGGATGAGTTCCAGAACGGCAGTTCAGCATCATTGGGGCGCATCATGGTGGCAGTCATCACCATTGGTTTTATCGGTTTGATGCTCGATAGAGGCATGCTGCAACTTCAAAAGTGGCTGTCTTGGAATAAACAACAAGCGTTGAGATAAGGGAAACGATCATGGAAAAAGCATTATTAGATCTAACGCGTTTAGGGATGCGATTCCCAACGCCAGATGGCGAGTTCATCGCGCTTAAGAACGTCGATTTACAAATCAATAAAGGTGAGTTTGTATCCCTAATTGGTCACTCTGGCTGCGGTAAATCAACGGTATTAAACTTAGTCGCAGGGCTACACATGCCAACAGACGGCGGCGTGATCGTCGATGGACGAGAGGTGGCAGGGCCGGGACCCGACCGCGCAGTGGTGTTCCAAAACCATTCATTATTGCCTTGGTTAACCGTGTATCAAAACGTTGAGCTTGCAGTAAAACAAATTGCCGGCAAAAAGGGCAAAGCGTGGGTTCAGGAACAAGTGAACCACTATTTGGAGTTGATTCAAATGCAGCATGCTGCACACAAAAAGCCGGATGAAATCTCGGGCGGTATGAAGCAGCGAGTCGGCATCGCGAGAGCATTGGCACTTCAACCAAAGGTTTTATTGATGGATGAGCCATTTGGTGCGTTGGATGCGTTAACACGTGCGCATTTGCAGGATGCACTGATGAAGATCCAAGCCGAGCTAAACAACACCGTGATCATGATTACTCACGATGTGGATGAAGCGGTGCTGCTATCCGACAAAATCGTGATGATGACCAACGGACCGGCAGCAACCATTGGTGAAGTGTTAGAAGTGAACCTACCTCGCCCTCGTGAGCGTGTCGCACTGGCGGATGATGCGCAGTATCAGAAGTGTCGACAAGCCGTATTGAAGTTCCTTTATGAGAAGCAATCCAAAGTCGAGATTCCTGCTTCGAAAGAAGACAAACCCAAAACCGCAGCGCAAACGGCATAAGGAGGCAGCGATGAACAGTCCTTTAACGATTCCAGTAAAGAACGCATTGAGCCACATCGTTGTGGTAGGCAACGGTATGGTCGGGCAACACCTCGTCGAGCAATTAGTGCAGAAAAACGCGCATTTGGAGCACCGAATTACCGTGATTGGTGCAGAGCGCTTTATCGCGTATGACCGTGTACAGTTGTCCTCTTTGTTTGCGGGTAAGTCTCATGATGATTTGATGCTGAGTAACCAAGAATGGTACGACATGCATGGCATCCAACTCGTACTTGGCAGCCAAGTAACAGGCATCGACAGAGAGCAAAAGCGCATTCTGCTTGATGGTGAAGATGTGCTGGGTTACGACCAACTTGTGCTCGCTACTGGTTCGTACCCATTTGTGCCGCCAATTGAAGGTAAAGACCGCGACAACGTGTTTGTCTACCGCACGCTTGATGACCTTTCACAAATCAAAAAAGCATGTGAAGGCGCAAGAACGGGCGCAGTGATTGGCGGCGGCTTGTTGGGTTTAGAAGCGGCAAACGCACTTAAACTATTGGGGTTAGAAACTCACGTTATTGAGTTTGCACCTCGCCTGATGCCCGTGCAGTTAGATGATGGTGCTGGCTTAGTGCTAAAAGAGAAGATTGAAGCGCTAGGGCTAACCGTTCACACCTCAACGGGTACGGAACGAATCTGCGATGGTGAAACGGCTAAGCATCGTATGGTGTTTAAAGACAAAGATCCTCTCGAAGTGGATGTGATTGTCTTCTCCGCAGGTATTCGTCCTCAAGATGAGTTGGCAAGGCTGGCTGAGCTAGAAATAGGCGAGCGAGGCGGCATTGTGATTAATAACCAATGCCAAACCAGCGATGAGAACATTTACGCGATTGGCGAATGTGCCCTTTGGGAGCAGAAGATCTTTGGTTTGGTCGCTCCCGGTTACACCATGGCGAGAACCACTGCCGATGTCTTGACTGGTATGCCGAGCGAAGGTTTTAAAGGTGCAGACATGAGCACCAAACTCAAGCTGCTTGGGGTGGATGTGGCGTCTATCGGCGATGCACAAATGCAAACTGAAGGCGCACAGGAAATGGTGTTGCAAGATGCGGTTGCAGGTATCTACAAAAAGCTGGTGGTTGATGCGAGCGGTACCCAATTGCTCGGTGCGATTCTCGTTGGTGACAACAGCGATTACGATGCGCTCTTACAGTGTTATTTGAACAAAACGGTCCTGCCAGGCCACGTGGCGAACCTGCTGTTTGATATCGGAATGTTAGATGGAGAGATGCCAGACAGCGCCATCATCTGTTCTTGTCACAACGTCACAAAAGGCGACTTAGTTGCCGAGATTCAAGCCGGCACTACCAACCTGACGGACCTTAAAGCCAACACCAAAGCCGGTACTGGCTGTGGTGGCTGTAGCAATATGGTCAAGTCGGTATTGGATACTCAACTGGCAGCCATGGGGGTAGAGGTTAACAACCACCTTTGTGAGCACTTTGAGTTAAGTCGCCAAGAGATGTTCCATATTTGCCAAGTAGAACAGATTAAAGACTTCGACACCTTAATTGCACTGCATGGCAAAGGGCATGGGTGTGATATCTGTAAGCCGACAGCGGCATCTGTGTTTGCTTCTTTGTGGAATGAACACATCATGGAGCCACAGCATCAATCTCTACAAGATTCTAACGATGCCTTTATGGCTAACCTGCAAAAAGATGGCTCCTACTCGATAGTGCCTCGTGTTCCGGGCGGCGAAATTACACCAGACAAACTCATTGTGCTCGGCGAAGTTGCTCAGCAATATGATCTGTACACCAAGATCACTGGCGGTCAGCGAGTGGATTTATTTGGTGCGCAGTTAGAGCAACTTCCTGAAATCTGGCAAACCTTAATTGATGCTGGTTTTGAAACAGGGCACGCCTACGGCAAATCGGTGCGCACCGTGAAATCTTGCGTCGGTTCTACTTGGTGTCGCTATGGTGTTGATGATTCGGTTGGATTAGCCATTGAGTTAGAGAACCGTTACAAAGGATTGCGAGCGCCCCATAAGCTTAAGTTTGCCGTATCGGGCTGTACTCGCGAGTGTGCAGAAGCGCAAAGTAAAGACATTGGGGTGATCGCCACTGAAAACGGCTGGAATCTATATGTTTGCGGTAATGGCGGCATGAGACCAAGACACGCTGATTTGTTTGCATCCGACTTATCCAAATCAGAGTTGATCACCATGATTGACCGAGTTTTGATGTTCTACGTCAGCACAGCTGATCGCTTGCAGCGTACGTCGGTGTGGATGGAGAACATGGAAGGGGGCTTAGACTACCTTAAACAAGTGATTTTGGATGACTCTCTCAACCTATGTGACTCATTGGATGAGCAAATGGCGCGAGTCGTAGATACCTATCAATGTGAGTGGAAGAGTACGCTGGATAATCCTCAAAAATTGCAACGCTTCCGTCCTTTCTTGAACAGCACGTCGGGCAGCAAAGTTTTACCGTACCAACGTGTGCGCGGTCAGCGTATTCCGGTGAAACAGGAGGTGTAAATGGCAGCTTTAACCAAAGTGAAATTGTGTCAGCTTGATGATCTAATGCCGTTCATCGGTGCCACAGTGTTGATTGAAGGCGAGCATGTCGCGTTATTCTACATTCCTGATAACGGTGTTTACGCTGTTCAGGATTGGGACCCAATTGGTAAGGCTTATGTGATGAGTCGAGGGATTGTCGGTGATATCGCTGGTGAGATGTGTGTTGCATCACCGCTATACAAACAACACTTCAGTTTAAAGAGTGGGCAATGTTTGGAAGACGAAGCGCACTGTCTAAAAACCTGGCAAGTAACGGTCGACGATAATCAGGTTTGTTACTTACTCGAAGAATGATCCTCGAAGTTCTTTAGTCTGCTCGATATGAGTAAATTCTTAGCTGAAGAGACAAGCGAATAAATCTCCAGAGACAGCACAGTATGGCTCTGGAGCTTTTAATTATTTGGAAGGGTTCACTTGTAGTTCGGTATAGCCAGTCGAGTCGTCCATCGCTCTAGTGAACTCAAGTTCTGAGTAAGAATGGATGATCAATTCTGCGGTAGTATCAATCACTGTGCCTTCTAGCAAATGCCCACCCCAAACTCGTCCTTCACGATCAGAGACCGAGATATGAACGTGTTGATGTTCAGGCGTTAAGGTTCCCATCACAGAGACGATTTCAAATGGATTTTGTTTGGTTAACGTACTCTCTGCACCTGCCAAACGAAGGTTGAGCTGAGAGATACAGCCAACGCATGAAGCAATCGAACCTGCTTTGATACCGTGCTTCTCGACCCATTTCGCTAGGCTCAGCTTTAAGTCCATGCCTTTGGTAAGACGTACTGCTATCACTTCAATCGACATGTCACTTCCTAATCAAAACCAGCAAGCAGGAAAGCGCGGTATCCAAGTCGGCATAACGTTTGGCTTTGCCAAGTACGCGCATACCTTGCATGTTGTTGAGAACAAAACGAGCGAGCTCTTCTGGTTTCAACGTTTTCGGCACTAAGGTTTCTTTTTGCGCATTGGTCAGCGCATCCGCAATGATGTCGATAAGATGGTCAAATAAGAAATGCCCTTTACGCAGTACGTCATCGTCTTCACCTGCATGCTCAATCAACGCATTTTGGATAAAACACCCACAGCTGCGTTTGCGTTGCAGATCAGCAAAAGATTTAAGGAACGATTCCAACTCAGGTAAGGACGCGTCGTCTTTTTCCAAATCATTCAGTGACGGTAGCGAGACCTTTTTCAAGTAGGTATCAAGCGCTTCGTAGTAGAGCTGTTGCTTGTCACCATAGGTGTTGTAAAGACTGAAGCGGTTGATGTTCAGTTCGTCTGTGAGATCCGAGATAGACGTGTTCGCAAAGCCCTTGCGCCAAAACACATCCATAGCCACGAGAAGCTTTTCATCTCGGTCGAAGTTGGCTTTTCTTGCCATAAATTACCTGCCTGGGTCTGCTTATCGGGTAATTAAATTGCTTTGGAGGGATGGTACAGAGAACCTCTAGCGTTCGTACTGAACCAATATGATGAATACCCATCTATTCTTGGGTATCAGCCTCCAAATTCATGTGAACTCACAAACGGCATCAAAAATCTCGCTCAGCAAACAGACCCAAAACTGTTTGAAAATTTTTGATAGTGAAGTTCTTGACTGATCGTTTATAAACTGGCTACAGTATATCCTAACCAATCGGTTAGAAAAAGATAAAAGGATGTGAAATGAAGCTCTATGAAACCGCAATGACTCCAAGTTGTAAGCGAGTTAGCATTTTTCTAAAGGAAATCGGTGGCGAGGTTGAGCGAATTGCGCTGAACGTTCGTGAGGGCGATAACCTATCTGAACCGTTTAAATCGAAAAGCGTGAATGGCAAAGTGCCTCTGCTGGAACTGGATGATGGTACGACGATCTGTGAAAGTGTGGCGATTTGTCGTTACTTAGATGAAGCGTTTGAAAATGATCTGGCGCTGTTTGGTGCTAACCAGCTCGAACGTGCTCAGGTGGAAATGTGGCATCGTGTGGTGGAGTTCCAAGGACTAAATGCGGCATTTCAGGCGTTTCGAAACATGACCGGAGTTTATGGAGACAGAGAACGTTGCGTTGAAGCATGGGGCGAAGAATCAAAACAACGCGTCTACGAATTTCTGCCTGTCTTAGACAAGCGCCTTGAACATAATGATTTTATCGCCGTAGACCATTTTACTATCGTCGATATAACAGGCTTTATTTTGATCAGTTTCGCAATTAAAGGCCTAGAAATTGATGTGCTATCGACGTCGCCAAACATTGCTCGATGGTATAACCAAATTTTAGCTAGACCTGCATTTCAGAGTTAATGTATTGCAGCGAGTGGATGATAGCTCGCTGCTACCACCTTACCGATTCTTAACTCAGCAGGATATTCAAATTTTTTCAGATTTTTCTTATTTTTTCTCCTATCGCCTATAATTGGAAAACAACCTCAATTTGCTTCGTTGCGTTTTAGAGCCTTGAGCTCTTGGTCCGTAGACGCTCTCTTTCATCATGGAAAGTCTAATAATAGACAAGGAGAGGTCATGAGTATTCAAGTGAAAACTATCAATAATATTCTAATAGCCCTGTTAATGGTTTCGGTTTTTGGTCTATTCGCACTGTACCTCAATTACATACAGCAGAATGAACAGATTGAAAGGCTGCAAAGTCAGTTAATCGAAAAAGAGCATCAGATACTAATTTCTAATGAAGCGTTGTCTTACACTCGATATCAACACCAATTATTAGCCGAAGACTACAGCCGTTTTAGAAATGAGCAGTCAGTGACTAGTGTTTTGCGTTAGCCAGTATAGCAACCGTATTAAGGAGGAAGATGAAACCCATTCTTTTGGTCGATGACAGTAAAACAGTACTGCTTTACATCAGCAGTGCATTGGAAAAGCAAGGCTATGAAGTGGTTGCAGTTGAAGACGGAAGAGCGGCGCTTGAAGTGCTAACCCACCGCCCTGATATTCAGTTTGTGCTGAGCGATTTAATGATGCCTAGAATTAATGGTATTGAATTGTGTCGCCAATTAAAATCTAAAGTTAGCGAACGTTACATTTTCTTTGTTCTACTGTCTTCTAGAAATGACCAAAGTTCGATCGTGAAAGGCATTGATGCTGGCGCAGATGATTTCGTAGATAAGAAGACGTCTGTAGAGGAACTTCAGGCCAGAATCCGTGCGGGGTTTCGTACTTTAGAACTGCACAACAAACTCGTTGAGAGAAATAAAGAGCTAGATGCGGCCTATCAAACAATCCACCAAGACCTACAGTCTGCTAGTCATCTGATGGAGCAACTACTCCCTGCTGAATCAACTATTCAGAATGTAAATTTTAGCTATGTCTACAAACCATGCTCCCAGATTGGTGGTGATATGTTGGGGTATTTGGAGCTCGATGAACAACATGTTGCGTTTTATGTATTTGATGTTTCTGGTCATGGTATTTCTTCAGCTTTGATGGCTTTTTCTATTCAACAGACGCTATCTCAAAGTCAGGGGCCTGATTCGATCACGATGGAGTTGAGAGATGACGGCTATTGCGCAAGTGAGCCAGCATCTGTGATTGAACGGCTAAATCGGCGTTATCAGCAAACTAGAAACAGTCAACTTTACTTTACTATGGCTTACGCCATTCTTAACACAAAATCAGGGCGACTTAGCTATTGCACGGCTGGCCACCCCAGGATCTTAGTTTGGCGAGCGAGTACGAAAACGATGGAACAGATAGGTGACGATAACTTTATCGTTGGTGCAATGCAGCCGATGGAATATATCGGTAACCAAATTAGTCTAGATGAAGGCGATGCATTGTGGCTTTATTCGGATGGTTTGATTGAAGCGAGGCAGGGTGAGGAGATGTTTTCACTACAACGATTGGCATCGAGTATAAAAGCTGTTTGCACGCTGCCAGTTGAAGAGCAAGTGGGAGAGGTCTTTAAAAAAGTACAATCTTGGCACAACGAAGATGAGTTTGATGATGATGCCAGCCTTTTACAGGTAAAATGGCATGGTGAGAGGCTCGATTTTAAGGAAAAGAATGTCAAAGAGCGAATTTAAACGAACTTACGGGAGCTCCCTTACTCACTCACGAAGTGCGAGCAAAGACGTTGTTCGGTTTTTGATGGGTCATCAAATCCCCTTAAATGCAATTCAATCATTGGAGCTTTGTGTCGTTGAGCTCATGAATAACGCTTATATTCATTCTTACAGTGAAATAGAAGGTCAGCCAATTGAAGTGGAGTGTAGGGTTGGGGATGACCAAGTGTCCGGTTTCGTGGAACTTAGAGTCTCTGATTGCGGAGCGCCGATCAATGAAAAGACGTTCATCCAACATAAAAATAAACAGATTGAGGCACCTAACTTAATGGATGACGATAGTTGGTCCTCCTCTGGTCGCGGACTGATGTTAGTCGCTCAATTATCTGACCTGTTTAAATTGGAAAAAGGTTTCGAAAACAATACGTTTGTTGTAGTGAAAAGGAATTGGGAGAGAAACTAACAACCAAGCAAAGTCGATTTGCTTCACTTGGTCCCTAGCGTTAATCTGACGGTGGCGTTGTATATCATTGTTATTTTGTATTCGTTGTTGGTGCTGGTGATAGTAACGCCTCCAACTCTTCTGGTGTTAGGATATCACTGATGTTTAACATATTACTTTCATCATCTAGCGCCATCTTTGTACGGCTAAGTAAGTACCTTTTTTGAGTTGGTGTTAGGTCTTTGAGAGACTCAATCAACTCCCTGAAATTGCTATTATTCATTGCCATATTTCCCCCAGTTAAGCCTTGAATTTCTTTATTGCATATTCTTCAAGTAAGCGAAGATTTGTTGATTAATTGCAGCTAGCTCTTTAGTAACTATAGCTATATCTGAGCTATCTGGCGCTGTATCGTTTCTGGTTTTTTCTTCTATTCTTTGAAACGCAATGACCGCGGTGTCTTCTCCGAAACTCTCTAGAATGCCTTTTAAACTATGAGCTAATAGATAGAGTTCTGACCAACATCTGCTTGCATATAGCTCATCTATACGCTCTATATCATTCGTGTGATCTTCAAGGTATGTAGAAAAAACAGTGACGATCAGATCTACGTCGTTATCCATGTATGTATTGAGAACATCAAAATTAATCATGTATACCCCTATTAAACGTTGAGGTAGAGGAATGTTTCGGATAATGAAGGCTTAGCCGAAGGTATGAATGGCATAACCAGTATTTGAGCAGAAATAGTTTGCTTGTCGCTTGAGATAAACTTACAAAAAGAAAGTCATTGTTAAAGATATTTTGACTTATATCCAAACGGCAATGGTCGAAATGTAGGGATGAAAAAACTTCAACTCGCGTGTTTTTAACACAAGTAGCAAAGGGGACGTTTCCAAGTAAAACGCCGAGTCGGTAAGTGTCTTGCAGTCCTAGTTTAAGGCTATCGTTACATACGGACGCCAGACGTTCGCCAACTTTGACTATTCCTTCAGTCAAGGCTAACTCTCCTCATTAAGTACAAATATAAATTAGCAATCTAGTTGCATATTGGCAAGTAATCTGCGGCAAAAAAGGGACTCGCGTCCCTTTTGTATTACTAGCTTTGCTTAGAGTCCTGTTCTATTTGCTTCATAAGCTCGTTGGCTTTCTGCATAGCGCGTCTTGCGCTTGAAGTCCTTCGCTTATTAAGTAATATATCGGAGAAGCGTAAGTATTTATCAGCAGTTTTGAATCTTAAATCGTTAACATCCTGAAAACCAATAGGAAAGTTTTTCGAGAACAGATCCACATCCTTCACCAAGTTATCGAGATGAGTTGTCGTCCTTGCCTTTTCTAGGCGAGAATAAAAGTTTTCAAACTCTTCTTGGAACAGGATTCTAGCGGCATCTTCTGGAAACGGTAGAGGGCTGTTGGAATCTAGCGCTGTCTCATATAATTTCATTTCAAGCACTGCATCTTTCATCGCATTACTTATCTGTAAGTTCTCTTGATGCTCTTCTACGTTTGAAAAGAAGGTGTTCCCAACCTTAATAAGAGCAACAAGTGCAGCTGCGTCTTTCTTTTTGAGTGCTTCAGTGAGGTGCTGACCGAAAACATCGCTAGATAACGAACTTGGCGTGAAAGGATAACCTTGATGAATCTGATTTAACTCATCCTTGAGCTCATAGATGGATTTATTGCCGTCTTCTTTACTGTACCGAGACTTTTCAAGTTGACTGTTGATTTGCCTTGCTATCGAAAGTAACGTGGAGTGCTTGCTTGACTGAATATCTAAGGCAAGAACTTCTATTTTATGTGAGTCAGGGTAGTAGGTTTTTGCTTTATCAAGTATGGACTCAATTTCATCATAATTCGGGTAGTTGTTGGCATCAGAATTCAAAACCTGATCAATTTCAGATTCAAACTCGCTTAGAATATAGGTCTTGTGTAAGCGTAATAAGCCAGCCTTAACGACTGGATGTAAGCTTTTTTCACTATCAATCAGTGCCAAACTTTTTTCTGCTGGCGTATCAAGCTGCCACTCTTGTCCGGCAATTTGATCATTTTGCTTGCTAATAACGGTTTCCAAAGTGGCGATGGTTTCTTGTTGCTGCTGATAACCAAATACAATGCCGCTAACTAATAATATACTCGCTGCCGCGCCGCTAGCAATAGGCCAATAGCGCATATTCAATTTGCGTTTCAACTGCTCAGGGGTCAGCTCGTACGGAATGATGCCAGTTGAAAATACGCTTGAAAATATTGGCCACTTAGATGCAGGCATGTTAGTTGGTTTAGAGACCTTGATCTTCTTTTTGAGAGCTTCATTAACTGGAGTTCTTGCGTAAGGGTGTTTGCAACTCAATAACTCGTAAGCAATACAAAATAGAGCAAACATATCGTCGCTTAAGTTCGGTTCCTTACCGGATAACAGGTTGAGTGATGCATAGTTGGGAGTATAACCAAGCGTTTCAACATTTTCGGATTTACGTTTAGCCGCATATTGATCCTGCTTTAATTGATGAGTTTTAGATACACCAAAATCAAGCAGCTTAACGTTACCCTCAGACGTTAAAATCACATTAGCGGGCTTTAGGTCGGCGTGCACTACACCAAGAGAGTGAGCATATGAGAGTGCATCGAGTACCTGATTTAGGATTGATAAAGTTGCATTAAACTTCAGCCCATGGGGCCTAGAACGCTGTATTAAACTCTCTAATGTTTCTCCGTTAATATACTCCATAACTAAAAAGTATATTTCGCCATCAACACCAAAATCAAAAACCCTAATGATATTAGGGTGGCTTAACCTTTGAGTTTGTTGAGCTTCACGTATTAACATGCGTGCAGTCTCTGGTTGAGAAGCAAACTCTTTCTGTAATATTTTTAACGCAACGTAGGGTGTTTCTGAACCTGAAGATTCAAGAATCTTATCTTTAGCTAAGTAAACATCGCAAAGCCCACCATGCCCAATAACCGACTCAATTTCATACCGATTTTTAACGGTCGTTCCTATTAAGCTTTCGTTAATAGCATCTTTGTTATTATTTAATGAGTCATCTTTATTGTTTTTTTTCTTATTAACTAACGGAGTGTTTTCTTTTTGAGACAGTTTTGTATTTGTTTCATTTTTATTTTTAACGGAGGTTTCATTATTAGTGAGTTTAGTTGTTTTAATTGCATTGTCTCGTTTTTGAGTCTTTACAATTTTAGTTTTATCTCCGCTTTCTTCGTTATTTATAGAATTGTTTTTATTACTGTCTTCCATCACAAGAACTCCGTATAAATGATGGGGGAATATATACCTTTCTGCTCAATGAAAAGTCATTATGTTAGAATTTCTCGGCCAAACTAACATTCGTTTTTTTATTGATGAAAGTCTAAGTGTCAAAAATTTGAACTTGGTTGGATAATTAAAATTGTTGAACAATACGTGATTGCTTTGATAAAAAAATGATTCATTATTCCGTGCATGATTTTCAATGGCAGTATTAAGGTTTTTATTAATCTTACTGTTAATAAGAAAGCAGTTAATAATAAAATTAAAAATAATATCTAGCAGGTCTTTGGCGAGGTTTACATGAAGTTGGTTTTAACCATAACAAGTTTTCACAAATTTACTCCAGAGATTGAGAGTGAGTTCGTGTTTGAATCAAGTGATGAACATGCCAAGGTTACATTTGGTAGGTCTGAACAATGTGATTGGACACTACCAGATCCTGAAAGAGTGGTATCCGGAACCCACGGAGAACTGATTAAGTTTGGTGACAAATACTTGATAAAAGACCTCTCAACGAATGGTACTTTTGTAAATAATGCTGTAACTCCTGTGGGTCAAGGAAATGAAATAGCACTAAGCAATGATGATATGGTTAGCTTAGGGGATTATCAAATTTCAGTTTCTGTTCAAACAGATACAGATGTATTCAGCCTTGAGACAAGTAAAAGTCTTTCTAGCGCCCCCCCTGAAGTAGTCTCAAGTCCATCGGAAGAGGAATTTGTTGACCTAGGCCTTAGTGCTAGTGAACTCTTAAACGAAAGTGTTCCTTCTGACTTTCAGCTAGATATTGGTTTAGTCGATGATTTTATTGATATCCCAAAGCCCGAAAAACAGAGCACCGTATCTGAAACTTTACCGAAAGTTGACCGACAATCAGAACACCTATCGACTCCCAACTTTGATACCAATGGGGGTGAACTTGCGGCTTTTGTTAGAGGGGTGGGTATAGATCCAATGATGATTCCCAGCGATAACCGAGAGGAATGGTTTGAGCAACTGGGGGAGTCATTTTCTTTGATGCTAGTTGGTTTAATGGAAACGCTGCATAACAGAGCAGTGTTTAAACAAACAAATCGACTTAGTCATACCGCATTTCGTAAGTCAGAAAATAACCCTTTAAAGTTTTCTGCAAACTTAGAAGATGCGATTCATAACTTATATAACCGTCAAACCGCTAGCTTCTTAAAGCCAAATGCAGCCATTAAAGAAGCATTTAATGACATCGAAAGTCATGAGCAAGCCTTAATGAAAGGTGTTGAAGGTACGGTTTCGAGTGTTATGTCACTTGTTGAACCTACTTCTATATACTCAGATGCTTTAGCGAAAGACACGGTTATCAATAAGGTTATTCCAGCTAGAAAATATGCTCAAAGTTGGAAGAGGTTTGAGGATATTCATGAAAAGTTATCCGATGATATTATCAATAAAGAGTCTCCGTTCTATTTAGAAGACTTCGCTAAGCACTATGAATTAGCATTAAAAAACAAAGGCTAGGAATTAGGGTGATGAAAAAGTTTTACCAATATATTTTGTTATTAATTTCAATGGCTTTATTTGGGTGCTCAGCAGCGAACCTAGTTGTTGATCCATACTCAGATTTAGAAATAGCAGCAAGTCATAACATTAATCCTGATTCAAACGGCAGGCCTTCTCCTGTAGTGGTGTATGTATTTGAATTAACGTCAAATACCATTTTCGAAAGCCAGGACTTTTTTTCTATTTATGAAGAAAGTGAAAAAGTCTTAGGACCTGATTTAGTGAATAAATATGAAGTTTCATTAACTCCAGGTCAGAAAGAAACATATCAAGCAAGTATGTCTCCAAAGACAGAATATTTAGGCATTGTCGTCGCGTTTCGAGATATTGAAAACTCAAATTGGCGACAAGTCATTAAAGTGGATAAGACCGGTTACAACACATATCAAGTATTGTTAGAAGATCTGTCTTTGGTCGTTAAATAACGTTTAGTTGGCTAATTATAAATGACGCAATACTCCAAGACGGCTTGGTGCGAAGGAATGTTTTTACGTCCCCAGCACTTCCAACAACAAGAACGCGCAACCTCTCAAGAATTCAAGGGCTTACATCAGTTAGGTGGGGCTTACAATTGGGGAGTTTGGAAATGTCGAGTAAAAAAACACGCGCTAAAAGATGGTCTTATTGAACTTGAGCATCTTGAAGCTGTTTTGCCAGATATGACGTTGGTTAATACGTTAATATCCAACGATTCAGTTTCGCCTCTACTTATTGATAAAAACACTGAAAATACGTTAGTAAAAATAACTCTCCCTCTTTCAAGTGTTACAGGTAAAAACGTTTCGGATGTAAGCGAATCGATCGTCTCTCGTTATGTACTTCAAGATATCGACGTGATAGATAACCTTACAGGACAAGATGAAGAAACCATCCAAGTTGCAGCCCTCAACCTTGAGTTGAAAGCGAGTAATGACAAATTAGCGGGTTATGTGGAGTTACCTATCTTAAGGATCAAAGAGGTAACTCCTGAAGGGGAAATTATACTAGACGATGAGTACGTTCCTCCGCTTATCAATCTCCTGAGCGATAAAGTTATGTCAGCTTATCTACGTAACGTTATCGCGATGACAAAGATGCGTGCTGACGTTATTGCGCAGCGCTTGATTAAGGGCAAATCTGCATCGGCATCTGCTGTTGATTTCATTATGCTCCAAATGCTGAACCGATATGAGGCTAAGTTAAAGCATTTCAGTGAGTTAGATAGGTTACATCCACTGGAATTAGCGACGACACTTAAAGGTTACATTGGTGAGTTAGCCACTTTTTCTAATAAAACTAAAAGAGTCCCAAGTTTGCTTGCGTATGATCACTTAGATGTATCAAGTGTCTATAGCGAGTTGAATCAGATACTCAGTCAGTACCTCAGTGTTGTTCTTGACCAAACTGCGACCAAACTTCCGTTGGAGCCTCGCCAGTACGGTATTCAAGTGACGCCACTTCCAGATAAACGCTTGCTTGAGTCATGCCAATTTGTGCTAGCAATTAAAGCAGATACCACAACAGATGAAATAAGACGCCTGGTCCCAGCGCAACTCAAGTTTGGCCCGGCAGAACAGATTCGCGATCTAATTAATAATCAGATCAACGGTATAAACGTAGTGCCGTTGAGTGTCGTCCCGAGACAGGTTCCTTACCAAACGGGCTATGTCTATTTCGAAGTTGTCAAGAAAGGGCCATTTTGGATGAGGCTAAAAGATAGTGGCGGTATTGCGCTTCACCTATCAGGGCATTTTCCGAATGCTGAACTTGAGCTTTGGAGTATTAATCAATAGGCGCGCTCAGTATGGAACAAACGATCGTAAAACCAACACCGGGTGGAAGAGCACCCGCATCGAAACCACAATCAGAAAAGTCACTGGATAATACCGTAGTTATCTCAAAAAGCCCTGAATTGGTGAACAATGATTCAGTGGTCGCTTATGGGAATAACTCTCTACTAGCAGAGGCGAATGGCCTGTTATCTATTATCGGTCAAATTCGGTCGACAGCGACTCATTCCGATCCGTTGTTTCTAAAAGAGACATTGGCACAAAAGCTTAGAGATTATGAGAACCGATTACGTCAGCATGACGTTGATTTGGATACCATTGATACAGCTCGTTATTGTTTATGCTGTTCACTAGATGAAGTTGTCCTTAACACCAATTGGGGTGGGAGTTCATTCTGGAGTCACGATTCATTACTCAGCTCCTTCTATGCTAGCAGTCAAGGTGGGGAAGCGTTCTTTAAGCATCTTGATAAGTGCATGGCGAAACCAGATGTGAACTTAGATTTGCTTGAACTAATGTATGTGTGCTTATCTCTCGGGTTTCTGGGTCAATACCGTTTAGAAAAAAATGGACTGGAATCGCACCGGAAATTGAGAAGACAGGTTATTGCTACTCTTAAGTCTTATGGGAGAGGAGTCCCTCAGGAGCTAAGTAATAGTATCGACCAACACATTTTGAATGGCTCAAAGGCTTCTGATAGAGCCCCTCTTTGGGTTGTATGTTCTGTAACGGCGGCATTATTGGTCTGCATATATATGTATTTTAGCTATGAGCTAAATAAGGCATCCAATCGCACCTTTTCTCAATTAGTCAATTTGATTCAACCGCAACAACTTAACCAAGATGCAACGTCAGAATCAAAATCAGCGCCAATTGCAGAAAAGATTTCAATGTATCTAGCAACTGAGATCGGTAAGGGGCTAATCAATGTTGAGCCGCTGCAAGACAGGGTAAGAATTTCGTTAAAGTCTCAAGATCTATTTGAATCAGGTAGTGCTGATGTTGTCGCTTACATCCAACCCGTTATTTCTAAGCTTGCGAGAACATTGGAGTCGACCCAAGGCAAGATCATTGTTACTGGTCACACCGACGATAGGCCTATTTTCACGAGTAAATATCCCTCGAACTGGCACCTATCATTAGCTCGAGCCACTGCTATGTCTGAACAACTGATCTCGAATAGTGCATTAGAAGGGCGAGTGATCCCCGAGGGATTGGGGGATGCAAGACCATTAGTTGAGAACAGTAGTGATGAAAACCGAGCTATTAACCGCCGGATTGAAATCGACCTTCTTGTCGCGAATTAATAATAGGTAGATAGAGATGCGTATTAAAGAAATTGGCAGAATATTTACTCAAAGATGGTTTCTCGGTCTTATCGGCGTCGCTGCTTGTTCTATTTTCATTTGGGTTGTTGGTCCACTTATTACGATAGCGGGATATGAGCCCCTAAAGAGTGACTTTCAACGGCTAGTCACTATTCTAGTGTTGGTGTTGCTTTGGGCGATATTTAACGTTACCAAGCAGCATAAGCAAAAGGTGAAAGAAGACGAAAGTATTCAAACGTTGCTTGAGGTTGATAGCCAATCAGATAAAGAAGCAGCAAGTGAAATTGACTTAATGCGCGAGCGTATTGAGCAAGCTGTCAAAGTAGTGACGAAAACACACAAAGGCAAGAGAAGCTTGTATGACTTACCGTGGTATGTGTTGATTGGCCCTCCTGGAACGGGGAAAACAACCGTATTAAAGCAGTCGGGGTTAGAGTTTCCATTAGGAGACAGCCTTGGCTCTGACTCTATTGCCGGTGTAGGTGGCACTCGCCACTGTGATTGGTGGTTTGCAAATAAAGCAGTTCTTATAGATACGGCTGGCCGGTATACGACACAAGACAGTCAAGAAAAGGTCGACTCTAAAGCGTGGCATGGTTTCTTAGGATTGTTGAAAAAGTATAGAACGCAAAGACCAATTAATGGTGCGATTGTTACGATAAGTTTAGCCAGCGTGATGTCTCAGACTCGAACCGAGCGAAGTCTTCATGCTCGAGCAATTAAGTCGAGACTTCAAGAACTGAAAAACCAGTTAGGCATGCAGTTTCCGATTTACGTATTGCTCACCAAAATGGATTTAGTTGCCGGTTTCAATGAGTTCTTTGCCGATTTAAGTAAGGAAGAGCGAGAGGAATTATTTGGTTTCATGTTCCCTCGTGAAGTGGATGATGAAAGAGGCGTTATTTCTCTATTCAACAAAGAATTTCATGGCATGTTGGAGCGCCTTGATGCCCGTATGCTTAGAATACTTGAAACAGAGGACGATTTAGATAAACGCGCGCTTATCTTTGAATTTCCAAAGCAATTAAGAGTGCTACAAGCTAATCTTGACGAGTTTTTAGCTGAAATTTTTGCACAAAACAGTTTTGAAGAGCCTGCCTTGATTCGTGGTGTGTTTATGTTGAGTTCGGTTCAAGAAGGCTTACCAGTCGATAAGCTGATGAATGAATCAACCAATGGACTTGGGTTAAATCGTTTAGCTCTAGCAAAGAGTCAGACTGGTTCTCATAGTTATTTCGTAAAGAATCTTTTTGACAAGGTTATTTTCAAAGAGCAACTGTTAGGAACAGTTAATCGTCACTATCAAAAGCAGTCAGGTTGGATGCGTCGAGGTGTTTACATTGGATGTACAACGCTACTGCTAGGAGCTTCTGCGCTTTGGTTTATGAGTTATAAGTGGAACTCACAGTTAATTGTCGATACCAATGAACAAGCGAGCCATATTGATGCAATGATTGGCGCTCAAAGTTTAGATTTTGAAGCGGATATTGTTTCAGCTGTAGAAACATTAGATAAGTTGATGACGCTTCCTCTCGGAAAGCAAAGCGACTACGGTGATGCCGACTCTGTAAAGAGGTTTGGTCTCTATCAGGGAGACAAAGTGTCTCAGGCGGCAAACAATGCATATTCTGATGCTTTGACCCAATATTACGCCCCTCTGCTTCTTGATAGCTTGGTGTCAGAAATGGAGAGCAATCAACAGCATCGTGAGTATTTGTACGAAACGTTAAAAACGTATTTGATGTTATTCAATCCAGACAAATATCAACAAGATGAAGTGTTGGCTTGGTTTAACTTTTATTTCGAACGTCAATATCCGGGTGAGCTAAACGCAGACTTAAGAAGACGTTTGCTACAGCACACTCAATATTTATTAGGCAACGATGGACAAGGCTTTACTTACAACACTGCTGCCGTTACGAGTGCTCGAGAAGTGTTGACTCAAATGTCTCTACCTGAACGTGCTTATCAGCGAATGAAAATACAATTTTCTAAGAGTCATGTACCTTCATTTCGCTTGACTGATGTATTGGGACCTAAAGGGCTTGAGCAGTTCGAGCGAGCTAGTGGAAAACCGCTATCACAAGGCATTTCGGGTTTCTACACGTACAATGGTTTTCATAGCATTTTTCAGATTCAGATCAACCGTACAGTAAAAAGCCTAATGGAAGAGAACTGGGTTTATGGTGACGATCTTAAGGCTCATGAAATTGATCAAGATAGTGCCATCCAAGGCGTTCAGTCTCGATACTATCAAGATTATGTTAATGAATGGAAAACGTTGATCGAAGATATTCAATTGAAGCAGGCTCCGAGCCTAGAACTTGCGACAGAGCAAGCGAGGGTTTTATCTGGAGTTGAAAGACCAATCGAATCTTTGTTGAGAGCAATCCAAAAAGAGGTTGCTCTATCAAAAGTATCATTGTCAGAAAATCAAAAAGCCGCTTCTGAAGTTGCTGGTAAAGTTGCCAAAGTTAAGTTTTCAAATACGGCAGATAGACTAGACATGTATTTACCTGAAGAAAACGGCTTCAATGTTGCTCTGCCAGGTAAAGAAGTCGAATCGCATTTTTCAGAGATCTTACGCCTTGGTGAGCAAGACTTTGATGATATTCAACAAGCAATGGTTAACTTGCGTTCGTATTTAAGTGACTTATCAAGCTCTGGTAACAATCAGAAAATTGCCTACAAAAGTATTTTAGATGGAACCGTTACACAAGATGTCGCAGCTTCCATTGCTCGTGCTAAAGAACTTTTGCCGAGACCATTTAATCAATGGCTAGGTGAGCTTTCTCAAGAGTCGGTTAAGTTTGCGGAGAGCGGTTCGAAGGATCATCTAAATCAACTTTGGGTAACACAGGTGGTCCGCCCTTATCAGCGGACTATTGCTGGCAGATATCCATTCGAGCCCAACGCGAGCAGAGAAGTTAGATTGAAAGACTTTAAGCGATTCTTTGGTTATGGAGGTACGCTTGACGCATTCTTCCAAGAATACCTCGAACCGTTTGTGGATACTTCGAAAAGTCGTTGGCGATTAGAAAAGGAAATTGGAGTTCGTCCAGAAACACTAATGGTCTTTCAAAGAGCGCAACGTATCAGGCAGTCTTTCTTTGAATCTGATAATTCATTACGCGTAGAGTTTGGGATGAAGCCTGTTTATCTAGACCAGCACATTACTCGATTTGTCTTAGAGTTGGGTGGACAAGATTTGGTTTATAAGCATGGACCAGCAAGAGCTAAATCGTTGAGTTGGCCTGCCGGTCAAGATCAGACTCGAATTGTGTTCACACCACCTGAATCTAAACGCGAAATTGCGCATACCTATGAAGGTGAGTGGGGCATATTCAAGCTTTTGGATCAATCACTCAAGGCAAGGCCAGAATCGCGTAAAGACAATATAGTTATGATTGATTTAAAGGGAAATAAGGTGCAGCTAGAGCTTATTCCTTCTAGTGCCATTAATCCGTTTTGGTCAAATGAAATGGAGAGGTTCAGATGTCCACGAACCTTGTAACATCAGGCTGGGGCTATATCGGTAAAATGCCTGCAAAAGGGGACTTTGTGAAAGATGGTTTATCACAAGATTTCTCGGAGCGTTGGCATGATTGGCAACAGGCGGTTATTGCAGTCAGCAGGGAACAACTGGGTGAAAGCTGGAATGAGCACTTTTTAACGGCTCCTGTGTGGCACTTTGCTTTGGATATTAGCTATTTAGAAGACTCAACCTACATTGGTAGCATGATTCCTAGTGTTGATGCATGCGGTAGATACTTTTTCTTTACTATAGCTCGTGCCGTAAAAGGTGAAGCTGCTCAATATTGGGGTGACAGAGCTTGGACAGAGGACAGTGCCGCTCTTGCTCTTTCAGTACTTGAGGACGACTTTGTCTTTGATGTTTGGCATAAGAGTACTCAAGAAAAAAATGACCTCGTTGCGAATGTAACAAGTGAAGTGAGGCCTCTAGAGTTTCTTTATCAAAGCGAAATATCTACAGTTTTTCATGATCACGGCAATACTGATCAAAATACGCTTTTGAATTACCTCATTAAAGAAAAATTGAGTAAACCATGTTTTTGGTGGACTGAAGGTTCAACGAAGGTTGAACCATGCATGTTCATTACTAGTGGATTTCCTTCAATTGGTCAGTTTTCAGCCATGCTTGATGGCGGCTGGAAAAAGTGGAATTGGTAGGATAGAAGAATGAATTGGAACTATTTTACCTTTGCTAAATCGCACGCAGGAAAAGTACGCCCTTATAACGAGGATGCTCTGTTGGATATGACAGAGCAGCATATTTGGGTGGTTGCCGATGGAATGGGTGGACACAGTGCTGGCGATATAGCAAGCCAGATGCTAGTGGATAGAGTCGCGCGCCACATGCAGGATGTCTCCAATACTAATATCGATGATATCCGAAGAGTGGTTCAAGAAGCGAACTTAGAAATTTACCAATACGCACAAAATCACTTAGACGGTAAAACGATGGGAACAACACTTGTTTTGTTGTTTATTCAGGATGGGTATTACCACTGTCTTTGGGTGGGTGATAGCCGAATTTACCAGCTTAGAAGTGGTAATTTTGTCCAAAAAACACGTGATCATAGTCAAGTCATGGACTTAGTGGATCAGGGCTTATTGGCATTTGAAGATGCCGAATCGCACCCTCTTGCAAATGTTATTACCAGAGCTGTTGGGGTCGACGAAAGTGTCACTATTGATCAAGTTTCAGGGCAGTTGGCTGACGGCGATCAGTTTCTACTCTGTAGCGATGGACTCTCTAAGGAACTTACGAGTGATGAAATTCATCGGACATTGTATGCAGACTCAGTCAACCAAGCTGGATTAGCGCTCATGCATTCGGCTTTGGTTCGGGGCGCAAGTGATAACGTAACTTGTGCTTTGATCAAAGTTCGCCAAGCGCAAACGGAGTGCGAAACAGTAACTAGAGAAGACGCGACGATACCTGTCTTTCTAAGAGGGAGAGCTTATGAGTAATGAAATGTTTGATTGGTATGAACAAGCGTTGGCTCCTATATCTCAAGAAAATCCTACAGGTATTGATCCTAGAGAGGATGTATCACCACAGTCTGCTTACTATCGGTTGAAAGATCAGCGTATGGCCGCCCGCAACGCTGAACGTAATGCTCTTATAGAAGAAGAAAGTATCTATACCCACAGTAATTTATGGCGAGTATTTATTGAAGATGTCCCAGAAATACTCACGAATCAGTCTAAAGATTTGGAATTTGTTGCCTGGCTTATAGAAGCCCTAACTCGATTGTATGGTTTTCGTGGTATGGGCGTTGGCTACAAACTCGCAACCAGTTTAATTGAGAACTTTTGGGATGATCTGTACCCAATGCCTGATGAAGATGGTATTGAGACAAGAATATCGGCGATTATTGGCCTCAATGGTATCGATAGTGAAGGAACACTTATTTTTCCAATTGCTTGTATACCATTGACTGACTTAGGCGTGGAGCAAGCTTATGCCTATTGGGAATATCAGCAAGCTATAGAGCTTGAGCGCTTAGACGAAGATAAGCGCCGAAATCGAGTCGAGCTTGGGGCTGTTGAGCTATCTGAAATTATAACTACGGTTAAGTCGACTTCTGATACGTTTTATCAAGAATTAATCACGGATTTGGAGTTCGCTACAGAATCATTTAATGAATTCAGTCAGCGATTAGACGAAGCGGTCGGTGATGTGACTCCTAGCTCTTATATATCAAAAAGACTCGAATCAATACACTCGGCATTAAAGCACCTTCTAGGAGATCGTTTCAATCAACCACAAGCCGTGTTTGAAGAGCTAGAGGATCTTGATGAATCTTCTTCTGAACAACCGTTAAGTTCACAAAGTTGTGATGCATTATTAGCGACAAACATGAAATCACGAGAGCAGGCAATTAGACAATTGCAGCAAGTAGCTGATTTCTTCCGAGAGAGTGAACCTCACTCACCAGTTTCTTACTCCATCGAACAGATTATTCGTTGGTGTGGGATGCCTCTGCCGGAGTTACTGGCGGAACTTATCTCCGACGGGGATGCAAAGAAAAGCTACTTCCGTTTGGTTGGCATAGCAGAACAAAATGAAAATTAATAAAGGGAGAATGGTATGACGAGTATCCACTCGAAACTATCACGAGTACGGAAGCCTCGTGTCCACATTACCTATGATGTTGAAACTGAAGGTACGACTCTTAAGAAAGAACTGCCTTTTGTTGTAGGTGTAATGGGTGACTTCGCTGGTCAAAACACAGAAGCGTTGAAGCCATTAAAAGACCGCCGTTTTATTCAGATAGATCGAGATAACTTTGACGATGTACTCAAAAAAATGAATCCATCGGTGAAGTTTAAAGTTGCGAATAAGCTTGCGAATGACGATTCACAGTTTGAGGTCGATTTAAACTTTAAATCAATGCAAGACTTTGAGCCTGCTGCGATCGTAAATCAAGTTGATCCACTACGCCAATTGATGGAAACGCGTAATAAACTGCGTGATTTGATGACAAAAGTTGACCGCTCAGAAGAGCTTGAAAATATCCTAGAGGATGTTTTGAACAATACAGACAATCTGGCAAGACTTGCAGGCGAGTTAGATCTTGGCAAGAAAGCGAAGTCAGACAGTACTGAAGGAGCGGAATAATGACGACTGAAGCTGAAAAACAGTTAGATCCAACTGTTAATGAACAGACAACTTCATTCTTAGATCAAGCTATTGGTGCGACTAAGCAGACCGAAGCTTCTCGTGCTGAGGAGCTGATTAAAACGCTCGCTGAAGAAGCAATGAAAGGGACAGTTACTTGGAACAAAAACCTAACAGTAACTTTTCGTGAAGCGATTAATTTGCTCGATAGGCAGATTTCTGATCAGTTGTCTGAAGTAATGCATCACCCAGAATTACAGAAACTCGAAGGTTCTTGGCGCGGCTTAAATTATCTAGTGATGAATTCAGAGACCAGCTCTACTCTGAAAGTTCGCATGATGAGCATGACCAAGAAAGAGCTACATAAAGACTTGAGCAAAGCTGTTGAGTTTGATCAAAGCCAGATCTTTAAAAAGGTTTACGAGTCTGAGTTTGGTAGTGCTGGTGGTGAACCGTATGGTGCATTGATTGGAGACTATGAGTTTACCAACCACCCAGAAGATATTGAGTCGTTACGCCTAATGTCAAATGTAGCGGCTTCTGGCTTCTCTCCATTCTTGTCCGCAGCTTCACCAGCACTATTCGGCTTTGATGAGTGGACTGAGTTGTCAAAACCACGCGACCTAGATAAGGTATTTGAATCACTAGAATACGCCCAATGGCGTTCGTTCCGCGAGAGTGCCGATTCGCGCTTCGTTAGTCTGACGATGCCAAAAGTCCTTGCTCGTTTGCCATACGGACAAGCTACCGCTCCAGTCGAAGAGTTTGGGTTTGAAGAGTTCGAAGTAGATCCTGTTTCAGGTATTGCTGTTAACGCTGAACATAACGGCTACTGTTGGATGAACTCTTCGTATGTTCTTGGTGTTAAGTTAACCGACGCATTTTCAAAATATGGATTTTGTACTGCCATCCGTGGTGCAGAAGGCGGCGGTCGAGTGGATAACTTGCCAACGCATTTCTTCATGAGTGATGATGGCGACCCTGATATGAAGTGCCCAACAGAGATTGGTATTACCGACAGACGTGAGGCGGAGCTTGGTAAGCTTGGTTTCTTACCGCTTTGTCACTACAAAAACACCAACTATGCAGTGTTCTTTGGTGCGCAAACCTGTCAAAAACCAGCGAACCATGAATCCCCTGAAGCAACGGCCAATGCGGCCATTTCTGCCCGCCTACCTTATATGATGGCAACATCTCGTTTTGCGCATTATTTGAAAGTAATGGCTCGAGATAAAATTGGTAGCTTTATGGAAGCAGAAGACGTTGAGTCTTGGCTGAACCGCTGGATCCTAGGTTACGTCAATGCTTCTGAAGGCGGTGGTCAAGAGATCAGAGCGAAATACCCTCTAGCAGACGCTCGTGTTCAGGTTAAGGAAATTCCTGGCGCACCTGGTTCTTACAATGCCGTAGCATGGCTGAAGCCTTGGTTACAAATGGAAGAACTGACCACATCTTTGCGACTTGTGGCAAAGATCCCTCAGTCAGGTGGATAAGAAATGAATTGGCTGGTCGAAAGGCCAGCCATGACCAATCTTTATGTTCTAGATGGAATTAGCAGTGTCACTTAACTTTCGCGACCCTAGCAAGCTAAAACATGAGTTCAGTACCGGAGGCTATGCTGAACTTGATAGCCCGTGGTTGACTCGATTCAATGAATCTTCTGATCTTGTAGCGTCAGCGCGAATTTGGCTAGAAGGTACACGTTCAAGAGATTTGGACAGCTTTCGTCATAGTGTGATGAACACAATTAACCGCATTGATGAGCTATTAGAATCTCAACTAAATGAAATATTACATCATCCTGAGTTTCAACAGCTCGAAAGGGGGTGGGTTGGAGTTAGGTATTTATGTGAACAGGTTGATTCTCGTTCATCGGACTCTGTAAAAGTTAAGGTTTTAACGGCGACATGGAATGAAATCAGTAAAGATGCTTTAAAAGCCATCGAGTTTGACCAATCAGCACTATTTAAGTTGCTCTATCAAAATGAATATGGCATGGCAGGGGGAGAACCCTTTGGTGTGGTGGTTGGAGATTATCAGCTTCGCTGTGATCCTAGTAAAAATTATTTTGATAGAGATCTGTCTGTGTTGAGTAAGATCTCTCAGTCTGCAGCTGCAGCATTCAGCCCATTTATCATGTCTGCATCGCCAGAGATGTTTGGTGTTGATAGTTTCGCTCAACTCTCTGCGATAAGAGATATAGCAGCCCAATTTGAACAGGAAGATTATGCAAAGTGGCGTAGTTTGAGAGATAACGATGACGCTAAATTTATTGGTTTGACTGCACCTAACGTCTTGTTCCGTCAGCCATACAAAAGTGATGGCTCGCGGAATGATAAATTCAATTTTCAAGAACACATCTACGACTCCAACCGAGATTTGCTATGGGGGAGTAGTGCGTACTGTTTTGCTGCTGTATCAATTAGAGCATTTCAGGAACATGGTTGGTTCACGCATATGCGAGGGATTAAACAAGGCGATTACAGTCAGGGTATTATCGTCGCTCCTACAAGGAGCACGATGCGTGTTAATGGCAAGAATGATCGTGAAAGATGTCCGTTAAACTTGAAAATCACTGAGAGAAAAGAACAAGAATTGTCTGAGTGCGGTTTTATTTCTATTTCTCCAATACCTGAGACTGATATGGTAGGGATGACCTCGAATGTATCTCTCTACAAGCCCAAACAATACGCAGAAAAGCATATTTCAACGAATGCAAAACTGACATCGATGTTGCAATACACATTGTGTGTATCGCGAGTCGCACATTATCTCAAGGTTATGGGGCGTGACAAAATTGGTGGGTATCAAGACGCAGAAAGCCTAGAGCGTGACTTTCAACGCTGGTTACATCAGTACACTACCGCATCAGATGAAGCGTCTGATGAGCTTCGAGCTAAATACCCCCTAAATGAAGCGAAAATTACAGTTCGAGAGAAAAGAGAAACTCCTGGACATTATTACTCAGTTATCCATTTGCGACCGCATTTTCAACTCGATCAAATGGTATCTAGCATTAAATTAATTACCGAATTATCACCAGAGCACATGGTGTAAGGAAATAACAATGACTCAATGGAAAAATGCTTTGTCCCAAGGCCTATTGCAACACGCTCTAGAGCAATTAATTGATGAAATTAAAGCAACACCTAAAGATGCGAGCTTGAGAAGTTCCTTCATTGAGCTTCTGTGCATTGATGGGGACTTCGAGCGTGCGGACGCTCAGCTCATGCAATCGATTAAATTGTTTCCTGAGTATCTGCCTGGTGCAAGTCAGCTACGACATTTAGTGAAAGCAGCTCAAGCTAGAAAGGATTTTATCAATGGTGTGGCTAGTGCCAAAGTATTAGGTGATGAGGAATTAACTAAAGAGCTTGTTCGATTTAATCTTGCTCTCGGAAATCAAGAGTACGAAGAAGCGTCACGTCTATCGCATCGCATTGAAGAGCATCGTACTATTAAAGGGTTTAACGTAAACGGCACAAACTACGAAGATGCTAGAGATATTGATGATCGTTTAGGTGGTTACATTGAACTGTTTTCTACAGCAGGTAACTATTTTCTTGTACCAATATCGAGCATCCATACGCTAGAAGTTAAAGCACCTACTTCTTTGTTAGAAAGTATTTGGCGACCTGTCGAGTTTGATATCGATGGACTTGGTGAAGGCGAAGGCCATATGCCTTTGACGTATGTCGACTCAGAGACCGATGCGCAAAAGTTAGGTCGAGAAACGGATTGGAAGCAGATTGGTGAGCAAGAATCTTTTGTTGGCTTGGGTCAAAAATGTTGGTTAGTCGGTGATTCAGCGCTTCCAATCTGTGATTTGACTACATTATTAGAACAGAAACAAATAGCGTAGAAATATCATGTCGTTAACCGTTTCTCTGCTCGACAAATTGATAGATAGTGATCCTCTCACTCGAGATGAGAAAGACTTCCCTGCAAGCCAGCAACAAATGTTGAGCAGCTTACTTAGAGATCTAGAGTCGATGCTGAATAGTCGTATTGGATGGAAAAACATTCCTGATGATCTTCTAGAGGTTCGTTATTCAATATTGAATTATGGGCTGCCAGATTTTTCCTCAATGCCCTATAGCAGCCAAGAAGGGCAGAATCAGCTTTGCGACATTGTTCATGATGCAATTAAAGAGTTTGAGCCGAGGTTAAGGAACCCTCATGTCCAGATTTCGGACGAGAAAAACGCTATTGATAGGGTATTGAGGTTACAGATAAATGCCACTTGCTTAATTGATAACAGTATTCATGAAGTGCGATTCAATTCTGAAGTAGAGCCGGTAAATTTAGGTATGAAACTGAGTAGAGCAAAATGAGTGAAGAGTTTCTCAAGTACTATAATCGCGAGTTAGCTTATTTGCGTCACAAAGGGCAAGAATTTGGGGAGCAGTATCCTAAGATCGCTGCGAGACTTCGTATTAGTGAGGAACAGGTTGACGATCCACACGTAGAAAGATTGTTAGAAGGCTGCGCATTTCTAACAGCAAGGATTAGACAAAGCTTAGACAATAGTTACCCTCAGTTTACAGAGTCTTTGATGGGACAGTTATATCCGGATTTTCACGCCCCAATCCCGTCAATGTCAGTCATTAAAATGAGCTGTTCTAACTCCACTTCCTCTTATTTTGATGTAGAAGAAGGCGAGCGAGTTGTTATCGGTGCTCCTGGATATCATGAGTGCGAGTTTAGAACTTGTTATCCGGTCAGAATGTATCCTGTTGATGTGACCTCTGGCGTTTTTAAAAATGCGCCTTTCAAGCCAGTTGGCTCACGATGGGAAAGCAATGCTCATTCAGTTTTGAAAGTACAGCTCACGGCTCAAGATGAAAAGACTCCTCTTGGTGAAATGGGGATAGAACGGCTGCGCTTCTATTTAAACGGTCAATCTCAATTGACTTTTAAGCTCTACCAAATGCTGTTTCAAAACCTAATTGGTTTATCTGTTGTTGTGGATGGCAAAGAAGTTCGTCCTTTAACCAAAAGACATCTTTCTGAAGTGGGATTTTCAGAAGATGAGAAAGTTGTGCCATACAGTAAAAGAAGCTTTTCAGGAGCAAGATTACTTGTTGAGTATTTGCACTTTCCAGAGAAGTTTATGTTCTTTGATATCACCGAACTTGGATTATTTGAGCTAGATCTTGGAGAGCAAGTCGAACTGTATTTTTACTTTGATACCAACGATGACTGGCTTCCAAAGCAAGTGGACGAAGAAAGCTTAATGGTAGGTTGTGTGCCTGTAATCAACTTATTTAAAAGTATTATGGAGCCTAAGCGTATTCTACCAACTGAATACGATTACCACTTGTCTCCGCAATACCAAGAATCTGAAAGTAATGAGGTTGTCTCAATTTCTGACGTAACGTTGAGAAACTGGAACAAAACGTACCACAATTTGCCATGTTATCACGCTGGTGAGCACACGCATTATACGAACACTAGTGAGATTTATTGGTTGATGAGACGTGAGGATAAGAACTGGGCTGGTGGGTATGATGAGCCAGGTAGAGAAACTTACATTTCTTTTGTTGATAAAAAACATCAATTGTTCAGCCCGGATAGCCGGGAAAACTGGTTAATGTACGTGGAAGCTGAGTGCTGTAACCGCAACTTAGCGCAGAAACTTCCATTTGGAGGTGGGCTGCCGCAAGTATCTTTACCGGAGGTAAATGACAATTTCGAATCTGTTCGTTGTTTAGTTTCTTTATCAGAAACCATTCGGCCAGAAATGGATGAAAGCACACGATGGCAGTTAACTAAGCTTTTAACTTTAAACCATTTTACCGAGGAAGATGGTTTAGCAACTTTGAAGCAGACCCTTAATCTCTATGCATTTTCTGGGACAGCAGAAACGAAAGCGGTAATCGATGCTTTAACTAAGTTAGAGTTTGAGCCTACTACAGGAAGAATTAGTCAGAAAGGTAAAGTTGGATTTGCGCACGGTATAAAAATTATTTTGACGGTTTCTGATCAAATTTTACCTAAAGAGCAGATCTTTCTCTTAGGTAGTGTTTTATCTGTTTACTTCTCGCAATATGCTGAAATTAACATTTTTACGCAGTTAGAAATAAGACTTAAGTCCACGGGAAAGTCTTTCCACCTATGGCCCGCATTAACTGGCGATAAGGTGTTGCTATGAGCGCGGAACAATTTTATCGAGAATTAAAGCAACATCCATTGTTTGAAGCGATTCATCTTATTGAACACGAAGTCCTGCAAGCAGAGGCGCAAATAGGAACAGATGCGTTACCGAAGCATGAAAAGCTAAACTTAAAGGTTAATCCATCATTAGGTTTTGAAAATGCTCAGCTTTGTGAACTGAAAAATATAGATGACAGCAAGTTAGAGATTGAGACCAATTTAATAGGCCTAACGGGTGAGCAAGGTGTGCTTCCCCAGCACTATAGTGAATTAGCTTTACATCGCCAAAAAGAAGGCGATACGGCTATGGTGGACTTCTACGATATTTTCAATCATCGCTTATTATCTCTTTATTATCGATGTTGGCAACTGAGTCAGCTGACTGTTCAGTCTCGTGCGCATGCGCAGGGCGCGCGTTCGCCGTTAGAAAGCTGTAAATCGGCATTAACTGGGAAAGGGAGTTCACTGTCCCGGCACTATGGTGGTGTGTTTGCTTCACCAGTGAGAAGTAAAGGTGGACTAAAAAGTATTCTTGAATGTTTATCTGGATGCCAAGTAAAAGTTCATGAATTTCAAGGACAATGGTTACACCTTACGAAAGAAGAGCAAACACGCCTTGCATCCCGAACTATGCCTGAAGGGCAGTTTGCTCAACTTGGTTTAGGAGCGTCTTTGGGTTCGAAAGCATGGAACATCAACGCGGGGACAACAATAGAATTTCTGCCAAAAGATAAACAGCTAGTTAGTAAATTGCTTCCTAACCAACCCAATATAGCAATCATTAAGAACGCTGCTTATGAGTTGATTGGAAAACATAAACAACTGAAGTGGCAGCTCACCACCAAACATAGTTTGCTACCACAAGCTTGTTTATCGAAACAGCAGGGGCAGTTAGGTATTGGTTCTGTGCTTAAAAAACACGAACGTACAAAAGATCGAACTATAACAATTACTATTTAAAGGAAATGTAATGGCTTCACTCTCACTTTCAGCGTTGGTCGAAAGATTGTCTCCTCAGGCTAAGGAAACACTTGAACAGGCAGCTGCGATGGCAAGCTCCCGAACTCATCACAGTATTGAAATGTCTCACTGGTTAATGATGATTATCCGCCATCCTGACGATATTTACTCTGAAGTTTTTGACGAATTTGATGTCGATAAAATCAAGGTTGAAACCGATATTCAAAAGGCATTAGAAAATTACAAAACAGGATGCCAGTCGGTGCCTGGGCTATCAGCTCATACGGTGACTGTTATGCAAAATGCCTTGTTGTCTGCAACCATTGAATTCAATCAAGAACAGTTGGGGTGCATCCATCTTTTATTTGCCTACTTGTCTGATGATACGTTAGTCAACATGGCTGGTTCGATTAGTCCTGAACTAAACAAGATAGAACCATCTCGCTTATTGAACTTTAAAGAAAGTAATGCGCCTCAATCAAGATCGAATGACTTAGCGCAGTCAAACGCGAATTCCGCCTTGAATCAATTTACAACAGACCTTACTGAGCAAGCTAGGGAAGGTAAAATAGATCCGGTGATTGGTAGAGATAATGAAATTCGCCTAATGATCGATATTTTATTAAGACGCCGACAAAACAACCCGATTCTTACGGGAGAAGCTGGTGTTGGAAAAACAGCCGTTGTTGAAGGTTTGGCGCAAAAGATCATTGATGGCGATGTACCTCCCGCTCTGCAAAATGTGGCAATTAAGTCTCTGGATTTGGCGTTACTGCAAGCCGGCGCAGGCATGAAAGGTGAGTTTGAAAACAGGCTTAAGAACCTTGTTAAGGAAGTAAACGACGCTCCACAGCCTATTATATTGTTCATTGATGAAGCTCATGGCCTAATTGGCGGTGGTGGGCAAGCGGGCCAAGGTGATGCGGCGAATATTCTGAAGCCAGCATTAGCGAGAGGTGAACTCAGAACGATCGCAGCAACAACGTGGGCAGAGTATAAAAAGTATTTTGAAAAAGATGCAGCTTTAACTAGGCGTTTTCAAGTCGTAAAGGTTGATGAGCCTGCCCCTGAACTCGCGATCGAAATGTTACGAGGCTTACTTGATGTAATGGCACAACACCACGATGTTCATATCACTAACCAAGCTCTCAATGCAGCGGTCCAACTCTCAGCTCGATACATTAATGGTCGTCAACTGCCAGATAAAGCGGTTTCTGTTTTGGATACGGCCTGCTCTCGAGTTGCGTTAAGTCAGTCATCTACACCGGGAGGCCTAGATGCGAAAAGAAATAAACTTAAAGCAAAGCAAGCTGAGTATGAGCATCTTAGCCAAGAGAATCGGCTAGGAGCATCTCTTGATGTGCAGCTGCAAAGTGTCCGAAAAGAGATTGATGCGCTATCTAATGACATTATTGAATTAGAAGTACTTTGGGAAAAAGAAAAAGAATGGGTAAGTGAAGCTAAGTCACTTAGAACCCAAATAATCCATGAGGGTTCTGAGACTGCGAGAGACAAGTTACAAGAGCTTGAAAATAACCTCTCCGCTAACTCACAGCCCTTAGTTTTTTCGCATGTAAATGAAGCGCTAATCGCAGAAGTTATTTCGGATTGGACCGGTATACCGCTGGGTAAACTTCAGGATGATGAAATCCAAGCAGTATTGGGTTTGAAAGAAAGTTTGTGCAAGCGAGTTGTCGGGCAGGATCACGCTTTAGAGCTCATGTCTGAAGTGATAAAAACCGCGAGTGCGCAGCTCACGGATGAGACACGACCAAATGGTGTATTTCTCCTAACCGGACCAAGCGGAGTGGGTAAAACCGAATCGGCTTTGGCGATTGCAGAGAAAGTGTATGGTAGTGAAGAAAATGTCACGACTATCAATATGTCGGAATTTAAGGAAGAGCATAAAGTCTCATTGCTATTAGGTTCTCCTCCTGGTTATGTCGGTTATGGAGAAGGAGGTGTACTGACTGAAGCTGTTAGACGTAGACCTTATAGTGTAATTCTCCTCGATGAAATGGAAAAAGCGCACCCTGGTGTTCAAGATATTTTTTATCAGGTATTTGATAAAGGCTCAATTAAAGACGGTGAAGGTCGAGATATAGACTTTAAAAACACTATTATTATTATGACCGCGAACACAGGGACCGAAACGACGATGTCTTTGTATTCTGACCCTGATTTAGCGCCTGAGCCGTCAGCACTAAAAGATGCTTTACGCGATGATTTGTTGGTTGACTTTAAACCAGCATTTTTAGGGCGTGTGAATGTATTACCTTATTTGCCTCTATCAAGAAAAGTATTGATAGAAATAACAAAATTAAAGTTGGATAAAATTACGACTCGTATTCGTAAGCACTATAACGCTGAGCTGTTTTTTGATGAGGAACTAATTAATGATATTGTAGACAATAGCAATGAGTCTGGGAGTGGTGCGCGTGTGGTACAAACAACCATAGAAAATACATTGCTTCCGAAGATTTCTCATGAAATATTGCATGCAATTCTTAATGATAAGACGTTTGATGAAATTATTGTTAAAGGTACAACTAGTGGACTTGATGTCTCAATAGTTTAACATCCTTTACACTCTCAATAATAATTGGGAGTTGGTTCATATTAACTATTATTTTTTATAAAAAACGCTTAAATTAAATCTTATTTAAAGATATAACAGGGCGTATTTAAAATGAAGTTTTTGATACATTAATCACTAATTATCACCAAACGTCAGATAATTAAATTATTACGATATATGTCAATTAATAATGCTATAGGAGATTAGCATGCAGTCTAATACGTATCTTAAATACGCAGATATTAAGGGTGAGGCAACAGCCGAGCAATACAAAGATTTGATTACACTACTATCTGTAGATTGGAGTGTAGGTCGTGAGATCTCATCATACACTGGTACAGCGATGGACCGTGAAGCGAGCGCTACTCGTCTATATGATTTGACTATCACTAAACTTCAAGACCGTTCTTCTCCTGACTTATTTAAAGAAGCGACGATTGGTAAAGGTAAACCAGCGGTTTTCCATATTACTAAGCAGGGTGAGAAGGTTGAAGAGATCATGAAGATCGAACTGACTGATGCGATGATTTCTAACTACTCAGTTTCTATCCAAGACGATCGTCCAGTTGAAACTATCACAATTTCTTACACAGAAATGATGATGACAGTGACTCCTACTGACGATAAGAACAACACTTCTGCTCCATTGGTATACGGCTACAGCGGTGTTAAAGGTCAACAAATGTAATTTTCATGCGGGGGAGTATTCCTCCGCATTTTTTTGAAAGAAGTATTTAATGAAAAGAGCAACTCAAGATAACAATTTCATCCGAATTTCTTCGCCATTCGGTAAAGATGCCATCATACTAAACTCGTTTGAGTATAGAGAAGAGATCTCAGAACTTTTTTCATTGCGTGCTAAAGCTTACTTTAATGATCAACGAAGTGAGTTAAACGAAATTATTGGTAAGGAAGTTACCATTACCCTTGAAAATAACGAGGATGTTTCTTCAAATCCTCGTTATATGCATGGTTATGTTTCTGCTGCAAGATTAGAAGGGAAAAGGGTTTCTAATACACATAAAGGCGAAAATTATAAAAACATAGAATTATTAATAGAGCCTAAATTACGTTTCGCTGAATATCGAAAAAATTGCAGAATATTTCAGCATAAAGATATAAAGGAAATTATCTCTGAAGTACTATCGGAGCATAGTGTTGCCTTTAGTTTTGAGTTAACCAAGTCCTATCCTAAATACACATACAAAGTACAATATGAAGAATCAGATCTTGAATTTGTTCGACGTCTGTTATCGGAGGAGGGGCTATCATTTTGTTTTACACATACTAAGTCTGCCCATACGCTCAATATTTTTGATGACATCAGTTTTTATAAGCCGGGTACTGAGTTTTTAGTCGATTTTGATACAGGTACGGCGAAATCTAGCCACATTTCTTCTTGGCATGAAACGCAAATTCTGACTACTAAAGCGAGTCAAAAGTCAGGCTATAACATGCTCAAGCCTTCTTCGAATCCTAAAAATACTGCAAAGGGTGAAAGTGATTTTTTTACAGTACCTGGAAGCGAGTATTTTGAATACATGGGTGAAATGGAGAGCAATGATCAATACGCACTGAGAAACACGCATGCAATAGAAGCACTACAGCAAAATGCATATTTGTGTCGTGGCGAGGCTACGTGCAGAACATTCAGTGTGGGCAAGTGCTTCAAGTTTAAAAAGCATGAAGATAAATCTCGAGTCGGCAAAGAATATGTACTGTCTTCTGTTTTTTTGTCTGCTGCTGTTTATAACCAGACTGGTCAAGGTGGGACCGGTGCGCAAGGTGTCAAAGTCTCGTTTAGTTGTGTTGACTCAAAGACAATCCTGCGTCCTTCAGTTAACTACCCGAAACCTCAGATGAAAGGTTTGCAAACCGCAGTAGTTACGGGGAACAAAGATGGTGAAATTTACATAGACAAACATGGCCGTATCAAAGTTCAGTTTCACTGGGACCGTGTTGGTAAATACGATGTAAATAGTTCATGTTGGATTCGTGTTGCGCAAAATATTGCAGGTAACGGATGGGGGTCGGTGTTTCACCCTAGAGTCGGACAAGAGGTCATCGTCGAGTTTGTTAACGGAGACCCTGATCAACCAATCGTTACGGGGTCACTATATAACGGTAGTCAACTCCCTCCTTACGCTTTACCAGAGCAAAGTTCTCAGAGTGGTTATAAATCACGCTCTGTACAAAAAGGTACATCCAATTTTAATGAGTTGCGCTTCGATGATAAGCCTGGTGAAGAGCACATTTATCTTCATGCTGAAAAACTGTTCCAAATGCTAGTTGAAGACTGTGTTGATATCGCCGTTGAAAACAGTAAAACCGAAAAAGTGACCAATGATGTTAATCAAGAGGTCGGTCAGAACGCGAGCTTGAAAGTAGGTAAAAACTTTTCGAATGAAACGGGTGAAGTGCTGTCTTTTAATGCAGGAAAGAGCGTCGAGATCAAAGTAGGTGGTGCTTCTATTCAGATGTCTAGCTCTGGAGAAATCAATATCAAAGGTAATAAAATATCCATTAACGGCTCAGCTATTGCTCTTAAAGCTGGGCAAATTTCATTGAACTAAGGTGATTTAAAGTGGGTAAACCAGCCGCAATTTTGGGCAGCTTTCATCTTTGCCCTAAAAAAACAGGAAAGATACCGCATGTCGGTGGTCCCGTCGTTGTTGGTTCACCAAACGTAACGATTGGCGGGATACCTGCGGCAAGACAAGGCGACAAGCTTATTTGTATCGGTCCTCCGGATAGTATCTCAGCAGGTTCTTCTAGCGTAACAATCAACGGTAAACCAGCCGCGAGAGTCGGCGATTCAACGTCTCATGGTGGCAAAATTCTATCTGGTATGCCTACGGTTTTAATCGGAGGCTAGATGCCACTCGCATTTCAAACGCATCTTCTATCCTTTAATGGCCGTTCACACACCGTTCGCGAGATAGCTGATGATTCTTTTAGATTGTCCGAGGAAATCCGACCCCCTGACTTTGCTCAATCAATAGATGAGCATATATTAAGCCTCGTGCGCTCTGAGCGCGAGAGTCTTGAGCAAGCTGATATCAAGGGGAATCTCTGTGTTCTTTTACCATCTTCGGTAGACAAAAGTTTGCTTAAAGCATTGATAAGCGAGCTTTCTATTTTCGTTGACCAAACTGTCAATACTGAAATTTACTTTTATCCTTATGGCCAAGCTGCATTTTTGATGGCACTAAATCGGATAAATCGTGAAGTTAATGAAACGCAAGCGACTTGGATACTGGCTATAGAGGTTACGAGCGATGTAGAAGGGCATGTCAAACCTCAAAGCTCTATCATTTTAACCAAGTGTTTTTTTCGACATTCAGGTCTTGTGCCTGATGTTGTTCGAATTGATTTAGATGCCAAACAACAACGCATCGCCGTGGACAAAGTGTTTAAGCAATTAGGAGTAAGTTGTGAACATCCACTCAGTCAATTGTATTTATCCGTTAATGAGGAAGAACCGCAATGGTTAAACTCAATGCAATTCTTGTCTCCGTGGGTGACCGATCAAACTCAGTATCAATTTGTTGATATCAAACTTGGCGGATTGGGTGCATGTGGCGGCGTTTTAAAAGCGTTAGTGATTGATGAGCTTCAAAGAAGCAGCCCCTGCCCAGACTTTCACGTGTTGCAAGCCGACATCGAGCCAGATGGCTATGCGGTAGGAGTAATATACAATTGGCGTAGTGAATAGGTCTGGCTATTGCTTTTCCTTCTAGTAGCTGAGGTTTTAGTGATGCAAATGTTATGGGGGATTGACTCGAAACTGGCCCTTTAATGATGTTTGGACAATGACTAGGCGCAGCTTGCTTGTCAAAATAGCTTTGCTCACCGCGTTTTTACAGTGTTATTCTCGCTTTCTGATTAAATAGCCAGCCATAGAACACAAACCACATGAAAAGCTGTTCGACTCAAGATATCCTTACCGATATAAAATAACTTGAGTTTTGGCTTGTTCGAGATCCCACCCGTGACGCATTCCTTTTTATAAACGGTACATGGACTCTGACAGAAGCAAGCCTACTCATAGAATTGGCGGAAAGTGAATTCGAATGAAGTTTATCCACACCTCAGATTGGCATCTTGGTCGACAATTCCACAACGTATCACTACTCGAAGATCAACAAGCAGTACTCGAACAACTGATTAACTATATTGAACGCAACCCCGTCGATGCAGTTGTAGTGGCGGGAGATATCTATGACCGTTCGGTGCCACCAACGGTTGCAATAGAACTGTTAAATCGAGTCGTGAAACGCATTTGTACCGAGTTAGAAACACCAATGATATTGATATCTGGCAACCATGATGGTGCAGAAAGGTTAGGTTTCGGCTCAGAGCAAATGAAAAATGCAGGTCTTCATATTGTTAGCAACTTTGAAGATATGCTCACTCCCATCATCATAAAAACGGATTCTGGGGATGAGGTCGCGTTTTATGGTATGCCTTATAACGACCCTGAACAGGTCAGGTTTGCCTACAAAGCCTCGGTATCCACTCATGATGAGGCTCATCAATTGCTTGTTGAGCAAATTAAAGAGCGCTTTATCTCTAAGCAAAAGCGCGTACTCGTGAGTCACTGTTTTGTTGATGGGGCCATCGAGTCAGACTCTGAACGACCATTATCTATTGGTGGTTCTGATCGCGTGAGTCATGAACACTTCTTAGATTTTGACTACGTCGCACTTGGTCATTTGCATCAGCCTCAAAAGAAAGGCGCAGAGCATATCCGTTACTCTGGCTCTCCCATGAAGTATAGCTTTGGTGAACAGAACCAGAGAAAAGGTTTCACGTTAGTTGAACTGAACAAGAAAGGATTCGTTTCTGCAAAGCATATTGATCTTACGGCTCCTCATGAAATGCGTATTGTAGAGGGCGAGCTGGATAAAGTTATTGAGCAAGGAAAAACAGACCCTAAGAATGAAGATTATTTGTTAGTTCGTTTGATGGATAAACATGCGATTTTAAACCCAATGGAAAAACTTCGTTCAGTGTATCCAAACGTTTTACACCTTGAGAAACCTGGCATGTTAATTGGGGTAGAGCAGGAAATGGCGCAAGCAAAGTTGGCGCGAAGCGAAATTGATATGTTCCGAGATTTTTTTATTGAGGCGCAAGATAGCCAGTTGTCTAAAGAGCAAGAGCAAGCTGTTACTGACATTATTAAGCAATTATCACAGCAATAGGGACCAAAGATGAAACCAATTAAACTAATCATGCAAGCCTTTGGTCCGTTTGCAAAAACTGAAATCATTGATTTTGAGAAGCTTGGCAGTAACCCTCTATTTTTGATTAATGGTCCTACAGGTTCCGGTAAAACGTCGATCTTAGATGCCATTTGCTTCGCCCTTTATGGTGAAACCACAGGTAATGAGCGACAAGGTATTCAGATGCGGTGTGACTTATCCGCGCAAGATTTACCAACCGAAGTAGTTCTCGAATTTTCGTTACACGGCAAACAATACCGAGTTGTTCGATCCCCTGAGCAGGAAGCGCCCAAGGCCCGTGGTGAAGGGATGACGATTAAAAAGCACACTGCTGCTCTTTATGAACTCGGTGAGACTGAAACGCTTATCACCAGCAAGACGACTCAGGTTAAAACTGAAGTTAGCAATATTATTGGCTTGAATGAAACTCAATTTCGTCAAGTTATGGTGTTGCCTCAAGGAAAATTCCGAGAACTGTTGCTTGCTAGCTCTAAAGAGCGTGAAGAAATTTTTGGCCAACTCTTTCAAACTGACATATATAAAAAAATTGAGTACGCGCTCAAAGATAAAGCGAGTGCAATTAGTAAAGCGAAAGGCGAATTTGATAATCAAATTCGAGGTGCTTTACAAGTTGCAGAAGCGAGTTCTGAACAAGAACTATTACAACAACTGGAACAAGTAACTAAGCTATTAGAGTCTGATAAACAGAATGAGCAAGCAGCGTTAGATAAGCTCAATACTGCTAAATCTGAATTGCAAAAAGCGGAAACCTTGAATGGAGAGTTTTCGAAACGAGAGCAAGCAGAAAGCGCACTCAAGCTGCATCTAGAACACTCAGATTCGATAAAAGCTCGTCAACAGCAATTAGAAAACGCTAAAAATGCCAATAAGATAGAGTTGCCCTACGTCTCATTACAAAATGCAAAAGCTCAAACGCAAGAGCTTAGGCAAAAAATCGTAGCTTTGAAAGAGAGTCTCGAAAAAGCTCATGTCGTTGCGAGAGAACAAGAAAACTTGCAGCAAAGTGCAAAAGAGGCCGCGGCAAAGGTCCCGCAGTTAACGCAACTGCAGTATCAGCTTGAAAGTATGAAAAACAAGTTGGTCGAGAAAGACAATTTGGAAAGTAAAATAACGGCGGGTTATCAACAAAAACAACAATTTGAAGCAACGTTAAAACAGTACATAGAACTAAAAGATAAGTTAACGTTACAGGCCCAGCAGGGACAGAAGGAGCTAGAGAAAGCACGAGTTGATGTTGCGCTTATTGGCAGCATCGATGCGGAAATAAAACAAAAACAACGGCTGCTACAGGATCTAAAAAAGCTGCATGATCTTACTTTAGAGCTCTCTAAACTCAATGCGCTAACTGTAGGTAAGCAGCAGTCACTAAACGAAGCCAGTCAGCGCTATATGCAGTGTCAACAAGACGCTGATACGATAGAGCTTAAGTGGCACAGCGCTCAAGCAGCAGTATTAGCGCAGCGACTAAAAGCAGGTGAAGCATGCCCGGTGTGTGGTAGCGAAACGCATCCTAACCCCGCAACGTTTGTTGAAGAAGCCGTTACAAAAGAGCAAGTTCAGGCGGCTAGAGCGAAAGAGCGAGAAGCTCAAACCTTGTTGAACCAACTAAGCAATCAGCTAGAACAACATAACGTTGTCATTAGTCAGTATCAGAATCAGTGTAACCAGTTGAAAGAGGAGTTGGGTGAGTATGCTACATCTGAGATCTCGACGGTTCAAAATGATTTGCAAGCGATCAATGCTCAACTCCTACGTCTACAAGCAATTGATATTGAAAAGCTAGAAAAGAACGTTGAACAGCTTAATCAACGCTGCGTCGTGGGTGAAAATAAAATTCATGAGCTGCAGAATCAAATGGCGGCAAATGAATCAACCGTTAAAGCGAACCAAGAACAATTGGCTCAATTACAAGCTTTTATTGACCCAAAATACAGTTCCGCTGACTTGCTTGAACGTGAAATTTTGCTGACAAAAGAGCAAATTCTGAGTTTGAACACAGGCTTAGAAAAGGCGCAAAACGCTTTGCAGCAAGCGATATTGGAGAAATCAAATGCGGAAAGTCACTTAGCGACGAACAAGCAGTGGTTATCTGAGTCAGAGCAAAAACTTAGCCAAGCAGAATTAGCGTGGAATGAGGCACTACAGGCGAGTAAATTTGAAGATGAAAGCCATTATCTAAGTAGTCGAGTGGGAGATGATGAACTTCAAGCCTGGCAGCAAGAAATAGACAGCTTCAAACAGGCACAAACCAAGCTTGAGCAAACACTACATGATTTAAATCATGCATTGAAAGATCTTGAAAGGCCTAATTTAGAGTCGTTTAACGACAGGTTAACCACTCTGCAGGCGCAATATATTGAAGTAAGGAATCAACTTGATACCACACGCTCAATATTTGAACGCCTTGAAAAGGTTCGTAAAGATATTGCCGTGTTGCATGAGAAAAATAGTAAGTTAGAAGAAGAATACAAAATCTTTGGTACGTTGTACGACGTTGCTAGCGGTAAAACAGGCAGCAGGGTTAGCCTACATCGCTTTGTTCTTGGTGTACTGTTGGATGATGTGCTGATTCAGGCCTCTCAACGCTTAAGCCTTATGAGTAAAGGGCGCTATATTCTTGCTCGAAAAACAGAGGGCTTCAAAGGCGCTGCGGGTCGCGGCTTAGATTTAATGGTTGAAGATGGCTACACAGGAAAAACGCGTGATGTTGCGACACTTTCCGGCGGTGAATCATTTATGGCAGCGCTTGCTCTGGCACTTGGTTTGTCGGATGTTGTGCAATCCTATAGTGGCGGTATCCGTTTAGACACTTTATTTATTGATGAGGGCTTCGGTAGTTTAGACCCAGAGTCTTTAGATCTTGCTATTCAAACACTAGTGGACCTGCAACAGACTGGGCGCATGATCGGTGTTATTTCTCACGTTTCTGAGCTGAAAGAGCAAATGGCGCAGAGGATTGATGTTGAACCATCAAGACTTGGTTCAACGGTGTCGATTAAATCTCAATGTCGCTTCGCTGTCTAATTCAGTGACTACTGTTAGATCAAAAAGCCCCTATTGTTAGGGGCTTTCTGACTAAGTCGCTACTGTTCGCAAAAGTAGCCTTCTTTTGGCGATTGGGTAATCGCATATTCGCCATCGAGGTTGCGATAAACAATCGTGTTCCAAACAGAACCATCATCCAATTCAAACTCAATAGCATAGTTGACGCCGCTAACGATTTGCGCGTGAACATTCAGTATTTGTTTAAACGACGCTATTGTGTCCATTTTCTTTAAAACAAAGGCCATTGCCTTTTGTGCATCAGGGGTCGCGTTAAACTCATTCCACCCACCTGGCATGTTTCCTTGTGCATTACATACATCTGCTGAGGTCGTTAATTGTGTCGTTTCGCTCGGCTTTTCCTGCTGACAACCTGCAAGTAACACCAAAAGTGCACAAACTGACACTGTTTTTAATTTCATAACAATAACCTCTGTCTATAACGCAACGTATTATAGGAGGGTGATATGCCTACGAATGTCTATGTTGTGCAAAGTTTCTATATGCATAGGGTTAAATGCTGACAAAATATACAAGCATGGTCAGCTTGTAAGTCAAAAATAGAGCAATCTTGTTAACGATTTGCTGAGATGACGAGGTTTCGGTGTTCAGCGCGCTATTGATGATGAAGAATTGTGATGTGTCCCTATTAGGGCGATGGTGCGGCTTAGTGATCGATTTGTTATCTTCTAGAGTAAAATCAATCACTAATTAAAATTTAGGTGTTGTATGAAATCGATAAAAATATTTTTACTTTTGTCACTTGCAACTTTATTTGGTTGTACCTCGAAGCCGGATGGGGTGGAACCCGTGAATAATTTCGATTTAGAGCCATATCTAGGTAAGTGGTACGAAATTGCACGCCTAGACCATTCATTTGAGCGAGGCTTATCCAACGTTACCGCTGAGTATCAGGTTCGCGAGGATGGTGGGGTTAAGGTGATAAACCGTGGATATTCCGAAGAAGAGCGACAGTGGTCAGAAGCTGAAGGCAAAGCTTATTTTGTTGAAGATAAAACGGTTGGACACTTAAAGGTTTCCTTTTTTGGGCCAATATACTCTTCTTACATTGTTTTTGAGCTAGGTGAAAACTATGACTATGCGTTTGTTTCCGGTTACAACCACGACTATTTGTGGCTACTGTCTAGAACGCCTAACGTTGATGAGAAAGTAGTGGAGCGCTTTAAGTACGTAGCTAAAGAGAAAGGTTTCGCTATAGACGAGCTCATTTTTGTTGAACAAGAGAAACAAAGACAGCTTTAAGTTCATCAGCGTGGCTGAAAAAGCGGACAGAGGGGAAGCTTCCTAATTAAGAGCTCAGTTTGTCATTTCGCTTAACAGTAATTTGTTACCGCGTAACTTAATGTGGTCAAAATGGATATAGCCCCATCATTTGTGATTACTCGTGATGGGGCTTATATAAATTTGAGTGAGCGTCGAAAGGTTGATCTATCAACAAACGGTTATGGTTTACTTAATCAAACGAACGATCAGGGAACCTGGTGCTCGAATAGATTCAACATTGTGGCTAAGTACTGTGCCGCTTGTTGGGGCGGTGTAGCGTTTAATCTCAGCGCCAAAGCTGTCGTATTGAATCGCAAGAAGTTGGCCTTGCTCGACAAAATTCATCAAACTGACATGAGGCAGTACAAAGCCGCCGTGTGTCGCTTTCACACTGACGATTTCGTTTCCTTCCAAGCATGACGTAATAGGGTCCATATCACCTTCAACAATGTTATGCTTTTTCAGCACATTAAAAATGCCTGTTACAGTTCGACTGATGAGCTCTTGCTCGGTATATCGCCCCATACCTACTTCAACAGTAATACTTGGGACACCATGGTTATTCCAGACCGTTTCAAGGACGCCAGCATCTCCAGGATCATTTAAAATCGCATCAGGATTAATGAGGCGAGCCATTTCTAATGATTGGTCGATTCGGAAATCTGCAAACACGTAAAGTGGATAGGCCGCACCACTGGTTTGAGTGTGAAGGTCAATGGCTAAATCAGCATTTGGCTTGAGCAAATCATTCCACAATGCATATAAGTAACGTTGGGCCTCATTGCCGTTTTGGTCACCAGGAAAAAAGCGGTTTAAGTTTGCAGGAGACGCATCAGGGTCTGCGGAATAGAAATCGCGGCTGTGGTTTAGCATACCTGGCATGTTAATGGTTGGAACAATAGTGACAGTACCAGCGACTTCAGTGCCGATGAGCTCTCGAGCAGTTTTCTGCGCTGCTAACACACCATTGTACTCATCACCATGAACCCCTGCGGTAATCATGATCTTCTTGCCAGGTTTTTCACCTTTGAACACTAGCACAGGTAGGTGTTGCCACTGAGAGAGAGCATTCGTTGCGATGCGAAACCAAAACTTATGCTCGCCCGAATTTAGGCCTGCTACATTGAGAGATTGAATCACTTGATGACCTTGAATCACGTCATCGAGAAATTGTGTTGCCATTAAAGTTACCACTCCAAAACCATAAGCTAATCTAAAACCTTAGCGTCGTCATACCATGAATATTAATAAGGCGAGAACATGTCTCGCCTTAATTACCAATTGGTTTCGTTTTACGCAAAACCCATAATATGAGCTGCGATAACGACGATACTTGATAGGGTAAAGAGTAATAGAATAAATCGCCAGCAGAATTTTGCCCAGTCACCCCAGTCGATACGGCAGACACCAAGCGTTGCCATGAGAGATGCCGAAGTAGGGACGATAACGTTAGTAAAGCCATCGCCAAGTTGGAATGACAAAACTGCCACTTGGCGTGTAACGCCTGCAATGTCTGCCAGAGGGGCCAGTAGAGGCATCGTTAGTGCCGCTTGTCCAGAGCCCGAAGTGACGAAGAAGTTGAAGATAGATTGGAATACATACATTAACCATGCCGCAGCCACGTCAGGAAGCCCGCTAATCACGCCGCCAGCACTGTTTAGAATTGAGTTCAGTACACTCGCTTCATCAGTTGTACCACCACCAAGGATCAACAATACACCTTTTGCACAACCCACTAATAGGGCAGGTGCAAGCATAATAGCTGCACCTTCTTTAAATGCATCAGCTGCGCAGTTCAGCGTCATACCGTTCAGGCGGAAAATCGTACCGATGATCGCGACAACAAAGCCCATAGTGAAAAATTGAGACGCGATTTCTGGGATGTACCATGCGTTAGCGACTACGCCCCAAACGACCCACACCGTGGTCGCAATAACCGTAAGGATAACGAGTGTGTCACCTAGGTTCCAACGAGAATCTTGATTGCCAAGCTCTTGCTGACGGAAATACTGGTCTGTGCGATGGCTGTAAGAAAGTTTAGGATTTGACTTCACACGAGCGGCGTAGATCATTGTGAAAGCGATACCGATTAACGTAAAGCCAGCCCATAACCCCATGCGTACTGTCATGCCGGATAAAACAGGTACACCCGCAATGCCTTGCGCAATAGCGACGGAAAAAGGGTTCATCCAAGAAGTAGCGAAGCCAATTTGAGTCGCAACATAGGTAACCATTACCGTAGTGATACCATCATAACCAAGGCGAACCATAAGCGGCGCGATAATAATCGCAAACGCTACGGCTTCTTCACCCATACCAAATACCGCACCGCCTAGCGAGAACAGCAAAAATAGCACTGGAATGAATAGCGCTTCGTTACCTTTGGTCTTATCGATAAGGCGCAGGATACCGTTATCGATTGTGCCTGTGCGCATTACAACGCCGAAAGCACCGCCGATAACCAACATGAACATAATCACGCCGATTGCGCTGCCCCATTTAGAGCCAGAAACTAGCCCTTCGAAAGGGAAGTTCATCAGACCAATGCCACCACCAGAAGCAAACAGGCCAACCTTGTTGTAAACCAGTTCACCGTTTTCGTCGGTTGCATAAGAGAAAGAAGAAGGATCGATAACTGTGCGAGTTTTTTCTGCACCGTCGACCATGTAGGTCACCTGTTGGCTATCAAAATGACCAGCAGGAATTAAGTAGGTAAGAATCGCAGCAAGAATACCAACAATGAAGATCAAAATGAGGGTATCTGGCATCTGCCACGACTTAGGGGTAGCAACCGAGTCTGCTGGTTGCGCATGTGTGTGAGACATAACTTACTTCACGTCAAATTCAATAAAGCATGAAATATCGATAAAATAGAATAAAAAGTCAATATTAATGCTTATTTTGAACTATAAATTCATCAAATATTTGAAGTGAAGTTAATTTGATTGTTTTGTGGTCAAATGTTGGGTTAATGTTTCAATATGCGTTGAGTTTGGATGATTCACGAGCTTTCATAGTACATCTACAGGTGATCTAATCACTTGATTTCTGTCTGTTCTGCATAAAAAGCAGCGACATCACGAAGGTCTTCATCATTTAACATTTTTAACTGTGCTGCCATCATTTCTGCAAGTGGCCCTTTACGCTCACCGGCTTGATAAGATTTCATTGCATTGTAAAGGTACTGAGCATTTTGACCAGCAAGGCTTGGATAGGTGTTGTTCGTTGCGATGCCTGTAACACCGTGACAATAGACACAGCTAGGTGATTTGATTTTACCTTTATCAGCATCACCAAACGGCTCGGCATGGATAGCGGAAGAGAAAATAAAAGAGATTCGAAGTACAAATCTGAGCATGGAGGTTATCTATTCGCTAAAAATCATGCCGATACAATAAAGCTTCCCCTTAGGGGAAGCTCGATGATCAAAATCAAATTAAAGTAGAGATTTTATACTTGATAAGAAAGTGTCGATGTCTTTCGCTGAAATATCTTTATGAGTTACAAAACGAATTGGATTTCCAGGGGTTATCGTGATGTTTTGTTCCTTTAGTTTCGCAGCGATACTTACTATGTCCACTTGAGGATCAAGCTTCGCGAACACGATGTTCGTTTGAACAAATTCAGGGTTGACTGAAAAACCAGGCAGTTCTGCTAAACCTTCCGCTAAGGTTTTTGCGTTGATGTGATCTTGTTTTAGCTGTTCCACTTGTTCGGTAAGGGCAAGTTTGCCTGCTGCGGCAAGAATACCCGCTTGACGCATACCACCGCCGACCATCTTTCTTAAGCGACGTGCTTTTGCGATGTAGTCTTTGCTACCAAGCAGTAGCGAGCCAACAGGGGCAGCCAGACCTTTCGACAGACAGATAGTCATTGAATCAAAGTACTGACCGATCTCTTTTACCGGAACATCAAGCGCAGCGGCTGCATTAAAAACGCGAGCGCCATCTAGATGCATCTGCAAGTTATGTTTATTCACGAAGTCACGAGCTTCTGCTAAGTAAGACAGAGGCAGCACTTTACCATTAATTGTGTTTTCTAAGCTGAGAAGCTTAGTGCGAGCAAAGTGACAATCATCTGGTTTAATCGCAGCAGCCAGTTTATCAAATGGTAGCGTGCCATCTGGGTTATTTTCGACTGGTTGAGGTTGAATTGATCCCAAAACCGCCGCGCCACCAGCTTCGTATTTGTAGTTATGTGCTTGTTGCCCACATAGATATTCATCTCCCCGCTCGCAATGCGCCATTAAACCGAGCAGATTGGCTTGAGTGCCTGAAGTGGTAAACAAAGCTGCTTCGAAACCAGCAAGCTGCGCAGCAAATTTTTCAAGCTCATTGACCGTAGGGTCATCACCATAAACATCATCCCCAACGGGGGCCTTAAACATGGCTTCTCGCATGGCTTGGGTGGGCTGTGTAACGGTATCTGATCGAAAATCCATGAATGTCTCCTTGGTCAAAGTCCTAAATATATCCGCAAAGGCGCGCTTTGCTTAAGCAAGCGATCGTTTTGGCATCGGTGATCGTGCCATCGACAATCTTTTCTTCGAGTTGCTTGATTGACAAGGTGACGACCTCAATCACTTCGTCTTCATCGCACTCGTAACGGTTTGTTTTATTGAGCTTTTCGGCAACAAATAGATACTGTATCTCATCACAAAATCCGGCAAGAGGGGTGACTTGGCCGAGAGACGTGAATTTCTCTGCACTAAACCCAGTTTCTTCCTCTAACTCTCTTTTGGCGCAGCAGAGTGGCTCTTCGTTGCCTTCTCTGGTACCAGCAGGCAGTTCCAATAGCCATTTATTAAGTGAAGGCCGAAATTGGTGGACAAGGACAATGTGACCCTCCGCTGTAATAGGGAGAATCACCGCAGCACCCGGATGATGGATTGTGGTGTGCGTAATTGCCTGTCCTGTAGGAAGCATAACGTCTTCTTCAATCAGAGAAATTTGCTTCCATTTATGAATTATCTTGCTCATGCAGTTATGAACCCTAGCTGTTACCGCATTTTTGACGTTTTTCGACATTAACCACAAATGGTGGGAAACAAAAGCAAAAAATACTGCAACACGACGAAAGCGTTTGCACTTTAAGTGAGCAATATCTCATAAATGGAAACTTTGATTGCTTCGTCAAGATGGGGAAAAGCATCTGCTATAAGGGGAATTCGACAAAATACATTTGTAACAAAGTGATAACAAGTGTATAAAAATGTTAACGCAATACCACTTCAGCAGCCGGAGAACGTATGACACAAACCTTATTTGCCTCAAATGCCGAAAAAGCGCTTCTCTCAGAACGCATCAATAAATTGGCGAAAGCGTTAACGGATGGCGTTTATGAGCGTGAACATACGATCAAGCTCTGCCTTCTTGCTGCACTTGCTGGTGAAAGTGTTTTTCTTTTAGGCCCCCCTGGTATTGCAAAAAGCTTAATTGCCAAACGACTCATCCAAGCGTTCGATAACAGCAGTTACTTCGAATACCTGATGACGCGCTTCTCAACCCCTGAAGAGGTGTTTGGGCCACTGAGTATCCAAGAGCTAAAAGACAACGGCCGTTATGTTCGCTTAACTAAAGGGTATTTGCCAACTGCACAAGTCGTATTTTTGGATGAAATCTGGAAGGCGGGCCCTGCAATTCTTAATACATTGCTGACAGTGGTTAATGAGAAAACATTCAAAAATGGCAGCGATATCGAGCGTGTGCCAATGCGCTTGTTGGTATCGGCTTCCAATGAATTACCCGATGAAGATAGTGGATTGGATGCGCTCTACGACCGCATGTTGGTGCGTGTGTTTGTGAATCGAATTCAGAATAAACAAAACTTTAAGTCGATGTTGACTGTGGGCACATCGCAAGAGGCACAAGTACCAGAAGGCCTAGCGATAACTGATGAAGAATATCATCAATGGCAACAACAGCTCGACAAATTGACGTTAACCGACAATGCATTCGAAAAGCTTTTCCAGCTTAAAACGATGTTAGAAGCCAAAGTTGAAGCTCAGTTTGGTGATGTGGCCAATACCGACATGTATGTCTCTGACCGCCGCTGGAAGAAAGCCGTGAAGTTGTTAAAAGCGAGCGCGTTTTTTAATGGTCGCGATGAAATCAATCCGCTTGACCTTCTACTGCTGCAAGATTGTTTATGGAACAGTCCTGAATCGCGAGATGTGGTACGTGAAGTGGTTCAAGAGTTCGCCTTAAAACATGCATTTGATCAACAAGACGCGGAGCAGGAAATTGAGTACTGCCGAGAGTCTTTGGTTGATGTTCAACATGAACTTGAAGATGCCTACCGCATGACGTTAACGTCTGAAGCGGCAACGGGTATTTTGCGTAAAGAAACCATGCGCTTTGATACCTCTAAAGCCAAGATGTACAAAGTTGGCGCAGCCGTTAACTTAGTTAAATTGGTGGTCTTGCAAAGCAACATGTCGGTTTCAGAATCAGAAAAAGGTGATAGCCGCTGGGTTTATGTACCCAAAGATGAGTTAGATCGAGTCATTAAAGAGGGAAGCGGTGATGTGTATGGTTACGTCAATCAAAACGCCAACATGTGCCGTTTACGATTTGACGTTGACGCGGCGAATAACCTAGTTATCCGTGATATCGCGAACCGAGGCATTCTGGTTAGCCTAGTGACTCAAGAGGGCTTGGATGTAGAGCTCTACCAAAAGTGGTTAACGCAGAGCGAAAAAGCCGTAAATCAGCTTAGTGAGGCAGAACACCATATGCGTAAGGTGAAAGCGAACTTTCATGATGCGCTTCCGCATAGCTTTGTTGATCCTGAACTACCCCGCCTAATGGAGTCGAGTCTGCAACAGGTAAGTCAGAGACTTGAATCAATCCAAGCAGAAAGTGAAAAAGTTATCCAACGCTTTAAAAACTTACATCAGTTTTTCTCATAAGGAGACGACATGCTAGGTGCAGACGGACTTAACCTCGCGCTGATGGTGGCCGACTCTGGCATCATCGATAGCGCAGTTAATGATTTGATGGCTCGTTCACAAGTCATGATGATGGCAGAAAACCGAGGTGTTAAATCTTCGGTCAAAGGTCACTTGTTAAAGTGGCGAGGCAGCGTTAAAAAACGGATCACCAAGGTATGTGAGACAGAGCGTTTCCAACAAGAGCTGTCTTTATATCAAGAGGTTATTCATTGGGATGAAGAGGCGTTTTTTGAAAACATCGAAGATGTGATTAAAAAGCTGGAATGGCACTCTGCGTTTTATATGCAAGCTCGCCGAATGATGGAAAAGAACAAAGGGATGAATAACCCTATGTTCCCACATTACTTTTGTGACCAATGGTACCAAAGCCTCACCGATGCAATAAAACAAGCGCAAGTAAGCGAGCTTGAAGCCAATAAAGAAAAGGTGCTGAATGACCTGTATCAACGTATGGAAACCATGCGTAATATGGATAAAGTCACGGAGTCGGGTGATGCTGAAAGTGTAGGGCGCCTGTGGGATATGGCATCTGCCAAGTTGAGTAAAACAGACTTAACGGTGATGAAACGCCATGCTGAGTTTCTGAAGAAGCACCAAGGCTTGCAAGAAATTGCGGAGCAACTCGGTCGTATGGCGGGGCAAGTAAATGATCCTGAACTAAATCGTGCGCCCACTGAAGAACTTCAATTGGTCGAAGAGAAAAGTGATGAGGCGACGGATGATATTGTCGGTATTCACGAAAGCGATGATCTAAATAAGCTACTTCCCAACGAAACGATGTTTTTGGCGTATCCTGAACTTGAAGTTGTGTTCTATAAACACTTAGTTGATAAACGGCTCATGAACTATCGTACACAAGGCAAATCGCGCACGTTACGTAAAGTTAAAGCTCACCGACCTGACCATAAAGCGGTAGATATCGAAAAAGGCCCCTTCATTGTTTGTGTGGACGCGTCCGGTTCCATGAGTGGCTTTCCTGAGCAATGCGCCAAAGCCATGGCTTATGCTCTGATGCAAATCGCACTAGCAGAGCAACGTGATTGCTATGTCATTATTTTTTCTACGGAACACATTACCTACGAACTAACCAAACAAGATGGTCTGCGCGAGGCGGCGGACTTTCTAACTTATAGCTTCCATGGTGGTACAGACCTAGAGCCAACTTTGATTAAATCTATCGACTTGATGAGCGGTGATAAATATAAAAACGCAGACATGGTAGTCATTTCCGACTTTATTGCGCCAAAACAACAAGACGAGTTACTGGCCAAAGTGGATGCGCTCAAAGCGAAGAAAAACCGTTTTCACGCGATTAGCTTATCGAAATACGGAAATCCTGCATTAATGTCGATGTTTGATCACACTTGGTCTTATCACCCTAATGTTGTGGGAAGATTGCTAAAAAGGGTCAGTAACTATTAAACGCTTTAATGTTTCATGGGACAAAACGAACTGAAAGCGAGATTTATATTGCTTCGTTTTAAGCCAATAAGATCGAACTTTGGTCGAATTGACTTAAAAGAAATCAAACGAACAGAAAATGAAATATTTTTGTTTGACTATCTTCTCTCAATCCGTAAAGTAGCCACCAACGCAACGAGGTAGAGCCCTGAAGCGTAATAAAAAAGGCGCCTTGGCAGAGTGGCTATGCAGCGGATTGCAAATCCGTGGACCTCGGTTCGACTCCGGGAGGCGCCTCCA
>NZ_JAWOVP010000002.1:0-495001 GCF_033339995.1 Vibrio sp. 1641
GAGCTAACCTGTACTAATTGCCCGTGAGGCTTAACCATACAACACCCAAGGGGTTTTGATGGACTCAATGAAAGAACATTGAATGTGTAAGAACGAGAATTAAAAAACAGCTTTCCAGATTAAAGAATTTGCTTGGCGACCATAGCGTTTTGGACCCACCTGATTTCCATGCCGAACTCAGAAGTGAAACGAAATAGCGCCGATGGTAGTGTGGGGCTTCCCCATGTGAGAGTAGGACATCGCCAGGCTTTAAACATCGCTTTCAAGTTTCCTTTTAATTGAGATAACTGAAGGCAAAACTAAAAATTAGCATCGATAGTATAAGACTAAGTTTTAGTGACAATTTGTGGAGAGATGGCTGAGTGGTTGAAAGCACCGGTCTTGAAAACCGGCATACGTTAATAGCGTATCTAGGGTTCAAATCCCTATCTCTCCGCCACTTTTAAAAAAACCGCTGTTCTTACAGCGGTTTTTTTGTATCTGCTGTTTTTTAACCGCTGTTATCGAAACTTCTAATTGATTTTTCTCTAGCTCTTTCTCCAAGTTTTTGCGTACCTACTTTGGGTTTAGTTTACGCAGTAATACCTTCAATCGAAGACATTTCCATACGTCTCATTTGGGCTTCAAATAGAGCTTTCTTAAGTCTCAACGTGGGATGCTTAAACGCATTTTGATAGAGTTCCAGTCTAAATACTGCGGATGCACTTGGAGAAAAAATGAAGCTACTTTACTGGTTAGATGAATGGCAAGCTCTTACTCAACAAGAACAAGAGATGGCTTTACCTATCTCTGGCTACGATTTACTTGATGATGTGTTTGTGAAGTATGAACTCGTCGATCTTAACAAGCCATTGTTGTTTACATTTTCTCCTTCCGGTACTGATGTGCAGGTACAAGATTTAACTCCGGATTTTTCTCCTTGGGGCTACGAGCTCGGAATACAACAACAAGTAAACATTATTGCCTTTCAACATTTAGGACAAAGTAATTGGTTCCGTAGTCGGAATTTGATTTTCTTTCTGGAGCAGCTATCTGAGTTACTTCATCCCTTCAAATGTCGTTTGGGTTATGGGCAAAGTCGAGGTGGTTTTGCAATTGGCGCGTTCGCTAACTTGCTGAAATTAGAGCATCTTTTGTTGTTTTATCCTGTTAGCACAAAAAGTAAAGCTTTAGTGCCTTGGGATGATCGGCCGAGTACTGAGCTTGCTCAGCAGTTTGCTTGGGAAAGCGGCTACCATGATCGAGATTTGGGCAATGCCAAAGGTTATATTATTTATGACCCATCCAATCGCATTGATCGTCTTCATGCTGAACGTTATCCAGAGCTTACCCATTTAAAAGTCGTCGGTATGGGACACGGCACTCAATCCACACAATTAGATAAATTAGAATTTTTTAATCTGGTGGCGCAGGAGTTTGTTCGCCATCAAACCTTAGATATTGACCAATTTAATAAGCAAATTCACGCTTTGTTTTAAAAGAGGACTGATATCAGAGTCCCCTGTAACCAGGGGGAGATGATCACACACTAAAAACTAGATTTTTAACACAATTGCTAGGCGCAATTTAGATGGAGGATTAATGAAGTTACTGTACTGGTTGGATGAATGGCTGGCTCTTTCTCGTGAAGAACAGCAAACCAGGCTACCGATGTCCGGGGAGGACTTACTTGATGATGTATTTGTTAAGTATGAGTTTGTCGACCGCAATAAACCGTTGTTGTTCACCTTTTCCCCTGCTGGTACGAATCTACAAGTACAGGACTTACACTCAGACTTTGCGCCTTGGGGTTATCGCTTAGCCCAGAAACAAAAAGTAAATATTATTTCATTTCAGCATCTTGGGAAAAGTAACTGGTTTCGCAGCCGTAATTTGATTTTCTTTCTAGAGCAACTGTCGACTTTACTTGAGCCCTTTGAATGTCGTTTAGGCTATGGACTTAGCCGCGGTGGTTTTGCTATTGGTGCATTTTCTAATCTATTAAAATTGGATCAAGTATTGATGTTTCACCCGGTCAGCACAAAAAACAAAGTTTTGGTGCCATGGGATGATAGGCCAAGTACTGAACTAGCCCAACAATTTGATTGGGAAGGAAAGTATCATGACCTTGACCTTGGCGATGCAAAAGGCTACATCATTTATGATCCAACTAATGAAATCGACCGCCTTCACGCCAAACGCTACCCAGAGCTCACTCACTTAAGAGTCTTCGGGATGGGACATGGTACCCACGCGACGTATTTGAATAAATTCGGTTTTTATAAGCAAGTGGCCGTAGACTTTATACGTTATCAGAAGATAGATATAGCGCAGTTTCGTCATCAGACCAAAACGCTGCGCTTAAAAGAAGATTACTATCAGTGCCTTAACAAGGCGAATGCGAGCTCACAGCATCGTTTAAACTTACTGAGTACCGCTCATAATGTACTAATTGAAGAAAAGAAAGAACATGTGAAGGAGCATCAAGCGCAAATCGATATTCAGCCACTTGTTGATATTGCGATGAAGCATGAGCATGACAATCCGCAAGATGCAGTACAACTTTTGGAAGTGGCTCAGCAGTTAGTTCCGAATGACCCCGTTGTGGAGCACAAGTTGCAGCAACTGTCGTAACGTTGAGATATAATGCGGACGATATTGGTCGAAATAGGTCAGTGGCTTTTGTCGCTGGCCTTTTTAATAGCTTATGGATTGATATTTCGATGAAATCTAATGAAGCAGTACAAAATAAAAAGCCCAAGCAAATGCTTGGGCTCCATAAATGTTAATGCGAGTTTTAAAACTCTTTTGGCGCAAAGCCTGTCATCACATCAAGGCGAAGTTCTTTACCAACTTTTGTTAATGGGTGAACGATTACTAAGCCGCGTACGCGTTTTTTCAGTTTGCCGATGTCCGCTTGTTCTGCTTTGGTGATTTCACGAGAGAAAGGCATATCAAGTAAGCTTTTACGTTCTTTGTTCAGCTCATAGTTTTGCTTGTGCTTTAACTGGTTAAGCTTTTTGGTAAGCTGTTCTACTTCATCCGTGAACTTTGTAATCATTTCGTGATCACCACGAGAACGTGCCGCATCAAGTTTACGTTGGCATGTATCTAAACGGTTGTGCAGCTTTTGAATATCAGTTTTTATGCTCATGGTAATTTGGCTCAAATTTTAAATAGTCGAGAAGTATAGCATAGCTGAGATCACACGCTCTACTATACTTCTCGATTGTCTGGCTTTAGTTAATCAGTTCATTGCCCGATACGTTACCAGAGAAAAAGGCTTCGACGTTATCAAGCGTCACAGAGGCAATATTATTAAGTGCTTCGTGAGTCAAGAATGCTTGGTGGCCAGTAAACAGCACGTTATGACAAGCCGATAAACGGCGGAAAACATCATCTACAATGACATCGTTAGATTTATCTTGGAAGAATAAGTCTTTTTCATTGTCATACACGTCTAGGCCAAGCGCACCAATCTTACCTTGTTTCAACGCTTCTATCGCCGCTAGTGAATCTAGCAACTCGCCTCGACTGGTGTTAATGATCATTACACCATCTTTCATTTGCGCGAAGGCTTTTTCGTTCAATAAGTGATAGTTTTCTTCACTCATTGGACAATGGAGAGAGATAACATCCGCATTAGCGTAGATTTCTTCAAGCGAACAGTAACGGGCTCCCATTTCTAGTGCTAATGGGTTTTCGTAGGGGTCGTAGCAAAGCAGTTCCATGCCAAGCCCTTTGAAGATACGCATCGTCGCGATACCAATCTTACCCGTACCAATAACACCAACGGTTTTTCCGAAAAAGTTAAAGCCAACAAGACCTTCTAGCGAGAAGTTGGCGTCACGTGTCCGTTGGTAGGCCTTGTGAAGACGGCGGTTTAGACACATCATTAAACCAACCGTGTGCTCTGCCACTGCTTCTGGTGAGTAAGCAGGAACTCGAACCACTTGTAAGCCTAGTTCTTTGGCTGCTTGTTGATCAACTTTATCAAATCCCGCGCAGCGCATAGCAATAAGCTTGGTCCCGCCTAGAGAAAGCTGTTTAAGAACGGGAGCTGAAAGATCATCATTAACGAACGCACATACAACATCACTGCCGTGCGCCATCTTGGCTGTTTTTTCGGTTAGTCGGAAGTCGTGATAGTGGAATTCAAAATCGCGGTTATTTTTAATTTTATTAAAAGAGGCTTCGTCGTAGGATTTTGCACTAAAAAAAGCAATGTTAATCATGGTTCCCTCTCAAAAAGTGCGGACTTTATAAATAAATATGCTTATAAAGTAATGCAACTTAGCCGCAATGAATAGAGAAATCTTCTCTTTGACTTTTGTTGTATCAAATAACGATAAGAAGTACGCCTTTCAGCGAGTCTATCTTATGGTTCCGCATTAGATACTGTTTGCTTTACGAGCATTAACTGACTAGCATTATCGCTCTTTTCTTGTTCACTTTATTAGCTTAGGCGTTACGACAATGTCAGTAAAATGGTTCTCTATGTTCTTGTGTTGTGTGTTTGCTTCTGGCACTCACGCAGCTGTTGACCTCGTTAAAGTCGACAAGTCTAAGCGTCGAATGTATTTGATGGAACAAGGAGCAGTGCTAAAAGAATACCGAATTGCTTTAGGAGCGAACCCTCAAGGACATAAACAAGAAGAGGGAGACAATCGCACACCAGAGGGCGAATACACTCTAGATTATGTTATAGAGGACTCTGCTTTTTATCGTTCTGTGCATATCAGTTACCCTGATGCGATTGATACGTTGGAAGCGAAGCGCCGAGGTGTGTCCCCTGGAGGGAACATCAAAATTCATGGCTTAAAAAACGGTGAGAGTCAGTTGCCGATTTACATCCAAAGTTTTGATTGGACTAATGGGTGTATTGCGATTACCAACGAGGAGATGGACGAATTTATCCAGCTTGTCGAGATGGGGACACCAATTCAGATTGAGTGGTAACAAAAGGTCCCCTTTAATGTTCTGGCTCTTATAGGCTATGGCATAAAGCGCTGTGGATGATCACTAAAAATACCGTCTAACTGAGGCAGGTATTTCAGTTTATTTGGATTGTTCACCGTATAGCACATCACTTTGTAACCGGCTTGTTGGAGTTTGTTTATCTGGCGAGTACGAACCCAGTTAATGTTTAGGTTGCAGCTATAGGCACTAACTTCTTCCAAAAGGCGTTTATCTTTTCTCGTAAAGAATTCACTTAACACACCCAATCGGTAGCCACTGCAGTATTTGTGCATCGCTCTAATGACGTCATGACTAAAGCTCGATAGGAGTACATTCTCTTGCGGCATTGGACTTTTTGCTAACGCATTGGCTAGAGTCTGCGCCACTTCTTCCGCTGGATGGTTGTCTACTTTAACTTCGATATTCAAGTTAAGCTTATTCTCAGTAGCTAAAGTGAGCAGTTCATCTAGTGTCACGATCTTCTCGCCTGAAAAGTCTGTGCTAAACCAACTACCGAAATCTAATGCTTTTAAGTCTTCCAGGGTGAGCTCATCAACACGCCCTTGTCCATTGCTGCATCGATTGACGGTATGATCATGGCAAACCACTAAAACATTATCTTTGGTAGGCTGTATATCCACTTCCACCCACTTCAACCCCAGGTCAATGGCTGCCTGAATGCTTATTTTTGTATTCTCAGGGTATGAACCTGCCACGCCACGGTGACCAATTAATAACGTTTCCATTCGCTTTATCTTTTGCTTTGCGGTTGCCAGATTGTACTCGTTTTTTCTATGAAGATATATCTAGGTGCATATTGTTAGGAACCTTTAGTAAAAGTGAACATTAAACTCTAATGGCACGTTGCTGCTTCTTGGACTGAGTCCTGTGGACTTAAAGCATTAGAGTGTTAGTTGTTTAATTGGTAAATGAGTAATAAAATGCGAACCATTTTTATTTGAATGGTGAGTGGTAATGTCACGAGTTTTGATAGTCGATGATGACGTTCCTTTGTGTGAGCTGTTAGAAGCGGTTTTGCAAGAGGAGGGCTACATCGTCTCTTCTGTACATTGCGGTGAAAGTGCGCTGCAATATATGGAAAAAACGCCTGTAGATCTTGTATTGCTTGATGTCATGTTACCAAACCTTAACGGCATGCAAGTTGCTCGTAGGATCTGTCAGCGCTTCGCGACACCTATTCTAATGCTTACCGCTCTCAACGATGAAAACTCGATGCTTGATGGTTACCAAGCGGGGGCCGATCAGTATATCGGAAAGCCTTTTAATGTCGCTGAGCTTCTAATGCGCATCAAAGCGATTCTTCGTCGTGTTGGCTTGGAACGTCAACGTCAGACGATGTGTAGTACCGTTCAAACGATCAGTGACCAGCTTAATAGCTTACCCCTCACAAGTACGGAAGCTGAACTATTGAGCTACTTGGTAAAAAACCAAGGAGTCGTGATTTCAAAAGCAGAGCTTCAAACCGAAGTGTTAAAGAAAGAGCTGAGTCCTTTTGATCGCAACCTTGATATGCACATCAGTAACATACGTCGCAAGTTAGTTGAAGCGGGGCTTTCCAAGCAACATATCAAAACCTTCCGTGGCAAAGGTTACAGTTATTTAGAGGCTGTAAACCGTTAATGAAGCTCCGGTGTCCACCTTTTATTGCAAAACGTAAAGATAGCTTAGCGTTCAAGTTATTTAGTTGCATGACCGCAATTGTAATTAGTATTTTGGTCGTGCAATCCTTAGCGGAACAAGCTCTGGTGAAAGCCATGTTGAAAGTGCCCGATAGTGTGCGAGAAGAAATGCTAGACCTTGCACATCAAGCCAATGTATTGATTGAGCACGGAGACATGGACGAACTTGCTGACTGGGCAAATGCGCAAAACTTTTATTTATTTGTGTTGAATGAACATCAGCAACCAGTTACGCACCGTCTGATGCATCCGCACTTCGAGTTCAAACTTCAATTTAAGAGAAGCATTGATGATCAACTTGAGGGGAAAGTGAATCGCCCCATCATCAATATTCCTTTAGTTCATGGCAATACTTTAGTGATTCAGTTGCCACATCGACTGCACCCTGCAAATGACTTCATTCTGTATTTCTCTATTCTCAAAGTCGTGATTGCAGTGGTTATTTTGGCGCTCTTTTCACTGCTAATGGCACGTAACTTACAGCAACCATTGGATCGATTGAGAGAAGCAAGCAAAAAGCTATCTAATGGCGATTTTAATGTCAGTGTCGTGAAAGAACTGAAGTCGAGCACGCGTGAGTTTAACGAGTTAGCGCAAGATTTCGATCACATGACGCAACAGATTCATTCTCTCGCTGAAAAGCAGCGACTGCTTATAAGAGATGTCTCTCACGAATTGAGAACGCCGTTAGCGAGGCAGAACTTGGTTCTGCATCTTTTGCGAAAGCGTGTTGGAGAAAGTGAGCAAAGTCTAGTGACAAGGCTAGAAGATGAAGCAAAAGAGCTAAACCATTTGATCAGCGATATATTGGAGTTCAGTCGCTTGGAAAATGCGCGTTTCGACAAAGCCACGAAACGCTGTGATTTAGAAGTTTTGCTCTCCCCGCAAGTAGAACGTTGCAAAATAGATTTGAAGTCAGAACAGACGTTGTCTTTCCGCTCAGAAGCTGTATGTGCTAAAGCTTTTTGTGAAGAAACGCTCGTCATTCGTTGTTTGAACAATCTTATTGGTAATGCCATTAAATATTCAGGACAAGCATCTCAGATAGAAGTTTCTCTGGAAAATTATGTCAAAGAAGGGCAGCAGTTCACCATCATGTCAGTATCTGATGATGGGCCTGGTATTCCAGATAACAAGCTGGTCGATATTTTTGATCCGTTTACGCGCTTAGATGCTTCTAGAGATAAAAAGCTTGGTGGCTACGGTTTAGGTCTTGCGATTGTCAAAGAATCCATGCGTATTATGGGTGGAGCAGTTACGGCGAAAAACCGTGAGCAAGGTGGTCTGAGGGTTACTTTAGTGTTCAAGCAATAAGTATGATTAAGTCGTAATTTTTGTGATCAATGTCACATTATCATGGCGCATCATCAGAGAGTACTTTACAAAAGTTTGCAAATGCAAAGAATGTAAATTTAATGCAAATGGTAATACTTATCACTTATATTCACCCGCGAAATAATTAAGAGGGAATCGCATTCAACAAGTATGTGACCCGAAAAATAATAATCGGAGTGAAAGGATATGTTTACTAAGAGCCATTTGGCGTTAGTGATCGGTGCAGTGTTAGCAACACCTGCAGTGGCGGAAGTTCAAACAGACGAACATGTAGTTGTAGAAGGTCGAGAGTTCGGCTACAAGGCAGATACAAACAGTACAGCAATGCGCATGGAAATGACGCAGCTGGAAACGCCGGGACAAGTAGCGGTTATCGATGAAACGGTAATTGATGAGCAGCGTGCAAGTACACTTGGTGAAGTGCTACGTAACGATGCAAGTGTTAGCGCGGGTGGTACAAGCCGTAACCGCGAACGTTTCTCTCTACGTGGTTTTGAACTTAGCAGTTCAGACGGTTTTCTTCGTGATGGTCGTCAACACTGGTCACATTACCGTCAGCCAATTGAGCTTTTAGAGCGTGTTGAAGTGCTTAAAGGTCCATCAGGTCTGCTATACGGCAAATCTGAGCCGGGTGGCTTGGTAAACATGGTTTCGAAAAAACCAACAACTCAAACACAAGCAAGTTTGAGTCAAGATCTAGGTTCGAATGATCACTCACGCACTGTGCTTGATGTGAGTGGCGCACTAAATGATGCAGAGACACTGCGTGCGCGCGCAATTTTTGCCAAAGAAAGCTACGGCTCTTGGCGCAGATACGGCGATGGTACAGAGCCAGAAACAGATCGTACGGTAGCGGGCCTAGTGGTTGAGTACGACATCACCGACAACTTTATGGTATCGGCTCATTACGATCGCACGAAAGACGATGGTAGCGTGGACTCTGGCGCATACATTGTTGATGGCAAAGCGGTTCGCGGTGATAAGTACATTTGGGATGCGCAGTGGTCTGAAATTGATAACGAAGTAGAAAACTACGGTGTCGATATTAATGCGCAAGTCACGGATAACGTGAACGTAAAAGCAGGTTACAACCGTCAAGACTTTAAGCGTTTTGATGTGGAGTCTTACCCAGGTTTCGAAACTTATGACCAAGATACTAAGATCGACCATTCTGGTAACGAACGCAAAGATAATTGGGTGTTTGATACTGCATATATAGATGTGACGACGGACTTTTCTCTGTTTGGTACAGATAACACGTTTTTGGTAGGTGCGAACTATCTAGAGTATACCTATGACCGTTTCCAAAAGTATTACAACCCTATAAGTATAGAAGCCGGTCAGACAGTGCCTCGTCCTGGCTACTCAGGGAAAGTTAAACAGTCCACAAGCGAGCACGATACTTGGGGTATCTACGCGCAAAATATGATGACGATTAATGATTACTGGCAAGTGCTTGCAGGTGTTCGTTATGACGAAAAGCGTGATGATGACCTGACCGAAAACCAGGTTTCTCCAAAATTTGGTGTAATTTTCCACCCAGCGACGAATGGCTCGGTTTACGTTCAGTACTCTGAAAGCTTTATGCCGCAAGGTGAAGTCAGCAGTGGTCGTGGCAAAAAGTATATCAATGATGGTGAGAAGCTAGACGCAGAGCGTGGTATCTCTTACGAGATCGGAACTAAGTGGGAACTGTTTGATCAGCGCTTATTTGTATCTGGTGCAGTGTTTGATATCACGTTAGAGAACATCTCGCTGGATGTTGAAAGCGGCAAAGACGCGGGCGGCAATCTCCTACACAAGAAAACGCAAGGTGGTGAGCAAGTTCACAAAGGTGCTGAGTTAATGGCTCAAGGTTTTGTGACCCCAGAGTTGTCGCTAACGGCTTCTGCAATGTATTTGGATGCAGAGTTGACGAAAGCGGATAAAAAATTCGAGGGTAACCGCCCTGTAGACGTGCCAGAGTTCTCGGCAAGTCTATGGTCTAGCTACAAGGTTCAAGACAACACTAACTTAAACCTTGGTTTGATTTATGAAGGTGATCGCTACGGTGATGCAAAGAACACCTTCAAGAAAGATGGCTACGCTCGCGTTGATATGGGCGTGTCATACAAACATAAGTACGATGAAAACTTGGATATCATTGCTCGATTCAATGTCGAGAATTTATTCGATACCGACTACTTCGCAGGTGGTGGTAGCACGAATAGCGAGCAAAAAGGTGCGAGTGGGGTTGTGGTTGGAGAAAGCCGCAACTACATGGCAACAATCCAGTTCAAGTACTGATAACAATTTGATTATTAGAGGGGAAGGGTAGTCTTCCCCTTTGGTCGTTTTTGGAACACAGAAATATAACTCGTATGAATCTAATGAAATCAAGTATCGCTCTGTTGATATCATCGGTTTTGATTCCCGCTCACGCGGCGAACTTAAACGATGCACAAGCTGTGCAGAGTAAAACAAACCAGTCGTCGGCGGTAAGCCAAAAACGTATTGATGCAAGCGCAGAAAAATCACTTACTCTAGAAGCTGAAATTGAGCAGCTGCAAGAGGAAGTCGGTAACTTGAAGATTTATCGCGATCATCTTGCAAGCCTTGTTGAGAGCCAAAATCAAGAAGTTGATAGCTTGAACGAGCAAATTGAGCAGATTGCTCAAACTCGTCAAGGTGTCGTGCCTTTGATGTATCACATGCTTGAGGGCTTAAAAGTGCTCGTCGCTAACGACAAGCCTATACGCAAAACGCAGCGTGAGGAGCGAATTGCAAAGCTGGATTCCATGATGACGCGTGCAGACGTTGCAGATGCAGAGAAGTTTCGTCGTATTTTAGAAGCGTACCAAATTGAAATGGATTATGGCACCAAGCTTGGCGTTTACCAAGGCAAGATTAACCTGGGTGACAATGAAGCTGTGGAGGCGGACATTCTCTATTTAGGGCGTTTGTCTTTGGTAGCGCGTAGCTTATCTGGTGACACATTTTGGAGCTGGTCACAGCAACAACAAGCATGGCAACAAGTGGGTTCTGAGCAAAAATCAGAGCTAGACAAAGCGTTCGCTATGGCGAATAAACAGATCGCGCCGAGTATGTTAACTCTGCCAGTGTCGTTAACCGCTGCGGAGGGCAAATAAATGATGAAAAAATGGTTATCGGTTGCATTAATCTCGACAGCCGCATTAATGCCTCATACAACTTTTGCTAGTGATGCGTTGTTACAAAAGGCGCAGCAAGAAAATCGTCAACAGCAATCGCACAATGTCGCGCGTGAATCAGGTTTTAAGCAAACAGAGCAAGAGCTACAGGCTATAAAGAATAAATTGGTGGCAGAGCGGGCTGCTCTTCAAGCAGAAGCGGACTCATTAAGTGTTACCTTCGGTGAAAATGAAGCAGAACTGGCACAGCTAGAAGAAAAGTTGCGTCTAGAAACCGGGAGCCTAGGTGAGTTATTTGGCGTCGTTCGCCAGAACGCAAAAGAGCTAGAGTCTGAGCTAAAAAGCTCAGTAACCGGTGTTGATGCAAACTCATATCAGAAAGATATCGATGCTATTGTTGCGGCTAAATCACTGCCAACGTTGACCCAACTTCAGGCGATGTGGCGCAGCATGGAAGAACAAATCAAAGCAAGCGGTGAAATGGCAAACGTCTCTTTCACACTGCTAAATGGCGAAGGTCGTGAACAAACGGTTAATGGTGTTCGTCTTGGTTCTATGGCGCTGCTGGATAAGACTGGCTACGTTAAGTGGAATGGTCAACGCGGAGACGCGGTAAACTATCTTCGTCAGCCTGAGAACGGTCCAACAGCGAATACTATTTCCTCTGGTGACATTGATGCACTTGTCATTGATCCGTCACGTGGCATTCTTCTTGAACAGCTTGCAAACTCACCGACTTTGGCTGATCGCCTAAATGCGGGTGGCGTTGTCGGTAAAATCATCCTTGGTTTATTGGCTATCGGCCTATTGATTGCGCTCGTACGTGGTGCATCACTGATGATTTCGCGCCAGAAAATCATGAAGCAACTGAAAACCCCAGTGCAGCCAGGAGACAACCCTTTGGGTCGCGTGCTTGCGGTATACCAGAAAGACAAGCATCGCAGCGTAGAAGCGTTAGAACTACGTCTTTTGGAAGCTGTTGTTGATGAGCAAACCCACCTAGAAAAAGGGTTGTCGATGCTTAAGCTTCTTGCTGCTCTAGCTCCTATGCTTGGCCTACTAGGCACGGTAACGGGTATGATCGAAACCTTCCAAGTCATCACTCAATTTGGTAATGGTGATCCGAAAGTAATGGCGGGTGGTATTTCAATGGCACTTGTGACTACCGTACTTGGCCTTGTTTCAGCCATGCCTTTGCTATTAGCGCACAACGTATTGAGCTCTCAAGCAGAAAATATTCGCAGTATCTTAGAAAAACAAGGCATCGGTTTAGTTGCAGAACAAGCTGAGCGTGATATGCCGAGTAACAAAAGTCACTCTAACACCTTAGCGGAGAACGCAGCGTAATGGAGCAGATCCTACTCAGCACATTGGGTTTGATCAGTGAGGATTGGGCCACAACCTTGATGAGCTTTATGCAGCAAGGTGGTCAAATCCTATGGTGGCTGGCCGCCGTCGTGGCGGTGTGCTGGCTGTTGGTTATGGAGCGAGTTATTTATCTCACAACGGTTTTCCCTGGGGTAAAAAAACAGCTTTGTGAGCAGTGGCAAGCAAGATCAGAGCACCACTCTTGGTACGCGCATCAAATCCGTGAAGGATGGATTGCAAAAGCGCAAATCGAACTGCGCCAAAACCTATCGACTATTAAGCTACTTGTGGCGGTTTGCCCAATGCTAGGGTTGTTAGGGACGGTGACAGGCATGATTACGGTGTTTGACGTAATGGCATCGCAAGGCAGCAGCAATCCGAAATTGATGGCTTCTGGTATCTCACTTGCTACGCTGCCAACCATGGCAGGTATGGTAGCAGCGCTTGCGGGCATGTTTATTCATGCTCGCCTTAGCAAAGTGTGTGAACGAAAAGCTATCCAGTTAGAACAATCTTTAAGGAGTCAAAAGTGAGACTCGGACGCAGACCTAACCAACAAGATGAAGCTCAAGTCGATTTAACCTCGATGCTTGATATCGTCTTCATCATGTTGATCTTCTTCATTGTGACCAGTTCGTTTGTACGTGAATCCGGTGTAGAAGTGAATCGCCCTCAGGCTTCTAATGTAGTAAGTCAAAAAGACGCGGGCATTTTTATCGCAGTAACGGCAGCGAATGATGTGTACATTGACAAACGAGTGGTTGATATTGAGCGTGTTGAGGCCTCTATTGAGCACCTGTTACTTGATCAGCCTGATGCTTCGTTAGTTATCCAAGCTGACGAGCATGCTTACAATGGCACTGTCGTGAAAGTGATGGACGCTGCAAAGGCAGCAGGTGTGAAGAACATTGCATTGGCGGCGGAGAAACCTTAATGGGCAGGCTGTTACTTGCACTACCAGCATCACTGTTAATTTCTGTGAGCTTGTTTAGCTTTATGGCGTGGATGGTTGATAAAGGCAACCAGCGTGCACCAGAAGCTTCAGAAGCCGTTCGTTTTGATATGGTGATGGTAGAGAATGAAGCAGACGTGCAGCGTCGTCAACGTTCAGTGCCGGAGCAACCAGAACCACCTCAAGCGCCGGAGCCAATGGATCTGTCTCAAGCTGACACTCAAATGGAACCAATGAGTCAGATGACGCCAGTCAGTGCTTTAGGTTTAAACACTGCCCTTGAAGGCATCGCGATTAGTGCACCAAACTTGAAGGGAACAATGGGCAACCAGCAAGCACTGCCGTTGTATCGTGTTGATCCTCGCTATCCAAGTAAGGCGCTGAAACGTAGAGTGGAAGGTTATGTCATTATGCGTTTCACGATCGATGCAACTGGACGACCAAAAGATATTGAAGTGATCGAGGCTGAGCCCGAGCGCATGTTTGAAAGGGAAGCAATCCGTGCGCTTAAAAAATGGAAGTATCAGCCAAAAGTTGAGGATGGTGTGTCAATTGAGCAGTTCGGACAAACCGCTAAAGTGGAGTTCAAGTTAGCCAAATGATGAAAAAATTCTTAATCGGTACGGTATTAAGCCTGAGTGCACTCTCAACCATTGCCAGTGAGTTAAGCCAATACACCGCAGCGAGAGTTCAACGAGCACATAATTTGGCTCAAGAAGAGAAACTGAAAGAAGCGATTTCATCTCTTGAAGCTATGGAGCTTTCTCGTGGATATGACCAAGCTTATGTCGCTCGAATGTTAGGTATTTTTTACTGGCAGAATGAGCAAACTCAAGCGGCGATTAAGCAACTTGAGTTGGCAGTCAATAGTGGTTTGCTACAAGATGAGCAAGCATGGCAAACCCGAAAAATGTTGGCTGATATACTGCTGAACGAGCAACGTTTTTCTAAGGCGTTACCTCATTACTATGCCTTGAGCAAAAACATTCCTAAAGGTCAAAAAGCGCATGAGCTATGGCTGCGTATTTCCCAATCTCATTATCAACTGAGTCAGTGGCAAAAAGTGCTTTCAGCAATGGCTCGTTATGAGAAGTTTGGGCAGCCAGACAAGCTTGGCGCATTGTCGATAAAGCTTTCTGCTGAGCTAGAACTGAAAAAGTGGAAGCCAGCAATCTCGACCATCAAACGCTTAATCGTGATTGAACCTGAGCGAATTGAATGGTGGCGTCAGCTTGTTGCTCTATATCTACGGGTTGATGACAACAAACGTGCCCTAGACTCTTTGGCGTTGGCAAAACTGAAAGGGTTACAACTTAGCCAAGATGACTTAAAGCTGCTGGCACAATTGTACGCGAAACGAGGTATTCCTGAGAGAGCTGCATTGGTGATGAACGAGCTAGAGGATGTAAACTCGAATAGTAAGCTAAAAGCTCAGCAAGCAACGTATTGGCAAATGGCAAAAGAGTGGGAAGAATCTATTGATAGCTGGCGTATTGCAGCTCAGCTAGATAGGCAGTATTACTGGAACTATTCTCAACTGTTGGTGCAAGAAGGCCATTATAAAGATGCCATTGCCGCGCTCGATAAGGTCAGAGGTCGTAAAGCGGATGTTGCACTTATCAAAACTCGCGCTTACTACAAACTTAAGCGGTTTGACGATGCGCTCGCTAATGCCAAAAGAGCGAATGAGATTAAGCCATCGAATCAGGCAAAAAGTTGGGTTAAGTATCTATCTCAGCTACGCAAAGTAGAATCGACGCAGAACTCATAGCGAACATTTTTATTAAATACCCGAGCTCAGTCTCGGGTATTTTTTTGTCTAAAGTAAACAATGTAAATTAAATGCCAATACGAATGATTATCACCTAAATTATGCCCCACATTTATTGGTGATGATTGTTTCTATGTTGCTTAAAAGCAAAGGTGTTCAAACTTGGGCTCGCCGCCTACATACCTATATTTCGATGGCTCTTCTCTTAGTTACGCTGTTTTTTGCAGTAACTGGTATTACCCTCAATCGCCCCGAATTGTTTGAACGCAGTGAACCTATCATTCAACAACATACTCTGACGGTTCCGCACTCAGTTCTATTCTCACATTCAGATACCTTTCAACCTAATCGTGAAGGGCTGGTGGCTTTCTTGACTAAAGAAACCGAGCTTCGCGGCACTCCCTCCGCACTAGATGTGTATACCGAAGTTGAGCAAGGTGAGTTGTTACTCGGAGAGCTTTCTATGGATTTTAAAGGCCCGGGTTATAACGCTACGGTCTTTATTGATATGACTACTGGTGCAGCAGACGTCGAAACGACGCACTACGGTATTGTTGCGCTGCTGAACGATCTACATAAAGGACGCAACAGTGGTGGGATTTGGAAGTGGTTTATCGACGTCACTGCGCTTTTGATGGTGTTTTTTGTTCTTACAGGCGTGTGCTTGTTACTGCCTAAGAAGAAGACGCTCAGAACGTCAATGCAATGGATGAGCTTTGGTACGTTACTGTCGCTCGTAATTTATTTTGTTGCTGTTCCATAACAGCTTTTTTAGAGAACACTTATGTTGAACACAGGAAGATTTTTCCGCCGTAATCACTTTTGTAAAGCCGCTTTGATCGCGGCTTTTGCTCCTTTCTCTCTTTCCGCGGCGCCTCTACCAGATAACGCGAAGGTCGACTTCGAACTCGAACTTCCAAAGATAGATACCTCAATGTATGCACGCCCTTATGTGGCGGTTTGGGTTGAAAACGATCAGCGTAAACCGGTTAAAACCATCCAGTTATGGGTAGGGAAAGACGAATGGTTAAAAGATCTACGCAGCTGGTGGAGAAAAGCGGGTCGTTATGATCGTGAACTTGTTGATGCGGTGACTTCTGCAACACGTCCTGCTGGTCAATACCGCTTTGTCTGGGATGGAACCAATGACGCAGGGGAGCGTTTGGAACAAGGAAATTACACGTTGTACGTCGAGGTCGTTCGTGAACACGGTGGGCGAAACTACTTACGTCAAAAAATAACGCTAGCGGACAGTGACGTGCGCTATGAGCTTAAACCAACACAAGAGACGGGTGTCATCACCGTCAATTATCAAGTTAAGTGATTAAAGGACACAACAATGAAAACCAAAATGAAAGCAGTGGCATTGGCGAGTGTAATGGCAATGGGATTGGCTGTAACCACCACCGCACAAGCACATCCACGTTGGGTTCTGCCCTCTCACTTTACGGTTTCTAAAGAAGGCGGTGACTGGCTGACATTTGATGTTACTGCCTCTCACGGAACGTTTGTTTTTGATAAGCCTGCGGGTAGTGACCAGGCATTTGTGGTGATGCCGGATGGCCGCTCTGAGCGTCCTAACTTTGTTGTTCGTGGCAAGCGTCGCTCTATGTTTGATTTCTTTTTTACAGAAGAAGGCACGCACAAAGTCGCGATTAATAATCAGCCGAGCTACTACACACAATACAAAGCGGGCCGTCGTGATACGGTGAAATGGGCGCGAGCAAGCAAAGCTGAGCGTGGTGATGTGCTTCCCGAGCAAGCGCGTGATGTGGTTACTCAACTAAGTTACACCCGAGCAGAAAGCTACATTACGGTTGGTATGCCAACGGACAAAGCGTTGGAGATTGAAGGCAAAATGCTAGAGATGAAACCGATCACGCATCCATCGGACATCATTGAAGGTGAGCCTGTGACTTTCCAGTTTTTCTTTAACGGAGAGCCACAAGAGGGCGTTACTGCTGAGATTACACGTGAAGGGACCATGTACCGAAACCATCAAGAACAAATCGATGTGGTGAGCGATAAAGATGGCAAAGTGATTTTCACGCCAGAAGTCGCCGGGCGCTACTTAATGAAAGCGAACTACAAAGGTGAATTGAAAGATAATCCATTGGCGGATAAAGCGAGTGCCAATGTTCACCTAACGTTTGAAACTCAACTTAACTAATCGAATTAGGCTCAGCAATTGCTGGGCCATTTTGGAATTATCATGAATAACACTTCTCTTCTAAAAGCGGTTTTGCTTTTTTCTGGATTTGCGTCCTTTCACGCTGCTGCACATTTTCCTCTGATGAGCTGTCACTTGGCGCAAGATAAAGTGATTTGTGAAGCGGGCTACTCGGATGGATCCACAGCGGTCGACTACGATGTCGAAATGTACGATTACGACGACAATCTGATCGCCAAAGAAAAAACAGATAAGCGTTCCATCGCAGAATTTACTCACCCTGAAACAGATTTCTATTTGGTATTTGATGCCGGACATGAAAGCCCGGTGGAAGTGGATATCGTTGAGCTGAAAGAGAAATGAGTGTACAGAAAGTTCGCCCTGATGATGGTAACCGAGAAGGAAAGTGGGTCGCACTGACAATCGCAGCAATTCTCAGTTCAGCAGCCATACTTATGCCCTACCATCAGGTCGAGGCTGAAAAGCCAGACATTCAGTCTCATCAAGTGTTAATCACGGATTTACATCAAAATGAGTTGGGGTTGATCGCTGAACTTAAGCTCGCTCATGAAGAGATTCGTGATTTGCAGTTAGATACCGGAACTTGGCCTGAGATCTCTGATATGGAGGCGCTTTGGATTGCTCCATTCGTGAAAGACCAAAACTGGAAGCGTAAAGGTTCTCATCAGTGGCAACGAATTGATGATGGTGCCTACATTGGCGTGAAAACCAGTGCCCAAGGCTCTGCTTCCATGCTGTTGGATAGCCGCAGTTCTCAAGCTGATATTTGGTTTAATGATTCTAGCCGTTCGTTACATGTGGAGGGACTAAGCGATCTAGCTAAACGCCACGATTTCGGTTGGAAACAAATCGTTCTGTCAGACTCTTCCTCTCACTCTCACGCCCATTAAGACAACATAATTGATAAGTACTATGATCAAACGCTCTCTTTTACGTCGTATTCTTACAGCCACCGCGTTATTGGCGGTGTCTTCTACAGGCTTTGCTGCCGAAAAACTCAGTATTGGTATTACGCTACAACCTTATTACAGCTATGTTAAAGCCGTTGTTGGTGAGAAGGCGGACATCATTCCTTTGGTTGATGCCGGTTTTAATCCTCACAACTATTTGCCACAACCTAATGATCTTAAGCGCTTAAATGAAATGGACGTAATAGTGATCAATGGTATTGGTCATGACGATTTTGCACTGAAAGTGATCAAGGCTTCTCAGCGTGATGATCTCGTGGTTATCGAAGCGAACAAAGAAGTGCCTTTATTGCCCGCTATGGGGCAGTCTGTTGGTCAAGGAGCAGTGAACCCTCACACCTTTGTCGGTCTATCAACAACCATTCAAAAGGTTTACACCATCGCGAGTGAGCTAAGCCAATTGGACCCAGACAATGCTACGTTCTATCGCCAAAATGCTCGTAAATACGCGAAAACATTTCGCCTGATGAAGCGTGATGCAATGTTGTCTCTTGGTGAGTTGGACACGGCTGGTATGAAGGTGGCGACAACCCACAATGCTTACGGATATATCCTTCAGGAGTTTGGTGTTGACGTTGCCGCTGTCATTGAGCCTGCTCATGGCGTTGAACCAAGTGCAAGTCAGCTACAGGAAACGATAGAGAAAATTCGTGAATCGGGCATTGATGTTCTGTTTTATGAGCTCAATATGCCGAATCGCTTTGTTGATACCATCGAAGAGGCGACTGGGGTGCAGCTTTATCGCTTTTCTCACATGACTCACGGTGAGTATGAGGCTGATAAAGTCGAGGTTGAGATGCGAGATAATGTGGAAACACTAATCGAAGCCATGAAATTTGTGGCGAGTAAGCGAGCAGGGGAAAAGGCGTAATGACTGGACCTTCCGTTTCCTTAAGTAACGTGGGCCTAAAATACGCCGACAATATCATTTTGCAGAACATCAGCGCCGAATTCGAGAACGCGAAATGTCACGTGATTATGGGACCGAACGGCGGTGGTAAAACCTCTTTGCTTCGTTCGGTACTTGGACTCACGCCATTTTCGGGAAACATAGCGCTCAATTGGCCAGAACCATCAGCTGCATCGGGGAAGATAGGGTATGTGCCACAAAAAGCGATGTTTGAAGCAAGCCTCCCGTTAACCGTGATGGATTTTGTACTGCTTAACCAAACTCGTATCCCTCTATTTTGGCGACGTAAAACGAAACAAACTCAACATGCCCTGGCCCAGCTGGATCGCGTGGGTATGGCAACGCGTAGCGACCGTCGTATGGGGCAACTCTCTGGCGGTGAGCAACAGCGTGTTTTGTTTGCGCAAGCTTTACTGGATGAGCCCAATTTATTGGTTTTAGACGAACCTACAACTGGCATGGATGAGCAAGGTGTTCGATATCTTGAAGGTTTGATTCATGAAGTCGTTGGAGAAGGCAAAACGGTGCTGGCAGTACATCATGACGTGACCGCAGTGCGCCGTTTAGATGCGCAGGTCCATGTCGTAAATCGTCAAATTGTGGCGTCAGGTCACCATTCAGATGTGCTAAGCCCTGATCGTATAGAAACATTATTTAAGCACTACACAGCAAAAGTGGAGGCTGCATAATGGATTGGTTGCGAGAGTTAGCGGTTAGCGGCGTTGAAGCTGGATGGTTAAGCGATAGCTTTTCTTATGCTTTCATGGTGAACGCAATTGTGGCAGCGCTGATATTAGGACCATTACTTGGTGGTCTTGGGACATTAGTCATCGCCAAGCGACTGGCTTTTTTCTCTGAAGCGGTTGGGCACGCTGCGCTTACCGGAATCGCGATTGGTGTGTTGCTCGGTGAGCCGCCAGAGAATCCGATCATCGGATTGTTTAGCTTTTGTATGATTTTTGCGCTGTTGCTTCACTTTGTTCGTAATCGTACGAATGTACCTTACGACACACTGGTTGGGGTTTTTCTTGCACTAGCGTTAGCGGTTGGTGCTGCGCTGTTAATGTACGTTGCTCGCAAGATCAACATTCACATGTTGGAGAACGTGTTGTTTGGCTCGATCTTGACTGTGACGGACAACGATATCCTTATTTTAGCGATCAGTTGTTTGATCATATTACTGCTTCTTATTCCAACGTTTAACCGCATTTTGCTAACTTGTATCAGCCCGGATATTGCACGTGTACGCGGCTTTAATACCAGCTTTTATGATTACTTATTTGTCATGATGATCACCTTGGTCACCATCGCCGCGGTAAAGATTATTGGCGCGGTATTGGTTGGTGCATTGCTACTGATTCCTGGTGCAACGGCTAGGTTATTGACTAAACGCATGGGCAGTTTTGTTCTCCTTTCTTCTTTATTGGCAACCATTGCGTGTTTAGTAGGAACCATACTGCCGATGGAGCTTGAGCTACCAGTGCCATCAGGCGCATCCATCATCATTGTTTCTGCGGCATTTTTCCTAACAGCAACGGTTTACCGAATTATCCAAAAAGCGTAACCCTTTTTATAAAGTAATGAACATGAAGATAAAAAAATTAGCGATAACTTTTGGTTTGGTTATAGCGACGACACTTCCATCGTTGGCAGGCGCCAAAGACATTTTAACCAGCACTCCCGTCACGTACATGTTGTCTGAGCAACTCATGAAAGGTACAGGGATAGAGACTCAGTATCTGCCTCCAAAGCGTTACGGCGTTGAGCGTCTTGAGAACTGGTTCGCAAATAAAGGTACAGAGCAAGTTAAGCAAGCGGGTCAAGCCGCGACGGTTGCTGTTACTCTTGGTGCGATTTGGAAACAAGACCCGACTTATGTTTACGCTCGACAGGGCAACATTCACTTGATTGAAATCGATGCATCGCAGGCCATTTCTCCTAGAGCTCAAGGAGTTGCAGTACTGACATTGGAAAACGGGTCAACATCGAAGTACGCATGGCTGAACCCTACAAACTTAATCCGAATGGCGGGCATTGTTGGAGAGGATCTACAACGTGTATATCCTGAACACCAAAAGGCTATTCAAACGAATCAACAGGCTCTTATGCTCAATGTGCGTGAACTGATCAACCAACAACAGGCAGAGATCTTCGATAAAGGCATCGATTCAGTGGTACTGATGAGTGAGTCATTAGAGGACTTTGCCTCTGGCAACCAATTGTTTGTGGTTGGGCGCGAATTTAAGCCGGAACTCGAGTGGACAGAAGAAGACAAATTATCTTTAAAAGCTCAGTTTGAACAAGATAAAACGCTATGGTTAGTGACGGATAAACGACCGTCGAAAACCTTGACATCGCTTATTAAACCGAGCCGCATACTGCAAATTGATGTTATTGACCGCTGGGGCAGTAAGGGTATCAAAACTGAGAAGCCACTCGCACGTTGGGAGATGTGACACGTAAAAAGCCACAGATTTTATGATGGGGAATGAAAAGTTCCCTATTTTTTTGTGACTCAGTTCAAAATGTGAGCATTAATACCACTGGTTGCATAAGAAAGTGTTTGTTTCATTTCTATTTCATTACTACTTTGTTATGTGTTCGTTGCGATTGATTCGGATTTAATCTGTTTCTAAGCGAACCGGTACAAACAACTATACGGATGTTAACAATGAAAATGAAAACTCTAGCCGTTGCAGTGGCGGCACTAGCATGTGGTTCACAGGCCTTCGCAGCAGAAGTTTACAACAGCGATGGTACATCTTTATCGATCGGCGGTCACGTTTCAGTTGGCGTGGGTGAGTATTTCGAAGAAGATGTAAAAGTTCACCAAGTGTCTCCACGTATTAACGTTGCGGGTAAGAAAGACATTGGCAACGGTATTACTATCGACGCTAAAGGTGAATGGGCGCTTAACTACCTAAACGGTGGCGAGCAATCGTTCAAAACTCGTCTAGGTTACATCGGTGCTACTCATGAGCAGTTTGGCCGTTTAGTAGCAGGTACTCAATGGTCACCTTACTACGATGTCGCTGGCGTTGCGGATCTACCAATCGCGTTTGCGAACGACTTTTTGTACGACAACCACGGCAACCTAGGCTCAGCTCGTGCTGATAAAATGCTTAGCTACCGTAAAGGTTTTGAATTTGGTGAAGGTTTTGCTTTCAACCTAGGTCTAGGTTGGCAAGGTGAGCAAACTTCAGATGCAACAACATACGAGCAACGTGGTCAAGTTGCATTGAGCGGTTCTGTAGCTGGCTTTGGTCTAGGCTACGTATACAGCGGTGGTGATGTTAAAAACGCGACTCTAGGTACTAAGAACGCTGAATCACACCTATTCTCTGTAAACTACGGTCAGTACGGTTCAGGTCTATACGCAGCAGTAGTATACGGTATGAACGAGTACTTCTACCAAATGCGTAAAGACACTTCTCAACTTGAAGCTCTTTTGGCATACGGCGTAAACGATTGGACATTCAGCGTTAACTACGAAGGCGTAGAAGACGAAGAAGACAATAAGACAGTTTCAAGCGAAACTGCGCTACAAGCAGAGTACGCTGTAACTCCTGCTTTCGTAACGTTTGCAGCTTACCAGTTTGATCTAGGTAACGACTACAACAATGAAGAGAACGACTACTGGACTCTAGGTGCTCGTTACTACTTCTAATAAATAGGCCAGTTTCTACTGCCTAAACACATTTATTGTGTTAACGCCTACTCGTTGTGAGTAGGCGTTTTTCTTTCTGCTATCCTTTGGCTATAAGAGACGCTAGTCATTCTGTGCTTAGGTAACCCCACTCTTTGTTTAGAGAGTGCGTCTATAAAAAATGCCCGCAACTTGCGGGCATTTTTGTTGTTAGAAGAGATGCAGTTCTATTAATACGCTTATTTTTTATCGAGTAAATCGAGGAAGAAGGCATACTCTAGCGCATCTTCTTTTAAGCGTTTAAATCGACCAGATGCGCCGCCGTGTCCGGCTTCCATATCGGTTTTGAACAACAAGACGTTATCGTCTGTCTTCATTTCACGAAGTTTGGCGACCCACTTCATTGGTTCAAAGTACTGTACTTGAGAGTCGTGCAAGCCAGTCGTTACCAACATGTTCGGGTAGTTTTGCGCCTTGATGTTGTCGTAAGGCGAGTAACTCAACATATAGTCATAGTATGTTTTGTTATTTGGGTTACCCCATTCATCATACTCATTGGTGGTCAATGGAATCGATTCATCGAGCATGGTGGTTACCACGTCCACAAACGGAACATGTGCACCGATACCGCGGTACAGTTCTGGTGCTTGGTTGATGATAGCCCCCATTAAGAGACCTCCTGCAGAGCCACCAACAGCGAAGACTTTATCTTTCGCGCCGTAGCCTTGTTCAACCAAACCTTTAGTCACATCAATAAAGTCGTTGAATGTGTTTTGCTTGGTTAGTTTTTTACCGTCTTCATACCAAGGGCGGCCAAGCATTTCAGATCCACGAATATGAGCAATGGCGTAAACAAAGCCGCGATCCAATAGACTCAAACGTGTCGAGCGGAAAGTTGGCTCAATGGTTGCGCCATAAGATCCATAACCATATTGGTAGAGTGGATTCGTACCATCTTTCTTAAATAAGTCTTTACGATACACCAAAGAAACGGGTACTTCTTTACCGTCACGGGCTGTGACCATGATGCGTTCTGATTGGTAATTGTCAGGATTAAAATCACCAAGTACAGGTGTTTGCTTCATGATTTCTGACCCGCCCGTTTTTAGATCGAAATCGTAGTAGGTTCCTGGAGTGGTTAAACTGCTGTAATAAATACGAACTTTCTCGTTATCCAGCTCTAGGTTACCTGTCAAATAGGCAGCAAACGCATCGTCATTAAATGTGAGGGGGAGTTCTTTTCCTGTTGAAAGCTGACGTACAGTGACGCTTGCTAGGCCGTTAGAGCGCTGCTCATAGACGATGTGATCATCGAATAACTCGAAGTCGACAAGTTGAGTGTTGTCGTCTGCGGCAATCACATCTTGCCATTTAGAGCGGTCATGCATGTCATTTTGATGAACTTTCATCAAACGGAAGTTGACGGCTTGATAGTTAGTATAAATGTAGTACCAATCGCCTAGCTTAGAAATACTGTATTCAATGCCATCTTCACGAGGATAGAACGGTTTCGCCTTTGCTTTAGGGTTGTTCGCATCAATAATAGAGACCCCACTGGTTTCTGTACTCGAATGCCAGATATAAATATCTTCGCCATCTTTGCTTTTGCTTAGTGAGGTGTAATAGGCGCTGTCGGTTTCCTCAAAAATCAGCTCATCGCTGCTTTGTGGTGTGCCCAATACATGACGATAAACTTGGTAGCCCAATAAGGTCTGTGGATCTTTTTTGATGTAGTAAAAGGCGTTGTTATCGTTCTGCCATGCGACAGCGCTTGAGGCCCCTTCGATTTCATCTTGTAGGTAATTGCCTGTTGTCAGGTCTTTGATCTTAAGGGTGTACACGCGGCGGCTTAATGTATCTTCGCCATACGCCAATAAGTTTTCATTCGGACTAACGTATAGGCCGCCGATACTGAAAAATTCATGTTCTTTTGCTAGTTCATTGACATCTAAAATGATTTGTTTGTCTTTGCCTGCAAAGTCTTTAGCTCGCAAATGGACTTCGTACTCGTTATCTCCGGTCACTTCACTTGAGTAGAAGTAGTTTCCTTTACGAACAGGTACTGAGTTGTCGTCTTTTGCGATACGCCCTTTAATTTCTTCAAATAGCGTATCTTGAAATGTTTCAGTGTGCTTTAGAACGGTTTCTGCGTACAGATTTTCTTTCTCTAGGTGCTGTAAAATTTCAGGGTCTTTACGTTCGTCGTCACGCATCCAGTAGTAGTTATCAACGCGGGTATCGCCATGAATAGTCATCGCGTGAGGGACTTTTTTCGCAACCGGAGCTTGAGTTTGTTGAGCAACGATCTGTGCTTGGGAGTATTGAGTCATGCTGGGGATTCCTTGATTGCTGCATCCGGCGACAAGCGCGACCGAGACGGCCAACGTAGTTAAAGTGAAACGCATCTGATTTTATCCTTATTGTACACCCAAGTGGCCTCATCCTGAGGGCTGGGCTTTCATTTTGTTAGTGGTTTTCAGTTGTCCATTCTTTGTTATGGGGTATACCGAAAAAGTGAGAATCCTCAATATTTCCGAGTTGGATACTCAATTTGAAGGAAGCTGAAAACACATTGTGTAAGCAGCTGTTATTTTTAACAAATATCAATTCGAAAGTTAAATCATTCTCATCGGGAAATCGATATAGTGTGATATGAAAAAAGGGACACACTTGTTGAGTGTGTCCCTTTTGGATTTTGAAAGTAAGCTGATAATGATCAGATAACTTGCGGTACTTCGTTTGAGTGATTGTGTGCTCGATTCACCCACATTAACCCAAGCATTGCAATTACCGACATTACCATCATCAAAATGCCCAAAGGCATCTGGTTATGCGCTGGAAATAGTGACGCGAGCAAAGTTGCGACACCTGCCCCCAAGTTTTGCATGCCACCCAATGTCGCGCCTGCTGTTCCTGCATGGTATGGGAATGGCGCAATCGCTCCAGTTGTTGCTGCTGGGAAGAGAATACCCGCACCCAAAAAATACACGGTTGCGCCTCCAACCAGCGTTAATGCCGTGGTTAAACCAAACAAGCCTGGGATGAGCACAATAGCAGAGCCTACAAAAATAGAGACCAAGCCTACATTTAGAGCACGACGCTCAGAGCGATGTCTTGCGATGTAGCTAGATAAGCCTGCACCCACCAAGTAACCTGGGATCGGCAATATAAACAGCAAACTTACCGTTGTTGCTGGTAATTCTAATACCCCACCTAACAACACCCCAGCCGCCGCTTCGAATACACCCACACCAGCGAATGTTGCAACCAGGCAAATCAAAAAGCCTTGAAAGCGACGGTCAGACAAAACGTGTTTGTAGCTTTTGGCTACTGGTTCGAATTTGCGTTTCTCTTTTGGTAGCGTCTCCATCATGCTTGTCATCATGGTGATCACAACCGCGATAGCAAATAGCGCTAAGAACAAGTAGCTCGACCGCCATCCGAAAGCTTCTGTTAGGTAACCGCCTAATACTGGTGCCATTAATGGTGAGAAAATCACACACATGCTAATTAAGCTGTTTGCTCTGTGTAGATCAGAGCCTTCAAAGCAATCGCGAGTCAGAGTGCGTGACATCGCACCGCCGCAGCCAATACCTAAGCCTTGGATAAAGCTACCAATCAAGAACCATTCAAATTGATGTGCAAATAATGCTACCAGTGTACCCGCGATGTAGATAAGCAGCCCGACGATGATGATCGGTTTGCGTCCCAAGCGGTCCGATAGTGTGCCATACGCAAATTGCGACAAGCCATATGGGATTAGGTAACAAGCCATCACAGCTTGAAGTGATGACGCAGATACCAAAAACTCGCCCGCCATATGACCGATTGAAGGCACGTACATTGTCTGGGTCATTTGACCCACGGCAGTCAATATAGCGATTAAAAAGGTAAGTTTCGCTAATGGAAACGAAGCAGACATTTGCGTATCTCTCCAAAAAATTTAAGACGTAAAAACCCTTAGCGCTCTTTTACAGAGTGCCAACTGAATTCTTGTGTTGCGGGGGTATTTGCGCGAGATAATAGTGCTTGCTTGTATAATTAGCAATCGAAAAGTGTGAAGTTGAGCAAGATAAAAATCTATGATTTCAATTAGAAAAACTAATCCGATTTTGTTTTCAAAAAGCGGTGCATTTCTTTGTCTAATTACGTTAAATTTTTTACTTTTCGTGAATAGAATGAGCCTTATAGGTAACTGGTTTTAATGGTTAAAGTGCAAAAATAAAGCGTCTGCTCGGTTGAGCTGAGTTCACGATGAAACGAGTGAATAAAAGGTAGAGGAAAGCATCAGAAAGAAAAGGGAGCCGAAGCTCCCTTAGAAATGATTATGTCTATTCGCGCTCAGATGCGTATGCGTAAAGCATTTCTAGTGCGATGGTTGCTCCCGCTAGTGCGGTAACATCACTGTGGTCGTATGGAGGCGATACTTCGACAACATCCATACCCACGATATTCATGCCGGCTAAACCACGAATAATTTTCAGCGCTTTGTCTGAGTTCAAGCCACCACAAACTGGTGTACCAGTTCCCGGTGCGAAGGCCGGGTCTAAGCAGTCGATGTCAAAAGTGACATATATTGGCTTGTCTGCGACGGTGCGACGAATTTCTTCTAGGATCTCGTTCACCGACATGTCATTCGCTTGCATCGCATTAATCACATTGAAGCCGTGATCTTGCTGTTTGTACTCCGTACGAATGCCGATTTGTATTGAGTTCTTCGCTGAGATCAAACCTTCTTTCGGCGCATGGTAGAACATCGTACCGTGGTCGTATGAACTGCCATTTGCATAGGTGTCCGTATGAGCATCAAAGTGAATCAAAGCCATTTGGCCATGATGCTTCGCATAGGCACGTAGGATAGGTAGCGTGATGAAGTGGTCACCGCCCAATCCCAACATGGTTTTACCACTTTTTAGAATTTCACTGGTTGCCGCTTCAAGGCGGTAAGTAAAATCTTCCGCATCACCGCAATCGAACACGAGATCACCTGCGTCGATCACTTTCAGTTTATCCAATACGTTGAAGCTCCACGGGAACTTCTTACCTTCCCATGCCAAGTTGACTGAGGCACGGCGAATTGCATCTGGACCCATACGCGCACCTGGACGACCAGATGTTGCCATGTCCAGAGGGACTCCCAACACCACAACGTCTGCGTCTGCCGATACCGGGTTACGAATGTACGGCAGACGTAAAAACGACATAGAGTTGGAGTAAAGCGAATAATCAGTTTTAGTAAACAAATCATTCATATCAGAAGTCCTCTAAATAGGTGTATCCTGCTAGACCTTGTTCTAGTTCTGCTAGGATTTGTGCTTGTTCATTGGCTTCAACTCGCTGTGAAACCAATTGTTTATAATTGTCACGAATCGCATCCACGTCGATATGAACGTAGCGCATCATGTCTTCTACACTATCACCTTCGTTGATGTAACTGATCTCAAATTGACCATGTTCATCAACATTGACTACAGCACTGTGGGTATCACCAAATAGGTTGTGCATGTCACCAAGGATTTCTTGGTATGCGCCTACTAGGAAAAAGCCCATTAGGTACGGTTTGTCTTTGCTCCAAGCAGGTACAGGTAGCGTGCTCTCGATGCCTTGACCATCAACGTAGTGATCGATCGCGCCATCAGAGTCACATGTGATGTCCAACATCACTGCACGACGCTCTTCCGCCTCGCCAAGACCAGAAAGTGGCAGAACAGGGAACACCTGATCAATACCCCAAGCATCTGGTAGAGATTGGAAGAGAGAGAAGTTCACGAAGAACTTATCTGCAAGACGTTCGCTCAACTCGTCCAGAATCGGACGGTGGAAGCGATTCTTAGTGCTCATCTTTCGGCTTAATTCGAAGTAAATGCGTAGTGACAATTGTTCTGCCCACGCACGTTGTTCCAAGTTAAGCACGCCTGTAGCAAATTGAGAGTGCACTTCTGCCAAATCACTTTGGGTATCATTGTAAATCTCAATTAACGCACGAGCGTCTGTACCATCTTGTAAGTTTTCCCAGTTTCGCCACATGTTTTTTAGCAAAAGCGGAGCGTCATCATCAAGCTCATGTACTTCTTCCGGTAGGTACGACTCGGTACCAATTACGTTAGAAATCAATACAGCGTGGTGCGCTGTTAGCGAGCGACCCGATTCCGAAATGATCACTGGCATTGGTTGTTCGTATTGCAGACACACATCGCCCACTGTGTTCACGATATTACGTGCGTATTCTGCAAGGCCGTAGTTCATCGAATTCGATGATTGGCTGCGTGTGCCGTCATAATCCACTGCCAAGCCGCCGCCCACATCGAAGTACTCGATGTTTGCACCGAGTGCGCGTAGTTCGCAGTAGAAACGTGCAGACTCGTTCACACCATTGCGTACATCACGGATGTTTGCCATCTGTGAACCAAGGTGGAAGTGAACCAGTTGCATCGCGTCTAGGTTGCCTTCGCGTTTAAGACGTTCAATAACGCTAAGCACTTGCGATGCTGATAAACCAAACTTCGATTTTTCACCGCCACTTGCTTGCCATTTCCCTGCGCCTTGAGAGGCGAGGCGAATGCGTAAACCAAGGCGCGGTTTTACGCCCAAACTTTTCGCTTCTTCTAGTACCAGATCCAGCTCAGAAAGCTTCTCTAGTACGATGAATACCTTGTGACCCAGCTTTTCACCGATCAGTGCAAGACGCACATACTCACGGTCTTTGTAGCCATTACACACGATTACGGAGCTACCTTGTTGAGCCAATGCAAGTACCGCCAACAATTCTGGCTTGCTACCCGCTTCAAGACCAAGCTGCTTGGTTTCTAGTTGAGCTTGGCTCGCTAGAATTTCATCCACCACTTCACGTTGTTGGTTTACTTTAATTGGGTACACCAACAAGTATTTGTTTGGATATTGGTATTCTTCAATTGCTTGGTTGAATGCGTGGCAAATACCATGCACACGTTGGTGCACGATTTGCGGGAAGCGTACTAATACAGGCAGATTTAACTGCTTCGCTTCTAGCTCATTTACAATAGCGCTGAAAGGGATTTGATGTGCACGATCACTACGTGGTGATACATATACTTCGCCTTGGTCATCAATGCCGTAGAAACCTTGGCTCCAGTAGTGAACGTTGTAGTCCGCGCGGATGCGGTCTAATTTAGTTGCTTTTTCCAACTCGATTCTCACAAAAATGTACTTAACTCCTTAATTAATTAGAAGGAAAAGTACAAAAAAGCAAATCATGAGGCATTTACCTCATACCCTGACACGAACTCCGTGTGCGCGCATTAACGGATAAAAGGGCCCTTGAGTCTAATGATTAAAATCTATCATCTCGATTATGATTTGTTGTCGTCGCTACGTGTGAATATTTGTTTACCGAAGCGTCCATTCTGCTGTTATAGTTGGTCTGACCAGTAAGGATTCGGTCATGAAGCATCTCACTAAAATAAGGACATATTTTGCAGCTGCACAGAATTCAGGGGTACATTCAGACCATGTATCTCGCCGAATATCCCGATAGATTATTGTTGCTTGATGGTGCCAGTCGAGCAGACGTTCCTCATCTTAAAGACTTTATTGAACATCAACTCCATCGTCCTTTTTCTGATCTAAAGTTGGTTGTTGTGACCCACATGCATCCAGACCATGCTGGTGGTGCGCACAAACTACGTGACTTAACAGGATGCAAGCTATTGGCCGCAAAGCGAGAGAACCAGTGGTATAGCGGTGTAGACGGTTGGCTAATGCATTTGACCGATTTGATGTTAGCACGCTGGATGGCGAATCGGATGCGTAAACCAAAGCAAAACCTGTGGTATTCCCGCAAGCTAAAGCCAGATATTGAACTTATTGATGGAGAGTTTATTCCTGGATTTGATGATTGGCAGGTGCTAGAAACACTAGGGCATACCGACCGAGATCTGTCGGTTTATCATTCTGAACAAGATGTACTGTATGTGGCGGATTTAATGGTGCAGGTGAAACAGCATCTGATTGCGCCGTTTCCCATATTTCATCCGAATCAATATCGGCAATCATTAAAGCGTGTGTTTGAGATGAATCCGCAATGTTTGCTTTTGGCACATGGGGGAGAGGTGACTTTGGATGAAAAAGCGTATCAGCACATTTTGAATACAGCGCCGACTAAGCCAATGACGCACTGGCGAGTGACAAAAGTTAAAGCGAAGGGATTGTTGTTTGCGTTATTTCGTAGGAAGTAGGCGAGGATAAAGCCAGACGAGTGATGCTCAACAAAAACGTTCGATCACTCATCTGAAGCTACGGGGTTAAGATGCCAATAAGTGAGATTGGCTAGGATCAACGAGCACTTTGTCTGCCATGCCCTGACGACCTAACAACATCATGTAAGTCATTTTTTCACGGTTAGTCAACGTAATGTCGATTGGCCATTGTTGGTCGCCCATACGCAGTATCGTTGTGATCACGCAGCGGTGCTCAAAAGTACCGTTAGAAGATTTAACCTTACGGTTTGCTTTTAGTTTCGCTGTGCAGCGAACCACTTGTTCTAAATGGTATACATCTGGGTGCAGATCGAATGCAACATAAGACTGACCATCTTTTTCAAAGCAATCAATATTGTCTACATGTAATGAAGAGGTTTGAGCGCCTGTATCAATACGCGCTTCAAGGTGAGTAATCCCTAACTCTGGCAAGCAAATAGCTTCGGCATTCCCAATGATCATTTTCTGATTCATAGTGTCATCCTAGCGACGAGTAACAAGAGAGCCGATTTTTGGCTCTCTTGTGCGTTAAACAAAAATCAACCTTTACCGCGAGTACGGTTTGAATTTGGCTTAGCGTTTTTCTCGATAAAATCGAAGATCATACCTGCAATGTTTTTACCCGTTGCTAGTTCGATGCCTTCTAGACCAGGGGAAGAGTTCACTTCCATTACCACTGGGCCATTTTTAGATTGAAGGATATCCACACCACAAAGGTTCAAGCCCATCACTTTCGCAGCATTTACAGCGGTCGCACGCTCTTCTTTGCTCAAACGTACGAGTTGTGCAGAGCCACCACGGTGAAGGTTAGAACGGAACTCGCCTTCTTTCGCTTGGCGCTTCATTGCGGCAATCACCTTATTTCCGACAACAAAACAACGGATGTCCGCGCCTTTTGCTTCTTCGATAAATTCTTGCACCATGATGTTAGCTTTCAAACCCATGAAAGCTTCAATCACGCTTTCTGCCGCTTTATTTGTTTCAGCAAGTACAACACCAATGCCTTGAGTGCCTTCTAGCAATTTAATCACTAGAGGTGCGCCACCAACGTTTTTGATCACGTCCTGAATATTGTCAGGATGGTGAGCAAAGCCAGTGCGTGGCAAACCGATGCCTTTACGTGATAGCAGTTGTAATGAGCGCAACTTGTCACGAGAGCGGCTGATCGCGACAGATTCGTTGACACAAAATGTACCCATCATTTCAAACTGACGTACAACAGCAGTGCCGTAAAACGTAATAGATGCCCCAATACGCGGAATAACAGCATCGTATTGCGGTAATTCTTCACCCTTGTAGCGGATCTTAGGGTTGTTGCTCGTAATGTCCATATAACAGTGAAGCGTGTCGATCACATCGATTTGATGCCCACGTTCTTCACCCGCCTGTTTTAGGCGCATGGTTGAATATAAATTCTCATTACGAGAGAGAATAGCAATACGCATGGCAATTCCTTAGTAAGTCAGTACCAAATTAAAATATAAGTATAGAGCATAGAATGCAGTAGGCAGGTGATCATGTTATGACATAACCTACTTACTTCAACGATTTAGAATTGTGGTTGAACAACCACGTCGTCAGAGGTGCGCACCTTAGGGCGTTTTTTTGTGAGATGAAAACGAAAAAGCATCGTCGACACGACAAAAATATTTTATCGAACGCTCACGCCTTGCGGTATGAGACTGTCAAGGGTGAGATAAATAAAATTGAGCAAAAATTTCATCGCTTTGTCACGAATTATCGCTTAAAAAAGCGGCCAATTTGACCGCTGTTTTTAGCTGTTTTGATAGTGACTTAAAAAAAGTTCCGCCGTTTGGGTAGCTAACAGCCTAGATTCTTCATTCGACAAAGAGGGGCGAATTCCCATTAACTGCGGCCAGAATGCACTGCCTTTAAGTAAGTTGTGCAATTGAGTGCTTGCTATATGTACATCATCAATTTGCAAAGCGCCACTGTTCGATTTCTCAGTAAGCCAGCGGTATAGGGCGGTTTCCTGTTTCGACATTTGTTCTGCTTGTTCTTTGAGATCTTCCGGCTTAAATAAGAAGTGCCCAAATGCCACTTTTGCCAGCTCAATATAGTTTGGTTCCGTTACCACAATGATCTCGCTGTAGAGTAATTCAATCAATTGATCTTTGAGTGGCAGAGTGGCCAAGCGTTTAATATCGCTTTCCATCATTGACGAACGCCAAAGCTCAGTCAGCAACTCCGTCACGATCGCTTCCTTAGAAGGGAAGTGATTATAGACCGTGCGCTTAGAGACTTGTGCGATTGCAGAGAGCTTATCCATGCTGGTGTTTTGCACCCCAAACTCTTGGAACGCTTGCCTTGCCGCGCACAAGATGGCTTCTCTTTTGGTTTCACTACGACTTTTTCTTTTTACATTCATAAGCTTGCTAAGTTAAGAAGATCATTTCTTGAGCTATTTTACACTAAGTAGTTTACTTTTGATAATTAGAATGTAAACTGCACCGTGTAGTTTACTTTTGTTCGGGTTAACTTTTTATGAAAAAAACTTTGCTAGCCACAGTAGGAGCGTTCGCGATGGGTACATCAATGATTTCTTGTTCTAATGTTGATACTGAAAAAGCGCCAACATACCCGGACAAATTTGCAAATACAGAGTTGGAATACAAAAGCGGTTTGGGCGACATGTTCGAAATCATGAAAGCGTATTTTACGACTGAGCGCCTTAACCCAACACCAACGATTGAAATTCCAGTGCATGCGATCACAGCGCGGCAACTGTTAGAAGAGCAAGATGACGTCATCTATCGTCTGGGTCACTCAAGCGTATTAATGAAGCTCGATGGAAAACTGGTGATGACTGACCCTGTATTCAGTGATCGCGCGTCTCCTGTACAATGGGCAGGGCCAAAACGCTTTCACCAAACCCCCATCACGATAGAAGATTTGCCAACTATCGATGTGGTGGTGATCAGTCATGACCATTACGATCACCTAGATAAAGCTTCTATTAAAGTGCTAGGCGACAAGGTGGGCACTTTCTTGGTGCCGTTAAAAGTTGGCCAATTACTGGTGAATTGGGGTGTACCCAAAGAGAAAGTGATCGAACTAGACTGGTGGGAGTCACACTCTGTTGACGGCATTGAATATACACTAACTCCGACTCAGCATTTCTCTGGTCGAGGTTTGACAGACCGCGATACGACGCTGTGGGGCAGTTGGGTTATCAATGCACAACAACACAAAGTGTTCTTCAGTGGTGACTCTGGTTACTTCAATGGCTTTAAAGAGATTGGCGAAAAGTACGGTCCGTTTGACTTCACCATGATTGAAACAGGTGCGTACAATGAACTCTGGTCAGACATTCACATGTTCCCAGAACAAAGCGTTCAAGCACACATCGATGTGCAGGGCAAAGTGATGATGCCGATCCATAACAGCACGTTTGATTTATCAATGCACGATTGGAATGAGCCAATGCAACGCGCGTTAGACATCAGTGAAGAGCGCGGTGTAACGTTGGTGAGCCCTGAGATCGGTCAACGCTTGGCGATTGCGGAGCCTCAGCCTGCTCAGGCATGGTGGCAATAATTGCTGAACTAAACAGCCAAACACCAGAATAGTTAAGTCACTTATCAGTAGTTACTATTAGTAGTTACGTGGTCAGGGATAAGGATAAAGGTGCGATGAAAGCAAAGTGGACGTTGTTACTTACATTAAGCATTCTGCCGACCTTTGCACTAGCAGGGGTAGAGCAAGATATCTCGACGTTGATAAAACGAGTTGAGCAATCCTCTTGCACCTTTATCCGCAACGGCAAGGCGTACACTAATCAAGAAGCGGCAGAACACATGCGCAATAAATGGGATTACGCCAAAGATGACGTTGATTCCGTGGATGTGTTTATAAAAGAGGTCGCGTCAAAGAGCTGGTTATCTGGCAAACCATATTGGGTGGATTGCCAAGAGGAACGCATTACCAGCGAAGAGTGGCTAACATCATTGATGCGCGCCACCGATCACATCCAATAACACTTCTTTGATGGTCTGATAGCGCAGAGGTAGAGCACGACTGCGCTTACGAACTAGAAATAGCTCTTCACATACAGTGTTTTTCAATTGAGCAATGTGTAACGTGTCTTTTAGCGGAAAATTGTCGACCGCACTTTGAGGCAGCACGGTGAAGCCAAGTCCTTTGCTGACAGGCAGCAAAATTTGGCTCAATTGATTTACGTAGCCGGATAATGGTAAATCGCTCATCTTAATTTCTTGGAGCTGTGGTTCTTCACATTGGTCAAAAAAAAGTGTCATGTAATGCTCGGCATCAGGGTGGCTAATGACACCACAGTCATGCAAGAGTTGTGGCGTTATCTGCTTATTTTGATATTGCTTTGGCAGAACCAAGCACAACCTCTCTTTACCAATTCGCTCACTGTGAAACAGACCTTTGTTGGGAACATCAGTCACGATACCAATATCAATGTGCCCTTGCGTTATGGCGTTGAGAATAGATTGATTTGGCGCGGCTTCTAAATGTAACGATAAGCTCGGGTGCTGTTTTTGCTTCTCCAAAATGGGCCCATACAACATTAACGCCATTGCACCAGAACAAGCCAGTTTACAATGGCCTGAAAACGCATCATCAAAACTGAGCTCTTCGAGCAGCTTCTTTTCTCTATCTTCTAACTCGAGCGCATATGCGTAGACGATCCTGCCTTGCTCGGTTAATTCGAAGCTTTTGTTTTCGCGCTTGATCAAGGCATGCTGACAACTTTGCTCTAATTTTTTGATGTGTTGGCTGACGCCAGGCTGAGTCATAAAAAGTTTTTCTGCCGTTTGCGTAAAATGACCGACTTCAATCAATGTCTTAAATGTATGTAACCAAACAGGATTAAGCATAGTGTGTGATTTTCTGAGAGCTTTGTTGGGAGACGTAAAGAAAATGATAGCACGGTGTTTTATGAAAACAGAGAAGACTTAAACGATAAAAGATGAATCGTTATCAATACATTACAGACAAAATAAAACCCCGCCTGGTTTCCCAGACGGGGCTTATTCTTTTTCGCAGCAATCCAGCTACTAATAGGTGCTCCCTGCATCTATCCTTGATTGTGGCTAAGTCCTTTAACCGAGTTCCTTGTTCATCGCCTTCCTAGCGGTGTCCATTCTTGCCTATCATCCTGACGGGCGAACTCTATCCTAGAGCTTAACTACATCCTTGCTGACAACTCATCCTAAGTTATCAAATCTTCATCCTGAAGATACCCAATCCTTTAGGCTTTTTTCCTGTTCCCGCCAACATCCTGTCGACAAATTGAGTATTGATGTTTTGCTGATTTGACTCAATTAACTTTTCTAAATTATTTTTACTGATTATTTTAAGTGAATTTAAATATTACTTTTAAATCATATATTTAATGTTTTTTCTGGCATTGCTCTTAGAGGTGATTAATCTATTTGCTTACAACTCTTGTAAGAGATCTCGCACAAGTTTGGTGGTGAATGTATTAATGTGCGCTTTTTGTTCCGAGTTCTGTGGATTGAACTGGATCACAATGCGTTAAAAGGGAGACGATAAAGATGAAAGTGAATTGATCTTGAGTAGAGATTTGTTTGAAAAGAAATAAAAATTCTTGCGGTTTTTATAAACAGTATGGTAAATCTGAAATGCCCACCTTGTTAATCCTTATTAAGATTCAATGACAGTATAAGTAGGGAACTTGATTGCCATTTTTCTGTCATATCTGGTGAGTAAGTTAACTGTGTCAGATAGATAATATGCCGTTTGCCAGTAAAAACAGGCTGCAAGAAATCGGTAATTATCATTATGTTGTGAAATTGGTCACGGTTAAATGATTGATTCCCTTATAGATTGAAGGGGATACGACCTTAGACAATAAGCTCCATGAGGAGCGTTACTTATATAAGATGAGGGACTTTACTATGAAAAAGACTAGAAGAGCTCAGCTACATCGTGTGCGTATTCAATACTGGAAAGACACGAAAGACGCCCCAGCTAAAAAATCATAGTTAATTATACCTAAAGGCACGAGCTGGCTGTGGAACACAGTTTCCCGTTGATTGCCAGCTCAAAAACACCACAATCACATTCACTCCGCGCAACTTCCCAAACCCCTATTTTTACTATCGCATTCTTCAAAAAATAAAAAAGCCAGTCTTAAGACCAGCTTTCTCTACCATTTACTGAGCTCTGCGTATTACAGGTTGCCCTTTAGTTACAGGTAGTTGGCGTCAACTAGTTCGCCCGCTTGCGCGCTTTTCACTTCTGGACGTGCTTCTAACCATTTAATAACTTGCGCTTTCTGTTCTTCAGTCGCACTGCCGTAACGGTCAGTAGAACATAGGAAGCCTTCAAACAGTTCTAGACCACCGCCACCGAAGCAAAGACCAAGCTCGTCAATGTAGTCGATAAAGTCATCAACGAATGCATCGTAACGGTCGAAGTCGTTAATGTCTGTTTCACAGCTGATCTCGAAACCTAGGATTGCGAACTCACCTAAGAACAGCTTTTTACGGATACGACGGCTCTTGTTATCGATCTTGTCTAATTTCATGATTATCTCTCGTAGATGATTTGATTTCGTACACCTTATACCTTCTATCACACTTTAGCCCAAGTAAAATCAGAATGAAGCGATACAGTTGGTGATTATGTGACCAGAATTTAATTGCTTCGTTAGCTGTGTTGGTTGGTTTGCAGTATTGTTGAAACACAAGTTTCATATGTTTTAAGCACTTTTGTCATTTTTCTTATCCAAACTTCTTGCCGTTCAACTAATCACTTATTTATTAATTAAACTATAAGATCGGGAAAGTAAAAATGAGCAAGGAAACCTTTGACGCGACGCGTTATAACCAAAGTGAAAACAAACCATTTGAAGAAGTATTAGAAGCGAGCCTATCTCGACGCAGCATTCTGAAAGGTGGTTTAGGTATCAGTGCGATGACAGCGTTTGGTGCTTTCGGATTGGCTGGTTGTAACTCGTCTGACTCAGGGAGTACAGTAAGCAGTGGTTCGGGCGCATCTAAAGCCGTTCTTAACTTTGAATCTATCCCAGGCTCACTCACTGACGCAGTTTCAATTCCACAAGGCTACACCGCACAAGTACTAGTACCTTGGGGAACACCACTTAATGCACAAGGCAGCGCATGGCAAAATGATGGTACCAACACCAGTACCGATCAGTTAAATGCGCTAGGCATGCACCATGACGGCATGCATTTTTTCCCATTGAACGATAGCACTACAGATGGCTTGCTATGTATTAACCACGAGTACATCGACACATCAGCACTGCATCCAAACGGTCCGACGGTTGAAAATGGCGTACGTACCATTGTAGATGAAGTGCGCAAAGAGATTAACGCGCACGGTGTATCAGTGGTTCGCATTCAACTGGAAGATAACATGTGGAAGTTGGTTGATACCGACCCACTAAACCGTCGTTATACTGGTGCGACAGTCATGGATTTGTCTGGCCCGGTAGCCCACACATCTTTAACTGTCACTCGTTTCTCACCAGATGGCAGCCAAGCGCGTGGTACGTTAAACAACTGTGGCAACGGCTACACGCCGTGGGGCACTTACTTAACGTGTGAAGAGAACTGGCCTGGTTACTTTGTTAACGCCGGGACTCGTACAGAAGAGCAAGATCGCATTGGTGTTGATGACCAAAGCACACGCTACTTGTGGGAGACATTAGCAGGTAATGCAGAAGAGCGTCTTGATGAGTTCTCTCGCTTTAATGTGGCTCCAACAGGAGCAAGTGCGATGGATGATTACCGTAATGAAGCCAATGGTCACGGTTACATTGTCGAGATTGACCCTTACACGCAAAACTCACGTGCGAAGAAACGTACTGCGCTAGGTCGTTTCCGTCACGAGGGCTGTACTTTCGGTAAGCTTGAAGAAGGCAAACCAGTGGTATTTTATTCTGGTCACGATTCTCGCTTTGAATACCTATACAAATTTGAATCTGCGGCAGCGTGGGATCCAGCAGATGCTAACCCTGATAACCGCTTGGCGATGGGTGACAAGTACATGGACGAAGGCACACTGTATGTGGCGCGCTTCAATGAAGACAGCACAGGTACTTGGTTACCATTAACGCTTGATAGCGTAACAACCGCTGGTGGTACGTTAGCGGATCACTTTAACTCACTGGCTGAAATTATCATCAATACTGCTGGCGCGGCGGATTTAGTTGGGGCAACACCAATGGATCGACCTGAGTGGTGTACGGTTGATCCATTCACGGGTTCAGTATATTTAACATTGACGAACAATACGCGCCGTACAGATGAAACCAACCCTGCGAATCCACGTTTGAATAACAAGTTTGGTCATGTTATTCGTTGGGATGAAGGTGCTTCAGCAACTGACTTTACTTGGGATATCTTTGTCTTCGGTTCGCCAGCAAATGGTGATGCAGATACCAACCGTTCTGGCTTGAATGAGCTAAACCAGTTTGCGAGCCCAGACGGATTAGCGTTTGATGGCCGTGGTATTTTGTGGATTCAGACTGATAACGGCGCAGATGAAGTCACGTCTTACACCAATGATCAAATGTTGGCTGTTGTTCCATCTAAGCTAACAGATGAGAATGGTGATCAAGCTGTGATTGGTGCGGATAATCAAGCTGAATTGAAACGCTTCTTTGTCGGACCAAATGGTTGTGAAGTAACAGGCTTTACCATCAGCCCTGATTACAAATCATTGTTTGTAAATATTCAGCACCCAGGTAACTGGCCATACAGTGAAGATGCAGCCGAAGAAACGCCTGCTGGTGTTTCTGTGCGCCCACGAGCGGCGACAGTGGTTATTCGCCGTGAAGACGGTGGAGAGATTGCAGTTTAATCTCTAAATGAATAAACACCTTAAAATTCAAGCCCTGCAATTGCAGGGCTTGATGGTTTAGGCGAATGCCTAGTTGCACTTTATACCTAGACAACAGGCTTAGCTTTTCAATGAACCGCCTGAAGTACGAATCACGTCTTGATACCAGAAAAAGCTTTTCTTGCGTTTACGTTCTAGCGTTCCTTGCCCATCATCATGACGATCGACATAGATAAAGCCGTAACGTTTGCTCATCTCAGCGGTTGAGTTTGCGACCAAATCGATTGGCCCCCAGCTGGTAAAGCCCATCAGCTCAACGCCATCCAGAATCGCTTCGTGTGCTTGTACAAGATGGTCGTTCAAGTAAGCGATGCGGTAATCATCTTGAATCTCACCGTTTTCATCGATTTCATCACGTGCACCTAAGCCGTTTTCTACGACGAACAGTGGCTTTTGGTAGCGATCGTGAAGGAAGTTCAGCAGAACGCGAAGGCCTTTTGGATCGATCAACCAACCCCATTGGCTCTTCTCAAGATATGGGTTTGGTACGCTATCGACGATGTTACCTACTTCTTTCTGTTTCGGGTCTGCACTTGCACAGCCACTTGCGTAGTAGCTGAATGAGATGAAATCGACACTTGCCGATGCGATCTCTTCTAAGTCGCCTGCTTCCATCTGAATTTCAATGCCATTTTCACGGAAGTAACGCTTCATGTAGCCAGGGTACTGACCACGTGTTTGTACATCACCGAAGAACAACCACTTGTTGTTTTCATGCATTGCTGCCAGCACGTCATCAGGATTGCAGGTGTATGGGTAGTTGATTGCGCCAAGCAGCATGTTACCAATCTTGCCGTTTGGTACGATTTGCTGACACAGTTTTACCGCTTTTGCGTTTGCGACTAGCTGATGGTGAATCGCTTGGTAAATCTCTTGTTCATTGGCGTCTTCTTGCAAACCAACACCAGTAAATGGTGCGTGTAGAGACATGTTGATTTCGTTGAACGTTAACCACAGCTTCACTTTGTTTTTGTAGCGTTCAAGCACGGTGCGAGCATAACGTTCGAAGAATTCGATGACGCGACGATCGCCCCAACCGCCGTAATTTTCAACCAGTGCGTAAGGCATTTCGTAGTGAGATAAGGTCACGAAAGGTTGGATGTTGTGCTCGGCAAGTTCGTCAAAAATTTTATCGTAGAACGCCAAACCTTCTTCGTTAGGTTCTAGTTCGTCCCCGTTCGGGAAGATGCGGCTCCATGCCAAAGAGAGACGCAGACAGTTAAAGCCCATCTCTTTGAACAGCGCGATGTCTTCTGGGTAGCGATTGTAGAAGTCGATCGCCACGTCTTTGATACCCGGTGTACGCTCTTCACGGGTTTGATGCGGACTCAAAATACCGTTTGGCAGCATGTCTGATGTCGATAACCCTTTACCCCCAAGGTTGTACGCCCCTTCTACTTGGTTTGCAGCAATGGCACCACCCCAAAGAAAATGTTCAGGAAACTTAATCATGCTTCTCACTCTTTATATTTAGGAAATGTTTGTGGATTTATTGCTTGAGAATAGTGTAGGAGACACCTCGATACTTGTATCGAGATCGTATTTTTATCAGTTCATCACCAAACGTCAGTAATGATAAACATTGATATATAGGATGGTTGTTAACAATGCCAACCTAAGTGAATTTAGATTGGCATTCATATTCAAAACGTAAATGCTAAATTCGCCGCCGCACCAAACTGGTTATCGCCAGCGTAAGAGCCAGCGAGGTCTAAACTGATCACATCAAAAGGACTGATGCCAATGCCACCTGTCACTGAGTTATCGAGATTATTTTCTAGGTCAATTTCATAACCAGCGCGAAGTTGTGCCCACCCCCAAGCATTCCCCTCGATACCGACACGAATAAACTGAGTGTCATCGTCGAGCTCTTTAAAGCGCTTTTGTTTGGTGAGATCGGCGTCTAAGCTCAGAGCTACATAGTTCCCGACATAACCGATGCCAACTGTCGCTTGTGGTGTGAGTTCGTAGGTATAGTTGCCCAGTTTTGTTTCAATATCTTGCTCGAAGACGTCTTTTAATGAAAGGCCTGCTCTAAATGCGTTGTGATACCAAGCGAGCCCAAGATCCATATTGAAAGTATTCTTTGATACTTCACTTTTGTCGTAATCCTCGATATCAAAGTCGTCTAGTGTTGTACGTTGTGTGTAGGTTTTAAGTTGTTGGTATTTTGGTGTAATACCAAATGCGAATTGTTGTTCGCCTATAGTGTAAGCACGAGATAGAGCAATACCATATTCCACATTACCGAAAGCAGCTAGGTTAACGGCAGAATTGAGGTATCGATCTGCGGTGTTTGTTGAATCTGAGATATCGGGTGCAGCAAGTATCTCCACATAACCAGTGCTAAACAGGTTTACAGACATGTAGCGAGTCGGAATAGCAATTGCGAGGCTTAGCCCTCCGTTAATGACAACTGGTACGCTCTTATCCAGCTGATCGAGGAGGCGATTAAGCTCGGCCTCGTTCGCTGGAGTAGGAATGCCCTGAATACTATCATAAAGGTCTTGGGCGTCATCTACGGCTGACAACGCTTCATCCTCGTCGTGGATATTGACCCCGACAGCCGGAATGAGCAGACCGATATCATCATTTTCTCGATAGAGTGCACCCAAGGCTGGGTTATGTAGGGGCGCGGTCAAATAGTCAGCAGAAACGACGCCTGTATTTCCCATACCATGACTTCGAGCGTCGGCAGCGTAAGGTGCAGAAAAAGCGTGAGGTGATAATACAAAAAGCGCTCCTGCTGCAGCTAAAGTTATTTTTCTCATAACGCATCCATTCTTACTTTTAAATAATTACTTATCATTAAATTAGACGGTGGGAGCTAAAACTGGTGTCAACCACCAAAAAAATTGTTCTGATGAATGGTATGTGGCGATTCATCAAGTTAAGCGTAGGTTAGGCAACTCGCTTTATAAAGTTGAACAGGATTTATATTGCTCTCTTATTGAGAGAAAAGGATTGAGAGATGGGAGAAGTTAGGTCAGCTTCGGTGAGGAGCGAGTTTAAATACTAAGATGAAGGACATTCCTTCAGTAGTGTTGAGCTGTGCGCTGACTTTCCCTTGCATATCACGCATATTGTTGGCCGTAATCGCTAAACCCAGCCCCAATCCTTCACCAATTTTCTTTGAGGTTTGGAAGGGTTCGAACATGGATTCAAGCATCTCATCCGACACGCCGCAGCCATTATCACTGACGATCAGTTCGACCCGATTGCCAGTTGGGTTGACGATCAAGTTGAGCTGCGGGTTGGTGGTGTTGTTCATTGCGTCTAGCGCATTCGAGACAAGATTACCGAGCACCTGAAGCAGTCGTTGTTCTTCACCCATGATGTTAGGTAAGTCATGAGGAACTCGAACACGCACATCCACCTTGTCTAATTGGGATTGATAAACGCGTAAGGTCTCTTCGAGTGCGGAGGTAAGAGAAATTGCCTGCAAGCTTTCTGGTTTGTTATAGGCAAACGTCTTTAGCTGGCTGGTCATGCTTGCCATGCGATCAATCAGCTTCTGGACCAATACGTTGTTAGCTTTCATCATCTCGGTTTCACCGCGTTCTGCTAGTAGCTCGTTCGTGGTTAGCAGGGTGCGCAAGCCCGTCAGTGGCTGATTGAGCTCATGAGTAATCGCGCTCGACATGCGACCCAAAGCGGCCATTTTGCTCGATTCAATTAACTGGCTTTGCGCTTCTTTTAGCGCTTGAGTTCGCTCTTCTACTCGCTGCGCCAGCTCTTGGTTGACCTGTTGCAGTGATTGCTCGGCTTTTTTCCGCTTGCTGATGTCGATGATCGTCGCAAGGAAATACTGCTCGCCATGCCAAGGGAAACTGGTCAGTGAGAACAAGACAGGGAAGACGCTACCATCGCTGCGTCTGGCAATGGTTTCGACCGTACTGATCTCTGCGAGCTCTTTATGTTTAGGTAAATCCTTAAGCAACTTGAGTGTGGTGGAATTGGGATTGCCTGCATCGAATAACTCCCAAGCAAAAGCATGTCGATTGACGCTTTCTGGTAAACAGAACAAACGCTTCGCCATTGGGTTGAGATCGAATAGTTGCCCTTGTTCATCAATCAATAACAAACCTACGTGGGTCTTATTGATCATCTGTTTCAAGCGGCGTTGAGACTCTTCCAACAGGGCTTGAATTCGCTGTTGATTGATGTGCTTTTGGCGACGTTGTAGACCAATGATGACGAGTAATATAACCAATAAGAGTAGCGCTGCTACGCTCCAACCAATTACGTTGATGGTTTGCTGAATCGGCTTAGAAGGGGTGAGGTAGCTTACGTACCAATTCAAATCATCCAATTTTACGGTGTGCGCAAAATAGCGTTGCTGATTGAGCGTCCACACACTGATATTGGTGTTGTCGTATAAGCGCTGCGTTTCTAACTGAACGGTGTTGCTCGGTTCGTTAAACCAGTCAGCGTTATAGAGCGAGCTGCTCGATAGGAAAAAGCGTTGCTGGCGATTTTGCAACGTAATGATGTCTTGGCTAGTAATAGTCTGTTCGGTCAATAAGCTGAGGTTGATTTGCACCACCACAATGCCTGCTATATCCAGACCGTCGTAGATAGGGGCTGCAAGATAATACAACGGACTCGAACCTTTGGTTTTGTTCACCAAGGAAACACCGCCGCCTTGATTGTGAATTTGTTCCACAATGGCTTTTCGGTCAGATAGGCTAAAGCGCTCTTCGATTAAACTCGAGACCAATACTTCGCCAGAGTTAGACAGGATTAGCCAACCTTCCGTATTGGCGGCTTTATCTAGCTGAGTCAGTTGGGTTTGCAATGGCTCGTAATAAGTCAGATTCCCTTTCACAAACGCGATGGTTTCAGGGTTATTGGTGACGAGGTAAGGCAGGTGATAGAAGCGTTTTAGTGCACGGCGAACTTCACCAATATAGTCGAGCAGTTTTTGTTGAGCTTCGATTTGAGTTTGTACGCTTAACCACTGACGGGCAACTTCTCTACTGGCGCTATAACAAGACAACATCAGCACTGCCGCAATTGCGACCACAAGCCATGTTTTGCCATTCCTTTTGCGCTGCATACTGACTCCATTCAGCTAATGCGTTCTCATCGACAGTCATTAAAGAGTGCGCCTAACTGGTTGGATGTTAAAGACTTGTAAGCAAGAAGTGAGATCTAGCTCCTTTTCTCCTCAGTGGTTTTTGCTACCGTTAATAAAGAGCGATTTCTTTCCCACCCCATAAAGCAGGCAGTAACTCATGGCTTTTGACGACACCCCTAAAATTGCACTTATCGAAGACGATGACATTGTTCGTCAGGCTACCAGCCAATGGCTGCAACTGGCTGGGTTCGATGTGACCGCATTCAGTTTAGGCGAAGAGGGCAAAGCGGCCATTCTTAGCCAAGAATTTGATGCGATTGTCAGTGACGTTCGCCTGCCAGACACCGATGGCTTGTCGATACTAGAAAGCCTGATTGCCAATCACATTCCAACGCCAGTTATTTTGATCACCGGACATGGTGACGTCGATATGGCGGTAGGCGCATTACAAAAAGGTGCATTCGATTTTATCGAGAAACCTTTTCAGCCAGAGCGTTTATCCCAACGAATGACCGAAGCGGTCGAGAGTTATCGCGCACAAACGTCTACTCAAGATCGCCAAGAGTACCTATCTAGCGTTAGCGGCTTAGAAGAGGTGTTGATTGGGCGAAGCCGAGTGATGCAACAGCTTAGAGAACAAGTAGCCAAGTTAGCACGCATTGATACCAACGTGATCATTTACGGTGAGACAGGTTGTGGTAAAGAGCTGGTAGCGACCAGTTTGCACAATGAAAGCCAACGTAGAACCCATCATTTTGTGCCAATTAACTGTGGTGCTATTCCTGAGAACTTGTTTGAAAGTGAGCTGTTTGGGCATGAAGCAGGGGCATTTACTGGAGCGGGTAAAAAGCGCATTGGTAAATTGGAATACGCGGATAAAGGCACCTTATTCTTTGATGAAATCGAGAGTATGCCGCTGTCGATGCAGGTGAAAGTGTTGCGTTCATTACAGGAACATACGGTTGAGCGCGTTGGGGGTAACCAACAGATCTCGGTTGATTTAAGAGTGATCGCCGCCGCGAAAGAAGATCTCAATGATCATGACGAGTTTCGTCAGGATTTGTACTATCGTCTTAATGTGGCGCAGATCTATTTGCCACCGCTACGTGAGCGAGAAGAAGATGTGTTGATCTTGTTCGAACACTTTGCTCTGAAAAGTAATCCTGAGAGTCGTCCGCTGAGTGAAGCCGATAGAAAGGCCATTCTTGCTTACTCTTGGCCCGGTAACGTACGTGAGCTTAGGAATGTTGCGATGCGTTTTGCATTGGATGAAACCGTCTCCGTGATGGAAATTCTCTCCAGTCGACCATCTTCTACGACCGAAGAGACGCATGCGGGCGTGCCGTTGGCGATTCAGCTACATAACTTTGAACGTAAGGTGCTACATGATTCTTTAGTCAGGCATCATGGACGCATCAATGAGGTGATGCAGGAGTTGGATTTACCACGTCGAACCCTTAACCAAAAGATGCAGAAGTTTGGTTTGAATCGCTCCGACTATACTTAGTGCGATTTCTAGCTAATTCGAAATCACTGGCATAACAAACACGTTATGCGCTTTTGGCTGGAGCTGGGACAAACTTATAATTTAGGTCTTTACCTTCTCCAAACAAGGTAACGAGGTTCCTTCCAGTATGTTTAGAGCTATATAGCGCTTCGTCTGCTTCAGCAAGCGCCTCTTGAAGTGATTGCCCTTCAGATAACTGACTGATACCAACGCTCATGGTCACTTCAGTTTTAAATGATTGCAAAGCGGTTTCAGTTTCGACCGCAAGGCGAATTTGCTCTGCGACAATTTTGGCTTGCTGTGCTTTTTCGAGCAAAACAATCATGAACTCGTCACCACCAAATCGCACAATGCAGGCGGACTCAGGAAGATGCTTTTTAAAAATAGTGGAGATCGTTGCCATGACGGAGTCGCCAACCGTGTGACCATAGTGATCATTAATCGCTTTGAACTTGTCTACATCAGTCATAATAATGCTGATTGCTTGGCTTTTTTTATGTGCTTTACTAACCAAGTTTGGAACGATTTCTTCCATGGCTCGACGATTATATAGCCCTGTGAGTGCATCTAAATGAGAGAGATCATTAATGGATTGCACCAAGCGTCCGTTAATTAACCATAGCATACTAAAGCTCAAAGCAACGATCAGGCAGATGCTAAATAAGAAAGTCAGCTGATGGATAAGGCCTGCGACCATAAAACTTGGTAACTCACCTGAAAAAGTACTCCAAAGCGCCCTAAATCCCATAAAAAAACTAAATCCAAAGAAAGAGTAAGCCATTGCTTTAACAGGGAGCTTTAAGTCCTTTTGGGTACCTTTAAGCATGGCGACACCACTAAAGAAGGTGACGATACAAATATACATGCTCAGATAAATAATGCGGCTTTTGATAGAAGGGTCATGGAAGGTGAAATAGTAAAATGAACCACTGAAAACAGGTGTTAACAAGGTAAGACAGTGAGCCAATTTTAAAGGGTATTGACGAAAAATGCTTACGCTATATAGCGTAAGCAAGAAGCCGACTAATATGAGAGTGTTGGCTATGACGATGGTCAGCCAGTCTGGCGCAGAGCCTCTAAAGCCAAGTAAAAAAGGGCCTAAACCAATAAACAGTAGTGATATCGAGAAGGTTTTTAGGCCTTTGACTCTACCCTGAGTGTATTGATAACAAAGCAGACTAATAGAGTAAATGCAAGAGAACAGAATAACGATAAAGTTCAGTGTTCTGATGTCTAGATACTGATTATCCATAGGCGACCCATATCAATCTTTCATTCAGGCAACTCCTTTGCCTGATATCAATAAGCGAGCTACATAGTAACGCACTTATTGAGCGATGTCTTATGTTAAACGGCTATTCATTCACCAGCTCGAATTGTTCGGTTTGGTTGGTTTTCGTCGTAAACAGCAGACCAACAATCATCATAAATACGCTAGGCACAATCCAGCTAGCAAAGTCATTGTACAGAGGCATGTAATTACCCATCCACTCATCAGTGGAACTTGGCATGTAACCTAGGATGTGCAGCGCATCAACACAACCAAACATTAGAGCAGTGAACGCGGTTGCGACGACCATGATTTGCGACATCTTGTCGCGCACCGGTGCCATGATCATCAACGCAATCGCTACTGGGTGAAGCGCCACAACCGCTGGTAATGTGATAGCCAATAGTTGCTCTAGACCTACGTTGGCGATCAAACCAGCCAATACCATGGTCGTGATAACGCAGCCTTTGTAGTTCACTTTGCTGAAAGTGTTGTCGTAAAACTCACTGCCTGCTGTGGTTACGCCGATAGCAGTAGTCAAACACGCCAATACCATCACGGCACCTAGTAATAGTGAGCCAAATGCGCCGAAGTGGCTGAAGGTGAATGCCGTTAAAATGTCGCCACCATTGCTGAACTCAGAACCCAAGTATGAGCTTGTCGAACCAATGTAAGCCAATGAGATGTAAACAAATGCCATGGCAACCGCGTACATCAAAGCTGCAATTAGCGTGTATTTTGCGGTCGCTTTCGGGCAATCTACACCCATGCTGCGAATCGCACGGAAGATGATCCAACCAAAACCGATAGAACCTAGCGCATCCATGGTCATGTAGCCTTGGGTCAAGCCTTCAGCAAATGCGCCAGATACGTATGGTCCCGTTGCGGCAGTTAGCTCGCCTGCAGGAGAAACCAAAGCCGTCACAGACATGATGATTAAGATCGCCATCAATGCAGGCGTTAAGATCTTGCCTAGGTTGTCGACCAACTTACCCGGATATAGGGCAAATAGAATGGTGATAGCACAGAAGGCAATAGTGAAAGGCACCAAAGCGGCATCACCAAACATTGGTGCAAAGCTAAATTGGTAAGCTACGGTAATCGCACGTGGGATCACGAACGCAGGACCAATCACAATAAATACCATCACCCAAAAACTGGTCGCCAAAGGTTTAGGTAGGGCGGCGGTTAGTTTGTCTGAACCGTTTACTATAGCCACCATCACCAATGCCATTGCAGGCAGGCCTACGCCCGTTAAGAGGAAGCCAGACATCCCGCTCAGAAAGTTTTCACCTGCTTGGTAACCCAAAAATGGAGGGAAGATCAGGTTACCCGCGCCTAAGTACATGGCGAAAGTCATGAAGCCCAAAGCGGCGATATTGCGTGCGCTTAACATTGTTATTCCTCTTATGTTTCGCTTGGAAGAAACTGAAAGGAATGGGAGGAGTATGTGGTGTTCCCGTCAGCTTCTTCTCAAGCTGACAGAAAGTTTAGATATAGCCTGTCAGCTCTGAATCAGTTCCAGAGAGAGCAGGAGGATCGCAGCAGCAACGCCAGATGGGCGTTTTAAAGCGAATTGTAATTGCGCAGTTGCTGACATGGGTGATCCTTAAAGACGAAAAAATACCAAGGAATACGTTTGCCTTGGCGTGTTGTTACACTAACGAACATAGGGCCATTGGCACAACCCCGAAGTAGAAAATAAGTTGATACGGTCAATGTTTATTTCTTAACTGGTGGATCGAGCTGCTTTTTAAATTAAAAATTAGAATAAATGACTTTTCATTTTTGTAACATGGCTTTCTTTGCTGTATTTTTGTGCTATTTGTAGTCGTTTAGGCTATAAACCTCAGCTGATAAATTGAGCAGTTTAGAATGATGCGCTTTTTCTTCTTATTGTTAAGACGCTCATTAGTTGCAATTCAATCCAAAATTGCATCGGCAAAATATTGCTTATTAGTGAATCGTGCATTTATTTTGTCTTGATCACATTTTATTAACCTTTTGCGTTCTAGGCGTGCAACCTTCTCCTCTTCAATGAGCAAGATCTTGCTCATTACTTTGCTATCAAATCAGCATGATTTTGCTCATTTTTGATGTCTTTCAGTACTTAGTTCAATAAATACAAAGGGCTAAAAGTTGGCATTTCAATTGCTCTAGGGAATGTGTTGTTAATAAAGGTTTAACATGATGTAAATCCCCAATGTGAAACGACTACACGGAGAGTAATAATGAAAATGAATAAGCTGGTAAAAGCTTTGGCTGTCGCTGTGACTTCTTTTGGTATTGCTGCTAACGCTGCGGCAGAAGATCGTAGCTATATTCTTGCAACGGCATCGACAGGTGGTACTTACTACCCTGTGGGCGTAGCGTTGGCGACGTTAAGCAAAGTGAAGTTGGCACCAAAGCACCACTTCTCCCTTTCTGCAATCAGCTCTGCGGGCTCTGGTGAAAACGTTAAACTGCTGAATGAAAACGAAGCACAGTTCGCGATTCTACAAGGTCTTTACGGTGCGTGGGCTTGGTCTGGTGAAGGTCCTTATGAGAAGAGCGGTCGCCAAGAACAACTGCGCTCAGTCTCTATGCTTTGGCAAAACGTTGAGCACTTTATTGTTCGCTCTGACCTAGCAAAAACGGGCACAGTGACTGATCTGAACAACCTAGATGGCAAGAAGTTCTCTATCGGTAAGAAGAACTCAGGTACTGAGAACTCTGGTCGCCAAATCATGAAAGGTCTGAAGGTCGACCCTGATAAATTCAATCTTGCTTACATGGGTTACGGCGGCAGTGCGAGCGCACTTCAAAACGGCACCATTGACGGCATGAACACGCCTGCGGGTGTACCTGTTGGTGCGGTCACTCAAGCTTTTGCTGCGTTGGGTAAAGACATTTCGATTCTTTCGTTTACTGACGAACAAATCAAAGAGGCGAACGGCAATTACAACCTATGGACGAAGTACGAGATCCCAGCGAACACGTACCCGGGTCTAGATAAGCCGATCACCACCATTGCACAGCCTAACTTCTTGGCAGTTCGTGAAGATATCTCGGAAGAAGACGTTTACCAGCTAACCAAAGCGATCTACGAGAACCTGCCTTTCCTACAAGGCATCCACAAAGCAACAAAAGCAATGGCGATTGAGAAAGCGATCGCTGGCTTGCCAGTGCCTCTTCACCCAGGTGCGGTGCGTTACTACAAAGAAATGGGCATCGAAATCCCATCAGACCTAATGGCGAAATAACGCCAACTTCGCCCCGAGTTTCGGCTCGGGGCATTTTATCCCTACCGATTTCTAAGATGGAAAAAGCCGCCAGAGCTTGGAGTATGAGATGAGCGACTCAATAGAAAAGGAATTGCAGAAGTTTGAGCTGCCCACGCGCACTGATTTTCCGTGGGTAACCACTACAATCACTGTGTTTGGCGTGGTGTTGTCTGCTTTGCACATTTGGTTTAATACCTTATCGACGTTACCAGAGTTATGGATTTCCGCGACCCACTTTGCTGGCTTTGCGGTGATTTGTGCGCTTTGGTATCCGGCTCATATCTCTCTCAAGCAGAGTAAGATTGCACTCAGCATCGATGTGTTGATTGCTATGGGCGCGGTCGCGTGTTTGCTCTACATTCCCTATGCCGAAGATGCGCTATATGAACGCGGTGTGAAGTTCGTGACCAGCGATTGGGTCTTCGCCATCATGGCAATTTTGATCGTGATTGAGCTGATCCGACGCACCATGGGTTGGTTTATTCCAGTGCTGATTGTGGTGTGTTTAAGCTACGTTGTGCTTTGGGGTAAGTGGGCGACAGGTATTTTCCATTTCCCGGGTTTGAGCATGGAAACCTTGCTCTACCGCAGCTTCTATTCTTCTGAGGGCATGTTTGGTTCTATCTCGCGCATCAGTTGGACTTTTGTATTTATGTTCATTCTGTTTGGTGCGTTTCTTGTTCGCTCTGGTGTCGGTGATTATATCATCAATGTGGCACGTGCTGCGGCTGGCAAAATCATCGGTGGTCCCGGTTTTATTGCGGTGATTGGCTCCGGTTTGATGGGCTCAGTATCGGGCTCTAGTGTGGCAAATACGGTTTCCACTGGTGTTATCAGTATTCCTTTAATGCAAAAAGCAGGTTTCCCTTCGCGCTTTGCGGCGGGTGTTGAGGCTGCAGCGTCGACAGGTGGTCAGTTGATGCCACCTGTGATGGGAGCGGGTGCTTTCATCATGGCGTCTTACACGCAAATTCCTTATGTTGATATTATTGCCGTTTCTTTCATTCCTGCTCTTATCTATTTCTTGTCTGTGGCGTTCTTTGTGCGTATCGAAGCCAAACGCAGCGGCGTTCAAAAAATCACGACCAGCGATGAATCTCTACTGAAAGTGTTGATCAGCGGTTGGCACAACCTTATCCCACTGGCGGTATTGGTCACTTTGTTGGTTCAAGGCTTTACGCCAACTTACGCTGCGGGCTTGTCGATCATTTCAGTGGTGGTGGCGTCTTGGTTTTCGAAAGATCATAAGATGGGACCAAAAGCGATCATCGAAGCACTTTCGCAAGGCGCGAAAAACATGGCGACAACCGCTGTATTGCTGGTGGGTATTGGTTTGGTGATCAATGTGATCAGCACAACGGGTATCGGAAACACGTTCTCACTGATGATCGACGGTTGGGCGAATGGCGACTTGTTCATCATGATCGTTCTGATTGCGCTCGCTTCTCTTGTTTTGGGGATGGGTTTACCTGTTACAGCGGCGTATATTGTGTTGGGCACACTGTCTGCCCCTGCGCTTTACAAGTTGATTGCGGAAAACCAATTGCTTGAATTGATGGTGTCGGGTCAATTGCCAGAACAAGCAAAAGCCATCTTTATGTTGGCGGCGCCAGAAAAGCTGGAACTGCTTAATGCGCCAATGGCGTTGGAAACCGCGAAAGAAATGGTGGCGCTAGTACCTGCGGACTTTATGGAAACTCTACTGGAGCAAAGCCTGGGTATGGAAGCGGTAGGTTTGGCATTGCTGGCTGCTCACCTCATCATTTTCTGGTTATCGCAAGACAGTAACGTTACGCCTCCAGTGTGTTTGACCGCATTCGCTGCGGCAACTATCGCGAAAACACCCCCAATGCGCACTGGTTTGATGGCGTGGAAAATCGCCAAAGGTTTGTATCTTGTACCGCTGTTGATTGCTTACACAGGCTTAGTAAGTTGGGATGTAACGTCAGTGATTACTGTAGGCTTCTTTGCCATCATCGGTACCTATGCATTGATTGGTGCGATTGAAGGTTACTTGGAAGGTCCTCTAAACATTCTAACGCGTCTCTTGTTGGTAGTGGTGGGTACATTGCTGGTTTGGCACGACATCCCAATGTTGGTTCGTGTGGCAAGCTGCGCGGTATTTGTCGCGGTGTTCATTTACAGTGGTCGCAAGTTCAAATTGCAACAATCTCAACTATCGGTTTTATAAGAGGTCGTATGAAATCAATCTATGACTACATTATTGTCGGTGGCGGTATCGTCGGCGTATCGACAGCATGGCAACTGCAACAACGTCACCCAGACAAATCCATTTTATTGGTTGAGAAAGAGTCCGGTTTTGCCAAGCACCAAACCGGACACAATAGCGGTGTGATTCATGCTGGGGTGTACTATGCTCCGGGCAGCTTAAAAGCCGACTTTTGTAAGCGTGGGGTAGAGCGAACCATTTCGTTCTGTGCTGAGCACGATATTCCGGTGGAGAACTGTGGCAAGTTGTTGGTTGCGACTAATGAGCAAGAAGTCGAACGCATGAATGCCCTCTATGAGCGCTGCCATGTCAACGGCATCGACGTAAAGCTACTCGATGAAGTTCAACTCAAACTGGCTGAGCCAAACATCACAGGCTTGGGTGCGATTTATGTCAAAACCACCAGTATTGTCGATTATCGTTTGGTCACAGAGCAGATGGCGGAAGAGTTTAAAAAGCTTGGCGGTCAAATCAGTCTGAGAACCAAAGTGGTGGCTGCCGAAGAGAAGGATGAAGAAGTTCAACTGACCTGCATTTCAGACGGGCAAACCATGCAACTTAATACCAAGTTCTTGGTTACTTGCAGCGGCTTGATGGCGGATCGCATGACTAAGATGATGGGTATTCCAACTGACTTTCAGGTCATCCCTTATCGTGGTGAATACTACCGCTTAGATAGCAAACACGACCAAGTGGTGAATCATCTTATTTATCCAATTCCCGACCCTGACTTGCCATTCTTGGGCGTCCATCTGACTCGCATGATTGATGGCAGTGTGACCGTAGGTCCAAATGCGGTGCAAGGCTGGAAGCGAGAAGGGTATGACAAGGTTAACTTCAGCTTGCAAGATACCATGCAAATGCTCAGTTTCTCCGGCTTTTGGAAGGTGACACAAAAGCATCTAAAAACCGGATTGGCTGAGTTTAAGAACTCGTGGTGGAAGCCGGGCTATCTCAAGTTGGTCAACAAATATTGCCCAAGCATCAAGGTAGAAGATCTCAAACCATATCCTGCGGGTATTCGTGCGCAAGCAGTGTTATCCGACGGAACCTTGGTTCATGACTTCTTGTTTGCCGAGAGCGCAAGAAGCTTACACGTTTGCAACGCCCCCTCTCCTGCAGCGACATCTGCAATGCCTATTGGAGAGTACATTTGCGATAAAGTGAATGAGAAGATAGAAGCGAAAACGGTATAAAACAAAGGCGACGTAACTGTCGCCTTTGTTTTATTTGAATCTGGGGATTAGGAGTCGCCATCTTTAGGGCAGAGTTCCCCTTTCTTTGCGTGTCTTTCTATCATGTAATCGCCTCGGGCACTGTGCAATACAATTGCATTCCAGACTTGACCATCTTGCAACTCGAACTCAAACGCATAATGGGTGCCGCCGACCATTTTGGTTCTCACCTCATGAATTGCTTTCAATTTATCATCGGCATTCATTTGATAAAGCACCATGTTGAGTGAGCGTCTTGCGTCAGGAGTTGCTTCAGCAAGTTGCCAATGACCCTGCTCGTCTGTTGCGGAGCAAATAGACCGAATTTTACTTTTCATGGCGGATGACATCTGCTTGTCTACGGCCAATGCATTTGGTGAAAACAGTGGAACCGTCAAAGGAATCAAAGTTACCAGAAACCGCTTTAAGGTCATAAAAACACTCCGTTGTTTTACTCTTGCTTGAGTATAGACCTCAATGGCTTCAGATGTGGTGCAGTCGACTCTGGGCCTACAATATCGCAGTTCGTATCAACGAACTGATGATAAACAAGGCGACCACGCTTACCAGCCAAATGCCAATGAACCACAAAATGGGTTTTAGTTTCATCAGTGATATCCTTCTCCACGTTTCATCTTGCCGCGGAAAACCCAGTACGAATAAGCCGTGTAGGCTATGATCAGAGGAAGTAATACCACCGCACCGGCAAGTAAAAATGCCAAACTCTTATCTGGCGCGGCGACGTCTTGATAAGTGAGTGCGAATGGGACCAAGTAAGGGAATGTACTGACACCGAAACCCATCGCGGACACAAGAAACAGGCCGATCGCAAGAACGTAGGCTCGGACGGCTTTGTGGTCGAGTAAGGCTTTGAATAGCTGCCAAATAAGTGCCGCTGCAATAATTGGTAATATGAAAAACAGTAGCGAGTTTGGTAATGAGAACCAACGTTCAAATACGATATTTTGGCTCAATGGCAGCCACAAACTGGCGATGAATATACAGGCTACCATCGCTAGCCCCCATCGTCGCGCGACCACGTAATAGCGCCCCATCAGCTCTTCTGGAAGCTTGATTAATAACCAGCATGAACCGAGCAGAATATAAGCACAAACAAGCGCCAAGCCACAAAATACGCTAAATGGTGAAAGCCAATCAAACCATCCACCTGCGTATGCTCGTTCACTAACCTCTATACCTTGGAGCAGGGTTCCGAGCATAATGCCTTGCATCAATGCTGCGGTGAGTGAACCAATGAAAAAAGCGCTATCCCATAAAAACTTTCCGCGTTGTGTTCGGAAGCGATACTCAAAAGAAACCCCGCGCAGAATTAATCCGAGCAGCATTAAAATCAGAGGAGCATAGAGTGCTGGCATAATGACCGCGTAGGCGAGGGGGAACACGGCAAAAAGCCCACCTCCGCCAAGAACTAGCCAAGTTTCATTCCCATCCCAAACAGGAGCGATGCTGTTCATCATCATGTCGCGCTCTTCATCGTCATTAGCGCTGAGGAATAGGATACCAATACCGAGATCAAAGCCATCTAACACGACATAAATCAGAACGGCGAGCCCAATCAAAGCGTACCAAATTAATGCGTAATCCATGAGTTAGCTCCTAGGTTAGATGGTTAGAATGTGTGATGGCATCAGTTTTCGTGCCATCAGGAAGTCGGCTATCTAGACCTTCTTCATATCGAGTTGGAGACTTGCGCATCAAACGTAGGAGATAGAAGAAGCCAGCTCCAAAAACCACAAAGTAAACCACGATGAACGCCGTCAGGGAGACGCTCACCGCGGCGGCATCAATAGGCGATGCCGAATTGGCTGTGGTTAAAAGACCGTATACGGTGTAAGGCTGTCGACCTACTTCGGTAGTTATCCAGCCTGCTAAAACTGCAATGAACCCCGCTGGGGCAAACAGCACACAAATACGTTGAAGTGCCCTCGAATCAAAAAGTTTGCGACGTTTTCTTAGCCAAAGGCTCCACAAACCAATAACAAGCATGCCAAAACCAAGCGCGACCATGACTCGGAAAGACCAGAAAACGATAGAGACAGGAGGGTGTTCCTCCTCTGGAAAAGCATCTAATCCCTTCACTTCACCGTTGAGGTCATGAGTTAAAATCAAACTACCGAGTTTGGGGATTTCCAGTGCGTATTCCATGCGTTTTTCTTCATCGTTAGGGATACCGAAGAGGATCAATGGCGCGCCTTGGTGAGACTCATAGTGCCCTTCCATCGCGGCGACTTTGGCGGGTTGATGTTCAAGGGTGTTTAAACCATGCATGTCTCCAGCAACGATTTGAATTGGTGTCACGATGGCAGCCATCCAAATTGCCATCGAGAACATAATTCTGGCTAGAGGGTTATGGTTTGCTTTTAGTAAGTGATAAGCGGCAACGCCGGCTACAACAAAGGCAGTAGTAAGGTAAGCGGCGAGCAACATATGAACGAGCCGGTAAGGGAAGGAAGGGTTGAAGACAATCGCCCACCAGTCTTCTGGGATAAACTGTCCGGCTTCGTTGATACTGTAGCCCGCTGGTGTTTGCATCCAACTATTAACCGAAAGTATCCAAAACGCAGACAAAAACGTCCCGAATGCAACAATACAAGTCGCGGCGAAGTGAAGCTTCTTACCCACCTTATCCATACCGAAAAGCATCACGCCTAAAAACCCCGCTTCGAGGAAAAACGCAGTAAAAACTTCATAACCCATTAGCGGGCCCAGGATTGGGCCTGTTTTGTCGGCAAACACGCTCCAGTTAGTACCGAATTGATAGCTCAACACGATGCCACTCACCACACCCATACCAAAACTGATGGCAAAGATTTTGAGCCAGTACTTATAGATTTGCATGTACTGTTTGTTGCCCGTTTTTAAGTACAAGCCCTCTAATACAGCGAGATAACTTGCCAAACCAATCGTAAAAGCTGGAAAAATAATGTGGAAAGAGACAGTAAAGGCAAATTGGAATCTAGCTAGGTCAATGGCGAGTGTGTCCATGAGCGGTCCCTTTTTCGTTGGATAAACTGTTCGCCGGATTTAAAGAGGAGACAGAAGAGTGGCGAACAAGGTGAAATACGAAGAAGGAAGACGAAGAGATTAAAAAACGATCGCTTTTTACACATGTGCGTACCATCTTTTAGATAAAGGAGGAGCGTTATGAGCCTTAAACATTACTTTGAGAAAGCGACACCTAAGTTTGGTCCAGGTGGGAAGTATCACAAGTTCTACCCACTTTTCGAAGCTGTCGAAACCATTTTTTACACGCCTGGTAAGGTAAACCAGGGCATGACTCACGTTCGAGATAGCATCGATTTAAAACGTATTATGATCATGGTGTGGCTGGCGGTCTTCCCTGTCATGTTCTGGGGTATGTACAACATAGGCCAGCAAGCGAGTGATGCCTTGTTGTATGGAATGGATCAAGCCTCAGCTCAGCAAGCGCTTGTTTCTTCATGGCAACTGAGTTGGGTATGGGGCTCGTTAGATGCGGTTTCACAAGCGGGGTGGGGAAGTAAAATGTGGCTTGGTGCTACTTACTTTCTTCCAGTTTATGCGACGGTGTTTATCGTTGGTGGTTTCTGGGAAGTTCTGTTTGCTATTGTGCGAAAGCATGAGGTAAATGAAGGCTTTTTTGTCAGCTCTATACTCTTTGCGCTGATCCTTCCTCCGACAATTCCACTATGGCAAGCGGCTTTAGGTATCACTTTCGGTATTGTTGTGGCGAAGGAGATTTTTGGTGGTACTGGACGAAACTTCCTAAATCCAGCTTTAGCAGGGCGCGCGTTCTTATACTTTGCCTATCCTGCCAACATGTCCGGTGGTGCCGTGTGGGTCGCGGCTGATGGTTACTCTGGCGCTACTCCACTCAGCCAATGGTATGAAGGAGGGCAAAGTGCTTTGATAAATAATATGACGGGAGAGCCAATTTCATGGGGAGATGCTTTTGTTGGTAATTTACCAGGCTCGATGGGTGAAGTCTCCACGTTGTTGATCGCACTAACAGGCTTGGTTCTCATCTTTATGAAGATTGCATCGTGGAGAATTGTTGCGGGCGTGTTGGTCGGTTTAATCGGAGCTTCATTACTATTGAATGCGATCGGTTCAGACTCTAACCCCATGTTCTCCATGCCGTTCTACTGGCACTTCGTGATTGGTGGGGTTGCGTTTGGTACCTTCTTCATGGCGACAGACCCTGTCTCGGCAGCTTTTACCAATAACGGGAAATGGGCATACGGACTATTAATCGGCGTGATGACGATTTTTATCCGAGTGCTGAACCCGGCTTATCCAGAAGGCATCATGTTAGCTATTCTATTTGCTAACTTATTCGCGCCACTTTTCGATTACCTAGTCAAAGAAAGTAATATCAAACGCAGAATGAAAAGGGCGAGACCTTCTTAAAATGAGGGTGACCTCACTGAAAATTGATTGAAAACTGCACTATATTGAAAAGGTCAGAGACATGGGGTTTCTGACTTTTTATTTTTATCAGGAGGACGAAGACGATGAGAATAAAGGATATTCTCGATAGCCGTTTGGTGCTGTCGTTCTGGTATAACCTAGACTACTGCTTGTCTCTTCTTAGTAAAATCTCTTCTCGTTGATTTCCTCAATGCAATCGCATTGAAAAGCATTCTATCTATTTGTTTTTTAGTCTTACGTGAAACTGCGTAGGGCAATGCGTATAAGGAAATTAACAATGAAACGTATTCCAGAACCTTTCCGTATCAAAATGGTTGAGCCAATCAAAATGACGACTTTGGCAGACCGTGAAGTCGCGTTAAAAGAAGCGGGCTATAATCCATTTCTTCTTCGTAGTGATGATGTTTATATCGATTTGCTGACTGACTCTGGCACTGGTGCCATGAGTGATAATCAGTGGGCTGGCATCATGATGGGGGATGAATCCTATGCGGGGAGTCGAAATTACTACAACCTGTGTGATGCAGTGGAGCACTTCTTCGGTTATAAGCTCACCGTGCCTGCACACCAAGGGCGTGGTGCCGAGCAAATTTTGTTCCCAGCTTTGATTGAGCGTATGCGTCAGGTGCGTGGTGGCGAAACGCCAGTATTTATCTCGAACTACCATTTTGATACCACAGCGGGTCACATTGAACTCAATGGCGGTAAAGCGATTAACGTGGTAACGGAAGAAGCATTCGACACCACTACGCCTTATGATTGGAAGGGCAATTTTGATATCGATAAGCTGGTGGCAACAATTGAAGCGCACGGTTCGCATAACATTTGTGCAATTATCACCACGATTACTTGTAATAGCTCCGGTGGTCAGCCTGTGTCGATGGAAAACATGCGCAGTGTGTACGAGATTGCAACCAAGTACGATATTCCAGTGGTGATTGACTCGGCTCGTTACTGTGAGAACGCCTACTTTATCAAGCAGCGTGAAGCGGGTTACGAGAATAAATCGATTCTGGAAATCATCCGTGAGATGTACCAGTACGGTGATATGCTCACCATGTCAGCTAAGAAAGACCCGATGGTAAACATTGGTGGCATGTGTTGTATTCGTGATCATAAGGAGTTGTTCCAGGCGGTGCAGACGCGCTGCGTACCCATGGAAGGATTTGTAACATACGGCGGCATGGCTGGGCGTGATATGGAAGCGCTCGCTCGCGGTTTGTATGAAGCCGCGGATGAGGATTTTCTTCACTATAGAATTAGCCAAGTTCAATACTTAGGTGAGCGCTTACGTGAAGGCGGTATTCCGATTCAATACCCAACGGGTGGTCATGCGGTGTTTGTGGATGCCGCTAAGATTTTGCCACATATTCCAGCTGATCAGTTTCCTGCGCAGGTATTGTGTAATGCTTTGTACTTGGAAGCGGGTATTCGAGCAGTAGAGATAGGATCGTTGCTGCTTGGTCGAGATCCGGAAACGGGTAAACAAAAAGCGTCAGAGCTTGAGTTGATGCGTTTGACCATTCCACGTCGTGTCTACACAAACGATCATATGGATTACATTGCGGATGCGATTATCGAACTGAAAAATCGTGCACATGAGTTAAAAGGGCTCACTTTCGAGTACGAGCCACCAGTGCTGCGCCACTTTACTGCTCGATTTAAAGAGATCGATTAACTCAAGTTTAAATCTAGATAATCAAAAGGCCGCGAGTTTCGCGGCCTTTTTCGATTCGTTTATTTCTTAGCGTTACAGTTAGGCTAACTCTAACGTGATGCGAACGAACTGGTCGTCTTGATACTGCACTTCATAATTGAAGGTACCACTGGCGTAAATGCTGCCAAGGAAAAGTGAGCGTTGACTCATTGGTCCGCGGAACAGCATCGAAATAGGAGCTATTAGGGCGTTATTATCATCGAAGTGCTGATTTAAGTTCTCAGAAAGCACACACAGCAAACAGCCGTGTTGGTCGTGAGATAAGTCGACGTCTTCCGGTCGAGATAATAACACGGTAGTCCCCAGTTTCTTCTCAATCTCGTTGATCAGCAGCAAGTAGCTATCTAGATCGGGTTGAGGGTTGCTGGGTTTGTCTGCACCGACGCAGCGCTCGAGTAATGCTTCCAGATTTCCGTTCTCACCTTTTGCCTGCTGAGTCAAAGACTTTAACGGCTTTTTAATCAGCTTATAGCGATTACTCTTCAGTTTTGGTTTCAGCCATTTCTGAAGTAAGTCATTACGTTCTTTAAGGGAGAGGCCATGCGAGGACGCGTGAATTTTAAAGTGCAGGTGTAATAAAGCGTGAACCGCAAGCTCACTCAGAAGTTGATTAGCATCTGTAGACTGTCTTGCCTGCTTAGAACTTTGCATTACACTCGAACAAAATTAGGGAAGAAGGATAATGGTGCCGAGAGAGGGACTCGAACCCTCACACCAAAGGCACTAGCACCTCATGCTAGCGTGTCTACCAATTTCACCATCTCGGCATCATGATGCTCTGAATACTCAGAGGCCTCGAAAGAAGCAACGCGAATTATAACCAAAATCCACCTGTTGGCGAGAGCAAAATGACGAATTTTGGCTCTTTCGAGTTTGATTGCATATTTATTGGTCACTTTTATGTTTTTTACCATCAACGCCTATCCTTATGCCCTTACTTTTATTAATAGTATGACGACAAAAGAGTGCTTTTGCCTAAATTTTGAACGCTTGAACGTTTGCGTAAATAAATGTGATGAATATCTCTTTTTGTTGGCTATACTTGCGTCCCGTTTAAGCGGGAATTAGGGTTTAGTTGTTCAGGACCCTTACCCATACAAGCCGTCACATGGAGCAGGCCAAGCAACATGCTCGCCAGCAGTGAATGACCCCACGGACCGGACCAGCTACGTTCAATTGCTTGTATAAGGTAAAAATAAGATGTCGAACTATTCGTTCTGTCTACATTCTGGATCTAAAAGTGAGTTATCGCTCGCTGCGTTGTCCCTTTCTTCTGCCAATTCCTTTGGCTCTTTTTTCTTTTTCAACGTTTAGTAGGTCCAGCTCATGAGTGTTCTATTTAGTCTATTTGGTATTGTTGCACTGCTAGGTTGTGCTTTCCTACTTTCTGAGGGTCGTTCTTCCATTAATTGGAAAACTGTATCTCGCGCCTTGATGCTACAAATGGGGTTTGCTGCGTTAGTGCTCTATTTCCCGTTGGGTCAAGCGGCGCTGGCGAGTTTAAGTAATGGTGTCGCGGGGCTACTCAGCTTTGCTGATGAAGGGATTAAATTCCTCTTTGGTGACCTCGCTTCTTCTGGCTTTATCTTCGCTATTCGTGTCCTTCCTATCATCATCTTCTTCAGTGCTCTTATCTCCGCCCTTTACTATTTGGGCATTATGCAAAAAGTGATTCAATTTATTGGCGGCGCTATCCAGAAGTTCTTGGGTACGAGTAAAGCAGAGTCTTTGGTTGCAACAGGGAACATCTTCTTATCTCAAGGCGAGTCACCACTTCTTATTCGTCCATTTCTTTCTAACATGACTCGCTCTGAACTGTTTGCTGTGATGGCTGGTGGTATGGCTTCAGTGGCGGGCAGTGTGCTTGGTGGTTATGCTGGTTTAGGGGTCGACCTCAAATACTTGATCGCGGCAAGCTTTATGGCAGCACCAGGTAGTTTGATGATGGCAAAAATCATCGTTCCTGAGCGTCAAACGCCAAGCGATTACAACAATATTGAGCTAGATAAATCAGAAGAAAGCAACGTAATTGATGCGCTAGCAAGCGGTGCCATGGGCGGTATGAAAGTTGCCGTTGCTGTTGGTACCATGCTTATCGCTTTCGTGAGTGTTATCGCGATGGTGAACACGGGGCTAGAAAACTTGGGTGAGATACTTGGTTTCTCTGGCGTAACGCTACAAGCGATTTTTGGTTATTTGTTTGCACCTCTAGCGTGGTTGATTGGTGTGCCAAGCCACGAAATTCTAGCTGCGGGTTCATACATTGGTCAGAAAGTGGTGATGAATGAGTTTGTTGCGTTTATCGATTTTGTGCAGCACAAAGCGACACTGTCTGAGCATACTCAAATTATTATCACTTTTGCGTTGTGTGGTTTTGCGAACATTGGCTCAATTGCGATTCAGTTGGGCTCTATCGGCGTGATGGCACCTGAGCGCCGCAAAGATGTTGCAAGTCTAGGCCTAAAAGCGGTTGCTGCTGGTACACTCGCTAACCTGATGAGTGCTTGCTTAGCGGGAATTTTTATCTCTCTCTAATTTAGATTGAAGATCCACACTCAAAACCCGCCTAAATGGCGGGTTTTGTTATTCTAAGGCTTGGGCATTAAGCCGTAAGGTATCGATTTAAAAGCCTCTGGGTGCTCTTGATAAGTCGGCGCTTTATGTACCCCTTTCCAATCGAGCAGCATGATGGCTAGCACGTTACGGTGTTCGCCGTACTTGAGATCAAAGTTACCGTCGACCGACGGAATCATCCCTTTTTCTGCGTTGATTGCATGACGAATGGCTTGGCGAGTTTTCTTTACGACCGGATCATGGTCCAAGCCTGCTAACAAAAACGAAATGCCGACTTCCGCAATCACGTCTTCTTTGGCGCGCAGTAGGATAGTGTCGATATTGTTGCGAAAGTAATCATAAATCCATTGGTGTTTCTTCTCGCTTACTCGCTCCTGATAATACTGTGAATCGGCAAAGATGATGTGCGTCATACCATAGAGTTTGTTCCAATACTGCTGAGCTGAAAGCATCTTATCTTTATCGTCGGGGTAGGTGTCACGGAAGGTTTGAGTGAATTCCTCGACCACATCTTGCTCTCCTAGCTGACGAAGCCAGTAGACTTGGTTTGCAAGCTGAGCTGCCCATGCCTCTATCATCTCTTTGTCCGTAACGTAACGCGAGAAATCGTAGCGCCTAATAATTTTTCTCAGCGTTTTGTCTTGTTTATGCTTTAGGCCATATTCGTTTGCTCTTGCCATTGCGCCAAGCAAATCCACACCAAGATAAAGGTACTCAGGATGGTGTTTAGTCACGGTATAGCGTCGCTGCCCTCGTTCGGTTTCTTTCTCTTGATACGTGGTCAGCCTTTGAGATGAATAGAGAATGATGTCTTCTGGTTCAACAACTTCATTAGCAAATTGGTTTAACCGGCTGGCTACTTGTGCCATGTCGGTCCAAATGGCAGCGTGATATTTCTCATCTAATGTTTGGCGGTACATGCGTAAGCCAAAATGGCCCTCTTTAAACGCCGGGAAAGTGAACAGTTCTTGTTCGTAGGTACTACGAATCAACTGCGCTGATTGAGTATTATCGAGAAGCGGTACGTCTTCCTGTGATGCCTGAGCAGCAAAGGTAAGTGAGCAAGAGAGTAAGACCGCTAAGCTAAGAGGTTTAATACGCATAAATCCATTCCCTATGAAGTCCTGAACCTAAACCTACCATCAATATTAATTGAGAATGTAAAAGCTGAGTCAATAGTTGAAAATTTGCCTAAAAGTCAGGTTGATACGTTCATCTTTGGTTTTCGCGGTTTTTGGTACGCAGTGCTTCCAGTGATGCTGAAGCTCGCCAGCCATAATCAGTAAGGAGCCATGAGAAAGCTCGTATTCAATCTCAGTTTTACAATGTAAATTTCTAAGCAAAAATCGACGTGTTTCACCTAAGTTCAAAGATGCGATAACAGGGTTTCTCCCTAACTCTGGTTCATTATCTTGGTGCCAGCCCATTGAGTCTTGGCCGTGTCGATATAAGTTAGCGAGAACAGAATTAAAAGTGACATCAGCAACTGATTCACAACGCACTTTGAGCTGAGTTAACTCAGGAGTCCAAGGGTGAGGCTGCATGGTTAAGCCTGAGTAAGTATATGCTGCATCACCGTGCCACGCTTGTAAGCGAGGTTGAAGTACTGACTTGCCGAACATAGTAATGTGTTCTTGGTGCCATGGCAGTGTCTTTCGAAGTTGGTCAAAGTAATTATCCGCCTCAAGATGGTTAAGAAATTGAGGATCATAATAAAGTTTTCCTCTTTCTACTTCTTGCCATAGATCGCCGCCAAATAAATCGCCTTGTTGATGCATCATCTCACACCTAAAACATAAAAGTTGTCAATCACTGTTACCTTTCTGATTATGATTGGTTATTCTTGTGATAATAAGAATTTTAACAATAAATAAAAAATCTCGTAGTTGTATACGAGTTGTGGGGAGAAAATGCGTTATTTACCCAGAAAACGATGCTATTTTGCATTGTTCTTCCTCACCTTTTTCGCTTTGTGTATTGGGGTTATTGAGCTGTTAAATCGAAACCAGCAAGAGCTTCACAAAGAGCGAGTTCAAGTTGAGGCCAAAGAACAACTTTCCATTCTCCGTTCCAATTTGGAAGCGGTACTTATGGCGGATATCTACAAAGCCAGTACTTTAGCGACACTCATTACGTTACTTCCTAAAAATCAAGAAGAAGAATTGAGTATCGCCGCTCACCGAATCCTAAATAAAAGTAAACATATTACAATCATCGGTATCGCGAAAAATGATGTAATTAGTCATGTATTTCCACGCCAAGGTAATGAGCGCCTAATCGGCCTTGATTACCGCGCAGTGCCACAGCAGTGGGTACAGGTGCAAAAAGCCAAGGATGTACAAGAAATTTTCATCGCAGGGCCAGTGACTTTGATTCAAGGTGGCCGAGGTTTGATCGTGCGTGTGCCTGTTTTTCTTGATCCTCCAATGAATCAGGACTACTGGGGAGTGATCAGTGCGGTGATTGATTTCGATGCTCTGATGAGAGAAACCGGCGTAATTGATTTCTCGTATCGCTACCCTTTAATGATCCGTGGTTACGATAGCGGTGGCTCATTTGGTGATGCTTTCTTTGGCGCGCAAAGTTTAAATGGCATGGCATACGCAAAAGAGATGGTTCATTTTCCTTATGGTGGGTGGAGTATGGTGGTTTTCTCTGGAGGCAAAGCTGATCGCCAAATCTCTTGGCATCAGTTGCATTTAGCTAGAGTAATCGGCTATCCCATTATATTCGCACTTAGCCTCGCGCTGTTCGCCATTTATCGACTGTATACCATTGCAGATGACAGAGCTTTACACGATGAACTCACGCATTTACCAAACCGTCGCTATTTTATGAAGTTTTACAAGCAGCAGTTTGAAATAGCGAAACGTTATAAAAAGCGTTATAGCTTCGCCTTAATTAATATTGACCTAGATAGGTTTAAACACATTAACGACACCTATGGTCACGACGCAGGTGACAAAGTTTTAATCGCTACGGCTGAAAGGGTAAAAAGCTCTCTGCGTAAATCAGACATCGTGGCCAGAATGGGCGGTGATGAGTTCTTAGTTGTAGTTCATCACCCAGGAACGGAAGAAAATGTTCAGTCCCTTCTACAAAAACTTCGATTAGCGCTATGCTCGACGCCCGTCATTTACGATGAAACGCTTATCTATTTGAAAGCCAGTATTGGGTACGCGATATTTGACCCGCAAATGTCATCTCCTGAGCAAATGATGAAAATAGCCGATGAGAGAATGTATCAACAAAAGCATGGCGGATGAGCCTGAACCCAGTTTCAATAAGGGGTTAGAAGAATGGTAAAGTTGGGAGTCCGAAATCTCATCATCATTGAGGTGCAAGAATATGTGACTTCATATGTTCACAGACACTTTGCTGAGAGAGTCGTTATTAGCAGTGCATTAAGTGGCATATTTGCATAATGTTGCATTTTGCAAATGCAGTTTGCGAAATTAATGGTTAATAAAGCAACGATATGCATCTGGATCTACTAAAAAACGGCTTTTTTAAAGTTGGCACGCATCGTGCTTTACTTAGAGTGACCCTTATTAAGCCGAGGGTCACCTAGCCAACTGACGTTGTTAGTGAATACAAATTGTTCACAAGTATATACCGCCAATCACGTTTATTGTGATTGGCGTTTTTTCTTTCTAAAGTCCGATGATATTCACATCGTTGCCCGTCTCATCTGCTTCTCCGCACTTGCTGTAACAACTAGGTTGTCTTGGACAAACCGCCCCTCTGGAGCAGATTAACCTTGCTTGGGTTTGAATCCCGCGCTCTATCCAGTTGATGTTTAATATCTTAGCGATAGTCGTTAAGTCTTTTTTGATGTGGGGAGGAATAACACTACTTCCGCCGGAAGCGACACAAAGGGACTTAAGTTCTTCCGCTATGGAAACGGAATCGCCACCTTGTGCAGAAATGGCAGGGTTAAGATCAATACCGGCACATAGCACGCGATTATTCCCCGCAGGGTCAAATACGTTGACCGATTCGCAGCAGTAGATACGTGGCTCGTCGCCAACATTTAAAATCGAAATTTGCGCTGAACTGGTATCCAAAGGCTGGGAAAGGCGTCGGAATACCGCCCAGTGCTGGCAAGGGTCGTTCACTTTGCGCATGTTGCCCCAAGGCAATGGAATACCATTTCCGCGATACACGGCTTTTAACTTGCCGGGGCCATAGGCATCAAAATAGTGCCAATGAGGGTAAGGCGAGACCACCGTCATGCGACGCATTGCAACGGAAGGAGAAACGCCGGCCTTTTTGTGAACATCAATTTCGTAACCAGAACGGTCAAGCAACTGACGAAATGGTACTTTGGGGCAAAGCAAGGCACCAGCAAAAAAGCTGGACTCAAAATCACGCCAAGCTTGCAGGATATCTTGCGAATTGAGTTCAGAGTTCGACACAGGGCTGTCCATTTGCTCCCAATTGTTTTGATGCCCGATAGATAAAACGTTATTCATTGCATCGCTGCTATGGAGCACTCGATGGCCGATATATACCGCCAAGTCATACTTCAATCGGGTTGGATAGTCACGCATTCGTTTATTGAGATAAATAGTCCCAGGTGGCTCCATGAAAGACGTAATCAACTGTTTGGCGCTGACGCCCAGTTCATCAATCACATCTTGTGGCGCTCGATCTACCCAGCGGATATCCAATCCCATACTCTTTGCAATGTCTACGAGATCTTCTACAGATAGATTCAGCCGCTTCAAGCCGACCTCTTCGGCGGCGCGCTCTAAATCAGGAAAATGGTTTTGATGGTTTTCTTGGTGTGCGCGGATCAGTAAGTGGGCGAATTGACGCCCCGTGATACCTGTTTGGGAGAGCATTTCTGGTATCGCGATTTGAAGAATATCATTGGAAAACAGGAAGCTCGGCTCCAACGCCATGCCACTAATCCCGCCACGATTTCCTTTGTTGGGTGTGATGGCTTCTAATTCGGGTTCATCATCTAAAAACCACGCCGGATCTTTTTGAAAAACTTCCGCGATCACTTCGAGCATATCGATACTCGGTACGCGTTTGCCGCGCTCAATCATCGAAAGGTAAGAAACCGAAGGAGCGTACTCTGGATTAATTCTTACACAACGGGCAGACAAATCTTCCATCGTTAAATGGTTGTTTTTTCTTAGGTTACGAATTTTCGTACCAAGAAAATGAGACTGACGAATAAGGCTTTTTGACACAGACATTTTGTAAAATTCACATTGTAAAATTTTTGTTGTGAAATTGTAGTCAATATTTCGCTAGTCTACATAATGAGCAGGCAAGGAAATTAACCATCCACTTCACAGAATTGCCTGAAACTTAAATAAAGGATTTAAGTTTTTACTCTAGGACGAGTTTTTAAGTGCGAGGATATGACGATGAATATGCTGAACTTCGATAAAAAAGAGATGCAACAACAACAACGCCCATTTATCGCTGAAGCCGTATTTGCCGTCGAAGCGGTAAGTGCTGAGCAGCAGAGTGAGAAACAAGTAAAAGCGAAGCAACTCCTTGACCGCATGTTCCCATTGGAGAACGGGTCGCACCAAGATGTATCAAGTTACGTGATTGATTACCGCCATGTTTTGGCTTATTTCAAAGACGGTACACACAGCGGCCTGAAAAGCCCGAAACATTTTGTGGCGTACACTGGTGGAAAGGAAGATCCAAAGTCGATTTTGTTTAAAGATGATTCGGGCAATCATGTAGAAGTGCTGTTTGGCTGTCACAAAGGCACTGGTTGCGTGGAATTAGTGGACATTGACGATATTCAATTAGAAACTCGCACGACGTTTCATCCTGAACTAACTGGCAATGCACCAACCGCGATGCGCCATTGGATAAGTCTAATCAAAGGCGACAAAAAAGGTAAGCCGATGGCATGCAGTGAAGATAAAGAATATACCGCAAAAAATGGTGACGACTACATTCTAAGTTACTGTTACAGCGTCGATTAAGATACTCATGATTGGATACAAAACCCCCGCACTTTACAGCGCGGGGTTTTCTTTTTCATCGTAAAAGTCGTTTTCGCTTAGTCAGTTTATTTAAATTGGCATCACGCGGTTACGACCGAGTTGTTTTGCTTCATAAAGCTGTTTATCGGCTTTATTGATTAAGGCTTCAGGCGTATCACCCGGCTCAAATTCTGCTACCCCAAAAGAAGCGGTAATGCTGTGAACTTGTGTGCCTGAGCGCTTATCTCTGATACGCAGTTTTTCTATCATCCGGCGTAGTGTGTCTGCATATTGGCGAGCAATTCGCAGAGATTTGTTAGGTACAATTAACGCGAATTCTTCACCACCAAAACGGTACGCACATATCCCATCTCGACAACTTTGTTGTAGCCGGCGGGCAATGGCTTTTAATACTGTATCGCCAAAAAGGTGCCCGTAATTGTCGTTAAATGATTTGAAATGATCGATATCAAGCATGATCAAGGTCATTGCCTGATTTGATGCAATAAGTGAAGAGAGATCTTTGTCAAATGCTCGGCGGTTGTATAGGTTTGACAAACCATCGAACAACGCATCTTGCTGTACTTCAGCCAGTTGGTTTTTGAGGCGAGAAATTTCTTCACTCGCGTTAGTCAATTGGCTATTCAAAAACTTTGTTGAGTGACGAATTTCGTGTGACTCTGCGACAAGTTGACGAATCACTACCATCACTTCTTCAATGCTTAGGCTATTGTCCTCAACTTTTTCCAGTTTATTAAAGCTTTTGTCTACCATCTCAGAAAAGGAGGAAGTATCTGAAATCGTATCGCTCATTGAACTGGATACTTCGTGTAGCAGAACTTCTACATTGGTTCTAAGATCTTCAAGGCTGGTTTCTGCTTTGCTGGCCACATAGTTGTTGTAAAGCTGTTTATTGGTTGCTGGCGGGCAAATACCGTAGTTTTCTAACACCATGTCTAACTCAAAGTTGAGTTCTGGAATGGTCTTGTCAACGTAGGTATACCAAAGCGCGTAGTTGGCTGGCGTGGCAGCAACATGGTTTTTGATCATCAGTGGGACCGCTTTTTTTAAATTAGCGGTTGATTTCTTAAACTCGTCGGTCATTTCTGCGATGGTACTAGCAAAATGGGATTGGGCTTAGATTAACGGATATTAACTAATGTCGCTTTAATTTTTATCACTTTTGCATGGTTTATATAGAAAATGAGTGATTAAGATCGTGATCAATACCGTTGGATTCGAATTTTATAAAATATCAGTATGAAACATGTACAGGCATTTGGTGGTATTGCGTGTTTTGAGATATCCAGCAAATGGATTCTGTGTAAACGTTAGTAACCTAATGATCGTCAAACTCTCGTTTTCGTATAAAAGCAAGTAAATCAAAAGGCTTAACGTCAGGGTCTCCGTGAAAAGAACTCGTAGACGAAGAATTAACATCTGAGGGTGCGAATTGAAAAAGAAAATAGGACTTTATTGGTTCACGAACGACTTGCGATTGCACGACAACCCACTGTTGAAAAGCGCCAGTGTAGAAATGGACGAGTTAATTTGCTTGTATTGCTACCCTTCAATGACGCCTTACTTGCATCACTTTGCGCAGGAAGCCTCTTTCGGGCGCGCGAAATTGCAGTTTCTCGACTCATCGCTTAGTGAACTCAATCAATCTTTGAATCACCTTGGTCAGCGATTATGGGCGGTTGAACTAACGCCCGATCAAGCAATCAAGTATGCTGTTAATCGCTTCGGCGTCACACATATATATGCTGACGCCTTTCCCGGTTCGGATGAGCAACAAGCGTTAGATCGCGTAGCTGAAGGCGCTTCTCATGTAAAAATAAAACAGCAAGCAATCCGGACCCTGTTAAGGGAAGAACAACTGCCATTTGACTTGAGCAATCTGCCTACCACTTTCACGCAGTTTAGAAAGCAAGTTGAAGGTTTAGACATCTCTCGGCCCCACGAGAGTATCCGTTCGTTACCTCCAATTCCTTTAGGTGTGAATCTTCCTTCCGTTACTGCATATTACTTTGACGCAAAAGCTGCGTTTCATGGTGGAGAAAGCCGCGGGCTTGAACATTGTCGCCAGTATTTTGCTTCCACACTAGCCAGTGAATACAAACAAACACGCAACGGTTTAGATGGCATGGATTACTCCACCAAGTTCTCTCCTTGGTTAGCTCATGGGTGCGTTTCTCCGAAAACTATTTATGCCATGTTGAAACGTTATGAAGCGGAGAATGGTGCAAATGATTCAACCTACTGGATTTACTTCGAACTGCTTTGGCGTGAATACTTTTATTGGTATGCCCGTCGACACAAGCGACAGCTCTTCCGATTCGGTGGCATCCAAAATCGAGCACCACTCACCAGCTTTTACGCGCACCGTTTTCAACAATGGAAGAAAGGTGAAACGCCATTTCCTATCGTCAATGCGTGTATGCACCAACTTAATGAAACGGGTTATATGTCGAATCGTGGCAGACAGTTAGTTGCCAGTTGTTTGGTGCATGAGCTTGGCCTCGATTGGCGTTATGGCGCGGCGTACTTTGAGTCACAACTGGTCGATTACGATGTGGCATCAAACTGGGGAAATTGGCAATACTTAGCAGGCGTTGGTGCTGATCCGCGTGGTTCACGACAATTCAACCTCGAAAAGCAAACCGAAATGTACGACCCGCACATGGAGTTCATCGATAGGTGGCAAGGTCGTTGTCCTGGCGCGCATTTGGATAGTGTAGACATGGTCGATTGGCCGATTGTGATGGGTAGCAGTGACAAAGCTTCGTCATCGGAGAAACCGTAATGCAATTTGAAACCGTACGATTGATCTTGGGCGATCAACTTAACAGTGAGCACTCTTGGTTTCAGCAACCGGATGAGCAAGTGCTTTACCTGATTGCGGAGCTCAAGCAAGAGAATACTTACGTCACGCATCATATTCAGAAAGTGTGTGCGTTCTTTTCCGCAATGGAACAGTTTGCGAAAGAGCGTCAGAGTGAAGGTCACCAAGTTCTGCACCTCACGTTGGATGACACACAATCCTTCGACGATCTTGAGCAAGTCTTGCAACACTACGCGAGTGAAGTTGGTGCAAGTAAGTTTGAATATCAACGCCCGGATGAATACCGTCTTCTGGAGCAGTTAGCCAAACTAAAGCTTGATGGGGTCGTGACGCGTTGTGTCGACTCGGAACATTTTTTGTTGCCGTTTGAGGAAATAGAATCGCAGTTTCCTCAAGGTAAACACATCATGATGGAGCACTTTTACCGCCGTATGCGCAAGCGCTTCGACATCTTGATGCAAGACGGAAAGCCCGTCGGCGGAAAATGGAATTACGATGCCAATAATCGTAACAAGCTCAAAGCCAAAGACATTGAACAACTGCCACAACCTTTGATGTTCAGTACTGACATCCACGGCATTATTGAGCGGCTGGCACGACATGACATCAAAACCATCGGAAATCTCGAAGGGGACTTGTTGTGGCCGATTAATCGCGCGCAAAGCCTCTCTTTACTCGCGCATTTCTGCCAAGTCTGTCTGCCGTTATTCGGACGTTTTCAAGATGCCATGACAGGCCAGCACGACGCTAAGTGGAGCTTGTATCACAGCCGAATTTCATTCTCGCTTAACAGCAAATTACTGCACCCGAGAGAAGTCATTGATGCTTCACTCAAGGCATTTCATTCCAACGCGGACATCGACATTTCTCAAGTTGAAGGGTTTATTCGCCAAATCTTAGGATGGCGAGAGTACATTCGAGGGGTCTATTGGGCGAACATGCCTCATTACCCGAAAAACAACGAATTGGGCGCAGAAAGAAAGCTGCCAGATTTCTTCTGGAATGGTGAAACTAAAATGGCTTGTATGCGCAATGCGATTGGGCAGTCCCTCGATTACGCCTACGCACACCACATCCAACGATTGATGGTCACTGGTAACTTTTGCTTGCTAACCGAGATCGACCCAGATCAAGTGGATGAGTGGTATCTCGGTATCTATGTTGATGCGATTGAATGGGTCGAAATGCCGAACACACGTGGCATGGCATTGTTTGCGGATGGCGGCATTGTTGGCACCAAACCTTACGCGGCGAGTGGTTCTTACATCAACAAAATGAGCGACTACTGTAAGGGTTGCTATTACGACAATAAGGCGAGGAGTGGGGAAGGATCGTGTCCGTTTAACAGCCTTTATTGGCGCTTTATGAACAAACACGACAAGCGCCTCGCAGCCAATCCACGAATCGGGATGATTTTCCGCTCTTGGGACAACATGGAAGAACAACAACGCCAAGCGATTCTTGATACCGCAGAGCACTACATAGAAAACGTGGAGAACTTGTGATGGAAATACTCATCGTCGGTGGCAATGGTGGAATTGGTTTGGCGATGGTGAGAGAAGCCGCAGCTCGGTTTCCTCAAGCTCGCGTGCATGCCACTTATCGTAAGCAGCAACCAGATTGGCAACACCCAAATGTCGTTTGGCATCAAGTGGATGTATCGCAAGACGAGCAGGTAAAAGCGTTCAGTGAGCAGATTGAACACGTCGATTGGTTGGTGAACTGTGTTGGTATGTTGCACACCCAAGAGAAAGGTCCTGAGAAGAATCTTAGCTCGCTCGACGCAGACTTCTTTCAGCAAACCATCACGGTTAATACTTTGCCAAGTTTGCTGTTGGCGAAATACTTCACGCCCAAGCTAAAGCGCAGTACTGCACCCAAGTTTGCGACCATTTCGGCCAAAGTTGGCAGCATTAGCGATAATCAGTTAGGTGGTTGGTACAGCTATCGAGCATCGAAAGCCGCATTAAACATGTTCCTAAAAACCATGTCGATCGAATGGCAAAGAGTGGTCAAACATGGCACGGTGCTTTCACTTCACCCTGGCACCACAGATACCGCTTTGTCGGCACCTTTTCAAACCAATGTCCCAGAGGGAAAGTTGTTCACGCCAGAGCGAGTTGCTAAGGATTTATTAGGCTTGATAGAAAAAGCAACCCCGCAAGATAGCGGGGCGTTTTGGGCTTATGATGGGACGTTATTACCTTGGTAAGAAAACGCGTACAAACGTTAATACAAATGAAATAACATACTCCAGAGAGGGTCGGAGTGACCTACGTTTTCGTTGATTTATTTCTTCGGCAACGCTCAGAACAATAAACGATTTCCTCCCAATTTCGCGCCCACTTCTTTCTCCAAGAAAATGGGCGCTGACAGACCGGACAGACTTTCATGGGAAGGTTGGATTTAAAACCTTTCATCGCGCTGAATGTTCACTCCTAATTTGGTTAAAACTACTTATCAAATAGGTACAGGTAATCGCCGTAGCCTAAACTCGCCATCTTGTTCACAGGTACAAATTTCATCGCAGCAGAGTTCATACAATAGCGTAATCCCGTCGGCTTCGGACCATCTTTAAACACATGACCTAGGTGTGAATCACCAAACTTACTGCGGATCTCCGTTCTAGGGTAGAGCAGTTTATAATCGGTTTTCTCCACGATGTAACCCGGGTTAATTGGTCGAGTAAAGCTTGGCCAACCTGTGCCAGATTTGTATTTATCAGTAGAAGAAAATAGCGGTTCACCGGTCACAATATCCACATAAATTCCCGCTTCTTTGTTGTCCCAGTATTCATTATCAAACGGACGCTCCGTGCCTTCTTCTTGCGTCACGTAATACTGTAGCTCTGTTAAGTTTGATTTGATTTCAGACTGAGCAGGTTTACTGTACGCTTTCACTTTCGAAAGCAGCTTTTTTTCTTCAATCAACTGTCGAAGTGTTTTAGGACTTTCTTTTCGATCTTCACCAAATACTTCGTCGAGATATTTATCGCGACCTGATGCGTAGCGGTAGTATTTGTACTTCAAGCTACTCTTCTTGTAGTAATCCTGATGGTACGACTCCGCAGGGTAAAACTTTTCAAACTCGATCAGCTCTGTTTTCAACGGTTTTGGATAGATCATCGCCTTGTCGATTTCCATCATAAACTGCTTAGCAATCTGCTTTTGCTCCGCATTATGGTAGAAGATCGCTGGACGGTATTGAGGACCACGGTCAACAAATGAACCTTTATCGTCGGTAGGGTCGATATGACGGAAGAAGTAGTCCAGCACTTGCTCGTAGTTCACGACAGCAGGATCGTACTTCACCTCAATCACTTCAATATGACCAGATTTACCAGAAGAGACTTGGCGGTAAGTCGGGTTTTCAATATGACCACCTGAATAACCTGATACAACATCGATTACGCCGGGCAGTTGCTCTAAATCCGATTCTGTACACCAGAAACAACCGCCAGCTAGCGTTGCGATTCTTGTATTCTCTGAAGCCTTCAGCTTATCCATCGTATCGGCGGTACCTGTTTTACTCAATAGTAGAAACAAGACTGGAAGTGCGAAGGAGAAACCGGCCAATAACTTAGACATATTCTTCATAGCTACCTCATCGTTATTTTTGTAGAAAGTGTTACTTAAATAAAAAGTGTTACGTATAGAGAAAGGTAACCGAGCGAAAAAATTACAGTAATGTTGAAAATTCCGTTGCCCTTTTATGCGATAGAGCTAAAGTATCGACAAGAAACACACCGCTAGTAAGGGCAACGATGCCTTGAATAAGCGATGCTAAATGAGGTAAATCATGCAAGCTGAAGTTAAATGGATAGAAGATTTTAAATTCCTTGGGCAATCTCAGTCGGGCCACTCCGTAGTGATGGATGGCAATGGTGGTGCAACCGCACCAAGCCCAATGGAAATGGTACTAATGGCTGCTGGTGGCTGTAGCTCTGTCGATGTTGTTGATGGTTTGAAAACAGCAGGCCAAAAGGTTTCGTCAGTTAATGCCAAGCTAACCACAGAGCGTCGTGAAACCGCACCGCGTATCTTTACGCAAGTGAATATCCACTTTGAAGTGTCAGGTGACGAGCTTGACCCAGAAGTCGTAGCAAAAGTGGCGGCTGACTCGCTAGAAAAATACTGCTCGGTTTGCTTAATGCTAGGCGAAGGTGTTGAGATGACCCACAGTTGGGAAATTGTGTAAGTTGACAGACTCCACAAAATATAAAAACAGGAAAGAGAAAAGTCCGGGCTTTTCTCTTTTTTTATTTCGCAGTTCACGTACCTTGTGAAGAATCTGAAAGCAGTAATTGCAGGTTGTAGGAGTCTTCCAGTGACAGAACTAGAAAAAATGATGTCTGGCCAGGTCTTTGATGGCATGGACAAAGAAATTGACGCCATTAGAAGCCATGCTCTTCAAGCACTTAGAGCACTTAATAATAACACCGACGAAAGTCAGCGCGACGAATTGCAAAAGCAGCTATTTGGCAAGGTAGGCCGTTGTATTGTCCAGTCCCCTTTTCATTGTGAATTTGGTAAGACCATCGAAATAGGTGAAGAAACCTTTATCAACATGAACGTGGTCATGCTCGATGGTGCCAAAATTACCATCGGGAACCACGTGCTCATTGGACCGAGCGTGCAATTTTATACCGCTTCTCATTCTGTTGATTACCGCAGTCGCCGACGTTGGGAAACGTTTTGTAAACCCATCACGATTGAAGATGATGTGTGGATTGGCGGTAACTCCGTCATTAACCAAGGTGTAACAGTTGGCGCTCGTTCGGTTATTGCGGCGAACTCGGTAGTCAACCATGATGTGCCGCCAGATTGTCTATACGGAGGCACGCCAGCTAAGTTGATTCGTCGTCTCAACGAAGAAGAGTAAGAATCGATAGTGATGGCATGATGACTCGCTTTACAGGCGTAAGAGAATCATGCCAGCAGAAAGGGATAATTCATCAAGGAGTCTAAGATGTCGAACAAGACAGAAGTCCTCATGTGCCCTACATGTGGGGTAGAAACGCATCATGTCGTGGTGTTAGTTAGAAAAAAAAGTGGTTTTGAAGGTGATAAAAATCGCAAAAAGAAAGAGTTCATCGCTGGCTTTCTCAAAAGTGTAGTATTCGGCGCCTTCCTTGCCTCTATGGATGAATTTGAACGTCATTTGATCTGCGAAAACTGTGGTCATAAAACCATTCAATAGTAACTGATAGTCCTTCTTTCTCTGCATAAGTTCATAAGTGCGGTTTGAAGCACTGGTTATTCAAGTCGCATCATCCTCTTTTAGTGCTTTTGCTCTTCTTGTGTTCCTCTCTCAAATATGAGTCACATCAGTACGCATTTTAACCGCTTGGATACAGATAACTCACTGCTATATATAATAAATTTTGGTGGGAAATACGTGTTTCAGCTCGATGTTTAAACTCTGTTCTATCGACACGTTTTGGGTCAGTAAACACTTAAATTTCGTTTGCTTTATGTTGTATGTAGCGCAATTGTGTGAAATTGGTCACATTAACGTTTAATTTATAAAAAAATAATTAATGAATAGTAATTCACAAATATGCTGACCGTATGTGCTATTTAGTTTTGATTTATCTTTTGTGTATTCACTTGGTGAATGTTTTTTTGTTTTTAGATTGACTAAAGATTTGATTTTCTATTCAAACTTGTGAAAGGTTGAATGGATATATTAGAAAACATGAATTTGATCTTGTTTCTATCTTTTGTTTTAAATGCGAAATTCATTATTAACAACGGATGGTTTTGATGATTTCTCTTATGTGTATCCCACCAATTTTAGAAATTGAAAATTAAACTCTCTCAATACAATAACGACTAAAATTAAACGGAATGATGTTCTTGTATTTTTATTGTATTTTAACTTATACATTTTTACTCATTCATTTTAACTGTTTTTGTTGATTTTAAGTTGTTGATAATAATTGTCTTTTAACTTTTGTTTTAATGACGTTGCTTTGCTGCTTCTTTAATGTTGTGGTGTATGGCTTTATTTATAAAAAGTCATTTTAAAGTACGTTTTTAAGCAAAGTAGAACGCAACAATACTCAGATAAATAGTATTAAAAAGTTAAATAAGGATTTAACCATAAGAGTAATTTTATGGTTGATAGGTTTATTGGGGTTGATTATCTGAATTTTTATGGAATTTCATCCCAATAATCTGTTTGTCTTTAAGTTTATTCAAATGAACTTAATTCTCATGGAAGTTTCAAAACATGCAGCACACAACAAAGTGGATGATGACGCCGCTTGCAATGTTGTTGGGTACGCTGTTTTCAGCGCCATCATTCGCGGTGGAAACGAGTGTAATTGATAGCACTAGCACGCCTGAATCTACACAAAATGAAGGAGATACGTCCTGTATTGTTTGTAAGTTTAGTGGGGCCGTTTACCTATCTTACGATACAAACATTTACGATAAAGACGACTACCGTTCTGTCCGCAATTTCTCGTGGGGAGGCGATCTCGTTTATTCCTTTTCGAGCGACACAAAAGCCTATTTTTCTACGGGGGGCTATCGTGCCCTAGAAGATGAAGTCGGCACCTACGCGACAGATTCGGTGTTGGGCTTGCAATACACGAACCTATATCGCTTTGGAGATACAGGGAAAATCGGCGTTGCGGGTCAGCTCACCATTCCAACTTCAGAAACATCTCGTAAAGATGAACTGCACACCGCGGTTCGTTTAGATGTGCCGATCTCTTTTTCAGCTTGGAGCGTCGATTTTTCGGTTTCGCCAAGACTGAGAAAAAATTTCCACGAATACAAAACCATGGGTGGACGCTCGCTGACTGAGTGGACTTACTCGTTGTTTGCTGTTGCGGAAAAGTCGTGGGAATCGTTCGCAGTGGGGATTACGGCGTTAGGTGGTAACAGCATCAGTTATCAAGGTACGCGCAGAAGCAGTTGGCAGTATGAGGGGGCGTTGTACGGCACATACGAGTTTGATGAAAGCTGGTCATTGCTACTCGCGGCATCATCAACGGGTTTCTATCAAGATGCAGAGCGAGGCACCTTGGGCAACATCGATTTGTTGGACCAAGAGAAAGCGTCTTACATCGTGACAGTGACTTACTCCTTCTAGGAAAACTACAACAATTAAGGATATCCAAATAATGTTTAAAAAATTGACTCTGGTGTCAGCAATAACGGCCGCACTTGCAGGCTGTGGCGCAGATGATCAGGCGTATGACTATGTCGAAAGAGATGCAAAAGAAGTCGCAGTAAAAGATCTTAAAGACGGTCGTTGGTTTTACGTTCCGACGACTGGTGCCGCTCCACGCTTTGCTCTTAACCAATTCCCATTCTTACAAGGTTCACCTCGTTACGTTGAGCTTTGTTTTACCAAAGAAGGTCTGGAAGTTCGCAGTTACGATAAAAACTACCCAGACGCGCATCTAAGCAAAGATGCTAATAACTACTGCGGTGAAGAGAAATTTGTCGCAGACGACGACGGCGTTAACTTCGCGCAAGTGCTGACGATTCCGGGTGACTTTGCGGCGTATCGCTGTCAAGAAGACGCGCATGGTGATTGCACCAACAAAGAAGAAACCAACGAAGACGCAAGCCTAAACTACAAGAAGAAAACCCACTTCACTCCTCGCCCTGAAGATCTCGAAATTGCAGAATTCAATATGGAAGATCTGTATGGCATTACCGAGGGCATTGATGAAATTGGCGCACCACGATTGATCTCGTGGGACTTTGACCCTAAAAACGGTCTTCTCAATTTCGAACTAGAGCGCACGTTCCGTATCGATTTAGATAATATTTCTGACTACATCAACTTTGCAACGAAAGCGAGCTTGGATGAAGCGCTTGTGGATGGCGCGTTTAAATCTCGTTTCTACTACTCGTTAGTGCACGAAAGTGAAGTGGCAACCGAAGGTTACCAACCGATCTTGTACCCAGTGGGTGATGAGAACGACATTGGTTTCTTCACCACATCGACGAAAAAGCTTAACCCAGTCACGAATAAATACGACCGTGATGTGGTTTACCTCAATCGTTTCAACCCAGATCAAGGCTCTATCAAATATTACTTGAGCGACAATTTCTTTGAAGAGAAGAACAAGTTGTTCTTGGATGCAACGCTGCAATCGATCGACAAGATGAACCAAGCGCTGAATGTATTTGGGGCGGATGCAGGCAAGCCTGAAATCGAGATTGTGAACAAAACCAAAGCGGCTGGTATTCACCCAGGAGATCTGCGTTACAACGTGATTAACCTGATTGACGAGCCTTTAGCTAACGGTCTGCTTGGCTATGGCCCGTCGGTTTCTAACCCGATGACGGGGGAAATCATCAAAGGCCACGTGAACCAATACGCAGGCGTTGCAAGAACGGGTGTGCTTTTCTATTGGGATAACTTGGCGCGTTTCTATAATCGTAATCAACTGGACTTAGATGGCTTAGATCCATTGCCAACCAGCAGCGAATCTGTGAAAACAGAAGTTGCGGATAGAATTGAAGCGCTTTCTACAATGGCGGCGATGGCGAGCCTGAAATCGGATGAAAACATTCATGCGCCGCTCGTTTCAAAAGAAGACATCGTTTCTGGAAAAGCAGCGACGAAGAGCCCAACTCAGCTAATGAAAAACGTCAATGATGACATGGAGTTTGAAAAGGTGGTTGAAGCTGAAGAGAACCGTTTGTCTTTCTGGGCAGAGAACAACGTCTATCCAATCGAAGCGTCGTGGGTTTCTTCAACCAACAAGGCCATGTTGGACAACTTGAAGTTGGATGACGAGCGTTACTTTGAGATCAAACTTGATGACGCAGGTAACGAAGTATCGCGTCAGCTTAAGCGTTGGAAATACCTGCCAAAAGAGTTGCAAGTGAAAGCCGCAGATGCGATTACGGTTGCGACTTACAGCAATACGCTTGTTCACGAGCTTGGTCATAACATGGGTCTGCGCCATAACTTTAAAGGCTCAAATGACAAAGCGAACTACTACACGCTAGAGCAAGCGCATCAACTCGGCTTGAACAACATTCCTGCTTACAGTTCGACAATGGACTACGCACCAAGCATGTTGGATGAAACGCCAACTTGGGGTCTGTACGACATTGCGGCGTTTAAGTTCGGCTACGGCCGTAAAGTCGAGACGATTCAAGATTCTTCAGGTTCAGCTCCTGCACCTGTTGCGAAACCGGCAGACAGTGCGAGCGATGAAGACAAAGCGGCATATGCTCGTTACCTCGCTGATCAGCAAGCCTACCAACAAAGCTTTGCATACAAGTTTGGCAACAATCCAGACAACACATCGCTGATGGTGTGTTCTGAAGTGAAGGCGCTAACGGGGGACGAGAAAGGCAAATCACTCTACAACTGTGACTTTAGCCGATTCGATATCGCTGCGTTGTCTGATGATCCTGAACTGAATGCGAAAACTCGTTATGGCGCACTTTACTACCTAGATAAAGTGAATGAAATTGAGCGTAAGTCTTACGATTTCTGTACCGATGGGAACGTTTCTCTAAACAGCGACTGTAACCGTTTTGACGAAGGTACAAACCTAGAAGAAATTGTTTCTTACGAGTGGCAGAACTATCTCGATAGCTATGATCGACGCAACTTGGAGTTATATGGGACCACAGGATTATTCTCGTCCGATTATCCTGGTTACTTAGTGCGCCGTTACATGGAAATGAGCGCTATCCGTGACAAGATGGAAGATCTTGAGCGCATCGATAACCTGTACACCAATTTAGGTTACACTTCGTCAACGGATAAGCCGGGTGATTTCTTATTGCGCCTTGCTTCAAACCCTCAATACTGTAGCGAAGGCAAAGCCGATAACTCATGGTTCTGTGATTATGCGAATGGGGCGAAAAAATCCGCGGCGTTCTTCCTTGATATCTTGCGCACACCAGAGCATCAATGTGTGATAGAAAATGCGGCAGGCAACCAAAAAGTGATTTCTTTTGGTCAACTGTTAGACAACAACTCACACCAAATTCCGGCTGATTACGATCTTTCAACAGCCAGCTGTTTTGATGATTTGGCAGCACGCTTTATCGAAGATTCAGATGAGGGCTATATAGCTGTTGCGGAAACTGCGAATGGACGCTTCCTAAACTCAATTGGTAGCTTTGACCCGGATTACCCTTGGTCAAATGCGGTGTCTGTGTTGGGTAACTGGCCAGACAAAGCGCTTGCGAGCCACTTCTTAGCACGTCGATTCTCGAACCGTTTTACCGATGAGGTGAGCTTTGCATCGCTGCTTGATATCCCTGGGGTGCAAGCTGAATACGAAGACATCATGGGCAACATCGTGGCAAATGATGCGTTAAATACGCCAGTTAAATTGGTGGGTAAAGACGGTAAGGAATACACCAATCTAAAAGGTGTTACCGTGAACCTACACATCACTGAGCAAATGGAGTCCCTACCACCAATGCCTCGTGGTATTGCAAGGTTCCTTGATATTGGCGCAGAAGGTCGCGGACGTGTTGGCGATGTCATCTTGAGAATGGGTGTGCGCCAAATGAAGTCTTACGACTACACAGTGAAGACTCGTGGTCAATCTCAGTTTGATACGTTTACGAAGCAACAAGACCGCTACGGTATTATCGCGGGTGACAAGGTTGAGTTTGTTATCGACGGCGAGAAGTTTGTGGCAACAAAAGCAAACAAGCTGGCTTACGACTACGCAAATCAACTGGTGACGTCCAAAGGTTACGATCTAAAAACGTACCTAGATAGCTATGAGCATGCAACACTAAACAAGGTTGCAGAGAGCATCGATAGCGCTTGGGGGCCATTCCGAACAGCGATTGTCCCAGCGTTCCACGATCCTGTATTGCTGCTGGATGCGCCAATGGTCAACGCAATGAAGCGAACCATTGATGCGGATATCGCGGCAGGTGTGCTGTCGTTCAGCCAGTCTTTCATCAACTTTACGACAGCGAATGTGACTTCGGGTGATTTGGTCATCGATGCAACTTCGGGCACATTGAGCTACAAAGGTGGTAAAGCGCACGATGAGCTGAAAGCGTTCGAAGCTTACACTGATGCGATGCTTTTGATTTACAACGATCACGCCGAAGACATGATGTTCGCGGTCGACAATGTGTACGCAGGGTACATGGCGTCTTCAGATGCTGACAAAGAACTTTGGCTGAAAGATCTCAATATGATTCAAGCGTATTTGCGTGGTGATATTGGCGCTGTAGCTGGTGATTACTACAAGATGCTTGATCGCCTACCAACGGCAGTGAGTTTCCAGTAAATAACTCTTAATTCACTCATACAAAGGCCTGCAGCAATGCAGGCCTTTTTCGTCATAGGATTGATGGAATTTAGGAGTGAAAGATGATCTGTCCGTCTTCTGTCATCACAAGTGTCGCTTTGCTTTGTTCGATAAGTTGGGCAGCATAAGAAGGGGTAACGGCCTGCATATCACCTTTAGATCGAAGAGTTAAAGACTCCCACGCTTGATCTCGATATTTCCCTGCTTGGGTGTATTGAATCAGTACTTTCATAGCTTCACGCTCCGGTGTGGTTGACGTGCTACTTAAGTTAACGATCTTAGGTTGGTTGCGCATCTGTTAAAAATGAAACATTAGTTTAACTAAATGTGCCTTTCCAAATATCTCGCATTGAGCAGAGCAATTTAGAATCCTTGTGATGGAAGGATGAAGAACACTCAATCTTTCGATTCATACTGCGCAATATAATGTTTGAGAGATTTGGTTTCCGCACTCTGAAACTCTTCATCGTGCATACGCAGTGCTTGGATACGGTCGAGGCGGAACTGGCGGTAGTCATCGCGCAATTCGCACCAGGCGACCAGCGTCCAGACTTTGCCCCAAAAGAACTGGCCTAACGGTTGGATTTTTCTTTCGGTCACTTGTCCGCTTTCATCTTGGTAATCCAAACTGACCTTAAACTGATGATCAATCGCGTGGCGCAGAAGCTGCCCTCGTTTGGCAGTCTCGGATTGGGTGTGATAATCGGGCACAATCAGCGGACAATCTTCCACTTGTTGTTTGAGCTTATCGGGCAATACCGAAAGTATTTTGGTGGACGCAGAGTGAGACGCTTCGGCGAGTTCAACATCCGACCAGGCTCGAACCATCCGCATACCCAGTTCAAGCGCCATCATCTCTTTTTCTGAGAACATCAAAGGCGGCAGATGAGAGCCAGCTTGCAACAGGTAGCCAACACCTGCTTCACCTTGAATCGGAACACCAGAACTGAGCAACGACTGAATATCGCGATAAATCGTACGTTCGCTGACTTCCATTCTTTCTGCGAGCTCTTTCGCTGTCACGGCGTAACGCTTTGCGCGCAGAAGCGTCAGTAGCTCAAACAGTCGTTCTGATTTGCTCATGATGTTCCTTATCTAGACCTACTGGTTGTTAGTGGTAGTGTGGCTGATTACTTCTCTAGCTCACTGCACATTTTTAAGTTGTGATGTTTAAGCTCGAAGCTTTTGCAGTCAATCATTGATAACAAAGGCTGAAATTCAGCGGCTTGCTTAATCTGTTTTCCCGCCTGTTTTGCATCGTCCATTGAACGCCAGTAAATGATGTCTGTCCACAGATCGTCCGTCGCTTCGTGACTGAGCGACCGGTACAAAAAGCCCGGCAGATTCTTCGCAAACGTTTGTGACTGTTTGGCAGCGGCGATCACGTCTTGCTCTGTTGTGCCTGCGGTTAGACGAAATTGCACAGTTTCGATAACGGTTTCCATATTGTGATTCCTTATTGGTTTTGGCGGATTGCCTGTTGAGTTCCAAATAAGGTTACGCGGATGGAATGTCAGAACATGTCAGTAGTGAAATCTCACTCACTTATCATCAATATGGTTATTTTTCTGGGCTGTTGTAACGATCCCAGTAAGGTAAATCTGTGCCGAGTTTTTCGCTGATAAAATCGATAAAGGCTCTTACTTTCAACGGCATGTGTTTGCGCTCAGGGAACACCGCATAAATGGCGTGTTCTGGTAGAGAATACTCTTCCATCACCGGTGTTAGATTTCCTGCGGCAAAGTCTCTTCCTGCAATAAATGTTGGCAGTTGCGCAATGCCCGAACCTCTTAACAGCAACTGGCGAATGGCTTCGCTGTTATTGACGATAAAGTTTCCTTTTGGAAGCACCTTGTATTCGCTGCCGTTGTTGATGAACATCCATTCGACGCCGCCACGGAAATAGGAATAGCGCAGGCAGTTGTGACTGACTAAATCACTTGGTTTTTGTGGTGTTCCAAACTCCGCTAAGTAATCTGGCGAGGCACAAAGCACACTTTTACAAGGGGCGAGGCGTTTTGCGATTAGATTGGAAGAGGTGAGTTCACCAATACGGATCCCCAAATCAAAACCGTCTTTAACCAAATCGACCATTTTGTCTTCGAGGTTTAAATCCACTTCAATTTTCGGGTAACGAGCGAGAAACTCGCTGATCAAAGGCGCGATATGCAGAACACCGAAAGACATCGGCACGGTAATTTTGAGCCGACCTTGTGGAGAGCCTTGCAGTTCCGATACCGCGTCTACGCCTTGCTGGGCCAGATTGAGCGCTTGAGAAGCGTACTCAAAATAGCGTTCTCCCGCTTCGGTCAGGCTCAGCTTACGCGTAGTTCGGTTAAGGAGACGAATGCCCAAATCGTCTTCTAGTTGGTTGATGCGTTTGCTGATCGCCGATTTCGTCAGATTCAGCTGTTTGGCCGCAAGGGAAAAGCTGCCGCATTCGACAACAGCAACAAAAACGGGCAGGGAGGCAATCGCGTTCACATCAATCTCCTATTATCGTGAAGCATTTATTGTTGAGCACAAGGATACAATTAATTTCCAATTATAGAGATTATCTTCAAGAAGAAAACAATCTAGACTATGCACCAGTATTACGACCTTGATTTTGGGAAGAAGAAAATGAAGTACGATTGGATCCTGTTTGACGCTGACGAAACCTTATTCCACTTTGATGCTTTCAAAGGTTTGCAGCTTATGTTTTCTCGCAAAGGCGTAGATTTTACTGAACAAGATTTTGCTCATTACCAAACCGTAAACAAACCGCTTTGGGTGGATTACCAAGACGGCAAAGTAACGGCAGATGAGCTAAAACATAAGCGTTTTACCGAGTGGGCTGAGAAGTTGAATACCACAACAGCAGATCTCAATAGCGCATTTTTAGAAGCAATGGCCGATATTTGCAGCTTGTTGCCAGGTGCAAAAGAGCTGATGGAAGCGCTGCAAGGCAAAGCTAAAATGGGCATCATCACCAACGGTTTTACAGAGTTGCAAGCGATTCGCCTTGAGCGTACAGGGATGACTGAGTACTTCGATAAAGTAGTGATCTCTGAACAAGTGGGCGTAGCAAAACCGGACTTAGGTATTTTTGAATACGCGATGCAGCAAATGGGCAACCCATGCAAAACGCGCGTACTGATGGTGGGTGACAACCTGCATTCCGATATTCTGGGTGGTAATAATTTTGGTATTGAAACTTGCTGGTTAAATACCACAGGCGCAAGCGTCGATGAGCGTATCGCACCAAATTACACCGTTGAGTCTTTGAGTGAACTAAAGAACATTTTGGTGGCGTAACCGAATCGGGTATTATTCCGCAGTAACCCTCAGAAAAATCAAGGAATAACCATGTCAGACATCAAACAGTTAGACAGCAAAGTCGTTTACCTGAATAAGTGGATGACGGTGCGTGAGGACAAAATTTTACGTCCGAGCGGCGCAGAGGGCATCTATGGTGTGGTCGACAAACCTGATTGTGCTGCGATTCTGGCTATCGATAACGGGATGATTCACTTGGTTCAGCAGTACCGTTACACCGTAGGTCAACGTTGTTGGGAGATCCCACAAGGGGCGTGGGAATCAAACCCAGATGCGGATCATCTTGAGCTTGCCAAAGGCGAGCTGCGTGAAGAAACGGGCATGCAGGCGAGCGCTATGGCGTATGTCGGCGCGCAGTTTATCGCATACGGCTTTTTGAATCAGACATGTCACGTCTACTTCGCCACTGATTTAACGGACGTGGGCAATCAACTCGACAGTGAAGAAGAGGATTTGATCACTCGCGCTTTTTCTGTTGAGGAGTTCGAACAGATGATGATCGACGGCACGATCAAAGATTGTGTCACCATCGCCGCTTATGGTTTGGCGAAGCTGAAGAAATTCATTTAGTTATCCATGACGATTTTTTAGTGAAAACAGCGGCCTAGTGCCGCTGTTTTTAGTTTGGGTGAGCTCGTTGAGCCATTGCTTACTCGTCGATTTTCTTACCTAAGATTTCCACTTGCGCTTTTTTGGTCACCCCCGCGACTTGCAGCGCAGTGCTGCCAACCGATTCATAGTTCAACTCGATTTTGTCTAACTTCGCGTTATCTTTTGTTGGTAGGCTTAAGCTTCTTGATGACATGCCTTTAGTCAGAACCCCTAAACTGTCGAACGTCTTTTCCTGACCATCTTTCATGATTACTTTAACGCTTTTCAGATCGACCGTACCTTGCGTACATTTGATTTTTATGTGGCTGAAACGAGCGTTAGCAAATGGTGACAGTGGATTGACTGTGTCGGTTTCCGATTTAAAACTGACGGTCTTGTCTGCAATCTTGTCCCAATCGTTGTCTCCTGCAACCGATTGGAAAGAGGCTACAGCCGCTAAAAGACAGAGTGCGATGGTGTTGAACAGTTTCATAGCTTTTCCTTACCTTAGGTTTAGATATTCTGTTTAATCAGTTCGATGACGTGTGTGACTTCGTCTTGAGTTAAAGCCCCTTCTTTCACGAATAAAATTTCGCCTTGTTTATTTTGTACGATAATCGCAGAACTTTCTTGCTGCAGATCCCAAGTTGTTGCTAATACGCCATTTTTGTCTAACACCATGGAAGACCAAGAGAATGTCTTTTTGCTGTCCTCTGCCGACGATTTTACAAATGTACCGGTTCCCCAGATGGCGTCTTCTTGGTTGATCACGGTTGTGGTCTGATACTGATCTTCAGGAAAGTGAGCGGCAGTGATTGCTGACATCAGCGGCGCGTTCATCTCTTTAGCTTTACTACGACCTGCAATGGCTTGTATCACACGGACTTTGCCTAACATCTGCTGAGTTGCCCAAGGTTGATAAGCCACATCGTCTCCTTGCAGCGTCATTTCGCCATAGGTATCAATGCTGACGGAAGGGGTGGTTTGACCGACAGAAAGGTTATGAGAGAAGGCGAGTGTCGGGGCGAGTGCGAGTAAGAGTGACAGAACAGATGGAGTTTTCATTGGGGGTTCCTGTAACTAAGTGAGGTTAGAGCGAATCAAAATAAGGGGAAAATACGATTCCCCTTATCGGATTTGGCGATTAGTTAGAAAGTACAACGCGCGCATTTAACGGTTGCAGCGGACGATTGTTTTGTCCCATGACTTCCATCAGTTTCGCGGCTTGATCTTTGGATAAGGTTGGAGTGTCTTTAAGCACAAACCAGCGCCACCTTCTGAACATGGTGGTGTGGTTAAAGAGCCGTTAAATCGATAGTGGTTTGCAGTTTTTGGCAGTAAGTCGTTAATCTCAAATGTATCTTTAAAGAACGTGGTTTGATTCTCTTGTGGGATTGCGTTGATCAGTTTAGACAGCGCTGCGTTTTGATCGCCAGCATCAAACATCACCGAAATTACCGCCAACTCGCCTTCTGCGTTGGCGTGTACAAAGTGCGCTTCAAGTGGATATTGGCGGCCTTTGATTTGGTTTTCTGAAGGTGTGTGGAAATGGAACTGTTGCAGTTCGAACGTCTCGCCATCGATGGTGAAGCTGTTACGTCCGTTCACTTGCGCTTGCAGCGTATGACCATTGTTGGTTAAACCAATGACCTGACCAGTGTACGAAAGGTTCAGTGCTTCCAGTTTTGCATCGGCTGGGTTGTCGATGTTGATTGGGCTTTGGTTTTTCGTGGTTGCGCAGTCTTTGGCGATTTCTCCCCAGTGTTCTGGCCCGTGTTTGTCATTGCCATAGCCCCATTCCGAAGCCTGAGCTGCGCTTAGAGCGAGAAGTGAGAGTGAAAAAGCAAGTAGTGTTTTGTTCATAATAATGTCTCTGTTCGGTCGCTTTGATAAGCGTTGTTACAAGGCAATGACCTAGAGGTTTGATCACTGCCTGACGAATTAGAAACGGTGGCTGAGTTGGGCACCAATTAGGAACGCATTTGAATGGGTAACGCCCGTCACCATCGGTGCAGGAACACCTTCATACGCGTACTCTTCTACGTTGACATCTTCACCAATCAAGTACGTCATGCCGATGTCAACCGTGGTATCTGATGACCATTGGTAAGAGGCCCCCGCAGATAACCAGTGACGGTTCGAATCTGGGATAGAAAGCGAAGTCAGCTCATCGACAGGTGTTTTGTCGAACATGTAACCCGTGCGTAGTGTCCAACGTTCATTGGCGTACCAAGTCGCACCGATGGAGTAGTGCGCGGAGTCTTGCCACTGAAAATCTTTTAGCAACTGATCATCAGCTTTCAAGCTGTCAAATGCTGACCAACCAATCCACTGCACAGAATAGTGCAGGGCAAATTTAGGTAAGACGCGGTGATAACCGGAAAACTCCGCAATATCCGGTAGCGGCATAGCAAGCGAGTCGTACGATTCGCCAGCAAAGTGGATGTCACCCTTGGCATCAATGTTAGGGCTGTGCTTGTAGCTTAAACCTGAGCGATGACGTTCGTTAAACTCGTACATCATGCCAATGTTCGCGCCAAGCCCAATGCCGCCAGCTTCCACATCAAGTGCGTTGCCTTTTACGGATCCACAGCGTTGTTCTAGTTCGTTTCCAAGTATGTTCCCACCAACGCAAACACCCACGTCCATATCGCGGTACAGCTCACCAGAGCCGTAAATCACATCAATACCACCACCGATACTAAAACGATCGTTCACCTTGTATGCCAAGCTTGCGCCAAGGTTGACACTCGCTACGCTGGTGACACCGCCAAAAACAGGTGCGCCATAGTTTGGTTTAAACTCCATGTCGGTTCCGAAGTTGGAATATGCCGATAAGCCTAGATACCAGTCGTCGTTGATAGGGTGAATAAAGTAAAAATTGGGTACAACGGCTGGTTGACCAACGCCATCGACGTCATCAATGTCGGTCACGGTTTGAGAGAAGGACGGGGTAATGTCAGCTTGAGGGGACGGAGGAAAACCACCCATACCAACATTGACATCCGCATTAATGTTAGCTCGATGATATTGCGCATTTTTAACGGTAACGTCAGGTTTGACGTAAGTGACACCGAACGATAAGGCATTTTGTTTAAACAGCGTCATCGCTGCGGCGTTGCGGCTGACTACAGACGCATTATCACCAATGACGGCATCACCAGCAAAAGCGCGACCAAGACCCGTCGCAGAATGTTCGTTAATTTGAAAACCACCGGCATACGCCGTCGAGGAGGCTAACCCGATTAATAAATAAATTGGTGAAAGAGTTAATTGTCGCTGCATGTTTTTCTCATGAATTAATTAGAAGTTGTATTGCAACGAAAAGTAGTAAAATAAACAAATCTGACCAGTGTGTTTAGGAGTAAAACTAACAGTGTGCTAACAATAAGTAAATTTAACTTAATAAATATTTATTGTTGAATTTATTAATGCTTCATGGCGTGAATATAGTAGTTATTTTACGTGTAAATTAAATCCTGAACCTATATTTTTATTTTTGCGGTATTACTTCTCTATTTTTATTGTGCTGACTGTTCCCTAACAAATAGAGGCAAATCCAGCGATAAAGTGTCCGTGATGGAAACTCTGAGTCATTTGTATTTCCATTGCATCCCAACGTTGGTAGTTCGAATCAGCAAGAGAACTATCGTTTTAAACCCACATGACACACTCCTCTCGGTCTTACCTGTGTTATGTGGGTATTTTTTATTTAACTTGCCACTTAACTCTTCTTTAAATTCAATCATCAAAATGACCATAATGAAATCTAAATGGATGGCATATTGAATAAGTTTAGATTTTACTGGTTTGTTGGTATTTAAAAGTTTTGTTTATAATAATTATAACTTGAATTTCTATATTAAAAATGATCTTTGTTATATTTATTGGATGATAAAGTTTTGAAGTAGCTATAATATCTCGGATTTTCCACATTAGTGATGTTATTCCTACAGTATCTTGACGTTAATTTACCTATCTTTACGTCTCGTACCCTGTACGGCTAAGACAAATAGCAGTATAAAATCAAAACGATTATTTACTTCACTCCTGCTATGAAACTCAATAAAAAATGGCTCGTTTTGTGTGGCCTACTTGCTATTGGTGCTGGTGGTTATCATTATCTGCAACGTCCAGAACCCATTTCTCCTTACGCGACAGAAGTCGTTCGCAAAGGCAATATCGAAAAGGCGGTATTAGCTAACGGCATGTTGCAAGCGTCCAAATTGGTGAATGTAGGTGCGCAAGTATCTGGGCAAATTCAACGCCTCGCTGTGAACTTAGGGGATGAGATAAAACAGGGGGACTTGATTGCACAGATTGACAGCCTGACTCAGCAAAACAGCCTCAAAGAAGCCCAAGCGTCTCTTAATAGTCTCAACGCTCAGTACCAGGCTAAGCAAGCGCAGATTAAACAAGCAAACTATGAATACGTGCGCCAAAAAGGCATGTTGGCAGCGAAAGCGAGCTCACGAGCTGATTACGAGAATGCCGAAGCGACGCTCGCCATCTACAAAGCCGAGTTAGCGCAACTGGATGCCGAAATCGAGAAAGCCAAAATCAACGTCGACAATGCGCAGTTAGATCTCGGTTACACCACCATCAACGCACCGATGGATGGCACGGTGGTCTACACCGCGGTGGAAGAAGGACAAACCGTAAACGCCAATCAAACCACGCCAACTATTATCGAGTTAGCTAAGTTAGATACGATGACAGTGAAAGCCGAAATTTCGGAAGCCGATGTGATTTTTGTTCACCCCGGCCAAACGGCGCTGTTCACCATTTTAGGCAAACCGAATCAGCAGTTTAAAGGCACATTGCGCGCCATTGAGCCGGGGCCAACAATCATGGATGGCGATGACAGCGATTTGAGCATTTCAGATAGCGACGCCATTTACTACAACGCTGTATTTGATGTGAAGAACCCGCAAGGTATTTTGCGCATCGGCATGACTGCGCAAGTTTCGATTGTCCTTGAGCAATCGGAAAATACCTTGATTGTCCCTTCACAAGTGCTGCAAAAATCTGGCGGCAAAGGCAACTATACCGTGCCAGTGCTTGAACAGGGCCAAGTGGTGCAAAAGCCCGTGACAGTGGGTATTAACAACAAAGTGAACGCAGAAATTCTCTCAGGTTTGAAGGAGGGCGACCAAGTTGTTCTTGGCAATGCTATGGATGGAGAATCATCAAGCCGAGGTGATCGTCGTCGACCTCCAATGAGGTTCTAAGATGAGTGACGTGCTTTTAAAAGTTGAGGATTTAACTCGACGATTTGTCTCTGGCGACGAGTCGCTTACCGTGTTGAACCACATTAATTTAGAGATAAAACGCGGTGAAATGGTCGCGATCGTGGGTGCATCGGGCTCAGGTAAATCGACGCTGATGAATGTGCTCGGCTGCTTGGATAAACCGTCCAGCGGTCGATACTTCATTAATGGGCAAGATGTCTCGACGTTGGAATCCGACCAATTGGCGGAACTGCGCCGCGAGTATTTTGGCTTTATATTCCAGCGTTACCATCTGCTGGGGGATTTAACCGCGGTGGCAAATGTGGAAGTACCTGCGGTTTATGCGGGAGTTCCTCATCGTCAAAGAGCGGAGCGAGCGCAGTCACTGTTGGCTCGCTTGGGGCTGGAAGATCGTTTGACTCACAAGCCCAGCCAACTGAGTGGTGGCCAGCAACAGCGCGTGAGTGTTGCTCGTGCACTGATGAACGGTGGTGAGGTGATTCTCGCCGATGAGCCCACTGGCGCATTAGACAGTCACAGTGGGCAAGAGATGATGGCACTGCTTAAAGAATTGCATCAACTTGGGCATACTATCATCTTAGTGACTCATGATATGAACGTGGCGAACTTTGCGGATCGCATCATTGAAATCAAAGATGGTGAAATCATTGCAGATACGCCAAATGCACAAGTTATAATCAATGAGCAAGCAGCAAAGACACCGAGCGCGTTTTTTCATCGCCCAGCGCAAGCCGCCAGTAAGTGGTGGAAGTGGGACAGTTTTATTGACGCGCTAAAAATGGCGCTGCTGGCGATGTCTAGCCACAGAATGCGCACGTTTTTGACCATGCTCGGCATCATTATTGGTATAGCCTCGGTGGTTTCCGTGGTGGCACTAGGTAATGGTTCACAACAGCAAATTTTGTCGAATATTTCATCCATGGGAACAAACACCATTGATGTCAGGCCGGGCAAAGGGTTTGGTGACCGCCGCTCCGGACGAGTGAAAACGCTAACCGCCGACGATGCTAAATCGTTGGAGAGTCTACCTTTTGTCGACAGTGTCACGCCGTCTTTATCCAACAGCTTAACCGTGCGTTACGCCAATCAGGATGTAACCGCGTCTGTGGAAGGGGTTGGGGAAGATTATTTCCGTGTGCGCGGTTATGAGATCGCCAAAGGTCAGTTTTGGGATGAAGAGAGCGTGAACTCACTCGCCCAAGAAGCAGTGATTGATGACAACACCAGAAAGGAAATGTTTGCGGATAGAAATCCGATTGGTGAAGTGATTTTTCTTGGTTCATTGCCAGTGCGTATTGTGGGTGTCACGCAGAAAAAAGAAGACGCGTTTGGCAACAGCGACGCGCTGAAAATTTGGGTGCCATACACCACCATGTCTGGGCGCATGATGGGACAACGTTACCTCAACGGCATTACTGTACGGATTGATGAGAACGCCCTAAGCGCAGCGGTAGAACAGAGCATCATCAACTTGTTAAAAATGCGCCACGGTACAGAAGATTTCTTCACGATTAACACTGACACCATTCGTCAGAGCATCGAGAAAACCACCGCAACCATGACGTTACTGATCTCAGCGATTGCGGTGATCTCCCTAATTGTCGGCGGAATTGGCGTAATGAACATCATGTTGGTGTCGGTGACAGAGCGCACGAAAGAGATCGGTGTGCGAATGGCTGTAGGTGCGCGGCAAGCGGATATTTTGCGTCAGTTTTTGATTGAAGCGGTACTAGTGTGTTTGTGTGGTGGCATTGCTGGTATTGGCTTGGCGTTTTTGATTGGTTTTGCATTCAGTACATCTGGCAGCAGCTTCCAAATGATTTACTCAATGAACTCGATCATCTGGGCGTTTATTTGCTCAACGTTGATTGGCATCGCTTTCGGCTTTTTACCCGCTCGCAATGCCGCCAAACTCGATCCTATAGAAGCGCTAGCGAGAGACTAAAAATGAGTAACACAATGAAATTCAAGACTCGATTGGTCGCGGCTGCCTTAAGCGCAGTGTGGTTGTCAGGTTGTGGTTCGCTTATGCGTAGCGACTATCAAGCTCCTGAGGTGCAAGTGCCTGCAAATTGGCAACAGATGCATGTTGCGGGTGATGTCAGTATGGATCCTTGGTGGTTGGCGTTTAACGACCCAACGCTTAATCAATACATTACTCAGGTGTTGGCTCAAAACAACGATTTGACGCTGGCAACGCTAACGCTAAAGAAAGCGCGTTTACAGCTGGGTTTAACGCAAGATGACTTTTTCCCTACGTTGAGTTCTTCCACATCAGGACAAGTTCAAAAATCTCTTGATAGCGGGGAATCGGCAGATAGCTACAGCACTAACTTGTCCGTCAATTACGAGTTGGATTTGTGGGGAAAAATCTCGGCAGACGTTGACCAAGCCAAGTGGACGGCGATGGCAAGTCAACAAGATCGCGAGGCGACCGCACAAAGTTTGGTGGCAACGACGGCATCGTTATATTGGCAAATCGGCTATCTAAAACAGCGCTTAAACCTCAGTCAGCGTAATGTGGCAGACGCAGCTCAAACGCTACAATTGATTGAAAAACAGTACCAACTTGGCGCTGTGGATCAGTTAGATGTGCTTGAAGCCAAACGTACGTTGGCAAGCTTACAAGCGCAGCAAAGTGAGTTTGAACAGAGTTTACTTGAGGCAAACAACGCCTTTGCGATTTTGTTCAATCAACCGCCGAAGAGCATCAGTGCAAACATCCAAATGCTGCCTGAAGGCGATATGCCATCGTTGAGTGTTGGTGCTCCGTCTGATTTATTGATCCGCAGACCCGACATTAAAGCAGCGATTTACGAAGTCAAAGCCGCGCTAGCAAATAAAGACGCAGCAGATTTGGACTATTTGCCTAAGCTGACGCTCACTGGGGCTTTGGGGGGATCGTCACAAGCGCTCAAAAACCTGCTTTCCAACCCGATCGGCAGTTTAGGTGCGGATATGACGCTACCGTTTTTGCAGTGGAATGAGATGAAAAACAGCCAAGCCATTGCCGATTTAGACTATCAATCGGCCATTGTGAGCTATCGCCAAGTGTTGTACGCCGCATTCCAAGATGTCGAAAATGCCTTGTCGGCACGAGAAAAATTGAAGTATCAAGCGGCGCGTTTACAAGAACAATATGATGCCGCAAGTGCCGCTGAGTCCATATATGCTGCGCGGTATCAGTATGGCTCGACATCGATCATGGACTATTTGAATGCCCAAGAAGACACCAGAAACGCACAAGCTTCTTTGTTGGAGAACCGCTACAACCAGTTTCTCACTCAGGTTACGCTTTACCAGTCTTTAGGAGGAACCGACGTTGCGCCGTTGTAATTAGGTGTCAGCTCACACTAGCGAAGCGCCATGCAACAAAGCCTTTTTGAAGGTATTACTGGTCCCATGAATGGGACCAGTAATAAAAGCTTAAGTTACTTGGCGAACTTCTTGAAAGGTGCATCAACCGGGGTGTCAGCTAGGTGATTGGTGTAGTTACTCATCACTTTTTGCGCTAGACCAAGAACAATTTCAAGCAGTTGCTGCTGTCCGTAACCCGCCGCAAAGAATTTCTCTATCTGAGACTCTTCCACTACACCACGTTGGCGCACCATTTGAAGCGTTGTCTCTCGTAGTGTTTCAAGTTTTTCGTCTGCCAATGGTGTTTGGTTGACGAGAGCATCGACAATCTCCTGATCCACTTTCATTGACGCCGCGATCGCACTATGAGCAGGAACGCAGTAGTGACAACCATGTTCAACGTTGATGGTTTGCCATACGACGGTCAATTCTTCTGCGTTAAATGATGTTTGTTGAAAGAGCTCATGCACAACTTGATAACCCTCAAGCAAGGTTGGCGCTTCAGCCATAACAGCATGAAGATTTGGTAGCATGCCAAACGCTTTGACTGAATTTTCAATCAGGTGCTTTGATCCTTCGGGTGCGTTTTCTGCGGTATACAGTTTAAATTCTGCCATGTTTAAATCTCCTGTAATTGGATATGAGCGGATTAGGCAAGAACAGGATAGTTGATTTTGAGCGGTCGCTCAATATAAAATTGAGCATATGTTCAAAATTGATAATTGCTCATGGCGAATACAAAGAAATTCCAACGTGATGAAGTGGTGAAAGCCGCCTCGGATCTATTCTGGAAGAAAGGTTTTCATGCAACATCTACACGTGATTTACAAGATAGCGTTAATCTGCGTCCTGGAAGTATTTATGCGACGTTTGGGTCAAAAGAGGGGCTATATTGTGAAGCGCTAAAAATGTACGTTGCGAACTTACAAGCCCTGTTTGAGTTGCATTTAGCTCAGAACACAACGGTTCTAGATGCAATAGAAGCTTTCGCGATTGATGTGGTTATCAATCAGCGAGACTCTAATCCCAGTGAAGTGTGCATGTTAGTCAAATCAGCAAGTGAATTTGCTGAGGATTTTAATGCGCTGCGCAATCAAACAAACAGCTTAGCAAACCAATTTGAATCTTTTCTTGCAAAGCTGTTTGAGCGAGCAATCGAGAATGGCGAAATTGAAGCCCAGGATACATTGCTTCTTGCTCAGTTGTTCCAGGTTCAGTTTACGGGTATACGAGCCTACTCATACCGCAGTGATGATGAAACCTTAAAGACGTTGATCTCTATTATGGTGAACAGCTTCCGCGGTAACGTACCAAAACAGAACGCTGAATGAGACTGCTCAAAGTCAACGTCTCTAAATCAACGGCTTGAAGTAAGCGAGCTCAAATAAACCCGTTATCGGGGGTCGATATCGATAAAAAATGACCACGAAGCATCGTGGTCATTTTTATGCAGATTAACTTGCAATGAACAACAACGGCTTATTAAAAGCGAAACTCTTCTAAGTTATTGCTGCTTTCTAACATTTTTTCAGCCACATAACGATGCGTTGCTGTGGTTGGGTGAGTCACATCCCAGAACACGAACTTATCTGCGCCAGATGCTGCACATTCAGAACGTAATGAGTGAGTGTACATGTAGTCAACAGAGGATGAACGGTTGATGTCTAAGCAAGGGTCGCTTGCATTTACGAAACCGTGTTCTTCTGGTGCCGAGGTTAACTTCTCAAACAGTGCGTGTGTATCAAACAATGCGATGTTGTAGCCTTGGGCTTTGTAGTACATCGCTTGTGCTTTGATGAACTCGTTCATCTTCAATACTTTCGCACGAATCGTTTCAATTTCTTCCTGTGTTGAGTATTTGAACTGTGGTGCTTTGGTTGCATCTGGCAGTGTCATCAACATGAAGTTCTTCGCGCCAGCGTCTGTTAAACGAATCAGAGCTTCAGCGTAATCCGCTTTTACTTCCGGCACGCTACGGTTGTAGTTCATGAAGTCATTTAAACCAAACTCTAACGTAAACAATGTGTTAGCAGGGTTGTAGTTCTTCGCCAGCTTTGTGTAGGTTAAGTAAGAAGAAACTTGTTCGCCGACACCAGTTAGCGCGATGTATTGGTTTTCACCTGCTGCGCCACCAACTGCCCAGTTGTATAGCGGTAAGTTTTTGGCTTTAGCAACGTATTCCGTCCAAACAAAACCGTTTGAGAAGTGACCCAAGAACCAGCTATTCGGGTTAGGGAAGCGCCATTGGGACGCGTTAAAGATGTTGCCTGTATCAGACAAGCTATCGCCCAAAGCCACTACTTTGTTTATTTGATCTGGTTGCATTGCAGCATCATTGCTCCAGATCGTGTGGTTATAAGAATAACGATTGTCAGCAGCAAAAAATGTAATGTCTGCGTTCTCGTTCGCTAGATCTAGTGTTTCTTCACAACGCTGACGAATTACGTTTTGTGAGGTATTGGTGTAGAACATGTTTTTAAATGAAACAGAGCTCCACCAATAGCCATCGATAGTGAAGTCACTACCATCTTGGTTTTTTGCCCATTTCCAATCGGTAGCCGCATCGTCCTTAGAGTGGCTCGTACGATACCAGCATCGAACGTACGTATAAGTTTGATTTTCTTGCGCGCTAACCACTTCAGCCGCAGAAACCATTGCTGGTGATAAAGTTGGCTCCTCTGCAATGGCGGAGGCAAGCGGAAGTAATGCAGTTAATAGTGTGATTGTTTTTTTCATCATTCACTCTTCTTGTAATGGTTATTGTTCCGAATGCGTGAATACGCTCGGCTATAACAGTATTTAGATGAGAATTTTTCTCACTAAACCTTCTAATTCTGAGTAAATGCTCAAGACAGTCAACAACTAAATATTCAATATTTCAGTTTTGGCACCACGGTCAAAAAATCCATTCAGCATAGCAATCGATTAAATGGGTGATATTTAGAATAATTACTCACTAACATTAATTTAACATTCACTTTTTGTTAATTAAGTAATTGCTTTATAAGGTTTTGTAGATAATTTTTAATGTTAACTTAAAGTGTTTATTGAATGATCTTTTGTACAAATTTGTATATTCATGAAACAAATTGTTTGGCATTTTTGCTCTGTAAACTATAGCTGAAGCTCTCATGCAAACATCATGATGATGACTTTTCATGAGAATATAGTGAATAAAAATTAGCTCAAATAAGGAATAGGGCAAATGCACTACACAACAAGTAAAAAACAAGGCTTATTTTCGTTGTCTGCCGTAGCAATAGCACTGACCACTTCGATGTCAGCGTTTGCGGCTCCACCAATGGGATTTGATGAATCTAAGTTACCGACGAAGTACATCGTCAAATTCAAAGAAGATGCAGTCAGCCGTTCTTCAATGGGGGGTAACTCATTCTGGGGGCCACGAATCGCGCAGGAGTCTGTTCTAGAACAGGTGAAGGCACGTAAGGTGGAAAAACTGGGCAATCGCGCCATTTACAGCGTTGAATTGGATGGCGATGACTTAGAGCCGCTTCGCAACCGTAGTGATGTGGAATACGTGGAAGTCGATCCACCTCGCTATTTGCTCAGCGAAACGACTCCATGGGGATATGAAGCGGTTAATGCTCAACTGTTAGCTGACTTCAATGCGGGTAATCGCACTGTATGTATTATCGATTCAGGGTACGACATTTCGCACAACGACCTAAGCGGAAACCGCGTTGCTGGTACTAACGATAGTGGTACGGGATCATGGAGTGATCCGGGTAACAACAATGCCCACGGTACTCACGTCGCGGGTACGATTGCTGCGATTGCCAACACCGAAGGTGTAAAGGGTGTGATGCCAAACCAGAATGTGAATTTGCACATCGTGAAAGTATTTAACGAATCGGGTTGGGGTTACTCATCTGGGCTTGTTAAAGCAATCCAAACCTGTGCCGATAATGGTGCTAACGTTGTGAACATGAGCCTTGGTGGTAGTCAATCAAGCCGAACTGAGCAAAATGCACTGCAAAATATTTACGATCAAGGCGTTCTATTGATCGCCGCAGCGGGTAATGATGGCAATACAGCGCACAGCTATCCAGCTTCTTATGACTCAGTGATGTCTGTTGCGGCTGTTGATAATCAAAATGATCATGCAGCGTTCTCACAATCTACTAATCAAGTTGAGATCTCAGGCCCGGGTGTGGCGATCTTATCAACGGTTACGGTAGGTGAAGGTAAACTTTCTGATATTACCTTGAATGGTGTCAGTCAGTTTGATCGTGGGATTGTTCCTCACAATCGTTTGATCAATAACGGTTCTTCGTATGTTCCGGATCCAATCGCGGGTTCAGTAACTGCAACGCTAGATAGCTGTGATGTCTCTGGCGGTAACTTTAACTGTGGTGATATGTCGGGCAAAATTTGTTTGACTGAGCGTATCGGCAACCAGTCTTCAGGAAACTACCCTGAAGTAGATGCGGTTCAGGCTTGTTACAATGCGGGTGCGCGAGCTGCAATCGTATACAGCAACTCTGAACTACCTGGTTTACAAAACCCTTTCTTGGTAGACACAAACAACGCTTATCGTATGGTTTCGGTAACGGTTGATCGTGCATTTGGTCAAGAGCTATTGGGGTATGTTGGTCAGGAAATTACTGTTGCAACAACCTCTGGTGAAGATTACGAGTACTACAATGGTACATCAATGGCGACACCGCACGTAACGGGCGTAGCTGGCTTGGTGTGGAGTTACCACCCAACCTGTACAGCAGCGCAAGTACGTAATGCCCTAGTGAAAACTGCAACAGATATTGATGTTGCTGGTCGAGACAACCGTACTGGCCACGGCCTAGTTAATGCTGAAGCGGCGAAGCTGTTCTTGGACGCTGGCTGTAATGGACCTGATGGTGGTAGCTCTTCGGACTCTAGCTTCTCAAATACCAGCCCTGTTGCGATTCCAGATAATAAATCTTCTGGCGCAATCAGTGCAGTAGAAGTCGATCGCTCTGGTGATTCAGGCACAGTAAGTATTGACGTTGATATTAGCCACACTTACATCGGTGATCTACGAGTGACTTTAACGTCACCGACTGGTGGAGAAGTTGTACTTCACAATAATACTGGCGGCAGCGCTAACGATATAAAAAACACGTTCCAAGCGGATTTTTCTGGTTTTGAATCGCAAGGCACATGGGAACTAAAAGCGGTGGACAGTGCCAGAAGAGACACAGGCACCATCAACAGTTGGACTCTGACCTTTCAATAAGGAGTGACTATGAAGAAGTTGACCTTACTTTCTTTGTCTGTGGTAGGCGCTACCGCACTATTGGCAATCGGACTGAGCTCAAGCAGCTTGGCAAACAATCAAGGATTTCCTCTCGTGGATGAACGCCAAGATCAAGCCGAGCAGCAACCTGCACGCTACTTTGTTAAGTATCATGAAGGAAAAGAGAGCGAGGTGAGAGCGCTTCTTCGTCAGCACAACATTGAAGTGGTCGACGCTCTGGTGAAACAACACGTGTTGGTTGTGGTGGGTGAACAGGCGGAAGTCGATAAGCTCGCGGATCACGATGCGGTCGAATACACTGAGCAAGAGCCGACAAGAAAGCTGCTATCTAACGGAACTACGCTTCAATAAGCCAAACTTCCTTGAGATAGTGCCAAAAAGAAAAACGCCCCTCACGTGAGGGGCGTTTGTTTTCTTTCTACGATTACTTTCTATAACTGGTTTCTTCTAAAGTCAGTCATTTGCTATGACTATAGATTTTCTAGGATTGATGCCGATGAGCCTATTCCCGCATCAATCAAGTCAGTTATCAGCTAGTCATATTCAGGCTACTTAGCGAACAATCAGACCCAGTAAGATACCAACAGCGCCGAAGTCTGCGTCACTAAAGGTTGTGTTAGCAAAGCCTAGGTCACCAAGCACTGGCATTAGGAATACTGGTAGGAAGGTAATCAGTAGACCTTGTGCAAAAGCACCCAAGATTGCACCGCGACGACCACCTGTAGCGTTACCAAATACACCTGCCGCTGCACCTACAAAGAAGTGTGGAACGACACCAGGGATAATCACAGTAAGCCCCATCACGTAAAGTAGGAACATGCCCAGAAGACCCGCCGCAAAGCTCGATAGGAAGCCAACCAATACTGCGTTTGGTGCGTATGGGAATACAACCGGACAATCAAGCGCAGGTTTCGCGTTTGGTACTAGTTTGTCTGAGATGCCTTTAAACGCCGGAACGATTTCTGCGATAACCATACGTACACCTTGAAGGATAACGTACACACCACCAGCGAATGTGATGGATTGCATCAGCGCGAACATGAACCAGTGCTTACCACCGCTAACTTCGCGTACAAAGTCACCGCCAGCAAAGATACACGTCACCATAAAGATGATGCCCATAGTGAACGAGATTGCTACAGGCGTATCACGTAGGAACAACAAGCTCTTAGGTACGTTCATCTCTTCAGTAGAGTGTTCTTTGTTACCGAACTTGCTGCCAATAAAGCCCGCTAGTACGTAAGAAAGGGTAGAGAAGTGACCAATCGCAACGTCGTCAGAACCTGTTACTTGCTTCATGTACTTGTGAGCAATCGCAGGGAAGAACACCATCACAGAGCCCACAACCAGAGAGCCAAGTGCGATCAGTGGAACACCTTTCATGCCGCTAGAAGCAAGGATCGCCGCTACCATCATCGACATAAATAGCGTGTGGTGACCTGTTAGGAAGATGAATTTCCATGGCGTGAAGCGAGCGATCAAGATGTTCACTAACATACCGAAGAACATGATCATCGCCATCTCTTTACCAAACGCTTCTTGCGCGATAGAGACGATAGCTTCGTTGTTTGGAACCACGCCAGTGATGCCGAACGCGTGTTGGAAAATCGTCGCAAAGTCACCCAGAGAAGTTACAACCAGACCCGCACCCGCACCAAGCACGATGAAACCAAGAATGGTTTTTACCGTGCCTTTAATGCACTCGGTGACCGGTTTTTTCTGGGCAATTAAGCCGATTAGGGCGATAAGACCTACCAGAACCGCCGGCTCTGATAGGACATCGTTCATTAAGAAACTGAAAAATTCCATAACGCCACCTTATAGAGCGCCAAGCTCTTGAAGTGCTACAGATAGACGCTCTTTCATTGCCACTTTGTCGACCATGTTATCAAGCGCAACGATACGTGGTTCAACACCAAGTGCATTCAACTGTTCAACGATGTCGTTAGTACCGATGAAGATGTCACAATCCGTACCTTTTGCAGAACCTAGATCGATATGATCCACTTCTGCGTTTACATTCAATTCTTTCACGATGCCTTTGATGCTCATTTCCATCATTAGGCTAGTACCAAGACCGTGACCGCAAACAACCATAATTTTCATAATTCAGACCTTTTCTTTTTATAGGGGGGTATGCCCATTTCGAAGGGCACATCAGGAGTTAGTATTTTTCGATGACCGCGAGAACATCTTGTGTGTTTTGAGCGGTGCAGATGGCTTCTACATGCTCTTCATTCATAAACAACTCAGCTAGTTTAGAAATCGCATCCACGTGCGAGTTACTGTCTGTCGCGGCTAGCGTAACCAGCATTTTCACTGGATCGTTACCTTCAGAATCGAAGTTCACGCCGCTTTGAATCACCGTGATGGCAAGAGACAAACGGTTAACGCCATCTTCAGGGCGAGCGTGTGGCATTGCCATACCAGGACCTACCACGTAGTAAGGACCGAGCTCTTCGTGTGAGCGGTAAATAGCGTCCACGTAGCTTGGCTCAATCGCGCCATTTTCAATCAGTACTTCACAGGATTTGCTCACCGCATCTTTCCAGTCAGTAGCATCAGAATGGATGCGAATCACATCAGAGGTAATCAGTTCACGTAGCATTGGATCTTTCCGGTTTGTTGTTTTGTTGATGGGTACTTTATCGATCAATTTGTCAGAAAAACCTGAGAATGATCACAAATGGTAGCGCTATCTGATAGCGCTATCATAAATTGTGATAGCGCTACCATTTTTATCAGTCATCCGAGTTTCATATGCTTGTGATCGAGTTCTAATGCGCTAATATCAAAACCACTAAAACGCTGTGGTAAGATGTCGCGGCAGAAAATAGAGAACACTAAATAAGAACAATGAGCGAACCTCGCAAACGAAGAAGTACTGGCAATGTCACCTTGGCGGACGTCGCTAAAAAAGCCGGCGTAGGCACCATGACGGTGTCGAGAGCATTACGAACGCCCGAGCTAGTATCTGACAAGCTGAGAGAAAAGATTCAACAAGTGGTTGATGAGCTCGGCTATATCCCGAATAAAGCGGCAGGGGCTTTGGCGTCTGCTGAAAGTTACTCCATCGCTCTTATCATTCCTTCCCTGTTTGAAAAAGCGTGCGCGCTTTTCTTACCGAGCTTTCAACAAGCGTTGAACAAGGCGGGTTATCAATTGCTGCTTGGTTACAGCGACTACTCGGTAGAGCAAGAAGAGAAACTGCTTTCGACATTTTTTGAGAGCCGTCCAGCCGGAGTGGTGTTGTTTGGTAATGAACACAGCCAACGTACTAATCAGCTTTTGGAAGCCTCGAACACGCCAGTATTGGAAATTGCTGAGTTAAGCTCGAAAGCCAGTTACCTCAATATCGGCGTTGACCATTTTGAGGTGGGTAAAGCCTGTACCAAGCATGTGATTGAACAAGGCTTCAAGAACGTGGGTTTCATTGGTGCGCGTGGCGATCACTCCACTTTGCAACGTAAGCTACACGGCTGGCAAAGCGCGATGATTGAGAACTACCTTGCACCGGACCATTTCTTAACCACCCACGAAGCGCCATCTTCACAATTAGGTGCGGAAGGGTTGGCAAAGTTATTGCTGCGCGATTCAAGTTTGAATGCTCTGGTATGTAGCCATGAAGAGATTGCGATTGGCGCGTTGTTTGAGTGTCACCGCCGAGTGCTGAAAGTCCCGACCGACATTGCGATTATCTGTTTGGAAGGCTCTTCCATGGGTGAGCACGCCTACCCAAGTTTGACCTGCGCGGAATTCGATTACGAACGTATGGGGACGAAAGCCGCAGACAAGTTACTGCAAGCCATTAAAGGTGAGCCTGTAGAGCATGCAACGGACATGGGCTTTAAGCTAAAACGCCGAGCTAGTACTGCGATCAACTAACCTCATTTGGTTAGAAACTAATACGTGATACAAAAAACCTCTCGATGCTGAGAGGTTTTTTTATGCGTGAGAATAGTGACTGTCGACTAAGGACGCTCACCTGCTGCTAGGCGACGTTCGATATCTGCAACCACTTCTGGGAAGTCAGCAATGGTGTCGATAAGGTAGTGCGGCGAGCTCTTGATCAATTTTGCACGCGCTTTTTCACGAGCGGCATCAAGCGTTGCTTCGTCCGCGGCTTGGTATTCTTCAAACGTTAGACCCGCTTCGTTACCAGAAAGCAGCAAACCAACGGTCCACATACCGGCGTTGTGACCTTCATCGATGCCCGGTGCTGCGTCATCCACTTTGATGCACGCATTAACGTCAGTTACATTCAGCTCAATCACATTCTTCAGTGCCATAAATGGTGCCGGGCGACCACCTTGAGGCAGGTCATCCGTTGCTACCACGTAATCCGGTTTGTAGCCGTAATCCGCTGCAACAGGAATCAGCACATCCATCACTTCGCGAGGGTAACCAGAACAAGAACCGATCTTGATGCCTTTGTCTTTCAGACCGTTCACAACTTCAATCACATTAAGGATTGGGTCTGCATGGTCTGCCACTTTTGCTTTTTGCAGAGGCATGAATGCTGCGTAGATAGCGTCGATGTCTTCGCTGGTCATTGAGCGACCAAACTTCTCATTCCAACGCTTATCAACCGCAGGGATGCGACCCACAGCTTGGATGTGATCCCACTTACCAAGTCCCATTGGTTCGCGCGCTTCTTCAAGGTCGATTTCAAAATCAAAGCCTTGTTTGAATGCTTCCACAAAGATGCTGGTTGGCGCAAAAGAGCCGAAATCGACGATAGTGCCAGCCCAGTCAAAGATCACTGCTTGAATTGGTGAGTTGCTCATGTTCAATCCTTTTTCTTGCTTGCTAGAGCGCTTGCCTATATGTTGGAACCGCGCTCTGGATAAATTGGTTTTGAGGTTAGAAGTAGTTAAAGTCTTTGCACACTTTGGCGATGGCTTCTTCAAAGATCGCCAACGCTTCTGTCAGTTGTTCGCGAGTGATGATCAGCGGTGGGCTGAGTTGAATCACATTGCCTTGCGATACCTTGAAGCTCACGCCGTTGTTGAGGCATTGGTACAGCACAGCTTCCGCTTCGTCATACGCGCGCGATTTGCTTTCGTGGTCAGTGACCAACTCAATACCCCACAACATGCCAATGCCACGCACATCACCAATCACTGGGTATTTGGCTTTCATCTCTAGCAGCTTTTCACGCATGAACTGGCTGTCGGCTTTGACTTTATCTAGCAAGCAGTCTTGTTCAATGGCTTCCATAGTTGCCAGTGCTGCAGCACAACCGATAGGGCTTTTCTCATGAGTGTAATGACCCATTGAGATTTGCTCAGCAGTGTTGTATTTGTCTTTGGTTACCATGGCAGCGATAGGCACTAACCCTCCGCCCAAACCTTTACCGATGCAGAGCATATCTGGCTCGATGTCATAGGCTTGGTAGGTAAACCATTCACCGCTGCGACCCATGCCGTTAGGGATGTCGTCGATGATCAGCATGACATTGTGTTTGTCACAGATTTCGCGGATGCGTTTCCAATAGGCTTTACTCGGCACTTGTACGTCGGTATTACGAACCGCTTCTGCGATAAACGCGCCCACGCCACCTTCTTTCTCAATCACGTATTCAAGGTAGTCGGCGTAATGCACGTCGCTGCCGTCCGCGACTGGGAAAGCACCACGGTAAGATACGGCTGGTGGAATGCGCTCAACACCTGCCATTAATGGCCCCATGCCTTGTCGGAAACACGCTTCGCCACCTACTGAGATGGCATCCAATGATGCGCCGTGGAAGGAATCCCACAGAGACACCACCTTGTAGTTTCCCGTGATGTGGCGTGCTAATTTAAGAGCCATACTAACCGCAGATGTGCCACCCGGAGCAAACAGCACGCGGTTCAATTCGCCGCCACAGATTTGGGTGAGTTTTTCGGCACATTCAATCGCGGTCTCGTTGGTAAAACGACGTGGTGAAAACGGCAGTTTGGCAATTTGCTCTTGCACACGTTTAATCACATGCGGGTGACCGTAGCCCAGTTGATGGACGTTATTGCCATGGAAATCCATGTACTTTTTACCGGTAGCATCTTGGATGTAGATGCCTTCTGCTGCTTCCAAGGTATCTAAGCAAGGCGTCGACATGGCTTGATGAAGAAAGACCTCCGAATCACGCTTCAACAATGCTTGTGTGCGTTCATCGTCCATCGATGCATTCCAAGCTTGGCGCGCTGGTGTTGTGTTAACATCGCCTTCGCTGCGGAAGTGGGTCGGTTTGATATTCTGAGTCATAACGCTCTCTCAATCAGAAGGCTGCTTTACGCAACTTGCCAGTACATTGCTTTTTCAATTGCACCGATTAAGCGCTCGATATCTGCTGGGTAAACTTCACCAATGTTGCCGATGCGGAAGCAATCTGCGTTCGATACCTTACCCGGATAGATCACGAAGCCCTGCTCTTTCAAACGTGTGTAGAACGCTTTGAACTGGTAATCACTGTGCGTCGGAGAGTAGAAAGAAGTGATGATTGGCGAGTGAAGGTCATCACTCAGTAGTGGCTCAAACCCCAAAGAACGCATACCTGCAACCAGTGTTTTCTGGTTAGTTTGGTAACGGTGATGACGAGCTTCAATGCCGCCTTCTTGCTCCAGCTCTAATAGTGCTTGGTAGAAAGCGCGAACCGTGTGCGTTGGAGACGTGAAACGCCATTTACCGTGGTTCACTTCCATGCAGTGCCACTGGTCGTAAAGATCAAGGCTCAAAGAACGTGCCTGACCTTGGCACTTTTCGAGCTCAGTTTGTTTTGCAATCACCAAGCCAAAACCCGGTACGCCTTGAATACATTTGTTCGCTGAGCTGATCATAAAATCGATGCCTAGCTCTGCGATATCGATAGGAATGCCACCAAAGCTCGACATGGCATCGAGAATCACGACTTTACCGTGTGCTTTTGCCGCAGAAGCAAATGCCTCAATTGGGTTAAGCATACCAGTGGTTGTCTCACAGTGAACAATTGCCACGTGTGTGATAGCAGGATCCGATGCCAATGCAGTTTCCACCTCGTTCAAGTGTGGCTGTGATGTTTCGCCTGGGGAAACTACATGGCATGGAATATTTAGGTAATCAGCGATCTGAGCGATACGCGCACCGTAAGCACCGTTGTCGACAACCAACAATTTTCCATCTTTGCCAATGGCGCTGCCAATCGTTGCTTCGACTGATGCGGTGCCGCTACCTTGCATTAGTACACTGGTGTAGCCGTCTTGCTCCGTCGCCAGTTTTACAAGCTTAGTGCGGATCACTTCTACAATGTCTTTGTTGTATTCATCATCCCAAGTACACCAGTCTTTTAGCATGGCTTCACGTACCGTTTCAGAAGTAGATAGAGGACCTGGAGTCAGTAGTAGGTATTCGTTTTTCATCTCGATTTCCATCAGAATAGGCTAATTGGTCTACACCAAATTTCGAGTTCACTCTAGCGAGGAAGAAAAGGGCAGTAAATAGGCGAATCTCCAATTTCATAAAACTTTAATATCCAGAAAATGGCGAATCAATTGAACGATTATTCATCGCAAATTTTCGTAAAACTGCCATTTAATGGTCATGATTTCGTCACAAAGGCTCAGTAGGGTGTATATCGTCAACTGGTACAGACCAAATTAAAACTTAGCCAAATTAACTGGAGAAAATGATGAAAAACCGTTTGATGAAAGGATCGCTGGCTGCACTTGTCTCTCTGCTAGCTACGAATGCAATGGCAGCACAGGAAGTCACGGTTTACACCGCTTTCGAAACTGACATTCTTGCTAAATACAAGTCTGCGTTTGAGAAAGATAACCCAGATATCAAGATTAAGTGGGTTCGCGATTCCACCGGTATCATGACGGCGAAATTGCTGGCAGAAAAGAACAACCCTCAAGCGGAAGTGGTTTGGGGTCTTGCTGGCTCGTCAATGGCACTGCTTAAAGATGAGGGGCTTCTTAAGCCTTACACACCAAAAGGTTTGGAAGAGCTGCACGCGAATCTAAACGACCCTCAATCAAACCAAGCTTGGTTCGGTAACGATGCGTTCTTTAACGCAGTTTGTTTCAACGAAGCGGTAGCGAAACAACTTAACCTACCGAAACCAACGTCTTGGGAAGACCTAACGAAGCCGGTTTACAAAGGTCACATTGCAATGCCGAACCCAGCGTCTTCAGGCACTGGCTACATGCAGGTTTCTGCTTGGCTACAAAACATGGGTGAAGATCAGGCATGGAATTACATGCGTGACTTAGACAAGAACATTACACACTACACGCACTCTGGCTCTAAACCATGTGTTCAAGCGGGTATGGGTGAAGTAGCTATCGGTATCTCGATGGCGAGCCGCGGCGCGAAGCTGAAAACACAAGGCGCACCACTAGCGGTTATCACACCAAAAGGCATCGGCTGGGAATCAGAAGCTGTTGGTCTAGTAAAAGAGTCTGATGCAGCGAAACGTGTTGTCGACTGGTCAATCTCTAAAGCAGCAAACGAGCTTTACGTAGAAATGTACCCAGTGGTGGCACATAAAGAAGTGAAAGCGACCGTGTCTAACTTCCCGAACGTTCAAGAGAACATGGCGAAGATGGACTTCGCGCAAATGGGCAGCAAGCGTGCAGAGATTCTAGCGGCTTGGTCTGAGAAGTTCGACGCGAAATCAGAGCCAAAGTCTTAATTGAATTTGCTTGAGTTGAACGCTGAAATCCACCTCGGTTGAGGTGGATTTTTTCGTTTTTAGAAGAGGTGAGAGTAAAAAGCCTAAAAGTAGCAACCCCACCTAACCTCCCCTTGGCTTTAACTTCCCGGGGACTACAACAGTCACGCTGGTAAAGGGGAGGGACTGGTTCTGCATTCGCGAAAAATTCAATTCAAAATGCAACATCACTACACGCTTCGAGTAGATTCTGAATACTCGCCTAGGCTCCTTCAGAATGACGTCGGGAAAGCACCGAACTCACTGCAGCAAAGAAAACTCTCCCTCTTGATAACCACATTCAAATGCTTGGCAAATCATGCCGAAAAAAGGGGAGTTGGAGGAGGTTGTAAGCACCTAACTCAACGTTAAACCATCAACCCCACCTAACCTCCCCTTGGCTTTAACTTCGGGGGACTGCAACAGTCGTGCTAGTAAAGGGGAGAGACTGGTTCAGCATTAGCGGATAATTTAATTCACAATGCAACATCCAACACGCTTCAAGTAGATTCTGAATACTCGCCTAGGCTCCTTCAGAATGACGTCGGGAAGGCACCGAACTCACTGCAGCAAAGAAAACCCTCCCCCTTGATAACCGCGTTCAAATGCTTGGCAAAGCATGTCGAGAAAAGGGGGAGTTGGAGGGGGTTGCAAGTGTGGAAACAAACTTCGCTTCTCTTCATCTATTTGTCATCTTCTGGCTATAAATTTGTCATTGGAACGTAACACTCCAAAATTAAAGTTGGTATATACCATTTGGAGCGTGTGTTATGTCAACTAACCAACATTACCTAAATATCGAAAATGTAGTGAAGCAATTCGGACAGTTCACTGCATTAAAGAAAATCTCGCTAGCGATTGAAAAGGGCGAGTTCGTTTGTTTTCTAGGTCCTTCTGGCTGCGGTAAAACCACCCTATTACGTGCCATTGCAGGTTTAGACTTGCCAACGTCTGGTGCGATTTTTCAAAATGGTCAAGAGACCACATTCCTACCACCAGAGAAACGCGATTTTGGCATCGTATTCCAATCTTACGCACTGTTTCCGAACCTAACTGTGCAAGAGAACATTGCAGTGGGTTTGAAGAACCAAGGTATGTCGACCAAAGAAGCGTTAGAGAAAGTGGATTACTGGTTAGAAACCATTGGTCTTCCAACCTCTGGCGAGAAATTCCCTAACCAACTTTCTGGTGGTCAGCAGCAGCGTGTTGCTTTGGCTCGTGCATTGGCGCTATCTCCGGGTCTACTGTTATTGGATGAGCCGCTGTCAGCGCTGGATGCAAAAGTACGTGTTCACTTACGTGACGAGATTTGTAAGCTGCAACGCAAGCTGGGCATCACCACCATCATGGTTACGCACGATCAGGACGAAGCGCTGTCGATGGCGGATCGTATCGTGGTAATGAACCATGGTGTGATTGAGCAAGTCGGCACACCTCAAGAGATCTACCAACAACCAGCGACGCGCTTTGTTGCTGAGTTTGTCGGCAGCATGAACTTTATAGAAACCTCAGTAGCTACGGACTCCCAAGTACGGATTGCCGAAACCTTGATGCCAGCGCCAAGCTTGACCAATCGTAAGATTCAACGAGGTGACCGCTTCGACCTTGCGGTGCGCCCTGAAAGCATCAAGTTCGTTGAAAACTACACCAACTCTTTACCTGTGCGAGTTACCGCAACCGAGTTTCTAGGGGCGTTTTTCCGCATTGATTGCGTATTGCAAAACGACAGCTCAACGAAAACCATCGTAGTGGATGTGCCTGTGGAAACGGTTCAAAAACTCAATATCAAGGCGGGCGATGTACGTTACATCCAGTTTGCTGAAGAAGGGCTGCATGGTTACGCCGTGCCCTCGGTTGATAAAGCGCTAGCAGCGTAGGTGTAAACATGGATGCGAAGACAATGACGATGAATAGCCTGACCACACAAGACAAAGCAAAATCCTTACTCGGACGTGTTAGCCGCGACAACCTTGTGTTGTTCGGTCTGCTCGCTAGTTTGTCGACCATGATGGTGCTGTTCATCTTAATGCCGCTTTGGGCAATGTTGACCAAGAGTGTGCAAAATGCCAATGGCGAATTCGTTGGTTTGGCAAACTTTGCGACGTACTTTTCTTCTTCAAGCTTGTGGGTGTCGGTGGGCAACACCTTCACTTTGGGCGTGATTGTGACCTCGGTAGTGGGTGTGCTTGCGTTCGGTTATGCCTACGCGCTGACTCGTTCATGCATGCCGTTTAAAGGTTTGTTTCAAATCCTAGGTACTGCGCCAATTCTTGCGCCTTCGTTGTTACCAGCGATCAGTTTGATTTTCCTTTTCGGTAATCAAGGCATTGCCAAAGAGATGCTGTTAGGAAACTCGATTTACGGCGTGATTGGGATCTCGATGGGTTTGATTTTCTGGACCTTCCCTCATGCATTGATGATCTTAACCACTTCACTACGTACTTCAGATTCCCGCTTGTATGAAGCAGCCCGCGCACTTAAAACCTCACCAATCAAAACTTTCTTTATGGTGACGTTACCTGCGGCGAAATACGGTTTGATCAGTACGCTTATCGTCGTCTTTACACTGGTTATCACGGACTTTGGTGTGCCGAAAGTGATTGGTGGCAGCTATAACGTTCTGGCGACTGACATCTTCAAGCAAGTTGTGGGACAGCAAAACTTTGCCATGGGTGCGGTGACCAGCATTATGCTGCTATTTCCTGCGGTAATGGCATTCGGCGCAGACCGCTGGGTACAGAAAAAGCAAAAGAGCTTATTTGACACTCGCTCGGTGCCATATCAGCCAGAACCCAACAAAGCGCGCGACAGCATTTGTTTGGTTTACTGCAGCATCATTTCTATCGCAGTGTTGGCGGTTTTGGGTATGGCGGTGTATGGCTCGTTAGTGACGTTCTGGCCTTGGAATAAAGCGTTGACGCTAAACAACTACAACTTTGCTGAAATGAGCACTTACGGTTGGAGCCCATTCTTCAACTCGCTAACGCTGGCAGGTTGGACAGCGGTTATTGGTACAGCCATCATCTTTGTCGGTGCTTACTGCATTGAGAAAGGGCGTGCGTTCGGTCCAATTCGTCAAGTGATGCAAATGCTCAGCGTGGTGCCAATGGCGGTTCCGGGTATGGTGCTTGGCTTGGGTTACATCTTTTACTTCAATGATGCGAACAATCCTTTGAACGTGCTTTATGGCACCATGGCATTCTTGGTGATTAATACGGTAGTGCATTACTACACGGTGGGTCACATGACCGCCCTGACAGCGCTAAAGCAGTTGCCATCGGAGATTGAAGCCACGGCAGCATCGGTGAAGCTTCCTCAATACAAGTTGTTCTTTAAAGTGACATTACCTGTGTGTTTACCTGCGATTTTGGACATTGCGACTTACTTGTTTGTTAATGCATTGACCACCACTTCTGCGGTAGTATTCCTTTACTCAACCGATACGATTCCGGCTTCGGTCTCGATTCTGAATATGGACGATGCAGGTCAAACTGGCGCTGCAGCGGCAATGGCGGTGATGATTATGATGGCTGCCGCAATTGCGAAGATTGTTCAGATGACTTTGGGTAAATTGTTAGAGAATCGCACACAAGCTTGGCGCAAAAGATAAGGACACTTCGTGCAATACGTAAAAATTAAAGATTCGATTGTTGAACAGATTGAAGCGGGCATGCTATCGCCGCGTCAAAAACTGCCAGCAGAGCGTAAGTTGGCGGAGTCGTTCGATACTACACGCGTCACTCTGCGTGAAGCTTTATCACTACTAGAAGCGGAAGGTCGAATCTATCGCGAAGATCGCCGAGGTTGGTTTATCTCACCTGAGCCATTGCGTTACGACCCCACCCAAACGCTAAACTTCCCGAACATGGCGAAAGCGCAAAATCGTGTGCCAAAAACGGAGTTGGTTGCAGCAAAAGGGACGTTGGCAAACAAACAAGCCGCGCGCTTACTGGACTTGCAACCTTTCTCGGACGTGTATCGAGTCGACCGTGTGCGATACCTTGAAGACAGACCTGTGGTATTCGTAACAAACTACATTCGCCCAGAGCTGTTTCCGAACCTGTTGGATTACGATTTATCAAATTCACTGACGGACATTTACCGCGATCATTATGGCGTGACGTATCAAAAGATTCGCTACCGCATTTCAACCAGCACTTTATTGGGTGAAATGGCTCAGGCACTGCGTGCGACAGCCGGTACGCCCGCGATGGTAGTGGAGCGCATCAACTACAACCAGCACGGTGAGTTGATTGATTGCGATATCGAGTATTGGCGACACGATGCCATCAGCATTGAATCTCTGGCGGAACTCAATCGTTAAGTGGATTTTCTCATCATCTAAGGCTCCATCTCGGGGCCTTTATTTTATTCAGACAGGAACATTGAAATGGATTTGTTGGCGATTGGTCTCGTCGTTTTTTCTGCTGTTCTCCATGCGGGCTGGAATATCCTTGGTAAAAGCAATTCAGGCTCTGGACTCGCGTTTACTATAGCAGCCAGCTTCTCTGCATGTTTCATTCTTACCCCTTATTTGATTTGGTATGTGGCGACCATTGGCTGGACATCATTACCGAGCGAGTTTTGGGGATTGCTGTTCATTAGCGGCATTTCACAAATGGTCTATCTAGTCGGTTTGATTGTCGCTTATAAGCACGCAGACGTGGGGGTGGTTTATCCAATTGCTCGGGCGTTGCCTGTGATGATGGTCGGCGCAATCAGTGTGGCATTAGGGCATGAATTATCCAGTCAGCAGTGGCTTGGATTCTTGCTGATTACCCTTGGTTGTATGCTGGTACCACTGACGAACTTTCGTCAGATGACGCTGAGCTCTTATTTGAACGTCGGTGTGTTCTGGGCATTGATTGCTGCAATAGGCACAACGGGTTACTCGGTGGTCGACAAAGAAGCGCTGAGTTTACTCACAGGACAAGCATCAGAGATCTTGAATGATCAGTACAGTGCGATCTTTTACTTAGGCGTGCAGTTTTGGGCAATTGGTATTCCTGCCCTTGTGTGGTGCTTGGTTACAGGCAAGCCAGATGAGATTAAGACTGCGTGGCAGATCCGCAAAACAGCCAGCATGGCAGGGGTAATGATGGCATCCACCTACGGCTTGGTGCTGTTTGCGATGACCATGACAGACAATGTGAGTTTGGTGGTGGCACTAAGGCAAATAAGCATCGTGTTTGGATTGTTTATGGGGATTTGGTTTCTGTCAGAGAAATGGTATTTCACCCGAGGGCTTGGCGTTACTTCGATCGTGGCGGGGATCATTCTTGCGCTTGCGTATTGACCTATATTCACGAAAAAAGGCAGCGAATGAGCCTCTCGCTGCCTTTTGTATTAACTTGTAAGCGTTGTTTAAAAACGCAGTTGCGCACCAAACATCACGCCACCGGAATCAAAATCACTGTTCTTTGAGTACACATACTCAGCATTCAAACCAAAGTGTTTATAGCTCCAGCCGATACCGCCAGCCGCTTCACCTCCGACACTTGAGTGTTCGATGTTCTTGCTCTGACCGTTCACTTTATAAGTGTATTCGAGAGTGTAGAGAGTGACACCTGCCTTGCCGTACAGTTCGAAACCTGAACCCAGAGGATAGCTAGCATAGCCACTCAAGCGAGGTCCGGAGAAGCTCGTATCGGTGACTTCTGAAATCGGACTCACGAGTATCGAGCCGATACCGTCAAACGCGCCTTTATAACCTGCTTCGATACCAAAGTTATGTGTTGGCATGTAGCGGTAATATATTTCACCTAAGAACATGTCGCCTGATTCTTTGCTTGTCGGAGCATCGTAGTTCACATCGCCATAGCCAATGTTTGTACCTATGATGTGCTCACTGGTTTCTGCGTTGGCTGACAAAGAAAAAGCCGACAACACTAAAGCAGTAATGAATGAATAACGCATGAACGCTTCTCCTTAGCTTTTAGCTTGCTCGCCTTTTAATATTTGTTCGAAAGTGATCTTGGTGTTGTCTAGCCATTCATAACGGCGACGATACATCGAACGCTTAGAGCGCGACATGCCTTCGATATCTCGACGGGGTGCATTTACATCAATTGAGTAAAAATGACGATTGTATTCGGTGCCGCCCAATTCTTGCCAGAGTGCATCGTAATCCGTTTTGATTCGCCCTTTGCTGTAGCGCTTAGCTGCGTAAGTATGGGACTGCGTTTTCACTGCTAGAATCGTATTTACTTCCCAAATTTGTGCGAGCAAAGTGAGCAAGCTCACCATCAAGCTTTTTGGTCTCTGTCCGTAAAGCTTACGAGTTAGCTTTTTAATTTTCGCGTTGTTTTCTTCACTGCTTCGCGGTCCTTGTAAGCCGCCAATCATAATGCTGCGTCCAGATTCGATGTGACCTAGCGTAAAAGAGAGCGTGTAGAAGTTGCCATCTTCAGCGCTGTGCAGCACTAGGCTCATGTCGCCTTCTTTTTGATAACGTGCTTCGTATACTAATCTCACCGAGTACAGTATTTCGTCAATTTCAAAAGAGGCTAATGTTAGGCCTTTCGAGTCTGTGTAGATTTCTTCGATTGTTTGTTTAGAAAACAGTTCTGAAATCGTTTTGTAGTGATCAACCACCAAGTTAGAACGATCGAACGCTGAGTTGCTTTTGATGATATACGGACGAAACGGCTTCTCTAAAAATCGATGCGTACGTGTACAAAGCAACTCTAACAATGACGATTCAATATTGTCTGAAAGGTGCTTAAACGCACGTTTGTAATAAAGCGCACGTAAGATGAACTTAGCTCTGTAGGTCCAAATTGGCTTGTAGACATCAGCATAATCATCTGAGTAAATCGATTTGCTATGGTAAAAAATGGATTTGTTCGCGGTCATTTTCACTCCAGATTAACTTGTGCTCAATAGCGACAATTAAGAACCGACGGACGAGCAGCGAAGAACCCGAAAAGGAGGAATGCAAAGCACGACTGAAAAGAGGTGGTTTTTGCTGTGTCCGACGTTTGTGTAAGGTTTTGAACAGTGTTCTTTTGCTGGAATTCTAAGAGAAAATTGACCTTAGGTATTGTATGGTTTGGTAAGGAAGTGTCAGGTTGAAACCCATTGTTCAAAAGGAAGAAAATGCGAATGTCGGCTGAATATGACGTTGAGTTGCTAAGTTAATGTGAAATAAGTTGAACGAAAATTGAACATTATTTGAAATTGTTTTGACGTGTTTTAGGTCTTTATACGTACCTTATAAGTATCGAGCCAATTTTGGCCCGATGTAAAGGTAAGTAAGGAGAGGTTTATGAAACGCTTAACAACTTTAGCAAGTACGATTGCTCTGATTGCTGCACCTTCTATGGCTCTTGCTGGTGGTTATCAGTGGACAAACGATACCGAAACTATCCATGGCGACGTAATGGATAGCAAACAAGCGGCTTATGAAATGGGCCGAGACATGATCCAAAGCTACCAAAATAAATCATCTGGACAACTCCGTGATGAGTTTACGAGCCTTACAACGTATGTTGATCGCCAATCGTTTTCTATCACTGACTCAAAAGTCATGGTAAATGAGTTCTTGCAAAGTGACGGGCAAGTTGTTTACCAGCCTATTCTCAATGTTCAATACGAGTACCGCATGCGTGATACCGGTAAATACTAACCAGTAAGACGGACTTGAATTGTTTACCACTAATATTTTTTGCTGTTTGTTTTGGGGAGCCACGAGCTCCCCATTTTGTTTTTGTCGAAAGCGAAAATTTTCACACTCTCAGTGCAACATTTTCTATCGCTCAGCGTTAGATTTTCTTGCTCGTTGATTGTCATCATCGTTTGTAAAGTGTTTGCGGAAATGGATGTAACGCACTAACGAGGATACCCGATGACACATCATTCATATTGGTTCAAGCAGGCAATTGAAGCTGAGCAACCAGAAACGCCACAACCGTTACAGCAGAACATTAATACTGACGTTGCGATTGTTGGTGGCGGATACACCGGACTTTGGACCGCGATTATGATTAAGCAGCAATCTCCGGCAAAACAGGTGGTTGTTATCGAAAAGGGCTTATGTGGCAGTGGTGCATCGGGCGCAAACGGCGGTTGTATGCTGACTTGGTCTACCAAGTTCCCGACATTGAAACGGTTATTCGGTGAAGAACATGCTGCTTGGTTAGTAAAAGAGTCGGAACAAGCAGTGCTAGAGATTGACGACTTTTGTCAGCAGCACAACATCGATGCGCAATTATCGTTAAATGGGGTTTATTACACTGCAACCAATCCGGCTCAAACTGGGGGAATGCAGCCAGTTGTGGACGAGTTAAAGCGATTAGAAGTGAACAGTTGGCGTCGTTGCTCGGTGGAGGAACTGCGTGCCAATGCGGGATCGCCGCGCAATATAGAAGGCTTTCACTCTCCAGTTGCAGCCAACGTTCAACCTGCTTTATTGGCGAGAGGATTAAGACGCGTCGCAATGGAGTTGGGTGTTGAAATCTATGAGAATACGCCGATGACGCGTCTAGATTATGGAAAACCTGCCACTGTCTGTACACCTAAAGGAAATGTTCAAGCGCAGCAGGTGGTATTGGCATTAAATGCATGGATGGTGGAGCAGTTTAAACAGTTCAAAAACAGTATCGTGGTGGTCTCTTCCGACATGGTGATCACCAAGCCGCTTGGTGACGCACTACCTCTATCTGGTTGGCAGGCAGGTTCTAGCGTGTTGGATTCACGTATCTTCGTCCACTATTACCGAGATACGCCAGATGGCCGTTTGATGTTGGGGAAAGGCGGCAATCAGTTTTCTTTCAATAACCAAGTTGACGCAATGTTTAACAAGCCAACACGCTACCAAGGTCTACTGCGCAAGTCGTTCGATAAGTTGTTTCCTCATTTGAGAGGGGAGGAGTTTGCTTATTCATGGACGGGGGGCTCTGATCGTTCTGCTACTGGTTTCCCTTTTTTCGGCGAGCTAGATAAACAGAGCAATATCTTTTACGGATTTGGTTATTCAGGCAATGGTGTAGCGCAGACTCGAATGGGCGGAAAAATCTTATCTTCGTTGGCATTGGGAATCGATAATGAATGGACGAAAAGCGGTTTAGCCAAAGGGCCGTTGGGGCATTTCCCGCCAGAGCCATTCCGTTGGACGGGAGCAATGATGGTACGCAACGCGGTACGTCGCAAAGAGGAAGCAGAAGATAACGAGCAGACGCCATTCATCTGGGATAAGTGGCTAGCAAAACTCGCAGGACCAGCAGGCAAAGCGGATAAGCTTGACTAAACTGAAGACTTTAGCCACAAACGAGACAGTTTGCAGTGAAAGTCATTGGGGCGCGATGAAGCCTTGTGTTAGCCTCTGTCTTTCAAGCTCAGATTTAAAAGGTGAGTCATAAAATGAAAGTATTCAGCAACTTCGATAGCGGCAGCATTCACGTAGTGAAAGCGGACGACAAAAACGACATCCAACTCAAAATTCCTAACGACAATATGTCGGAATTCTACCAGTGGTTCCACTTCCGTCTTGAGACAGAAGCCGAGCAATCACACACCATCAAATTGCTTGATTTGGCTAAATCGGCTTATCCAGAAGGATGGCAAGGTTACGATGTGGTTGCGTCTTACGATCGTGAAGAATGGTTCCGAGTACCGGCAGAGTTCGATGGCGACACGCTGACTTTCACTGTAATCCCTGAGCGCAGCTCAATTTACTTCGCGTACTTTGCGCCATACACGTACGATCGTCATTTAGACTTGTTACACATGGCACAAAGCGCGCACCACTGCCAACTTGAAACACTAGGCCACACATTAGACGGCAACGACATGAGCTTGCTTACTTTCGGTGAGCCAGAAGAAGGTAAAAAGAAAATCTGGATGATTGCACGTCAGCACCCAGGTGAGACGATGGCAGAATGGTTCATGGAAGGTATGATCCAACGTCTGTTAGATGAAAACGACACGGTTGCGCGTGCATTGCTTGAAAAAGCGGTGCTTTACGTCGTACCAAACATGAACCCAGACGGTGGTATTCGCGGTCACTTGCGTACCAACGCAGTAGGTGTAAACCTAAATCGTGAATGGCAAACGCCATCAATGGAAAAGAGCCCAGAAGTCTACCTTGTGCGTCAGCGCATGCTGGAAACGGGTGTTGACATGTTTTTAGATATTCATGGCGATGAAGCGATTCCGTATAACTTCGTCGCTGGCTCAGAAGGTATTCCTTCTTACGATGAAAATCTTGCCGCTTTAGAGACATCATTTAAGCAAGCGTTACTGACTATTACGCCAGAGTTCCAAGATGAGATTGGTTACGATAAAGATGAGCCTGGTAAAGCGAATTTGACTGTGGGTTCAAATTGGGTTGCAGAGCAGTTCAAATGCTTGTCTTACACAATCGAAATGCCATTTAAAGATAACAACAATCACCCAGATCCACTTTACGGTTGGTCTCCTGAGCGTAGTGTCTTGTTTGGGCAAGATGTATTAGCTGCAACGTTAACCGTAGCGGATAAAATTTAGCGCGACGAGTTAACGCTTTTTCATTATTTCGAAAACAGCTCATTTAAATGAGCTGTTTTTTTGTGCTCTCCACATCCATGCTCCCCTGTAAAAATTTGTTGCCATTCACAAGCTTAAATGATGATTCTTAAATTTGAGAAAGTGGCTTTTTATGGTGATTTGCGTCACAGAAAGTTGGCTTCTTTGTGATATTCTCCGCAACGAATTGACTATGGCTAAACCAACGCAACGAACTTTATTTTTCGGTTGGGTATGCGGATGAAGCTCATGAATAGATGGTCTTGAGGTTACCTTTTTCCGTTTTACGTCATTGGCGTTTGAATATCATTTTTGATTCTTTCCTACGCTATTTAGCTATTTCTATTCGAAGAAAAGAGAAAGTTACGGCTTCATATTTTACGGCAGTATGCTGCCGCGATGTGTTGCTTTGTGTACAAGAAAAAGGAAAAGAATAATGAAAAAAATCGCTATAGCAGTGGCTACTGTACTTGCTGGTGGTGTGATCTCAAACGTTGCACTTGCTGACACTTACATGGGCGGTAAAGTAGGTTACAACTCTCTAAACGATGCGTGTTACCTAAACGAACCTTGTGACGACGACAGTTTTGCAGCATCTATGCACTTAGGCTACAGCTTCAACAAGTACGTTGCGGCAGAGTATGGTGTTGATTACCTTGGTGACTTCACTGCAAACTTCAAAAAGCCTGGCCTAAACACCGTTGATGGTGATCTTTGGGCATTGACGCTTGCTCCTAAATTTAACCTACCACTAACGGATTCTTGGAATCTATTCGCGAAAGTTGGTGCTGCATACATGATGGCTGGTGACGAGAAAGATTTCGTACCAACTGGCTCTCTGGGTGCTGAATACCAAATCAACTACAACTGGAGCCTACGTGCTGAATACCAACGCTACCAAGATATGTCTGATGATGTAATTGAAGACATGGATTCAGATTTCTTCGGTATCGGTTTCAACTACAAGTTTGGTTCTGAGCCAGTCGTTCAAGAAAAAGCCGTTGAAGAGGCGGTAGAAGCACGTCCTGCAACACGCATTGTAGATCACGTTTACCCTGCTCAAACAACAGCGACAGTACAATTCGACTTAGAAAGTGCAGAAGTGAAAGACGCGTCGAACCTTTCTGGTACCGTTGATTTGATGAATACTTACCCACAAGCTCAAGTTGAGATCACGGGTTACAGCGATACGACAGGTTCTGCTGCTTACAACAAGCAACTCACAGAAAAACGTGCGAAAGCCGTTGCTGACGAGTTCCAAGCAAAAGGTATTGCGGCTGAGCGTATGACAGTGAAAGGCATGGGTGAAGCTAACCCAGTGGCAAGCAACGAGACACGTCAAGGTCGTCAAATGAACCGTCGTGTTGAAGTGGTTGTTCCTGCGTTTGAATACCAAACAACTGAAAAAGCAGAATAATTCCTGCTTAAGATAAAGTTCCAAAAGCCAGCGTGTATCACGCTGGCTTTTTTGATCCCGCTTAACAAACTAAGTAGTTGTGTAGAAACATAGTTATATCGGGACGCTTTGACATATGCTCAACATACGTAAACTCAGCACCTTCATCAATTTGTCATCACCAGTTCATAGCATGACAGCTAAATGTCTGGGAGAATGATATGCAAAGTTTACCGCCGCTCAATTTGCTCCGAGCTTTTGAAGCCACGGCGCGACTACAGAGTTTTACAAAAGCCGCAGAGGAGCTAAATGTGACTCGTGCGGCCGTAAGCCAACAGGTGAAATCGCTAGAGTCACAGCTCAATGCGACGTTATTCGAGCGCAAGGGCACGCACCTTACGCTGACCTGCTCAGCACAAGAATACTGGCCTGTGGTTAATCATGTGCTTCAAACATTATCGACCACGACGCAGCATTTATTTACTCGTCCCAAGAATACGCAAGTTAACTTACATGTCGCTCACAGCTTTTGCTCTCAGTGGTTAATGCCAAGGTTGGCTGATTTTCAGCGACAATTCCCAGACATTTCCTTTAAAATCTCGACCACTGCTAATACGGTTCCAAACGCCAGTGCGATTGCGGATATCGAAATTATTAACGGAGATGGAGATTGGCAAGAGCAAGAAGCCATACGATTAACCCAAGAAAACTGGATTGTTGTCGCAAGCCCCGGCTTTATGCATTTAAACCCGATAAATGACCTCTCGCAGTTAGCTAAAGCTCCTAAAATCTGTACTAGCGGTTATCATGAATCTTGGCAAGAGTGGCTTTCACACCAAGGTTACCAAGGGAAGGTGAGCAAAGTCGTCGCCGAGTTTGAACACTCATTGCTTGCTATTCATGCTGCGATTAATCAACTTGGCGTGTTGCTGGTAAGAGACTTTCTTGTTGAGGATGAGCTGCAACAGGGCGTATTAGTCCAGGCTGGAAATTGGCATATGCCAAGTTCTGGTGCACATTATATGGTGGTTCGAGTATCCGAAAAATCACACGTAAACACCTTTGCTCAATGGTTAATACAGAGTCTTTAATGTTCGTTCAGCGAGTAAGTAGAGCGCATGTGTGGTTTGGCTATTATTAGCAGTAGCAAGTCATCAGTCTAGGACTGAGCGACATGCTTAATGACATCTAATAACCACTGATTTACCGGAGCTTGCTGTTGAGAGCGACGACAGCTCATCACGTAGCGAACATCAAGCTCTAGCCCAGCAGGAAGCGCGATACTCCGGCAACCCTTAGGAACATGTCCACTCATCGTTATGCCAAAATGATTCGTTTGCAGAAGCACTTTTTGAATCATCGCTGGATGCTCAATTTCCACTTTAGGTGTGGTTCTAAAACCCATATGTTTGAGCCTTTCCAACACTGGGTATCGGTAGTCGTTCCATCCCGGCGTTTTAAAAAGTATAAAAGGGTATTCTTCTAGTTCTTGGGAGTTTTGAGCGGGATGATCTTGTCGAACAAAAAATACCGCTTTTCCTCGCCCTAGTTCGGTCTGAACAATTGACTGTGGCAGATCTTCATCAAAGTAATGAATCGCAATGGCGTTTTCACCGTCAATTAATCGTTTTTTTGCTTCGCTACCCCAGCGCAAACATGAGAATTTTGCGTTTGGGGCGTGCTTTAGTAACTCCAAGTAAAACTTGTCACCAAAGTACTCCCAAAACAATGTGTTGGCATAAATAGTGATTGAACCGTCAAAATGAGCTGGTGAAAAATGCTGTGGTTTGATGGAATCAATACTGTTGATTATTTGCTCAAAATGCGCAATGTTCGCTTCCACAAAAGCTGTTGGTTCAAAGCCATTTTTGGTCTGAACGAATAGCGGATCATTGAGCTGAGTTTTCATCTTTGTCAGATTTTTGCTGATTGCTCCTGACGTTTTACCGAGTGATTCTGCGACTAACCGGACGTTACGTAACTCATACATCCGTTTTAATACCAAAATATTTTGAATATCCAGATTAACGCTCATACATTGTCTCGCTTGGCTTTTGTCGACAAATCATATCGCTGAATTTCTTAAGAAAAGACAACGCTCGGTCAATTTAAGTTGCTGCCTTATCCCTGATTTATTGAAGGTAACGATAAGTTATTCTTGGTTACATCAGTTTATTAGCATGGATTTCCATTTGGTAAATAATGGCTTTCCTCGTATGAGCGCGTTTCTGTTGTTACAGTTTTTCCACCGAAAGAAAGTAAGAACGATAATAGAGGTGATGTATGAAAAAACTAATCGCACTTGTTTTGATGGTTTGCTCAACAAACGTAGCATTTGCTGGCGATGGGTCATACACGGGCACGATTGATATGACGATGGCAACGAAAAATCAGGTTGACGTAGAGCGTGCAGATTCTCAATTGACGCTGAAGGGTCGCAATGAAATGGCCTATGGCGGTGTAACAATCCATTCGGATGCTGCAACTCAAAAAATTGAACTTCGTGGTCGACGTGATTAATCGAATAGTTTCTTGTTAAGAAAATGCCGCGAAGAACGCGGCATTTCTATATGTAATATCATCAGATCATAATTACCAGATAAGCGTATGGTGAGAAGCTAAGCGCAATGACCACTTGCCATTATTCGCATGGCGGTGCCATATGAATGACAGCTAAGCCCCCCAAAGAGGTTTCACGGTATTTTTTATTCATATCTTTACCAGTCTGATACATGGTTTCGATTACTTTATCTAACGAAATTAAGCATTTACTTGTGCGCTTTAATGCCATACGCGATGCATTAATCGCTTTCATTGCTCCCATGGCATTTCTTTCAATACAAGGTACTTGAACCAAGCCGCCAATCGGGTCACAAGTCATACCCAATGAATGCTCCATCGCAATTTCCGCAGCAATACAAATCTGCTCGTTACTGCCCCCTCTTAGCGCTGTTAAGCCAGCGGCAGCCATGGATGAAGAAACCCCAACTTCTCCCTGACACCCCACTTCTGCACCAGAAATTGACGCGTTAGTTTTATATAAGATGCCGATAGCGCCGGCGACTGCGAGAAAGTCTTTTAGCTGTTTAACATCGAGCTCTTTGATGAAGCGATGGTAGTACATCAATACCGCCGGAATCACCCCTGCTGCACCATTCGTTGGAGAAGTGACGACTTGCCCTCCTGCTGCATTTTCTTCACTAACCGCAAAGGCGAAGAGATTGATCCAGTCCATGATCTCCATAGGATCGTTTTCAACTGCAGCGTTGGCTTCGAGCTTTTTCAAAAGGTTTGGTGCTCGACGAGTGACATTTAGACCACCTTCCAAAATCCCTTCCGTGTCGAAGCCACGTTGCATGCAGAGCGACATCACTTTCCAAATTTGCTCTGCTCTTTGGTTGATTTCTTCGTCTGAGCGAAATGCGAGTTCGTTTTGGAGGATCATGCCTCCCAAGCTGAAACCGTTCGTCTCGGCTTTTTCCAGCATCTCATCTGCGGATGTAAACGGAAATGGTACTGCGACCTCATCTTGTTGCGTGCCGTTCTCTAGTTCGTCGGCAGTGGCTATGAATCCGCCCCCAATGGAGTAATAAATTTCAAACGCTACTTGATCTCCAGCAGCGTCTAATGCCGTAATCGTCATGCCATTTTCATGCAGGGGAAGGTTGTCGCTATGAAAGACGATGTCATGGTCGTAGCTAAACTCAATCTGGTGTGTACCGGCGAGCATGAGCGTATTATTGTCTATGGTATTTTGTAGCGCACTTTTGGCACTGCTCATTTTGATGGTATCAGGTTTATTTCCCATCAAACCAAGGACCGTGGCTCGGTCTGTATGGTGCCCTCGACCTGTCAGTGACAATGAGCCATAAAGGTCCACTTGCACCCGATGCACTTTCGCCATAGAGTCGCTAACTAGCTGAGTGAAATGGAATCCGGCAAGCATAGGACCATTAGTGTGGGAGCTGGATGGCCCGACACCAATTTTAAATATATCGAAAATCGACAGCATAATTGACTTCCTTTAGCAGTGAACCTTTATAAAGGTCTCTAGAACAGTGTTGTTAACTAGATGTTAAAGCTTGTGGGTCGGGAGTGAAAGAAGATTTTTGTAACACTGCCAACTAAGCGCGAGATTTTAAAATGAAGTTAGACAACATCGTCATCGTTTTAGGTAAACGCCTCGTCAATAACAGGTTGACCTCTGAGGGCATAACCAGAGTCGAAGCTTTGTCTTGTAGGACTGCATCACTACCGATAGAGCGAACGGTGATTGTTTTTTGTGGCGGAGTAACGCAAGGACAAAGTGTTTCTGAAGCAGAGGCGATGTACGCGTATTTTAGAACCCTAAACGCAGACTCTGTGAATCCGTTCCCTGAACGTCATATACTCTTAGAAACGGAGTCGTTGAACACGTTTCAAAACATGCGTTATGTTTCCCAAGTTTTGTGCAAAAGTGGGTTGTTCGAGTTATGGTTGGGGCATCCGGTTGAGGTTATCTTGCTGTCTAATGACTACCACCTCGAACGAATCATTGATATCCAGAATTTGATGGATGAGCAAGGCTTATTACGAGTACTTAAATCCGATTGCGAATCCATGGGGGTGACCCTCAATATTCCACTGGATATCAGCAAACATATTAGCGTGCCATACCCACATAAAGGGCTTATGGCGGAGACATTCTTGCTACTCGATGAACTCACAACCTACCGAGTTTATTTAGAAGGGGTCAAGCATGGCGTATTTTTCCGAGATTTATCAATTGTCCGAAAAAAGCCACTTATGATCGCAAGAGATACTATTCATAAATTGCTCTCTTTACCGCTCGATAAAGAGGCTTTGCAACATATTGAAGAAATGAAAAAGGCCGTCGAAATGACGGCCTTGGATGAATCTGTAGGTGCTGCGGAAAAGGCATTAAGTATCTTCCATCCGATACTGACGGCATTGAACCGTCGCTTTGACCCAGAGTCTATTCATTAAGCTCGCGTTTTGTGCGGACGGCGCTTAATGCGATCAAACAGTAGCAAAGCAGTTCTATACCTTCTTCTGAGATATTTTTAACATCACGGATGTAATTTTCGTCCATCACTTGTTGCCAAAAACTACCCATACCATACAAACGAGAGAAGACTAATAATAGCATTACAGCACCAACTAATAGCTTCATATGTGGCACCGTTAAAATGGTCGCCATTTCGTTCATGGTACCTTTACCACCTTGGTAAGCTTTGGCGCAAGCCAGTGCGGTGACAGCAAGTGCTGGGAAAACCCAAGAGCCATGATGAATCATGTCTGTCCAATAGTCCGTTTCGCGAATAATCAGTACTGCAAAAAATCCTGCAATCAAAATAGCCGCATGCTTTAGCTGAGGCTGTTGTTTCGATAAGCTGAAAAACGACCATGATGCAATAGCAAGCATCACAAGCTGGAGCGTTTCTGTAACGGAAAGCTCGCCAAGGCTTGATCCCAACACGACATAATCAAGACGAAGACTAAGGTTAACGAGAATACTTATAGCGACAATCATCAAGGCGTTTAAACTCGATTTATAAATAATGCGCTTTGATTTTTCAGTAACAACGTTGCTTGGGGCTGACTCGGCTTCTTTTACTATTTGTGTTTTCATCTTGCTCACCTGTCCCAGAAAATGTGGAAGAAATGTGAATTAGTGTGATCTGTGTTTGGAATTTTATTGTCCAAGTGGAAAGTTATGTCAGGGGAATGTCAAGAATAGAACACTGTTCGATATAGGGTCGATGTGCGGTAAAGTCAGAGATATGTAAAAACAACGTAAGAACACTTTGATAAATCAAATAAAAAGGAGCCCAAAGGCTCCTAAGTGATAGAGGGAAGGTGACGTATCGATAAAAATAATTAGTAGTTGTCACCCTCATTTTCTTTGTGATTCTCGCGATAGTATTCCCATTGCTCGACGCGTTCATTGTCCGACAGCACACAGTAAGTGACACGTTCGCCGTTTTCCGACACGGTATCCAGCTCACCACCTTGCTGAACACAGTATACGGCTGCGGGATTTGCAACGGAGGTATACTCAGTTGATCGGGTCGCTCCCTCGTAAGTTGAACAACCAGCCAGTACCAATGTTGCAGCCATAGCCATCATTAAATTTGTCTTTTTCATTCTTTATCTCCGCATGGGGTGGGCGAGTATTGTATTGATTATAGGCAACTTTAAGAGATTATTGTCTTATCGATGTTAAAAGTAAGAGGGACGTATAAGAATTTAGATATTCTCATTTATTGCTGATTAGCACGTCACACTTTTGTTCTAGGCGTATTGTTGTGAAGGTCATATCAATCACTCCCTGACAAGCGCTCGAACGTACTTTGCCTACAACAATGATTTAAAGTGTGAAATTCGGTAATATGCGCACAAAACATTGACCGTGGTATTTTCGATGAGACATTTAAAATCGACCGTTCATCCAGACATAGAGCATTTGGATGACAAAATTGTTTTTCAGCGCAATGCAGCGCGAGCCATTGTACTTGATGGTGAAGATGTGCTGTTGCTCTATACAGAACGTTACCATGACTACACGTTACCAGGCGGTGGTATTGATGATGGTGAAGATGTCATTGCTGGATTAGTCCGTGAATTAGAGGAAGAAACGGGCGCCCAAAATATACATGGTATTAAGCCTTTCGGAATCTTTGAGGAGTTTCGTCCGTGGTACAAGGATGACGCTGACGTGATGCACATGGTGTCGTATTGTTATACATGTAAAATCGAACGTGAGCTAGGCGAAACGGCGTATGAAGATTACGAAGTTAAAAATGGAATGCGCCCGGTATGGATGAACATACACGAAGCAATTGCACACAATGAAAAAACGATGGCAGAAAGCCCGAAAAAAGGCATGAGCATTGAGCGCGAAACGTTTTTACTTCAGTTGATTTCTAAAGAATTACTATAAGCAGCTAGCTTGCATTATTACGACTTAGCTCCTGTTGGCTCTATTGTGGGCAAAGATTTTAGAGCAATAAAAAAGTCCGGACTCCCCCCCGGAACCCGGACTTATTCCAGACGCGCAAGCGAAGCGTCATCTTGATATGTTAGATTTGTTTCGAACTATGAAAACAATAGCTGTTTTACATTTAGTGTGTAAATAATTATTAGGTCTGACCATTGGTTTTCATGTTTTTTGCAAACGCAATGTGACGCATATCCACCCAATTGCCAAGCGCAATTGGGGCGCTTTTGAGTAAACCACTACTCTTTCTTATCTTTGAGATACCTTACCTCAACTTTTTTGCACACGTTTGCATAGAGATCACGAGTTTTCAAATTCGCCGAACAGGATCTTGTAATTTTACGTTTCTCTGACATTGGGCTCTGTCGTAGCTTTTATCACAAATTAACTAGCGGAGGCAGTCGGCTAAAGTCGACCAGCGGTTGTGAAATCATAGGAGTGTCTGGAGCAAACAAGAGTAAAGGTTGAAATGATGAGGATTGTAACTGACCGATATCTATCAACTTTTCCAATGCATAGAAGCGGCTGACGTATTGACGAGTCTCGTTAGGCAGCGTGAGTTGTTGGAAATCTCGACTTCCTGCTTGCTGAATAGCACGTGCAACACGTCCTTCTCCGGCATTGTATGCAGCTAAAGTGAGAGCCATATTTTGATCGAATTTGTTGTATAAAAACGCCAGGTACTTGAGCGCGGCCGTTGTGCTGGCTTCTGTGTCAAAGCGATCGTCTTGTTTTGTATTTATCGTTAATCCGAATCGTTTCGCTGTGGCTGGTATCAGCTGCCAAAGTCCGGCGGCGTTAGCGTGAGAAACGGCTTTGGGATTGTAAGAAGACTCTAACATTGGCACTAAGGCTAGGCTATTTGGTAATGAGTGGTTTTGAAGCTGTTTGAAAATGTGGTTAATTACCGGTTTGGATGAATCGAGACGCTTGGCAATTTGTGGCTTGTATGGGGCTAATACTTGATACTGCGTTTGAATATCGACAGCATTTGGTTTTGCCTGGCATGTGAATGGAAGGTAGGACAGAAAGGCAATAAAAATAAAAAGGCCTACAGTACTCAGCCGAGATGGCGACTGAATCTGTAGGCAAGACGAACATCGTTTAGAACGATTTATCTTCATAAGTGTGTTGCACAGGTTGTTTGAGTTGACTGACCAACTCATGGAACGCCGCAGAGCTGTGGCCATTGCTCTGATTGTATTGTTGGCACTGACTTACCAACGTTTCCAATAGCGCCCATTGTTTTCTAGCTTGCATACCTATTTGGGCAGGCAAAGCATTGAAAATTCGTTTTACGCTGGCGTCATTACACGCTAACCCCAGCGCTCGCATACACTGGCTTCTGTCATTGGCGGAGCGGCTGAGTTTATTGAGTATCGGCATTTGTTTCTGAACATTGTCGTTCAGTGCCTCTCCATCAAACTTTAAGTACAATACCTTTTGCTGCTGCAGCAAAGGAAGCAGTTGTTGATAAAGCTTAATATCCTCAGATATAGAGCGAACAAATTGTTGAATTCGCTGCGATACTGCGCTTGCCATGATGTCTTCCTAGCGTTTTATTACTCGTGACCTGTATGGAACTGCATGATTGCCTTGGATAGCACTTTTGTATCTAGGCTAAGTTCACCACGCGCTAATGCGTTGCGTACTTGTTCTACTTTTTCCATATCAACATCAGGTAGTGATGCCATTTCAGCTTGAGCGCGATCTATCGCTACGGTATTCGCTTGAAATGCAGGCTCGTGTACTTTGCTCTGTTCGACGACGTCGACAGGCTGTTTGCTTGCTTGCTGTAATTTTGTTTGTGGGACATGACCGCCCGCGACTTTGTCGATTTTCATGCTGTGGTCCTCATCATCATGTTCTAAATTAAGTAGGCGGTTAGAATGTGATAAACATTAAATATTTTTTTGTACTCGAAGTTCAGTGTTACTGACGAGAGCCAAAATTAAAAAATGTTACCCCGAGTCCAAAAATCAAAATTGAGTATGAACCTGGTTTAATCCAGTTACGACTGCTCTTATGACCTTGCCCGAACTTGGGTTTTCCACGTCAATTTGTTGCCCTTTCGCTCCATCTTCTAAGGCGACTCCTTTTGTGCTGGCACTAAATCCATTTTTGCTCGCAATGACTATGACTTCATTGCCTTTCTCGATTAGAGGTGGGGCCGACAAATTGGATGGATTAACCACTTGCCCAGCCCGCAAACGACGAGAGGTTTCTAAGCCTACTGCTTGCTCGGGGCGAGTATAAAAATCGTCTTGGCGAGAGATGGTTCGGGTTTCAAGCTTTATGTGTTTAGCCGTTACGACTTCATTTCGGCCAACCGTGGTTGTCGCGACCAAAACAGGCAGAGTCAGCGAAGACTTTATCGTAACGTTAATTCGCCATGGTGATGCGATATTGTCGCAGCTGACTGAGCGCTTGAGGTTACCGACTGGCAACGTGTTGTTGTCACGACCTGTGATAACTAAAGGCGATTCACATTCTGGCAAGTGATTGGCTGAACCGGGCACCCACATGTCGAAGTCCAGTTTGTACTTCCCCCACTGATTGGAGAGCGCTACGCGATCCACCTCTTGTTCGAAATCCGTTGCTACAACGGACCTTATCTCTTCAACGCTTAGGGTTTTGTCATTGGTGTTGGCGAATGCTTGTTCTGATGTCAAAGCGAGTAACGTCAGCATTATTGTTGAGGAAGTGGACACTTTCCTCTTGTTTTTAATGCTTTCCGAGAACCGGAAGTTTGGCTTCCATCCTTGTTTGTAAGTCATTGATATATATAGCTATTTTTTATGGCACGTATCTTGTTTGTATGTTGGCGTATTCGAGCCAACTGTAAGGAAGATGCATGGCGATCACATTTGAAAATGCTTTAGGAGTACATCCAGAGGCACTTAATTTTCGCGTTCAGCGTACCAAAGTCCTCGCCAGTAACCTAGCAAATGTTGACACCCCTGGGTATTTGGCGAAAGACCTAAGTTTCACCACCGTAATGAACCAAGTAACGGCAGGTGGTGTGAACAAACCGGTGCCAAAGTTCCAGGTTCAGGCCCAATACTCGGTGCCTTACCAGAATAGCAAAAATGGCAACACCGTAGAGCTTGGTGTTGAACAAGCAAAATTCACGCAAAACAACATGGACTTTCAAACTAGCCTGACGTTTCTCAACATGAAATTTAATGGCTTAGCGAAAGCGATTGAGGGACGTTAATTATGTCATTCACTGATATTTACTCGATCACTGGTTCCGCGATGACAGCACAAACTGTGCGTCTGAATACGGTAGCCAGTAACTTAGCAAACGCAGATGCAGTATCTGCAAATCCAGAAGATGCTTATAAAGCGCTTAAGCCAGTATTTGCGACTGTGTACCAAAAAACGCAAATGACAACAGAAAATGGAGCTTATCCCAATGCAGAAGTTCGCATTGTTGACGTTGTTAAAAATGCTGGAGATGCAGAGAAGCGTTTTGAGCCGAACAACCCACTGGCTAATGATGAAGGCTATGTGTTTTACCCAGATATTGATGTAGTTGCTGAAATGGCAGACATGATGTCCGCAACACGCAGCTTCGAAACGAATGTTGAAGTATTAGCCAATGTAAAAAGTATGCAGCAAGGTCTGCTTAGATTAGGGCAGGGTAGCTAATGAGTATTGCACAATACACCCCTTTATCGTCTGACGCTCCAGTAAATACAAAAGCAAAAGACAGCAACGGTATCTCACCAAACCCTAAAGACATGAACAGTGCTTCTTCATTGGAGAATGAGTTTATTTCTTTGATGGTGGCTCAAATTCAAAACCAAGACCCACTTAATCCCCTTGATGGTACGGAATACGTTGGTCAATTGGCTCAGTTCTCGCAGGTACAAAGTACCGAGAATATGTCTAAGACAATGCAACAGAGCATGGTGTTACTGGACAACATGCAAGTGCTGTCAACAGCGGGCCTTGTTGGGCAAACGGTTTACGTCAATGCGGATGAATTTCAGCTTGGTGAAGACGTACAAAACGGAAAAATCGAACTCGCTCATAGCTCAAACCAAGTCACGTTAGTTGTTAAAGATGAATTTGGTCAATCAACTAAAGTGCCACTAGGTGCTCACGGCAAAGGTGACGTCGACTTTTCAATTAATCCTGAAGAACTTGGTCTTAAACCAGGCAAATACTCAGTGGCCGTAGAAGTGCAAGAAGGGCAAGCAAGTCCAAATGTGCTGATGGCAGGCACTGTTGAGCAAGTGCGCATTCCTAATACCGGTGGCGCAGCATTAGTCAATGTCCATGGCGTTGGCAACGTTCCTTTCTATCAAATCACTCAGTTTGGTGCTTAACCAAATACGGAAATCAGAGGTCTATTTATGAGTTTTAACATCGCACTAAGTGGTCTGGACGCGACCAACACAGAGCTAAACACAATCAGTCACAACATTGCCAACGCATCAACGTATGGTTTTAAAGGTGGCCGCACAGAATTCTCCGCTGTATATAACGGCATGCAACTTGGTGGTGTGGAAGTCGCGTCAATTTCACAGAACTTCGACAAAGACGGCAGTATCACAGGAACTGGCCGTGCGATGGACCTAGCTATTAATGGCGGTGGCTTTTTTGTTACTAAAGATAATATGGGTCAAATGTTGTACACACGTTCAGGTGTGTTCTCAACGGATAAGAACAACTTTGTTACGGCTAACAGCGGTGCAAAGCTTCAAGGTTACAGTGTCGATAGCAACAACAACCTAATGACAGGTTCTGTGGGTAATATTCAGGTATCGACTTCCTCACTGAATGCTAAAGCAACAGACAGCTTAGATTTTGTTGCGAACTTCGACGCAAGCGCGTCTGTTATTGATAAAGCCGTAACGCCATTCAATCCAAAAGATCCAAGCTCATTTAACTCGTCTTACACAACAAAAGTCTACGACTCATTGGGTAACTCGCACACGGTAACTCAGTACTTTACTAAGACTGCTTCTAACTCGTGGGAAGTGAACGTTCAAGTAGATGGCGGTACGACGCCAGTAGCAACTGTGCCTGTAACGTTTGGTAAAGACGGCTCGCTTTCAACACCGACTGCGCCGTTTAATGTTTCATTCCCTGCAGCAGGCGCGAACGCGATGAGTGTAGACATTAACCTGAAAGGCAGCACGCAATTTGGTGCAGCTTTTGGCGTAAGTACTAATAGTCCTAACGGTTACACATCAGGTGAACTTGCAGGTGTACGCGTTGAAGGTAACGGCATGGTTTACGCGACTTACACTAACGGCCAATCACAGCTTCAAGGTCAGGTTGTTCTTGCTGATTTTGCAAACACACAAGGCTTAGCGAAAGTGAGTGGAACATCATGGACTCAAAGCTTTAGCTCAGGTGCTCCAATTATGGGTGTTCCGGGTTCAGGTACGATGGGTGACCTAACTCCGGGTGCATTAGAAGGTTCTAACGTTGACTTAACCAGCGAGCTTGTTGCTCTAATGACTGCACAACGCAACTACCAAGCAAACGCAAAGACAATTTCTACCAGCGACAAGCTTACTCAAGCTTTGTTTAACGCGGTGTAATGGGAGTTTTGCATGGATAGTTTGTTATTTACGGCAACGTCGGGTGCCAGCCGAGTTCTTAAAGCGCAGCACGTTCGTTCAAACAACTTATCAAATGCTGATACTGCGGGTTTTCGAGCGGATATGGAGCGTGTGCGTAGTGTAGAGATGCAAGGCCCAGGTTTTGATGGTCGCACTATGGTTGTGACCAACTCTGCCTCAACACGTTTCGACGCTGGCGATATTGTGAAAACAGGACGTCCGTTGGACGTTGCGGTTATGGGTGAGGGGTATCTCTCTGTAGAAACCCCAGCGGGTAACGAAGCTTACACCCGTGCAGGCAATATTCAGGTCGATACTTTTGGCGCTCTAACAATCAATGGGTTCCCTGTCCTCGGTGACAATGGTCCTTTGGTTGTGCCGGATTATCAAAAGATTGAAATCAGCGAGCGTGGTCAAGTCTCAGTGATCCCACCAGGTGGCGGCGCAGAAATTGTGGCAGGCACTTTGAAGTTGGTTAAACCGGAAATTAATCAACTGCAAAAAGAGAGCGATAGCTTGCTGCACAGCGTAGATGGCGTGCCATTCGCGGCAGATGAAACCGTGCAACTCTCTCCTGAGCACATTGAGGGCAGTAACGTATCTGCTATTGATGAATTGGTTAGTGTGATGTCGCTGACGCGCAACTTTGAAATGCAAGTTCGCATGATGAAAACGGCGGAAACTCTAGCAAAAGCTGGTAACAAATTAATGGCGGCGAGCTAAGTCTCGCCCCGCAAGGAGTAAAAAATGCATTCAGCATTATGGGTAAGTAAAACAGGCATGGCAGCGCAAGACACGAAGATGACTGCCATTTCTAACAACCTAGCAAACGTAAACACGGTTGGCTTTAAGCGTGACCGAGTCGTATTTGAAGACCTTTTCTACAGCATTCAGCGTCAACCTGGCGCTCAAGTAGACCAAGTTAACGAACTACCAAGTGGTATTCAGCTAGGTAGCGGTGTTCGCGTTGTTGGCACACAAAAAGTGTTCACGCAAGGTAATACCCAAAACACAACGCAAGAGTTGGATCTTGCTGTAATGGGTCAGGGTTTCTTCCAAATAGAAAACTCGGACGGACAGATCATGTATACACGTAATGGTCAGTTCCATCGAAACTCAGAAGGCTTAATGGTGAACAGTCAGGGCCTGCCTTTAGAGCCTCAAATCCAGATCCCTGACAATGCGGTCTCTTTCTCTGTGGGTGTTGATGGCACCGTGACAACAACAACAGCAGACGATCCAACACCTCAGCAGCTTGGTCAAATTACACTTGCAAAATTCATCAATCCAGCAGGCTTAGAGGCCATGGGTGGCAACTTATTCCGTGAAACGGAAGCCAGCGGTCCAGCTGATGAGCTGATTGCAGGAGCTGATGGTGCCGGCATTATCAAGCAAGGTGCACTGGAAGGGTCAAACGTACAAGTAGTAGAAGAGATGGTCGACATGATCACCACTCAACGTGCGTATGAGATGAATGCGAAAGTGGTCTCTGCTGCAGATGACATGCTGAAGTTTGTTTCGCAATCAATGTAAGTATGAAATTGGTGATGATGAAGGAAAAAGCAATGAAATGGCTTTCTAAGAGTTGGGCAGTAGCCGCCGTGTTGCTGGTGGGATGTGCTGGCCGTCAGGAATTTATTCCGCCTGAGCCGAATGCTGAGGAATATGCACCACCAACGCTCGATTACACGCTGCCGGAAACCCAATCTGGTAGCCTTTATCGTCACCAATACACGATGACCCTGTTTCAGGATCGTCGTGCTTACCGAGTTGGCGATGTATTAACGGTTCAATTATCAGAAGAAACCTCATCGAGTAAAAATGCGGGTACTAAGTTCGGTAAAAGTTCAGCAATTAACTTTGTGGCTCCGACCATAGGCACGAAAACTATCGATGAGTTAGGGGTTAGCGTGGATGGCAAACGTAACTTCGATGGCAGTGCATCAAGTTCACAAGGCAACAAGCTTCAAGGTGCCATTACGGTAACGGTACACGAAGTATTACCTAATGGCGTATTGCGTATCAGCGGTGAAAAATGGCTTCGTCTGAATCAAGGCGACGAGTTTATTCGTCTAACCGGTATCGTCCGTGTGGATGATATTAACCGCAGTAACCAAGTTTCTTCTCAACGAATTGCTGATGCAAGAATTACCTACGCAGGTCGCGGAGCGCTAGCTGACAGCAACGCAGCCGGGTGGCTAACTCAGTTCTTCAACAGCCCATGGGTACCTTTCTAATGAAGACAATGCAATCTTTCTTTATGTCTCTCCTATTGGTGTTGACCTTGGGACTACCAGGCACTTCACGTGCTGAAGCGGAAATTCCGATCATGGACTTGGTCGATGTTCGCGGCATTCGAGAAAACCAACTGGTTGGTTATGGTTTGGTAGTTGGCTTAGCCGGCCAAGGTGACCGAAACCAAGTGAAATTTACCTCTCAATCTATTACCAACATGCTACGTCAGTTTGGGGTTCAAATTGATGACAGTATGAACCCTAAGCTACGAAATGTGGCTTCTGTGAGTGTGACAGCGTCCGTTGACCCAATGGCAGGCCCAGGACAAACGTTGGATGTGGTTGTGTCTTCAATCGGTGATGCAAAGAGCCTTCGCGGTGGTACGTTATTGCTAACGCCTTTACGTGGTATTGATGGCGAAGTGTACGCGATTGCGCAAGGTAACGTGGTTGTGGGCGGCTTATCTGCAGAGGGGCGAAGTGGCTCCAAAGTAGAAGTAAACACACCAACGGCGGGTCGCGTTCCGAATGGTGCGACTTTAGAGAGAGAAATCAAAACCGATTTCAACCAACGTGATGAAATCACCCTAAACCTGCGCAAGCCTAGCTTCACTACAGCAAAAAATATTGCGCGTGAAATTAACAACACTTTTGGGCCTAACGTTGCAGTTGCGATCAATAAAGCGCGCATTGATATGCGTGCACCAAAAGATACACAGCAGCGTGTCGTCATGATGTCGATGCTTGAAGAAATGAGCGTCGTTGAAGGCCGTAAACCTGCTCGTATTGTCTTTAACTCTCGCACTGGCACCGTAGTGATCGGTAAGAGTGTCAAAGTGAGTGAAGCAGCAGTAAGTCACGGTAACTTGACCGTGCGAATTTCTGAATCACAACAAGTTAGTCAGCCTAATGCGTTTGCAAATGGCGATACGAAAGTCGTTAACCAAACGGACCTTGATGTGAATGAAGATCTCGCTCAGATGGTGATTTGGCCTCCAGGCACGGAACTTAACACCATAGTTAATGCGGTAAATAGTTTAGGTGCCACGCCTACAGACTTGATGTCTATCCTGCAAGCTTTGAGTGAAGCAGGTGCATTGAACGCTGAATTGGTCGTGATATAAGGAGTTAAGGATGAAGCTAGACAGTACCAATGAACAAACTCAGTTAAATTCGATGCTTTATCACGACAATAGTGCATTGGCTAACATCAAGCATAGTCGTGATCAAGAAGGCGCACTTGAAGTCGTCGCAGGTCAATTTGAGGCAATGTTCCTACAAATGGTGTTACGCCAAATGCGCAGCAGTAGTGATGCTCTTGCTGATAAAGACAGCCCGTTCGCCAGTCAGCAACAAGGGGTATTCCGTGATATGTATGACGGTCAGCTGGCGATGGAACTAGCAAAGAAACAGAGCTCAGGCATTGCCAATATGCTCATCCAGCAGCTGAGCCCGTCTATGCGTGAGGTTGCTTTCGATGCTGCGCGCAACATCTCATCCGCTAACGATGGTAAAGCTTCGAATTCTGAATCTATCTCACAAGTAGATTCTAAAGAGGTGGAGAAGAATTCAAGCCTATTTAATACCGCTTCTCAAGCCGTCGCCTCTGTTAAACAGGTATTCGGTGAGGCCGGTATGACTACCGCGTTTTCTCAGCCGTTGATCAGAAAAATGGAGCTGTAAATGAACCTAGTTAATATTGCCCTTTCAGGTTTAGGCGCGAACCGTGTGGCCCTAGACGTAACCGCGCAAAACGTGGCAAACGTGAATACCGTGGGTTACAGTCGTCAACAAGCGTTGATGGCGTCTGTCGATGATGGTAAAGCCAATCGCTTAAGTCCAGGTTTAGGGGTAGAAGTCACTAGCATTCGCCGCGTTACTGATCAATTTCTGATTAAGCAAACGTGGTCGACTAACAGTATGGCGGCATACGCATCTGGATACACCAGTAACATGAGTCAGCTGGAGAATACGCTTGGTGCCGATGGTTTCAGTATATCGGCTGGCTTGGACTCACTAAACGCCGCGCTTAACGATGCGACCGTTAAGCCAGAATCCATACCCTACCGCCAGCAGATCATTAACGAATCTGAAGCTTTGGCCCGCCGTTTTAATACGCTTACCGAGTCTTTATACAATCAACATAAAGACATGAGCGACCAACGTAATGCAGCGCTTAACCACGCGAATAGCCTTATGGAAAATATCGCGAAGGTGAACAAGCAACTGGTAGAGATGCAAGGTACAGGTGGTAACCCATCACAGTTAATGGATGAACGAGATAGGTTAATCGGTGAGTTATCTCAAACCATTGAAATCAAAACAACACAGCAGCATGACGGCAGTGTTCAGGTCACACTAACCTCTGGTCAACCGCTTGTGATGGGTACGGACCATGGCAAACTGGAAGCCATTCCTGACCCGAGTGATCCTTACTTGGCGGACTTACACGTCACGTTCTCGAATCAAAGCTTTGCGATTGGTGACTCGCTTGGTGGCAAATTAGGTGCGATTAATGACTATCAAACCGAAGTGTTGAAACCAAACCAACTGGCTCTGAATGACATGGCGAAAGCTCTCGCGGATGAATACAACGCCGTGCTTGCGACTGGCAAAGACTTAAATGGCAACCCAGGTAAACCTTTGTTCAGCTATGACCCAGCAAACCCTGCAGCCAGTTTGGATATTACCAAGCTAACTCCAGATGAGCTTGCGTTCTCAAGTGATGGAACACCTGGTAACGCAGATGCGTTGCAATCATTGATCGAGTTAAGCAACAAGCCAGTGGCGGTATCAGGTTACGGCTCAGTAAGCTTGAACGATGCCTTTAGTTCAATGGTGGGTCAAACCGCAATTAAAGCACGCCAAGCTAATGCTGATTATCAAGCGAAGTTAGCCATGAACAAGCAAGCGCACGCAGCTCGCGATAATGTTAGTTCCGTAAACAGCGATGAAGAAGCGGCTAACCTAATGATGTTTGCTAATGCGCACAATGCCAACATGAAAGTGATCAGCACAGCAAATCAACTGCTCGATTCTATTCTGCAGTTATTCTAAGAGGAAAGTTTAGATGCGAATTAGTGACAATCAATTTAGTCAAATGATGTTGCACAGCTTGCAGAGCAATAGCGCGGGATTAGGCGAAGCTCTGCAACAGATGTCTACTGGCAAGCGCTTGACCAAGCTGTCTGACGATCCAATGGCTTCGATCAAGTTGCTTAACTTAGACCGAGAAACCAGTGCGATTGCTCAGTACAAAAACAACATTGAAAACGTAAAAACGACGCTATCGAGTCAAGAAACCCATTTAGATTCGATCAAAGAAAGCTTAAAAAGCATGCGAGACATCGCGCTTTGGGGTGCGAACGGCTCTCTTACTGACGAAAGTCGTGGCGGTATGATTACAGAGCTTAAGAGTTACCGTGACTCTATTGAGTCGTCTTTTAACGCGCAGGATGAAGAAGGGCACTACCTTTTCTCTGGTACTAAAACGGATACTGCGGCTGTAAGTAAAGCGAGCGGCAGCTACGTAATTGAAGGTAATAGTGACAAGCGCGTAGTAACAATTGCTAAAGGCGTCACGATGGATTCCAATATGACTGCAAAAGAAATATTGGACCTTGGGGGAGGCCATAACGTGCTTAACCAAATTGATGCGCTGATCAAAGAGTTTGAGAGCCCTACCGCCAACTTCAGAGCTGAAGTTGAGGCGAGTATCAGCGCTATCGACGATACTTTTTCAAACGTACTAGGGACCATGACTGAGATTGGTGGTCGACACAACAACTTAGATCTTGTTGGTGGCGCGCACAGTGAAAACAAGCTGTTCGTTGACAAAGTATCTGGAGACCTCTCTGCTCTGGACTATGGTGAAGCGTCGGTACGATTGAGTAATTACATGGCCGCTTTGCAAGCAACGCAAGCAAGCTATGTGAAGATCGATGGTTTGTCGCTGTTTGACCGTTTATAAGGTTAGGAAGTTCTTTTTATGGTAATGAGTACAGTAGAGGTTAGACCCCATAGCATACGCTTAGGTGGACAAGAACAAGCCTCTATCATGCCGACCCGTTCTGCAGACTCAAGTACGGCAATTAAACCGCGCCCGGCGCAAATTCAGGCTGACACTGCGTCAGCCTACTCTATATCTGGTATTCAGCTTACGCAGGGTCAGCAGCAAGCCACGGCGGTTCAGATCGCGTCCAAATCGCTGCAGGTGATTGGCAAAGAGCTCACGCAAATTAAACGTGGTTTGACGCAAGCTGTGAATCAAGGCGTACAAAATGTTCCTAGTTTGCAGGATACATTGGTTCGCTCTAAAGCCACCATCCAAAAAGTCGTTGAGCAAGCACGTTTCGATGGCCAGAAAGTCCTAAATAACGAACTGCACTTAAAACTGGATAAAGCGGACATTCGTCGCTTTTCTATTCCAGGTTTGAATGTTCATCGCTTAAGCGACAAGGCCGAGCAAATCCGTTTGGATTTTCCTCAAGGTCAAGCGGTGATGATTCAGTTTGATGGACAATCAGACGGTGAGCGAACGGTCAAAATGCTGGATCGCAGCTTGATTGCGTTAGGAATGCGAGCCTCATTAGCCGATGATGGCAGCATTTTATTTGAAGCCAGAGACAACGCTTATCAACAAATGCAGCAAAAGGTGATGGTAACGGGGGAAGGGCACCGATTCCCTGCGGGGCAGCCTAACGTTTTGAACTTAAAGTCTGAGCCAGATGGTATTGCGGAGCTCGGGTTTGATTTAGGCTCACGCGACGGCATCAAGCAGACGATTGCCAAAGTAAATCAGCATCTGAAACAAGTTCAAACGAGCTTGCAGGAGGCGAAAGCTTTTCATGGTGAACTGAATACTCAAATGCGTTCTATCCAAACCAAAACCGCACAGCTTTCAGTCAATGAGGTGAATGCAAAACTGGATGGATTCATGCAAAAGTCTGGCGAGTTTACTTCGACTTTTCAGGCATTGAATGCGCAAGCAAACGTGCGTCGTCATACCGTGGTCGCTTTACTGAAGTAACGAACACTCCAATGATTCCCGGCTTTACACTGTTATCGTCCCCCAATAACGAAAACAGCGCACTGTCGGGAATCTCTCTTTGACTCGTCTAGGGCTCGAGTGCTTTTGCCACCGAACGATTCAATTTCTGGAATAGCCATCCAAGTGCTATCAAAGATGCACCTAAGCCTAAGAAGCTTATTGCTCGCCAGAACCCATCCAGAGAGCTCACATCCCATAAGAATACTTTCAGTGCGACACCGGCAAGGACCACTAGACCGACACGCTGCATCATCAGCCCCTGTTGGGTCACGCCGCGCCAAGTCAGCAATCCACCTACGAGCAAGCCAGCCACTGAATAACTGAACAACTCTGCCATGCTGGTTGGCTGATACAGCATCATCGATGTGGTTTGCCAGAATTGACGGATAGACATCCCCAACCAAATGGCTGCAAGTAAAAAGCCTAGACTAGCAATCGCAAATCGATGAACTTGCAACGTATTCCAGCGTTTAAAGGTTGCGATAAGCAGGATGCAAGCTGGTAACAGCCAGCCGATACTCAGCATGTTAAAGATGGGAAGTGCTTGTGCCGAGACGTTATCAGTCACCAACGGCGATTCTGCCGTATTAAGCAAAATAATCAATATAGCGAACGCGCACCAAAGCAAGTAACTATAGATTTCGTAGATACGGCTTAAGCGTTGCGCAAATTGGCTGCGGTAGCTGTATACCAAACCCATAACTAATGCTTGATTGGCAAAGACTGCCGCACTTGTGAAGTCGATGTTCCCCAAGTAACCATATTGCCCCGTTAACCAGTAGTTAGTTTGGGTGAACAATGCCATTAAGAATACATGTAAAAACGCCCCTTCAAACCAGTTGGTCAGTTCTCGGTCCACTTGTTTTAGTGTTGAACGAGCATAAGACAAGATGAAGAGAGAAGGCAGATAACTCACCAGAACCCAAGCCCAATGCCCAGCTTCTACCGGTTGCCATTCGGGTATGAAAGGTAGCAGCGTGAGTCGGATAACCAGTATTCCCATTGCCACTTTAATCGCCCAACTCGCAGGTCGAAATAACCCGACTTGAGCCTGTAAGGCCATTATCGCAACTTGTATTGAGATTGCTGTTGTTAACCAAGTATCGCTCAACCAAACAAAAGCGATACCTACGATTAAAGCATGCATAACGGCAGAGCATTCTAATGCCAACGAACGTGCACGCTGACCAAGCACAACGTAGTAAGTGGCCATCAATGCGCAGAATGCAGTCCAATACCACAGGTAGCCTTGCATAAATTCGTCAATATAAAACAACGTAATTAAGCTCATCACGGGAGCCAGTACCAGCAGAAGCAGCCCACTGAGTTGCGAACGGTCACTAAGTGATTGGCAATATGTTCGATAGCAGATCAGCGCAATACTCACCGCCAATGCGAATAGGATGCTAGCTTCTCGCTCTAACATATACAGCGCATTAAAAGCGATGGTAAGAACAATCAGCGCGGTTGCTGAGACGAGAATGGATGGCAAAAATACACGTAATGACCAGCCTGTACGAAGTGCTGGTAGCCAGATGATCGCAACAAGCAGCGTATAACAGTACGCCATTTGTAGAGTGTTCAGATCCGGCATTCTGGTGACGGCAGAAAAGGTCAATAAAGCAGTTGCGAGAGCGGTAGCGGTCGGCGAGTTTGTCCACTTGCTTTGATAGTGACGAAAGCGAGGATTGAGCATCCAACCCATTCTCGGAACCGCGAAAATGAGATACAAAGTGATGGAGAGATAAATCGCGAGCCACGAGAACAACAGTTCTGTTGGTGTACTCTCAATCAACAGCAACATCCAAATGACATGTGGAATCGCGATACTTGGCGTAATCCATGACCTACGCACTTTTTGCATCAATAAGGTCGCCGCGAACGAAATTGCGCAGATGTATCCGGCTAACAAAAAGTAGTTGGGTTCATTACCCCCAATCCACAGTGGTGCTGTGTAGCCACCAATTAAGCCAAGCACGGCCATTAACGGCCCTTGTCGCAATGATAATGCTAAACTGAAAAATGCCGCTGAAGCCAAGATGAACAACGAGATACTCGGCGTTAGCATTTGATAAACCACAAAGGCAAAAATGACGGTGCAGTAAATGCCCGTTAATCCCGTACCGGTAACAGCAGCAGGAACATACGTAAAGCCTTGGGCTCGTGCTGCCCGTTGCGGATTCTGTTGTTCTTTACGGTGAAACCACTCGCCAACAAGCACCATAAGTAATGAGATCACAAAGGCAAAGGACACTCGCATAAATGGCGAAAACTGGATGTGACTACCAATCACCTGTACGAGATAACCTCCACCGATCAGCATGGCCAATGCGCCTACCCAAACCAACCAATTTTCTTGAATGTTGCTAAGCAGGCTCTGAACTTTACTCTGAAGGAATGACTCATTTTCTTGACTAAAAACATCCAGTTGCACTTCTCTTGTCTGGGCGTACCCTTGATTCGCAGCGCTCTGGTCCAAGTCTAGGTTGGCAGCTGGATCATGTTCCCCAGAGGATGAGACATTTTTCTGTGGTGATTCTATGTGAGGTGACGTCGCTACAGATGGTGTGTCTTTTTCGATGCTGGATTGTTGGTGCGCTTGTGGGTTTGAGCCCCCATGGACACTGGCTCGTAGTGATGTGACTTCCTCACGAAGTTTGGCTAGTTCTTTTTCTAAAAGTGCAGCTCGGTTGGCGGCTTTCACTCCGATGAGGATGGCGAGACACGCCATGAACAGTGCTAGTATTACGTACAATCCATTTCTCCTTGCGTACGTCGCGTGACCCACGATTCTTAACTTTGAGCACTTACGCTAAAGCTTAGTTCATGCTCTATGCCTTAGCCTCATATAGTGCTAGGTTCCGCGCTTTCTTTAGAAATCATTCTACATAATGAAACTCAATGCGTAATGATGAATTCGACAAAGTCGCACACTTGTGTGCCACTTTAAGACCTGATGAACAAAAATGAGTCGTTAAGTCATTGGGGGTCAACTATATTCATAATTCTGATGCGATCGCCAAATGACTTCAAACATGTGCGTTTCATAGCGATGTCATCGAAGGTCAGTCGTTTGATTTGCACGTTCGGTTGTTTCTATTTGACCGTAAGGCTGAATGTATTCGGGTATAGCGCATTCACGCGAAAAAAGACAAAAACAGGTAATTATTGATGCAAGTGGGTAATGAAGCGCTGGTGCTGTCAGCGGTTGGGGTTATTGGTTTAGGTTGCCAATGGTTAGCTTGGCGATTGCGTTTGCCAGCGATTTTATTTTTGTTGTTGGCAGGGCTGATCGTCGGGCCATTTATGCAGTGGTTAAATCCTGATGAGATATTAGGTAATTTGCTCTTTCCGTTGGTTTCTTTAGCGGTGGCAGTGATTTTATTTGAAGGCAGTTTGACCTTAAACTTTAAAGAAATTCGTGGTGTGAGTGGTTCGGTATGGAGCATTGTTTCCATCGGGGCGATCATTTCGTGGGCAGCGACCAGTATCGCAACACACTATTTCCTCGGCTTTACTTGGGAGCTTGCCATGTTGTTCGGCAGCTTAACCGTAGTAACAGGGCCGACGGTCATCGTGCCACTTCTACGAACCGTAAGACCTAACAGTACGCTTGCTAACATTTTGCGATGGGAAGGGATTTTGATTGACCCGCTCGGTGCGCTTTTTGTTGTGATGGTTTACGAGTTTATCGTATCTCACAGCGCGATAAATAGCGTCGAAGTGTTTGGGACGATCATTGCTGTCGGCGTCATGCTAGGTGCGGCCTCAGGCTATGCAGTTGCGACGATCATGCGTCGCTCTTGGCTACCGGAATATTTGCAGCCATTTGCGGTTTTGATGGTGGTTCTAGGTGTATTTTCGGTCTCTAACCACATTGAGTCTGAAGCTGGGTTACTAACCGTCACCGTAATGGGTATGTGGCTCGCAAACGCTAAAGACATCAATATTCAGCAAATTCTGCACTTTAAAGAGCATTTAACCATTTTACTGATCACCGGATTGTTCATCTTCCTTGCGGCTCGAATCAGTCTGGATGATTTTGCTGCGCTAGGTAGCGGTGCGTTATTGTTGTTTGTATTTATGCAGTTAGTGTCGCGTCCGTTATCGATTTTTCTTTCAACCTTCCGCAGCAACTTGCGTCTCAAAGATAAGCTGTTTTTGTCTTGGGTTGCACCGCGCGGTATTGTTGCTGCTTCGATTTCGTCTCTTTTCGCGATCAAATTGACCGAATACGGCATTGATGAAGCGATTTTACTGGTCCCTATGACCTTCATGGTGATTATAGGAACGGTCGTGTTACAAAGTGCGACGGCACGTCCTGTAGCGCTGACGTTGGGCGTCGCAGAGCCAGCACCACGCGGCTTCTTGTTGATTGGTGCTAACCGAGTAGCAAGAGAAATAGGGCAGGCGTTGTCGCGTTATGACCGTCGCGTATTAATGACTGACTCAAACTGGGAGTACATCAGTCAGGTTCGTATGTTGGGACTGGATTACTATTACGGCAACCCTATTTCTAGTCACGCGGACGACAACTTGAACTTGATAGGAATAGGACAAGTGGTTGCATTAACGCCCGATCAGCATTTCAACATTATGGCTTGCATGCAATTCGTCGACGAGTTTGGGGAAGATAAAGTTCACTGCTTACAAAAAGTGAAAACCAACGGCAATGGCAGCGAGAAGCACTCCGTGGCTCAGGAGTACCATGGTAAATTGCTGATGGGCGGCAATGTAAGCTATACCCAGCTAGCCAGTATGTTAAGTCGTGGTGCCGAGGTTAAACACACGAAATTGAGCGATAACTTCACGTATCAAGACTATTTAGCGCATCACAAAGGTAGTTCAGTTGTACCGCTGTTCCATGTAGAAGAAAAAGGAAAAATTCAATTCTGTGATGATCCCGAACAGTTTGAACCAACGACGACAAGCAATGTTGTGTCGCTAATTCTGTCGGACAGCGTAAAGTAAACTACAGAGCAATGTGATCCATTTTCATCATGGGTATCGTACGCTGATTATCTCAATTTGAAGAGAAACTTGCCGGCTTGTTTAAAACGGAAAGCGAGTTTCTTTTCTTATAATGTCAGGGGCAGTCGAGATTCATTACTCGTTTCGGAAAAGTAATCCGGCAAATTCACAAAATTCGCATTGACGTTACTGATAAGGATCGCAATACTGCGCGACTGTTTTACTTTAGGGTGACATTATGGCTCCGCAAACTAACCGAAAAGATTTACACCTAGATGCTGTTTTACATCATGATATGAGCATGAAGCATAAAACGGCGGGTTTTGAGTCTGTCGAGTTTGAACACTGTGCGCTGCCAGAATGTGACTTTCACGCGATCGATTTATCGACAGAGTTTCTTGGTCATCAATTAGCGCTACCGTTTTTGATTAGCTCGATGACTGGCGGAGCAAAAGACGCAGAAACGATCAATTGTCGTCTAGCTGAAGCAGCAAGTGAATTAGGTATTGCCATGGGTGTGGGCTCGCAACGGATTAGCTTAGAAGAAAGTCAGCATTCGGGCTTGGGTAAAACCATTCGTGAGTTGGCGAAAGAAGTACCGTTGTATTCCAATCTTGGAGCCGCTCAATTGCTCGATAAAGGTAAACTCGATAATGCGCAACGTGCGGTTGAGGCGATTCAAGCCGATGCCTTGTTTGTGCACGTTAATCCAATGCAGGAAGCGTTTCAGAAAAATGGCGACCACAATTGGGTTGGTGTTTTCCAGGCAATTGAGATGCTTAAATCTCGCGTGAAGGTTCCTATCATTATCAAAGAAGTCGGTTTTGGTATTAGCGGACACGTTGCGCAGCGATTAATTGATGCTGGTGTGGATGCAATTGACGTTGCGGGCGCGGGTGGCACAAGCTGGAGTGCGGTTGAAGGGTATTGCCAAGATAATCCGAAAATGCAGCGTGCAGCCGAGCTTTTCCGCGATTGGGGTGTCCCTACAGCAACATGTTTGGCTCAAATCCGCGCACTGCATCCTACATTACCCTTGATCGCCTCGGGAGGTGTTCGTAATGGGCTTGAAGCGGCGAAAGCCATTCATCTGGGTGCTAATCTCATTGGGCAAGCAGGTGCAGTATTAAAAGCTGCGACGATCAGCACGCAATCTGTCGTCGATCACTTTGAACAAATGGCATTAGAGCTGCGTTTAGCGTGCTTTGGTACTGGCTCTTTTAAGGTTGGTGAGCTAACAAAAGCGCGCTGCCTATAGCTTTTAGAATGGCGCGCTTTACACAGTGTCGCTCAATAATTTTTCGGTGTCTTAACACGTAGACTGATAATTTCGTTATAGTTGATACAAAAGTCACTTCAGCTAGTGACGCCTTTATTCAGACACTTGAATGGGCATGTGTTGAAGAGATTGAGTTTAATTTTACTATTGTTTGCAACTGGAACCTTAAATTTATGAAAAAACTAGTCATGCTGATGTTGGCGGCTTCTGCTTTGACCGCTTGTAGTGATGAAGTGGGCACTGAAGGCTGGTGTAACGACATGCGCGATAAGCCAAAAACAGAATGGACAGCAGACAACGCGGTAGACTTTGCAAAGCATTGTGTTCTGCAAGATGGTGTCGGCAGCGAGCAATGGTGTGAAAACCTGAAAGATAAGCCGAAAGGTGACTGGACTGCAAACGAAGCGACCAGCTTTACTAAACACTGCATTTTTTAAGCACAGCGGAAAGCGCCTTTTCTGAGGCGACATTCTGTGAGGGAAACACCAAGCGTTATTGCTTGGTGTTTTTGTATCTAAAATAGCTCGATTTTTCACGTGTCGAGCGCACTTCCCTCTGAATGGAATGTTTTACATTTTCGTTTCATTTTTGAAAACCTGTATTGCCTGTCTTTAATTTTTCGTATTGCAATGGCATGGTGTCGAGATAGCCATCTAATTCAATTAGATTCATAACAAAAAGGAATTCAAATGGAAGTACTAAAAGGCTCATGTCTGTGCGGCAAGGTAAAGTTGGAAGTGGCAGATGAATTCAAATACATGGGAAATTGCCATTGCTCTGAATGCCGCAAGTTCACAGGTTCTGACTATTCATCTGCCGGTGGTATTGCGTTGGATAAACTGCTTATTATCCAAGGGAAAGAAGATATTCAAACTTATCAGAAAAGCGAAAATACCATGCTATGCTTTTGTCGCCACTGCGGATCGAGCCTGTATTCGAAAAAGAACAATGGGATCGTCAATATTCGCCTTGGTATCTTGGATGACACACCTTCTCACAAGCCTGATTTCCATATTTTTGTCGCGTCGAAAGCGCCGTGGCTCGAGATATCGGATAACCTGACTCAATTTGATGCAGGGCCAAAATAGAGTTGTTGTAGATAAGTATTTAGAAACAGAGCGCGTTACAATACGCTTGCGACGCGCTCTGTGCTTTTACTTTGTATATTAGAACGGAGACGACTATTTGGCGTCTTGTAGTTCTTCAAAGCCACCTGCATTGTGCAGATTCGTAAAGCCTTGCGATTGTAAGTATTGATACGCTTTGCCAGAGCGGTTACCACTGCGACAGTACAACACGATAGCTTGATCTTTATCGACGTCTTGAAAATGTTTATCAAGTTCAGATAAAGGGAAGTTGACGGCATTATCCAAATGCCCTTCAGAAAACTCTTGCGGCGTGCGCACATCGACAATCATCGCGCCCTCGTCAATCAATTGCCAACCTTGTTCAGCGCGTTCAGAAGCTGACACGTTGGGTGAGAGGAAGCCAACGCATAACGTTGCAAGAAATAGAGATACGGCCTTTTTCATTGTTTGATTATCCTTTTTAAGAGTACGTAACCACTCTAGATTTGATTGAGCACATTTTCCATCATAAAGAGATGCTAAGTGGTTGTGAATGCGATAATTCGATAGAAAATTTTATTTAATTTAATAAAAAATTTTTATCAAATTCACCTCTTGAACTCTAATTTTTCGACCTTATTATTTTCATCGAAAGCGAGCTGTCGACTCGCAAATCCATCTTGATGTTTATTTTGTCTTTTATTTTTGGTTCCAAGTAGGAGGCACTTAAAAATGAAAATTCGTCCTTTAAATGACAAGCTAATTGTTGAAAGACAAGAGGTGGAAAATAAATCTGAAGGGGGAATCGTTTTAACTTCTCAGTCGGTGAAAAAATCAAACCGCGGGAAAGTCATTGCTGTTGGTTTAGGTAAACGTCTTGAAAATGGCGAACGCGCTGCGATGGAAGTCAAAGTGGGCGACCAAATCATTTTCAATGACGGTTACGGCGTGAAAACCGAGAAAATTGACGGCGCAGAATACTTAATTCTGTCCGAATCTGATGTGTTAGCAATCGTTGAGTAATTATTTTTGTAGTAGTTTTTTGAGGAGATAACCATGGCTGCAAAAGACGTATTATTTGCTAATGACGCACGTCAAAAAATGCTGAAAGGTGTGAACTTACTGGCGGACGCAGTAAAAGTGACACTAGGCCCGAAAGGCCGCAACGTTGTGCTTGATAAATCTTACGGCGCGCCAACCATCACCAAAGATGGCGTGTCTGTAGCGAAAGAAATCGAACTGAAAGATAAGTTCGAAAACATGGGCGCACAAATGGTGAAACAAGTGGCGTCCAAAGCGAATGATGAAGCGGGGGACGGTACAACGACCGCTACCGTACTGGCGCAATCTTTCATCAATGAAGGTCTTAAAGCGGTAGCCTCTGGCATGAACCCAATGGACCTAAAACGTGGTATCGACAAAGCCACTGAAGCGGCGGTTGAGAAACTACGTGAAATGTCTAAGCCATGCAGCGACAAGGAATCCATCACCCAAGTGGGTAGCATTTCTGCAAACAGCGATCGCGCGATCGGTGAAATCATTGCAGAAGCGATGGAGAAAGTGGGTCGCAATGGCGTGATTACGGTTGAAGAAGGCCAAGGTCTAAACAACGAATTGTCTGTGGTTGAAGGTATGCAATTTGACCGCGGTTACTTGTCGCCATACTTCATCACTAACCAAGAAAATGGCAGCGTAGAGCTAGACAACCCTTACATCCTATTGGTGGACAAAAAAGTCAGCAGCATCCGCGAGATATTGCCTGTACTAGAAGAAGTGGCGAAATCTTCTCGCTCGCTATTGATCATTGCTGAAGACATCGAAGGTGAAGCGCTAGCGACATTGGTTGTGAACAACATGCGCGGCATCGTGCGTGCGACCGCGGTGAAAGCGCCTGGCTTTGGTGACAACCGTAAAGCGATGATGGAAGACATTGCGGTACTAACTGCTGGTACGGTCATCTCTGAAGAAATCGGCCTAGAGCTCGAAAAAGCAACGTTAGAGCAACTAGGTAGTGCGAAGAAAGTGACCATCACCAAAGACACAACAACCATTGTGGGTGGTGCAGCAGAAGCAAGTGCGATTGCTGATCGTGTGGCTTCGATTGAAAAACAAATCGAAACAACCACCTCTCAATACGATAAAGACAAGCTTCAACAACGTGTTGCGAAGCTTTCTGGCGGCGTAGCGGTGATCAAGATCGGCGCTGCAACCGAAGTTGAGATGAAAGAGAAGAAAGACCGCGTGGACGATGCGCTACACGCTACCCGCGCAGCGGTTGAAGAAGGTATTGTTGCTGGTGGTGGTGTAGCTTTAACTAAGATCGCGAAAGAATTGGCGGATCTAAAAGGCGACAACGATGACCAAAACGTGGGTATCCGAGTTGCCCTACGTGCAATGGAAGAGCCTCTTCGTCAAATCGCAACTAACGCAGGTGACGAAGCTTCTGTTGTGGCGAACGCTGTTAAAGCGGGTGATGCCGATTACGGTTACAACGCTGCAACAGGTGAATACGGCAACATGATCGAAATGGGCATCTTGGACCCTGCGAAAGTAACACGTTCAGCGCTTCAATTCGCAGCGTCTGTTGCTGGCTTGATGATCACCACTGAAGCGATGATCACCAACCACGTTGAAGACAAAGAACTTGATATCTAACGTCATCAATCGTTAGTGATTAAGTAAGCGTTAAAATAACAATAACATTGCAAAACCTAAGCGGGCTCGCTTGAGCCCGCTAATCAGTCATTTGAGGTAAGTGTTATGACCCGTTTACCTGCGTTTTCTTTCTCAATATCTGAGCCGGGCGGTAATGAAGCTTCGTCAACGTGGCCGACTGCTATTCACTTCCCCCTCGTTCCAGCTGGGCCAGAGTTTTCAATCGAAAATGCTCTGCCTAAACGTCCGACAGTGACGATATTCACTATCGATCTGTCTCAGTTATTTAAAGGGGACGCTCGGGTCATCCATTAACTGTATCGAAACAGCCAGCGCACGTTGGCTGTTTTTTCTAATTTAAAGTATTGATAATGTTGATTTTTATTTGATTACTGCCACTTGTTCAATGATCAATTTGAACTGGGGTAATCGGACCGCAAGCGTACTACACCTTTAAGCCCAGCATTGCGCCGAAAATGATCAATCCCGCCCCACATGCTTGATTGAGTCGATGCTTAATCTTCAACAAGAAAGCTTGTAGCTGGGGTGACGTGAATAAAACAGCAACGATAGAAAACCAAATACCATGCAGCGCAATCATATAAATCCCGTAGAACAAGGCGATGTGTTGCTGACTAGAGTCGGGAGAAATCACTTGGCTAAAAATACTCAGAAAAAACAGCATCGTCTTGGGATTGAGTAAATTACACAGAAATCCCTGCATGAAAAATCGCCACATTGAATACTCGCTCTGTTGAACGGTTTCTGAGTTTGATGCAGGTTGCGAGGAGAATATTCCTTTAATCCCAAGGTAGACAAGATAAGCGGCCCCAAGATAGCGCACGAGATTAAACAACCATTCATTTTGTGAAATTAAGTAACTGATCCCCAGCATGGAGTAAGCGATGTGGATGCTTATCGCCATGCTGATACCAATCGCACTGTACACGCCTGCCTTTCGTCCTTGATTTAAGCTATTTCTTAATACCAAAACAAAGTCTGCGCCAGGGCTAATAACAATAAGCACACCTAATAACGCAAGAGTTACAAATTCCATATCGATTTCCTGTTTGAATGATGAAGTCTGGGATGTAGCGGAATTGTAGGCGTCTTTATTACTGACTATAATCGAAAAATATTCCCATATTGGTGAGAAAAACTCACAGATGCGTCACCTGAAATCTTTTTATGTATTCCACGTTGCGGCGAGCTCTTCAAGCTACACTGAAGCGGCTGACAAACTAAACATTACCCACGGAGCCGTGAGTAAGCAGATCAAGCAACTTGAGCAATATCTGTCTCAACCTTTGTTCTTCAAAGAGGGCAGGAAAGTCGTGTTGACGGCGGAAGGCGAATTACTCAAGACATACACAGAAACGGCATTCCAAACGCTAGAAACAGGCGTGAATACGCTTATTCAAGAGAAGCATCAGCATCTTGAAGTGTCTTGTGAACCGACATTAACCATGCGCTGGTTGATGCCAAGGTTGGCCGCGTTTAATGATGAACACCGTGCTGATGTTCGTTTGTCGACGGCTGGTGGCCCGGTAACATTAGGAGCAACTGGGCTTTCGATGGCGATTCGTCGAGACGATTTTGCGCAGCATCACGATTACGACAAAACCATTCTTGTGGAAGAGTGGGTGGGGCCGGTATTTTCTCCTGAGTATTGGCAATCCATTAAAGACAATTTGAAAGCAGCTCGATTGTTGAATAGCCAAACCAGACCGAATGCTTGGGCGGATTGGCAGCAATCAACACGTTGTGAAACTTTCAACGGCAACACTCAGCAATCATTCGCGCATTTTTATTTTTGCATACAAGCCGCAGTGGATGGCTTAGGCGTCGCAATGGGATCGTATCCTTTTGTCATGGACGATATTAAGCGTGGTAATTTGGTCGCACCATTTGGGTTTTCTCCATCAAGTTGCAATTACGTTTTATTGAGTCAAGATAAAAAGCGTACAGAACTCGAACATAAATTTATCACGTGGTTACAAACGCAAATGGCAGAGTGTGTGCCACTGTCATCACAGCAGATTACGCAAGGCGAATAGAAGGCATAGAGCGAGATTACGTCAGTCAGTTTTATGGAAAAAGGCTTAGGAAATTGGAAATGGAAAACCTCAATATTGTTGAAATCAAATCATTTGTTCCGGCGAAAGATTACGCGCTATCAAAACGCTTTTATGAGGCGATTGGCTTTGAAATGGCATCGGACTTCGGTGATGTAGCATACTTCTCTCAAGGTAGCTGCGCGTTTCTTTTACAGAATTTTTATGAGCCAGAACACGGCAATAACTTCATGATGCACTTGCTCGTAGAAGACGCAGAAAGCTGGCATCAGCACTTATCCAAAGTGGGTCATGAAGAATTTGGTTCGCGTTTGACTGAGCTGGTCGAGCAACCTTGGGGCATGCGCGAATGTTGTTTGTTTGACCCTAGCGGCGTTTTATGGCGAATTGGTCAGAACATGAATACTGACTAACGCCAGTCTTATTTTCACCACATCTACGCGCAGGTATTGAGATCTCGATATCTGCGCGTTTTCTTTTTTACTTAGCCTTGCCAACGTTTGTAGCGTACTCACGCCTTTTTCGAGGTGGTGTGCGATGGGCTAACGCCAAAAAACTCCTCAAGCAGCATGGCTTTGAGTTCTGCTCTGACTTCTGCGCCACCGATTAACGCCAAAAGTGCGAGTCCTCCTGGAATAAGGATGACCATTAATATCGGTCTTAAAATATACGAAAAGCAGAAGATGGTCGGGAAGAAAATCAATCCTTGGCCTAGTTTGTTTAATACGTACATGAGTGATTCCTTTTGTTTTTATATAAAATGAGCGTGCTCAATTTTATAAATGAGCGCGCTCAATTTGTCAATCTCAACCACGCAAGGTATGATCCTTTCAGGCTCATTAAGCAGACACATCAATGACGAAGCGACAACAAACCAGAGATAAAATTCTAAAAGCCGCATGGGCATCTTTTGCTCAAAATGGCTATGACATGACGACCACAAGGCAGATAGCGAGAGAAGCAGGAGTAGCCGATGGCACAGTGTTTAGCCATTTCCCGACTAAACTGTCGATTTTGCGCGAAGGGATGCTGGCGCAACTGCAACAGATCAGCCAAGAAACGCTAGTCAGTGTGGAAGGTAAAACCGATATCGACATTGGTTTGGCGCTGACGGAGAAATACTATCGCTACTATTTTGCGAACGTTGAGCTGAGCCGAGCTTTGTTGAAAGAGGTGATTTGGGATTTGGATTATTATCAGTCGTTTAACCAAGCTTTGTTTCAATCTGTAAACGGAAGCTCCGTCCTTGAGGGAAAAATACCGCTGATTCTTGACTGCTATTTTATGACGTTAATCTCGCACTTGAGCCGTGCAGAACCGGATGTTGAAGCGGCACTTGAAGAGCTTCATGCTAAGTTTCAGCAAATCATTGCGACTGCATAACATGGCCCCAACGCAGGATCTGAAAGAATATACTGCCTGTCATTTTATTTGCTGGACTCCCATTTTCTCGTTTCAGTTGGCGTCTCACCAAATAGCCGCTTGTAGCTTTGACTGAACTGCCCGAGATGGAAAAAACCAAAGTCAAAAGCGATTTCTGCAATTGTTCGATTATCTTCAGGGCTTTGTAGCACTCTACGTACTTGATTCAGGCGCATTCGATGTATGAACTGCTTTGGGGAAGTATTACAGCAATGTTCAAAGGTGTACTGTAGTGTGCGACGACTGACGTGTACTGCGTCACACAGTTCACTGACGGTTATCGGTGTACGGTAGTCTAGATCCTGTAGCTGTTGTTTTATACGGTGCATCACGTGTTGACGATGAGAGATTGATATCGGATGGCTCGTGTGCAGTGAACTGAGTGAGAACAACTCCAGCACAATATCTTTTAAGATTGCTTGATGTGTGGTTTCAGACCATCTTGGCTCGGCGGAACCAAGTAACGTGCCTAAGTAGTATTTAAGTTGTTGAATGTGTTTTTCCGTCAAACCCGTTAAGTGTAATGTGTTGTTTTGGATACTCCCAAGCTCAAGTTGATTTTCTATGATGTGAACGAAGTTTTTGTCGAGCACTATTCCATAGATAGAAAACTGCTCCGGTGTCATTAACTCAAAATCAGCGCCACCTTGCCTAAGCAAAAGTTGGCTTGAATTAAACTGACTGTGATTTAGGTGTAGCGGCTTATTTTCCGCACTCAAACCCAACCAAATACCTCCCTCTTCAACCCTGCATTGCTGTCTTAGCGAGCGGTTACTGTCTTCACGAAACACATGGAAATTGGGAAATCGTCGTTCTCGAATTTGACCTAAAAATCGACCATCGCTGAGTTGGTCATATTCCTGTTGCCAGTTTATCAGACTCGCAGCTTGTTGGTTTGCATCCTTAGTGTGATGGATGCACAGCATTGGTGCAGTTTGGGGCATTTGGTTACTCATCCTTGTGATGCTCATTCCTTTTTTGTGAGTCATGTTGGAGCAGTATTTACATAACTCATTGTTTATTATTGGTTTATAAATGTTGCCAGTTTTTGATAACGCTACGGAACACATTTGGCAATACTTTCTTAAAGCTTATTGATAGTTCAGCAAAAAGCGAACCAAATAGTGAAGAGGAAGAGCAATGACGGCAACTTATCGTCGGCAACAAGGAAGTAAAGTCTATACCTTTAAGTCATTAGCTGACTTGATGGCGAAAGCGACACCGGAGCGCTCAGGCGATGCGTTAGCCGGGGTTTGTGCTCAGTCAGCGGCAGAACGTGTAGTCGCACAAATGGCGCTGTCTGAGTTACCACTTAAAACGTTTCTTAACGAGGCGGTTATTCCATACGAAAGCGACGATATCACTCGCCTAATTATCGATACGCACGACCTTGAAGCCTTTAAGCCGATTGAGCACTTGACGGTCGGAGATTTTCGAAATTGGCTGCTGAGTGAAGAAGCCGATGGTGAAACGTTGGCTAAAATTCGTCAAGGTTTAACACCAGAAATGGTGGCCGCAGTCAGTAAGATTATGCGCAACCAGGATTTGATTCTCGTTGCTAAAAAATGCCAAGTTGTCACGGCTTTTCGGAATACGATTGGTTTGCCGAGTCGCCTGTCTACTCGCTTACAGCCGAATCATCCCACTGATTCTCTCAACGGTATCGCAGCGACCATTTTTGATGGTCTGATGTACGGAAATGGCGATGCGGTTATCGGTATCAATCCGGCAACAGATAATGTACCTCAAGCTATTAAGTTAATGAACTTAATGGATGAGGTGATTCAACACTATCAAATACCGACTCAGTCTTGTGTGTTAACTCATGTCACGAACACGATCGAAGCCATTGAAATGGGTGCACCAGTCGATCTCGTTTTTCAGTCGATAGGCGGCACGCAAGGGACGAATGATACCTTCGGAATCGACTTGTCGATTTTGAAAGAGGCCCATGAAGCCGCGTTGTCTTTGAATCGAGGCAGTGTAGGAAACAATGTGATGTATTTTGAGACCGGACAAGGTACAGCGCTGTCTGCGAATGCGTTTCATGGGGTCGATCAGCAGACTTGTGAAGCCCGCGCTTATGCTGTCGCGAAACAGTTCGATCCTTTGTTGGTTAATACTGTCGTTGGGTTTATTGGCCCTGAGTATCTGTTTGATGGCAAACAGATCATTCGTGCTGGGCTTGAAGATCATTTCTGTGGGAAGTTGCTTGGTTTACCTATGGGTTGCGATATCTGTTACACCAATCATGCCTATGCCGATCAGAATGACATGGATAACTTGCTGACACTATTAGGTGTGGCCGAGTGCTCGTTCATCATGGGTATTCCAGGGTCTGATGACATCATGCTCAACTATCAAACTACCTCATTTCACGATGCCCTTTACGCAAGAAAAGTACTCGGTTTGAAGCCAGCACCAGAGTTTGAACAATGGTTAATGGAGATGCAGATTTTCGAGAGCGTGCAAGACGTTCGGTTAAGTGAGCAAATCTCTCGCTCGTTTTCGGGAGCAATTAACCAACTGAATAAGGGGTATTCTCATGGGTAAAGTAATCACCATTGCTCAGTCCCCACAAGATGAGTCTGAAGTTGTCACACATAACCCTTGGGGCAAGTTACGCGACTTCACCTCTGCTCGGATCGCTCTGGGTCGCAGCGGGAACAGTGTACCAACCAACGAGTTACTCTCATTTCAGCTGGATCACGCCCAAGCTATGGATGCAGTGCATTGCAGTTTGAATATTGAGTCTCTCGTTGCTGGTTTGTCGGACTCTTACTCGATTCTTGAAAATACCTTAGAACCTCCAGTGGTAGTGAGCAGTCAAGTGAGTGACCGGCTTATGTACCTGCAAAGGCCCGATTTAGGAAGGCTGCTTGATGAATCTTCTTGGCAAACGCTCAACTTGATAGCAAATGAGCATAACACTGACATTGATCTTGCGATTGTTATTGCTGATGGACTTTCTTCCGTCGCAATTCAAAACCATGCCGTGCCTGTTGTTACTCGATTGATTTCTCTTTTAAGCGCTGATGATGGACATCAATGGAAATTCGCACCTATCACAATCGTAAAGCAAGGAAGAGTAGCGGTAGGGGATGATGTTGGTGAATGTTTTAACGCCAAGGCCGTGCTGGTTTTAATTGGAGAGAGACCCGGTCTAACTTCTCCGGATAGCATGGGTATGTATCTCACTTGGGGGGCTAAACGAGGCTCTAAAGATTCCCAAAGAAACTGCATTTCCAATGTGCGCCCTCAGGGGCTCAACTATGACGATGCCTGTGAACGCGCATTTTACTTGCTCAAGGAAGCTCGAAAATTACAACTGTCAGGAGTGAATCTGAAAGATCGCTCAGATATCAATGAGCCAAGTGGCGCAAGCGTTGAAGATAAACACAGCGACAACTTTTTAATTTCATCAAAGTAGAAGGATTTACTATGTCTAAACATCAGGAGTACTTGGCCAAAAGGCAGCTAAAAAGAGGCACCGCAGGTTGGATTTTACTTGCTGGCTTAGGTGTCTCGTATGTTATATCTGGTGACTTTGCCGGTTGGAACTTTGGCATCGCTCAAGCAGGATGGGGAGGCTTTCTTATTGCTGCTATCGCGATGGCAGTAATGTATTTCACGCTAGTATTGTCTTTAGCTGAAATGTCTGCGGCTATTCCTGCTGCGGGTGGTGGTTACAGCTTCGCAAGACAGGCGATGGGGCCGACAGGTGGCTTTTTCACTGGCTTATCAGTTTTGATTGAATATGCGCTCGCGCCTGCTGCGATAGTGATTTTTATTGGCTCAGCAGTGAATGAATTGGTTGGTATCGATGGCCCTGTTGTTTACGCACTTTTCTACGCCGTCTTTATCGCTATTCATATGGCAGGGGTTGGCGAAGCTCTCAAAGTAATGATGGTCATCAGTGGTTTGGCTGTGCTAGCTATTCTCATTACTGCTGCTGTGCTTATTGGTCACTTTGACGTTAATAACTTATTCGATATTGCTCCGGCGACGGCTCAGGCAACAGAAATCTTGCCGTTTGGGTGGTATGGCGTATGGGCTGCGTTGCCATTTGCAATGTGGTTGTTTCTTGCGGTTGAAGGTGTGCCTTTAGCGGCAGAGGAGGCAAAAAATCCGGCAAAAGATGTTCCCAAAGGCATCATTGGTGCGATGCTGTTTTTATTGCTAACCGCAACTCTCGTAGTCGTCCTTTTGGCTGGTGCGGTTGGCTCAAAGGTCATAGGCGATAGCGCGGTGCCATTAGTTGACGCCCTAAAGCTTACGGGCAATTCAACGGTAGCAATGGCCGTGAACTTACTTGGATTGGCTGGCCTTATCGCTTCTTTCTTTTCAATCATTTATGGTTACAGTCGCTTGGTGTTTGCGCTTTCCCGCGCGGGTTATTTACCGCAAACTTTGTCATTAACCAGTGACAAAAAAGTGCCTTCTCGTGCGCTTTTGGTTCCGGGCTTTTTTGGGTTCTTGGTTTCACTTACGGGTGAGGGGGACTTAATCTTGGCGATGGCTGTTGTCGGTGCGACTGTATCGTACGCATTAATGTCCTTGAGCCATATTTTATTGCGAATTAAACAGCCGGAATTAACTCGTCCATATAAAACGCCTGGTGGGATAATTACGTCGAGTATTTCTCTGGTGCTTTCTTTGATCGCAATGACAGGTGTTTATGCTTTTGATCCCTCAGCCTTTTTCATGACAATGGGATTGTTTCTTATCGGTGGTGTTTATTATGGGTTATACAGCCGCAACAAACTGGTGGCAGCAACCGCCGAGGAAGAGTTTGCCATGCTGTCTGTAGCAGAGCTAGAGCTTGAATCAGATGTCGTACGATAGTCACTTTGACTCTTGTTATTCAGCATATTAAGGGAGCCATAGGCTCCCTTTGTCATTTCTATCAAAAGTGCATAGCGCACAAATGCATCACTTTAACTTTATAAGCGGTTAATCATGTGAAAGTCTAGTCTGGATAACGATGGCGCAGATCCATCACAGGTAAAGGTTAAGTTTTCAAGGAAAGAGCATGATAAACAAGGTATTTAATACACTTTTGGGAACAGAGTTACCGATTATTCAAGCGCCAATGGCCGGTGTGCAAGACAGCCAAATGACCATAGCCGTCAGTAATGTTGGCGGGCTTGGCTCGTTACCTTGTGGAATGCTGAACAAAGACGCCATCGTAAAAGAACTTCAACTTATCAAGCAGGCAACTAACCGACCGTTTAACCTCAATTTCTTTTGCCATGAAATGCCGGAGTATGACGCCAACAAGCACGAAAAGTGGCAAAAAACGCTGCAACCGTATTTTTCCGAGGTTGATGCAACCGTTCAGGCTCAGCCAAACGCTCCGACAAGGATGCCTTTCAATCATGATATTGCTGACGCGATTGAACCATTTGCACCGCCAGTGATCAGTTTCCACTTTGGTTTGCCAGACGATGATCTGTTAGCTCGAATTAGAGGGTGGGGAGGGAAGATCCTTTCGTCAGCGACTACGGTGGACGAAGCACTTTGGCTAGAAGCAAAAGGCGTTGACGGCATTATTGCTCAAGGCTTGGAGGCTGGTGGACACCGAGGCATGTTTTTATCGGATGATTTAACTACTCAATTAAGTCTGATGGCGTTATTACCACAAATCGCCAAACGGGTGAATTTGCCTGTTATTGCAGCAGGAGGAATTGCCGATAGAAACGGTGTACAAGCCGCGCTAAAGTTAGGAGCAAGTGCCGTGCAGGTTGGCAGCGCCTATTTGTTGTGTGATGAGGCGAAAACATCGTCTTTACATCGATATGCCATTGCCAGTGAACGCGCGCAACATACCGCTGTGACCAATGTTTTCTCGGGCCGACCAGCGAGAGGCATTGTGAATCGCGCGATGTCGGAGCTAGGCTACATCAGTGAGTTTGCGCCGAAATTCCCATACGCCTCCATTGAAATGGCTCAACTAAGAGCGCTTATGGAAAAGCAAAACCGAGATGAATTCACACCGTTGTGGTGCGGACAAAACTCGTCGGGTTGTAAGGAAATATCGGCGGCAGAAATGACATTGTCATTAGTGGAAGGCATCGATTTAAACTGATGTGCGTCTTACCTTTTAAAGCGATGCCGACTGAACGGTTACGAGTTATCCCTGTATTTATGTAGTAAATCTAATGGGATGTGGCAGTAATCATTCGGAAAGTTTGTGAGTCTGTCTTGGTGCTCATCATCACTTGGCACATAATTTGTAAGTGGCAGTACTTCTACGGCGATCTTGTCGGCGTCCGGTCGCGCTGCGATAAACGCTTTCGCGATGGTGAGATGCTGTTCGTTTTGGCTATAAACACCAGTACGGTACTTCTTACCTACGTCTTCACCTTGCTTGTTAACGCTGTAAGGGTCGATTATCTCAAACAAATACCCCATTAAAGTTTCAACCGAAACTTGCTCAGGGTCGAACTGGGTTTTCACGCACTCTGCGTAGCCATCGTATTCGGATTGAGTGTTATCCGTTGTGCCATTTGCTCGCCCTGCTTCTGTGTTGATTACGCCCGGAAGGTGGCGCATAAATTCTTGCACGCCCCAAAGGCAGCCGCCAGCGAAGTAAATTTCTTCCATCACTTTTATCCTAGTCTTTACCGTTGTTGGGATGTAGGGAGCTAACCCCTCTTCTTCCATCCCATTTTCGTTGCCCTATTATCTGTTGATGGGAGCGATATTCGCAAGGTGCAGCTTGGCTAATCAGACCACGTGCTTTTTCCTTTTTACTTTCAAGTTCTTTTCATATGAAACATCAGGTGAGTATACTGTAAGCTCATCAATAAGGAGCGAATCTGTGAACCCAAGACAAAATGAAATTCTGCAATTAGTGAACGACCGTAAACGCGTTCAAGTCACGGAGCTTTCTGACATCATTGGCGTGTCGGGCGTGACCATCAGACAGGATTTGAACTTTCTGGAGCAACAGGGCTACCTAAAGCGCGTTCACGGCGCAGCTACCGCGTTGCAAAGTGATGACATTGATGCCCGCCTGGAAGTTCGTTTCGATATTAAACAATCGCTCGCAAACCAAGCTGCGGATTTGGTCGCATCGAATGAGACAGTGCTGATTGAAGGGGGCAGTGCCAATGCGTTGTTGGCTCGGACTTTGGCTGAGCGCGGCGATGTGACCATCATTACGCCATCGGCGTATATCGCCCATCTCATCCGTAACACTTCTGCCAACATTATCTTGCTTGGTGGCGTGTATCAGCACCAAGGCGAGAGCTTGGTCGGACCGCTGACTAAGTTGTGTATTGAGAACATTCATTTCAGCACAGCCTTCTTGGGTATTGACGGCTTCCATCAAGACACTGGCTTTACTAGCCGCGACATGATGCGTGCTGAGATCGCAGAAACCATCATTGCGAAAAAAAGGCGCAATATTGTTCTAACGGATTCTAGTAAATTTGGGCAAATTTATCCCTCATCAATTGGTAAGACTGACGAAATATCAGTGCTGCTGACTGACAAAGCCGCTCCGAAAAGCGACCTTGAACAAATCAAAAAGCGAGGTGTGGAAGTTATATTAGGCTGATTAAGCAACGCTTTGTTTTCGCTTCGCGAGCATTGCTGTTGGGGAGAAACCGGTGACTAGCATAGTGCCGCTAAGCACTAGAATTGTTCCTATGATGGTGTTAGAGCCGACGGGCTCATCTAGCACCAAGTAGCCCCATAAGATACCAAAAACAGGAACAAGAAAAGTGACAGTCAGTGCTGACGCTGGGCCGATATCAGAAACTAAGCGGAAATAGAGCAAATAAGCGAACCCTGTGCATACAACGCCGAGCGTGACAACAGAGCTCCATTCGAAATGACTTGGTTCTGCACGCATTGGTAAGAATGGTAGCAGCGGCAGTACCCAAATAACCGCCGCCCACATGCTGCCGTGAGCATTGTCAAAAGCTGGTACTTGTGGCGCATTTTTAGTGTAGTTGGTAGCAATGCCATAGCTGAAAGAAGCCATCAAACTGGCGGCAATAGGGAGCATGGCTTCTTCACCTATGGTTGAAGTATCTAAGCCGACCAAGACTGCAACGCCTCCAATGCCTATTAGCATACCGAGAACAGATTTCGCTGTGAGTGGGCTGCGGTACCAAACAAAGCCAACTAGTGCTCCCCATATTGGGGCGGTTGAGTTCAATATTGCTAAAGTTGATGCATTCAGTGTCTGGGCTGCGTACGCAAAGAGTAAAAATGGAACTGCGCTATTGAATAAGCCAATAATAAAGAAGTGTTTAGTATGCGCAGTTAACGTGAGTTTCTTCTTCAAATATACGGCGATCAATAACAAAGCGACGGCGGCAAATGTAACTCGAAATTCGATTAAGTAAGCCGGCCCGAATGTGTTGGCGGCGACTCGCATAAACAGAAACGAGCCACCCCAAATAGCAGCAAGGCAGAGTAAGCGAAAAAAACTGACGGCAGTCATTTGACATCCTTGGTCGAGGTCTAGCGCCTCATCGATTAATTGTTGCGCTAACAGTGAATTAAACCAAGGATGAGGTCAACCAGAAATGTAATGCCAGTTCCGGATCTGGCTAGCTTGGGCTCACGTTGATGGTGTGTTGTTGATTTGTGATCACTTAATGGCTCTCTGACCATACTGCGAATTCATTTCCACTCGGTTCAGTGAAGTGGAATCGACAGCCGCCGGGGAATTCGAAAATAGGGCGGATAATTTTTCCACCATGCTGCTCTACTTTTGTCTGAGTGGCCTGAATGTCTGAGCTATAAAATACTAAAAGTGCGCCACCATTTGCGGTTTGGTTTATAAACTCAGATTTGAAGAATCCGCCATCCAACCCTTGTCCTGAAAATGCAGAATATTCTGGACCATAATCGGTAAAGCTCCAGTCAAAAGCACGCTCAAAAAATTGTTTAGTCGCACTGACATTAGTGGAACCAAATTCAACGTAATTCAATTTTTCATGTTGATGCATGGTGAAATCCTTCTCGGTTACTATCGTTTCTAGGCGAACTTTTCTACGATGATGTCGTCCGCTTTTTCGACAAATAATGCGCCATTATCTCTGAGCTCTGTCAGCACATTCTCTACATTATCAGGCAGCACCGCACGAGTTGAAGCAAGATTAACTACCACATTGTAGCCAAGTTCCAGCGCTTGCATGACGGATTTTTTCACGCAAAAGTCTAAGGCAAGGCCACCGATAACTAAGGTATCAATCCCGTTGAACTTTAGAAATTCATGCGCACCTGTCGTTTTGGTGTCGGCAATATCATGGAAAAAAATACCGTAAGGGTGTGCGTCAGGATCCATACCTTTATTAACTTGAAAATCGTAGTCCAACACGGGTGGTAAGCCATCTAGCAGCTCAGAACCTGTTGTGCCAAGCACACAGTGACGGTTCCACTTTATATCCACATTCGGTAAACCAACGGGCTCAAGCATATTGGCTGGCGATTCTGCATCCCATTTTGCTTTCGGTGGGTGCAAGTCACGACTGACCAGTTTTAATCGGCCTTTGGCATGATTGTTCAAAAGCTCCGGTACGATTTCCAACGCACCTGCAACGGGCAGTTCATCTGGACATAACTCACTAAAACCTTTCTCTGGATCAACGTCGATCACTGCTGTAGTTTGATAGTTTACTCGAACAGTCATGGCAGACTCCTTGTCTGTCTGATTGTCTGCGTTTATCCACGCAAACAGTTTTGAAAAAAGGTTACTTCGTCGCTAGTCAGCGTATATACCATTGCGGGTTTTCCACCTTTACCTTTGTTGGTAGAAGCGACTTTATTAGTGGGTTTTAGTACGCCCGAATCTATCAAGCGGCGCTTAATCGTCATTCGGCTGATATCAATACCAAACTCTTGATAAGCAGAAATGATGTCCGCAACCAAAAACTCTTTGTCTAATGCAAACAAAAGAACCGATGTGTATTCAATGGATGCACGAAGCTTTTGCCACGCTTTTTCAATGGTTTTTTGATGATCAAATGCGAGGGTTTCTTCTCCATTGAGAATAGCCTGTAGCGAAAACCATTTAAGTTGGCATTCCGGTACACCTGCATTATTTATTTGCTCTACATTGTTACGATCAACTAAGGCGTAGTGCGTAATGTTTAAGCTCCAGTCTTCTGGATCGCGCTTTGGATCACCGTCGATAAACGCTTCGCTAAAATGGCGAGGGTAGGTATGGATTTTCTCACGGCAAATTCGGCGACGCGCCGCTTCAAAGTTTTCATCGGCCGGGCGTCCGCCTTCACTGGTTAAGTCTTTATCAAAGACAAATCCGCCCGGTAGTGCCCAGACTCCATGGTATGGCCGATTTGGATTTGAACGTTTAATCAACAACACTTCCAATCCCTTATCGGCACAGCCAGATAGCCTGAATGGAATAATGTCGACAGATACGATCATGGTTGGGTCCTAATATTGATTTGTAAGTAATCTAGCGCATAACAAGTGGTCAATCAATGGGTAAGTAACGAGTTGTTAGAAACGTTTTCGGTAGTGTTCTTAATACGGTTAGAGCATAAATTTACGGATGACTCTGACTTATTCACAATACTTGCTCGAATTCTAGACAAAAAAACCTTATAAAAATGAGTGGTTAGTAACAAAAGTTGACAAACTATAGATGGGTGTTTATTGTTTACGCAAATTAGTTAGTAACAAAAAGTTATATACCCAGGAAGGGCATGTAGAAGGGCACCTAATGACCACCAAACTATTTTCTTCCCGCATCATTCAAAGCGCTTTGGATTTCGATGTCTACAAAGTCAATATGATGAGCGCTGTAACAGCGCTTTACCCTGATGCGATGGTGTCATATAAGTTTATCGTGCGCAGTGAGGAAGACCTCTCTGAGCTTTTGCCCGAGGTAAAAGCCGAAGTCCTTAAACTGCAAGATATTCAATTTACGCAAGAAGAAATTGAATATATTAAGCGTGTCGCGCCTTACCTGAATCCTGACTTTGTTGATGCACTGCGCCATTTCCGTTTCAACCCACAAAGTGATGTCTCTTTCCATAATAAAGCCATGGCTGATGGCTCAAGCCAGTTAAGAATTACCATTAACGGCTTGTGGCGAGATACCATCTTGTACGAAACGATCATCATGAGCATCGTGTCTGAAGTTCGTAGCCGTCAGCGTTGGTCAGATATCCCTGTTGCGCAATTTACCACTGTTTTAGAAGAGAAAATTCGGCACCTAAAGTCGGAACTAAAACGTCGTAACATCACTAACTTTAAATTTTCTGACATGTCGACGCGTCGACGTTTTTCCTTCCAAGCTCAGCGCACTATGCTGGAATATTTGTGCCAGGAAGTGCCGGAATGTTTGACAGGAACAAGCAACTATCACTTAGCAAAAGAGCTAAACTTGACGCCTATCGGCACCGTTGCTCATGAATGGTTTATGGGACACCAAGCTCTGGTGAATGTGCGAGATTCGCAAAAAGTGGCGTTGCAACGTTGGCAAAAAATGTTTAATGGTGCACTAGGTATTGCGTTAACCGATACGATTGGTATCGATGCTTTCCTTAAAGACTTTGATGAAGAACTAAGTAACGCGTACTTCGGTGTACGTCACGATAGTGGTTGCCCTTATAGCTGGGGTGAAAAAATGATTGCACACTACCAGTCGCTGAATATAGACCCATTAACAAAAACACTGGTGTTTACCGACGGACTTAACTTCGAACAAGCGTTAGATATTTGCGAGTATTTCCAAGGACGTATTCAGGTGAGTTTTGGTATAGGTACTTTTCTTGCCAATGATATGGGTGATTATGTCAATAAAGATGGTGAAGCCTACCAGCCACTTTCTATCGTGATAAAAATGGTCACGTGCAATGGTTCACCGGTCGCCAAAATCAGTGACGAACCTGAGAAAGCCATGTGTGAAGATATCTTCTTTTTGATGAATCTCAAGCGCCGCTTTGAACAACCTCTTGATTTAAATGAGTGTCGTAAAATGATTGATCGTTTAGAAACTGAAGGTCAAAATTATCTCATCGACGCGTAGGCGTTATCCTCTCTCCATGATAAGCACCCTCTATCGTTACGACAAATTTATATAGGTAAACGTGGAGGGTGATTTCGTTATAGTAATATACAGAAGTAACCAGATACAGCGCAGGAAAGCACTTAAAAGTTGATGTGTTATCTGCCTTTGATTGGTGTACATCGATACGTTACAGCATCGTGGACGGTGTATCTCATCCGACACTAAACTCAGTCTAATCACGTAGTTTATTCCCACGTACCATGAGCTCACTCGGGTATAGACGTCTATCTGCTTTTATGACTTTGGGCTTCACGTAGTTGCTTGAATCAGGAGTCAAAATGAACCTAGTAGTACATTTGCAAAAGAAAGCGATCCGAAAATATGGCTATGAGATGGCCACTCGCCAAGCATGGAAGTGTGGTATCAAGGCAAATCTTGTAAAGCGCGTGATTGGCCTTTTTAAAGGACAAATTGTTTGTGTGGTTGAAGGTTGCCGAGCAGAGTTTTCTTCTCCTCTTAATAACCCCCTTCACGAAGATGACAAGCAGGGGCGATATGTGTTTGTTGGCGGTGTATGCTGGGAACCAAATAACATTATAGCGCCTGGTTTCCCTGATTTTATGTTTATGCACGTGCGTAATCTAAGCCACCGTCATAAGTATTTAACGGATGACGAACTATTTTTGAGCTTGGCTTAAAAATAAATCTCATAGACTAGTCCAGCCCAATCATAATCAGTAGTGATACAGTTTTAGCTCTGTTGACATTCTGCTGAGTGTTTCTTGACGTACCTCTTATAAAACAGTGTTTCTTTACTTGTTAATAACAGAGGGTTTGTTTTCGTCTGATGTGATTTCCCTTTTGCGATTTACCATAACGCTCATCAAAGCAAACCATACTGGGATGTAAATCATGAATATGAAATCTATCGCAATTGCAACGGCAGTTGTTGCTGTACTAGCAGGCTGTAAAGACAAAACGCCACCAGCTCCAACTCAAGCAAACATTACTTTGGTTGAAGCGGTGACTGAAACGGTGAAAAAGCCGCACCAAGTATGTAAAGACGTGGTAGTAACCGAGCAAGTTGCCCCTGCGGATGACAATAAAATTATTGGTACGGTTGGTGGCGCAGCAGCTGGAGCAGCGCTGGGCAACCAAATCGGTGGTGGCTCAGGTAAAGTGATTGCAACTGCAGCTGGTACGATTGCTGGTGCACTGACAGGTCGTAAGATCCAAGAGAATGTGCAAAAAGGTGATGTAGTAACAACGACGAAAAAACAGTGTCATACAGAATATACGACATCTGATAAAGTAGTGGGTTACGACGTCACTTACGAAGTTTCAGGTGCACCAACGACGGTTCGTTTGGCGAGCAAGCCAGCGACAAAAACGTTCCCAATTCAAGATGGTAACGTTGTTCTACCACAATAGTTAGCGACTTAACCGAAGCGATTAACAAGCCCTTTTATCTTTGAGATGAAAGGGTTTTTTCACATAAGCGGCGTTTTCATCTGTTTTCCCATTGGAATGTGCGGCCAGAAATACCCGTTAATTTCCGCGTTCGATACAATCACTTTTCTTAAAGTACGAACGGAAAAAACATGGAAGATTTTTACCTGACCGAGCACGGTCTGGCTGGTTATTTCGAAGCGCAATGGTTCGACAAGTTCATTGAGGATCAACAGATTGAGATGATAACCAGTCGCTCAAAACAAGTCCCACTTTCTTTTTTGTCATCACCTCACTGCTCCCAAGTTGCTGATTTTATTGCGCAGGCGGTAATCGAAAGCAGCGTTCAGCCGTATTCCCTACTTGAGGTTGGGGCGGCGCTGGGAAGAAATTATTATGAGTTAGTGCAACGCTTACCTAACCTTAAAGAAGCGACGCTTGTGGAGCCTTCAAATAGGTTAATGGATGGCTTGAAGCAACTATTAATAGAAGAACAACGCGTCGAGCTTACTTACCTTCACGATGTGAACACCTTAAACACTTTAGAGGTAGAGAATAGAGATATCGTACAGAAATGTGCTCATGTTGATTTGACGCTAATTAACCAGCCTTTTGAGCTCGATACTCTCCAATCTCGCTTTGATTTAGTCGTATGTTTAAATGTGATTGATCAATGTGAGTCGCCACTTAGCGTGATCAATGCTCTAAAAAAAACCACCAAGGTGGGTGGGCTGATCGTTGTCTCTTGCACTTATCAGTGGAACGCGAAACACATCAAAAATAAAGAAGAGGCGGTTGATGATATCAAAGAATACTTTGCTGAAGGCTGGCGTCTAGTGTCGGAAGCCGATCATGAATATCGCATCCGGTTTAATGATCGCTTTGCAAGGCAGTTTTTATCTCACGTAGTCGCTTACGTAAAAACCGATTAGAGCCACATAAAAAAACCGAGCACTTACGGCTCGGTTTTTTTAGTCTTTGGGTTAGAGCACAACTTTAAGTAACGTGCGCTTCTTGTTGCTCTTGCAACTTTTTCTTGCGACGCTCTCGTTTAGAAAGCCAAACCAGAGGCACAACAATCATAATGGTTCCTATTGCCATAAATATGTCTGGCACTTCTCCAAACCAAATCAATCCCACAAACACGGCACCAATTAAGCCACTGTATTCAGCGCTGGCAATTTTGTTGCTATCGATCGAGCGGTAAGCGATGACACATGTTGCTGCATAAATCATGATGAACAAACTTGAGCCAGCAGCAACAGGGAAAGCACTCCAGTCCCAAGGTTCTGCTTCGATCAGAACAAGCAAGAAGGCTACTGGAATACCTGCCAAGTTTGTCATCAATAACGTTTGCATCACAGACTGATTTTTTGGCAGTTTTCGAATGAGCAAGTTATTGATTGCTAGAGTAATTGCAACAACTAAAGCTGAAATCGCTGCCCAATCGATTTGGTCTGGACGAATGATGACCAATACACCGGCAAAGCCCATTATCGCTGCGGCGACCGATTGCTTAGACAACTGTTCTCCAAAAAAGATTGCTGCAAGTGGCAACATGATCAATGGCGCGGCGTAAAAGATCGCGTTCGCAGTTGCGAGCGGTAAAGATGAGATCGCCAAAACCATGAATATTGCACCAAGTAACCATACGTGAGCGCGAACAGCATGCCACTTAAACCCTTCAAGAAAAGGCGCATTTTTTGTTAGCAAGTAGACTGGCAGCAGAAAAAGCACCGCTGAAATTTGTCGGAAAAAGACAAATTGAAAAATAGGCACTTCATTTCCGACACTTTTAATTAAAGAGTCCGAAAGCACCGCAATGAGATTTCCAACAATTAATAGCAGCATCGCTGCTCCGACCGATGTAACTTTCACTTTTTCCTCTCCTCTTTCTTTGCCAAAGAGTAGGTGATGTCATAGGATGAAGTGAAGTGATATTTATTAGTTTAAGTATGAGATTTTTAGATAATGAAATTGCCACCACTCAGAGCGGTTCACTGTTTTGAATCTGTTGCCAGAAACTCTAGCTTTTCGCTTGCTGCTGAAGAACTCAATGTGACGCAAAGTGCCGTTAGCCACCAGATACGATTATTAGAAGATTATTTGGGTGAATCATTATTTATCCGTCAAGGCAGAAAGCTCTCTTTGTCCGATACGGGCACCCGATATTTAGAGGATATTAGCCCAGCAATTAGCTCAATTGCGATGGCCAGCCAAAAGGTGCGAGAAGGGGACAAAGGCAGCATACGGTTGGCGATTTATAGCTCGCTTGCCGTAAAGTGGCTTATTCCGCGTTTGTCTGATTTTAAGCGCTTACATCCAGAAATCGATCTGACACTCAATATGGTCGTTGGTGATCCTGAACAGACAGACAGCGTTGGCGATTGTTTTATCACGGTAGAAAAGCCAAAGCGAAACTACATGTCGGTAAAGTTATACGCGGAGACGCTGTATCCGGTCTGCAGCCATAAAATTTGGAAAGAGTTGCAAGATCAACCTATTCCAGAAGCGCTTTGGCGATACCCTATTTTGTCGACAGACTCAATTTATCGAGAGAGAGGAAAAGATTGGGCAGAGTGGTGCAGAGCGGGCGGTTACACCTTGCCGAAAGATGTCGATGTTCAACATTTTAGTCATATGTTGTTGGCAATAGAGGCGGCGCGTTATGACCAAGGCATCGCATTTGCGAATGATTTTATGCTCAATGAAAGAGATAAAGCGCATGATTTGGTGTACATCCCTTCTCATGGATTGGAAACCGGCGACAGCTTTTATTTTATTCATAAAAAGAGTCGAGCCAAGCAAGCGGAAATCATCAAACTCACTAACTGGTTGAAGCAGCAATGCTTGTGAAATGACTAAATTGTCAAAATTAAGAAAGAAAGTGGCAAAGTTGTGTCTAAATATTTCATGTTTTATTGAGTTTTTATTCATTAACATCCACTTGGTTTTGAAACCAAGTGAAATGGATAGCATGGCATGCTTAAGGATGGGCAAAACACAACCTCAATAATTAACAGGCAGTGAAATACAATGTTTAAAAAAACATGGCTAATGACAGCCCTTCTAGCAACATGTTCTGTTGCAAACGCAGCTCCTTACGTTGGTGCATCTGTAGGTCAAGCATCGTTTGGTGATGTTAATGGCTCTATCAATGGTGGTGGTACTAACGCTAGCACTAAACTTAAACTTGAAGATGACTCAAGCCTTTCAGGCAAAGTATTCGGTGGTTACAAATTCAACGAATACATTTCTCTAGAAGCAGCCATTGGTGGTTACGATGCTTTAGACGGCAAAGTTGTTACTGTTGGTGATATGAAGTATCTATCGATTCAGCCAAAAGCGACTCTACCGATTGGCGATCGTTTCAACCTTTTTGCTAAAGCTGGTCTTTCTTACTTCAATGCTGAATTCAAAATTAGCAACTCTGTGATTGACGGTAGCGCAGGCCATACCACCATTTCTGACAGCACTGTAACAGGCATGTACGGTTTAGGCGCAGAGTTCGCTATTACTGAAAACTTTGCTCTACAAGTTGAATGGGAATACATGATGCCTGAGCTAGACATTGCGAAATTTGGCAATGAAAAAGTAACGGTTGATGCAGACATCAATGTATTCTCTGTAGGTATGAGCTACCGTTTCTAAGAATACTTATTCAAGTTACCTCTTGGCTTAGTAAACGTTTTTGACTTCTGTTGGTCGAGCTGAGTCCAAGCTTTGAATTTGTTTAGATATAGCACAGGAAGTTTAGTTGCTAAGCGTCCTGTGCTATTTTTTTGCTTTGGAATAACTCTTAGGAATCTTTGTGAACGATGTCAATCTTAGGTATCTGGATCTACTGTTAAAGCACTTTGAACCTCACCAGTATCACCTTGTTACGCTTTCTGAGCTAGAAGCGGTGATTTGCACGTCGAGGCGCAATGTTTCTATTGTGATGAAAAAGCTTGCCACTTACGATTGGGTCGATTGGCAACCTGCGATTGGCCGAAGTAACGCTAGCCGTCTCAGTATTAATATTTCCCTCCAACAAGCGATGACCGAGTTTTTGGTTGAGGAGCTTGGCAGAGGAAGAATGAACTCAATAACGAAACTTATTGATTGGTTCGGTCAAACCGCGGTTAGAGCACTGACTATCGCTTCTGAAAAAGTGAATCGATTGAACGAATCAAATAACGCTATTTTGATTTCTTCTTACCCTTGGGTATCCAAAATCGACCCTGCGAATACTTACCGTCACACTGAATTACACGTCGCGAAAAGCGTTTATGACGTATTGCTGACCCAAAATTCCAATGGTGGTATCGAGCCATCGTTAGCACACGAATGGAAAATGGAAGGCAAGGTAATGACGTTATGGTTGCGGCCGGGCATATATCGCCATGATGGTGAACCCCTTAACATACAGGATGTGGTTTGGAGTATAGAAAGACTCAGGGAGATAAAAGGACCAGTTCACGAGCTCTGGCAATGCATTGATAGCGTGGTTGCAGAAACATCTAACTGCTTAAAAATCATATTGAAGCATCCGAACAAGTTGTTTCCATACATGCTAGCAACTCCTCATGCGTCTATTCTGTGTCGAGATGTCGTCTCTTTCGGTTCTAGTTATTCCTACCACATAGGGACTGGACCATTTAAAATCAGCGGCTGGAACCAGGAGAGTATGACTCTTGAAGCGCACAAAGAGTATTTTTCAGCACGCGCATTGTTAGATCAAATAACGCTGTCTCATGGTGATGTTAAAACCTTAAATATGTTGAGCTTTAACCAAAGCTCCGATCACGTTGAAGTGGAAAAAATTAGCGCATTTTCATATGTGACCTACCGCGAACGCGTGGAATCCCAACTCACAAAAGAGACTTGGTATCAACTCGCTGATTACATCCATGTGCAAAAGCGAATTTATGATGCGCCAAGTGCCGTTGACAACATTCAGTTAGAGACTCATGAGCAAGATTTATCAATAACAGATGGTGGTGTGATACCTAAACTGAAAGGTAAAGTGGTATTAGCTGAACCTGTCTGGACGATACCGAGTCTAATTCGCCATTCCGAATGGTTGCACAGTGTGATTCGTGCAACGGGATTAGAGTTAGAGATCATTGTTATTGATGACATTAGTTTTCCTGAGGTAGTGTCTCACCAAGCAGACTTGCTCTTCATTGAGGAAGTCATGGAAGCACCATTTGAATATGGCATCTTCGAATGGCTGTCGATAGCAACTGGACTGCGTTTTAGTTTTGATCAAAGCCAGATGTTAAGCCATAGAGAAAAGGTTCGCAGGGCGATGGCAGATGATCACTCGCTACAGTCTTTATTAAACCTAGAGAAAGCGCTGCGCGATCAGTACCTATATTTGCCTTTGTTTGTTGGCTACGAAGAAGTGACAAAAACACAGCAAGTGCGAGGTGTGCAGGTGAAGAATACAGGCTATAGCGATTTACATAGGTTATGGATTGCTCATTCACACTAGAGTCTGTGTTCAAGATTATGCAAATGTCCAACGCATAAAGCCATCGAAATGATGGCTTTATAAGGGCGTATCGGATTAGAAGTTGTACGACACACTTGCGCCAACAACCCATTGGTTTGCACTATCAACGATAGAAGAGTCGCTGATACCGCTGCCTAGGCGCGTGTATTGTGTCATTTGGCTTACTTGCCAGTTGTCGTTGATTGGCATAACAAGTTTGTAGCCCACACCATAGCTTACCGTTGAATCACCTTTGTATGCTTTGCGGTTTGCGTTTGCTTCGCGTTGTTTTACACCAAAGTAGTAATCTACGTAGTCTTCACTTTGATAAGTTAGGTTAGCAAAAGGAACAAAATCAACACTACCGAATTTCATGATGTGGAAGTAAGTCGCGCCCGCTAAGTAACCTTTATAAGCACCACTGATATCGTGCTGAAGGTACGTAGAAATGACGTTGTTTTGATCCAGTGTAAAGTCTGCGTTTAAACCTAGATCGACGGCGAAACGGCGTTTATCTGTGCCTTTCAGGCTTTTCGCTGTATCACCGTCGCGCATTACACCGCTACCTACAAGGTAGGCACTCATGTTGATTAACTCATTGGTGTTACCGAAGAAGCGGTAGTTAATGCCACTTAGGTCGGCATTAAAGTCGTCACCATGGTAACCACCGTTGAGAATTGGTGCTGTATTATGCTTTTGATCTTTGAAAAGATCGCTGCCTTGAGCCACACCAGCTTCTACGTTCCAACCGCCTTCGTTGTTGTAGATATTACCGTTACGAATGTAAGTATCGCCAGCGAAAGCTGAGCCAGCAGCTGTCAAAGTAAGTAGTGCAATTAATGTTTTTTTCATCATTTTTCCGAGTTGTTCTGTTTTGTTTTGAACACTGTACAAAATGATGTTGTAAGCATCTATCGGCAAAGCGTATGGAAATGTAATGAATAATCAGGGTAAGAAGCGGAATGTTGCTTCAGAATAGAAAGGTTGCTGGAATAGCGTTCGTTAAAATAACAAAAAATCCGAGCTGGGGTGGCTCGGATTTGGGATATTTATCAGGTATTGATACTAACTTCTTACTGTTTCGTTAAGTTGTATAGTGGTGCTAGGTCACCCGTTACTTTTTCGCCATTCATGTCTAGCTTCATAAGTACGTTTTCACCAACAAAGTATTGGTTTGGTGCATCTTCATTTGTCAACGTTACGATGCTGCCATTTGCGTCCCAAGTGAATTGACCTTCAGATTTTGATTGACCGTCTTCTTTGTCTTGGTAGCTTTCTTCAAGTACGTAAGTGCCATCTTGATTTAGTGTGATGGTCATATCGATACCAGCACAATCCGCGCAAGGTAGTGTTCCTTTGTAGGTGCCGTTCCAGTCCAGAGCACTTTGTGCGTTGTGTTCAGAGTCTACAAATGTCTCTTCAGTAATTACCTGTTCTTCTTCTACTGGTAACGTGTTAATTGTCTCAGTCGTAACGTCTGCACTGGTGGTGACTTCAGTTTCCGTTGCCTGAGGTACTTCAACTGCGCTTGTTTCGGCAGGTTTCTCATCTTGACAGCCTGCAAGAATGATTACCGCGCCTGTTAGTGCCAACATTGTCTTTTTCATTTTATCCCTCTTTAAATCAAGATTTTGTATGAGAGTAATAGTAGACATTTATCGAGGATTTGCGTCATCAAAAAGCAATAGAATGATCTAACTATGTCAATAAAACCGGATATGAGCATGAAATTGTCAGGAAAATCAGAACAATGTAAATGTTGCTTTGGGTATCAAGCTTGAGCCCACAGACAAATATCTAAAAGGGGATTGTGAGCGAGTTAATTGATAACAGCCCACATTGTTGTGAGCTGTATTATCAACATCATCTAAGAAACGTTATTGAAGCTTGAGCGTGAAGTGCCCCGTGTTGTGCTTCGTTGATCAGAAAATAGCTCCGCAATAACCTGACGATTTAATTCGCCTTTCAAATGGCCGTGCTCATCGATGACGGGCAGTGAATATTCACACGACGTGACTTCAGTCAGCACTTGCTCAATGGCTAAATGTGGAGAGATGATAGGCACCTCTTCATAGATATCATCACGCCAATCTGATATATAAGTTAACTTCGCTGCGTTTAGCAATCCTTGCTGTGTTATCACGCCTTGATAGCCTGCATTGGTCTCATGGTAGGCATAATCACGTTTAACACGTTTCATTTCACTCAGCGCATCTTCAATGGTTTCAGCGCGAACACAGTACGAAGGTGGCTGCATCAGCGTTTCGACCGTCAGTGCTCGCGCTCTATTGACGTCTTTTACAAAGGCTTCAACGTACTCATCGGCAGGATGCAGTAAAATTTCGTCTGGTGAACCTTGTTGGACAAGTTCACCGTCTTTAAGAATCGCGATGCGATCGCCAAGTCGAAGCGCTTCATCTAAATCATGAGTAATGAAAATAATGGTTTTGTGCAGCTTCTGTTGCAGCTCTACCAACTGATCTTGCATTTCGCTCCGAATCAGAGGGTCCAATGCTGAGAAAGCCTCGTCCATCAACAGTATTTCGGCGTCGGTAGCCAGTGCCCGTGCAAGGCCCACTCGCTGTTGCTGTCCACCCGATAGTTGAGCAGGATACTGGTGCTCATAACCCGTCAGTCCAACGGTTTCTAACCATTCATTTGCTTTTTCTAAGCGCGCCTCTTTATTCATTCCCTGAACTTCCAAACCATATGCGATGTTGTCGATAACAGTGCGATGAGGCAGCAAGCCAAAGCGTTGGAACACCATAGACATCTTGTGACGGCGAAACTGTTCAAGCTCTTTGTTCGAAAGTTGCATGACATCCACCCCTTCTACCAAGATCTGCCCCATGGTTGGATCGATTAATCGGTTGAAGTGGCGAATCATGGTGGATTTTCCAGAACCGGATAACCCCATAATGACAAAAATTTCACCCTTTTGAATTTGCAGGTTGATGTCTTTTAGTCCGACCGTGTGGCCCGTTTCCGTTAAAACCTGCTCTTTACTATGTCCCAACTTAACGCGCTCAATCACGCTATTGGGCTTGGGGCCGAAGATTTTATACAGACCGCTGATTTCGATAAGTGGACTAGTCATGTTTTGAGTCTCCTAAATGAGCTTGAGTGCGTTTCGCATACGCTTGTGAAGCACGATCAAAAAGGATTGCTAGGGCGACAATTGCTAAACCATTGAGAAGACCAAGAGTGAAATATTGATTGGTAATAGACTTTAGAACAGGCTGACCTAAACCTTTTACCCCAATCATTGATGCGATGACCACCATTGACAGTGCCATCATGATCGTTTGGTTAATTCCCGCCATGATGGTTGGCATTGCAAGCGGAAGCTGAACCCCAAAAAGCCGTTGCCGAGTGCTGGCACCAAATGCGGTTGCGGCTTCCAATACTTCTTTATCAACTAGACGAATGCCCAAATTGGTTAAACGAATAACCGGTGGAATCGCGTAGATCACTACTGCAATAAGGCCAGGAATTTTCCCGATGCCCAATAACATCACAACTGGAATGAGATACACAAATGCCGGCATGGTCTGCATGACGTCGAGTAATGGCGTTACCACCGACTGAATGCGATTAGAGCGCGCCATAGCGATACCGATAGGGATACCGAGTGCAATGGCAAGCATGGTACACACAGTGATGATACTGAGCGTGCGCATAGTGTCTTCCCACATTCCGAAATAGCCAATCAGAATCAGCGAACCAAAACATGCAGCGGCCAGTTTCCAAGAGCGGCTGGCGGCATAAACGAGAGTGGTGCAGACACCTAAAATAATGAACCAAGGTGTAGAAATCAGAAGTTTTTCAAACCAGACAAGAAACGCAAGGAGCGGATCAAACAGAGACTCAATGAGTTCACCATACTCGCGAGAGAAATCTCTGTAGGCGCCGTCGAGTGTTTTGCGAATCGCCCTGAGATCAGAGGCATCCATTTCCGGGAATTCGCTGAGCCAATTTGAGTCAGACATATGTACTTCCTTTTTCTGATATACCTAAGCGCTTTCAAGAAACTTAATTTGGCAAGAAGAGTAGGGCACCTAGGCCAAGTAATGGTCGTTCGACAGGTTCTTTATCGAACGTATTACTCTTTAAGCTCAGGCGAATATCGTCAAACTTCTCTTTTTCGTTCCTTGGTATACATCCTTTAAATAAAACAATCATTAGTGTTCAAACTAATGATTTGCTTGGATTATAGTTTTTCTTCTTCAATAAAATGAACACATTAGCGTGTATTTGTATGAAAAATCTGCGCAAATTAACGTTTTTATTATCCGGTTAATTAGAATTGATCTTTTTGCTCGTTTGTCATCGAAATTTCTAAATTATTAGATGTCTAATTAATGCTGATGTATTACGTATTTGTCGTGTTGATTTTTGCAAACTTAGTTTATTGGCATATGCTAAAAATGTTATTGGCATATGCCAGTTTAAGGCGTAATTTGACTCTGTGTTTTTGAGGGACAATGATGGCAAGACCAAAGATAGAAAGACGAATATGCGGACGTGCGGCTCACCACTGCTTTAAGCCCAATGGCATTCCATTTAATCAGTTGGAGCAAGTCGCCATATTACCAGAAGAGTTAGAAGCGCTACGTTTAGCCGACTTAGAGGGGCTTAGCCAGCAGCAAGCTGCGGAGCAGATGGGCGTTTCTAGACAAACTTTTGGTAACACAGTAAAAAGTGCAAGATTGAAAGTCGCAAAAAGTTTAGTTGAAGGTCATGCATTAGTTTTTCCGAATGAGGAGTCAAACTTATGATTTATGCTATTCCTAATGATGGTGAGCGGGTGGCAAACCACTTTGTAAAAGCACCATACATCGCTATTTATTCTGATACTGACGGTATGCTAAAAAACTTAGCGAACATTGCTTCTATGCCACAAGCGGGTTGTAATGCGAAGTCTCAGTTGATTCAGTCTCTACAAGGGTACAATGTGGATGCTGTTCTTGTGCGAAATATCGGTGAACGTGTATTGGCAAAGCTACTTAGCAGTGGCACGCCAGTATTTCGGTTGTCTACTCGTAGTTCCTTGGAAGATGTGCTTGCGGTTCCAAGAGAGCCTTTGATTGAGCCCTCCCAAGGACGCCCATCAAACAATCATAAGAAAAGTGTTCACAAACAAAAAGGTGGCTGCGGCTCCTGTGGTGGCCCAAAATCAAAACCCTCCTTGTTGGCAAGACCTAAAGCGCTACTCAAAGCAACATCTAGCCCTGCTATACTTAAGCTAGAGTCGATGGCTAATAAGGCAGGTTAATATGGTTTGGTTATTTACCTTTCTTGGTTTTCTCGCAATCATTTTGTTGATGTCACTTGGCGTCATTTTTCATAACAAGCGTATTCAAGGAAGTTGCGGCGGTTTAAACAACGTCGGTGTTGATAAAGTATGCAACTGCGAAACCTCATGCGCAGAACCTGAAAGGCGTTTATATCAAATCTCAGAGCCTAACTCATCACCTGAGCGCTAAGGCTTTTGGCCCATTGCGGCAAGGTTTGCCGAAACCAGTCCAAATATTTGCTGGTCTGCGGATTCTCTCTGGAGACCAGTATGTTGACTACCTCGACAACGATCCACGCTTTTGCTAGTCCGATATCGCGCGCCAATTCTGTTGTTTCACCTTTCTCTGCGCACTCTATATACTTGCCTGCTACGTTCAAGTAATCATCAAATGTGCCCATGCCCTCGATGAGCGGCGCTAAATCTATCGCGACATGCCCTGTAGAAAAGCGTTCCCAGTCGAACAGCACTAGCTCGCCATTTTCGCGCTGTCCCCAGTTTCCAGCATTCGAGTCTCCGGAGATCAAGTTCTGTCCATCGAAAAGATGCGCCGATCGTTGTTGGAGGTTGTGGAAGAACTGCTCTGTCTCTGAGCCCAGTTCAAGTGTAGCGAGTGCTTGTTGAGTCGCTTGTGGTGTCCACTGGTGGCGGTGATAAACACCATCTGATGTTGGTGGAAGTTGGTGCAGTTTGACGAGTTGTTCAATGACTCGATCATCTTCAAGTAAGAATGCTTGCTCGACTGCGTGGGGAACGTATTCAATGTGCAGAACGTTTTTCTGGTCGTCGAATTGAATCAAGCGCGGTACGTGTATTCCAAGCGCGTTAAACTGCTCGGCATAGCGTTGATAAAACGCCACTTCTATTTGAGTAGGGTTACGTTTTTCTATTACTTGGACGCAATCTTTTTCGATGAGAAAAACTTTGGCACTGCCCATTTGGTTGAGTTCTTGTTGCGACACCGGACTTCCTGTCTTCATGTAGAGAGAGCTCACCTTAATCGCTGCACTCACGTTTTCCAATAGCCACGACAAAGTGCCTCAAAAATATTAAATGCAACCGTTTAAATATGATTTTGCTGTGAGTGTCTAAATTTTACACAGTCTCGCCTGTACTCCGATAAATTCGTTCTACGCTTACTATTCGTCTTAATAAAGGAGAACCAAAATGGCTGTAATGAAGCAGGATATTCCAAATCGTGTAACGGTTTACCATGACAATATCGATCAAGAACAAGAGCTGAAAAATGCGATGCTGCCAGAGAAACCGCGCTACTTTAACGGTGCTCCGACTTACAAAGCGAACAGCATCGAAGAGTTTGAAAGCAAAATCAGTCAGATAGGTTTGTCTCTCGATAAATAATTTTTCTTTTACCTAAAAGCGCCCTCAAAATGAGGGCGCTTTTTTGTTTATGTTATTGATTTGAATCGTAGGGAATTAACCTTGTTGTGCACTGCCTTGGCAGACCTGTTTTTGCACTGCTGGTGGCGCGGGCTCGTAATGGCTTAAAGTCATACTAAAACTGCCTTCACCACCCGTGATGGAGCGCAATCGACGAGCGTAATCTTGCAGCTCATTTACTGGTGACTTGGCTCTGAGTAAAGTGAAGCTGCTGTCTATTGGCTCGGAGCCTTCGATTAAGCCTCGGTTTCCAGATAAATCACCAGAAACATCGCCAACGTTCGCGGTTGGGATGTGCAGTTCCATCTGGACAATGGGTTCTAGCACAATAGGATCTGCGTTGTTAATCGCATCTAAAAAGGCTTTCTTACCTGCGATGACAAACGCTATTTCTTTCGAATCGACGGAGTGATATTTACCGTCATAAACGGTGACTTCCACATCCTTAATTGGGTTGCCAGAAATCGCGCCTTCCTCTAACGCTTGCAAAATACCTTTTTCAACAGCAGGAATGAGCGCGGTTGGAATGGCGCCACCCACCACTTTGTTGATGAACTTAAATCCGGCACCACGTTCGAGTGGACGAACCTTCAATTGCACTTCACCAAATTGGCCTGCACCGCCACTTTGTTTTTTGTGCCGATAATGCCCTTCGGCAGGTTTGGTGATGGTTTCAAAGTATTCGACGCTTGGTTGGCAGGTTTCGACGTCCAGTTTGTACACGTTCGCCATCTTTTCTAATGCGACTTTGAGGTGAAACTCCCCTTGGCCGCTGATGATGGTTTCGTTGGTGCGAGCGCGATGTTCGATGCGCAGAGAAGGATCTTCACTGGCAATTTTATTCAGCACATCTCCTAATTTTTGCTCATCTCCACGCTTAAGAGGCTTCAAGCACAAAGAATACATGGGGTCTGGAAGATCCAACGTTTTGAGTTGAACACCATCTTCTTCGTGAGAGTCATGAACGATTGAATCGAATTCGAGATCATCCACTTTGGCTAAAACGCAGAAGTCGCCTGTAAGCGCGCGAGGGATCTCGGTTCTATCTTTGCCCTGCAGTTGATATAAGTGCCCAACCTTGAATGCCTTGTTGCTTTCGCCAATATAAAGCTGGCTGCCCGCATTGATTTCACCCTGATATACACGTAAGTAGGCAAGTTTTCCCATATATGGGTCGACGCTGACTTTGTACACGTGTGCGACGGTGTGCTCTAAGGTTTCGCAATTTACTTTGATTTTTTTGCCGTTCTTTTCCAGTTGAGGAGGGTTACCCTCGTTTGGCATGGGCATGATCTCCGCCAAGGTGCGTAGCAGCAGCTCGACGCCCGCACCGGTTTGTGCTGAGACAAAACAGACCGGAATCACATGTCCAGTTCTTAGTGCTTCTTCAAACGGATCATGCAGTTGCTCTGCGGTGAGTTCGGAGCCTTGTTCCAGATACAGTTCCATCAGTTCTTCATCGACTTCGATAACTTGGTCAATTAAGGTCTCATGAGCTTCATCTACCGTTGCAAGTAAGGTTTCTCGTCCCAATTCTGGTTCGAAATAGCAGTCAACTACAGATTCCCCGTCAGTCGAAGGTAAGTTGATCGGCAAGCAGTGGTCACCAAAATGCTCAACGATGTTCTCCATCAATCTTTCTAACTGACTACCGTGGTTATCGAGCTTATTGATGATGATCATCTGACATTTTTGCTGCTCTTTTGCAAAGGTGAATAAGCGATCGGAAGTTTGGTTAAGTGGTGTTTGAGGGTCGATGACAAGGGCGGATGTTTCAACGGCAGGAAAAACGCTGATAGTACGGCCAAGTAACTCGTTTTGTCCCGGAGTGTCGATGATATTGAGCCGGTGTTTATTCCAGCGCAGTGCGACTGGCGTTGCTTCAATACTGTGTTGATATTGGATGGATTGAGGGTCGAAGTCGGTAACAGTATCGCCTTTTTCTACGCTGCCTAAATGGTGGGTGGCATCGCAGGTGAAGAGCAGTTTTTCTATCAGTGTGGTTTTACCGGTCCCGGTTTGACCTACAAAAGCGATATTGCGTATTTTATTGATAGGCATAGAGCCTCCTTGCAAGATGGCGTGAAAAACCTACGAATTGCTAGGAAGTGGGTTGTTATAGAAACCCACGCACTGCATTGGAGTAGGGCGGGATTACCGCCTATTCGTTTTCCACGTCATTTTCCGGATGACTCGATGCATAAGACCACCTTCTTGGACTACTGGAATCTTAGCATGCCTCAATAACCATATAATTTATGTGACTTATTTCATGATGGGGCTGATTGTCTTTTAATCGAGATCATAAACTCAGAGGTTCTGACTTTTGGAGCAAAACCTCTGGATTGTTTAGGCTATTTGGAAAGAACGATTTCGCCGTCGCAATAAACCAAGCTTGGCGTTACATCTTGTCCGAGCAGCACCGGGCCATCAAGATCGACAACGCTTGCCTGAGCAGCAATGGGTAAGGCAGCACGCATCGCAAGCGACGTCCCCAACATACAACCGGACATGAGGCTAAAACCGAGTTTTTGGGCGTCGTCGGATAATAATAGTGCTTCAGTGAGCCCGCCAGTTTTATCTAGCTTAATGTTCACCATCTCGTATTTGCCAAGCAGTTGATGCAATTGCTCTCTGGTGTGACAACTCTCATCGGCGCAAAGTGGAATGGGGTGTGGAATGCTGGCGAGTACGTCGTCGCAGTCTTGTGGCAACGGTTGCTCGATCATGGTGATATTAAACGGTTCGAGTTGAGCAAATACCGTCGCGAGGTCGAGGTTTTGCCACGCTTCATTCGCATCTAAGACAATTTGTGCGTGCGGCGCGGCATCGCGTACTGCTGCAACGCGCTCAATCACGTTTTCACCATCCAGTTTTACCTTTAGCAGTTTTGCGCCTTGGCTAAGGTAAGCTTGTGCCTGTTTTGCCATCGCTTGCGGCGTGTCGATAGAAACCGTCATCGCCGTCACAATCGCCTCGGGTAACGTAAAGAGGTCGTGAACCTGCTGCTTTTGGCTCAAAAGCGCGTGAAGATGCCAAAGGGCGCAATCCAATGCATTTCTTGCAGCCCCTGCGGGTAATAACGATTGAAGCTGGCTTTTGAGAACCATGACATCAGCTTCGCCTTTGGCATACAAACTTTGCAGTTCATGCGCGGCGTGAGAAATCGCCTTAATCACCGATTCAACCGATTCACCATAACGAGGGTATGGCGTACATTCACCTTGGGCGGTCATGCCTCGATGTTCAATTGTCACGCGGACTACGTGGCACTCTGTCCGACTGCCGCGAGAGATGCGAAATGGTGTCGCCATGGCAATCGTGACGGGTTCTACATGAATTTTCATCTCACTAGTTTCCCTAAACCGCAGTTATTTTCTAAACCGTAAATGTTTCTTAAATCGTAAGGAGCCTATCTGCAACCGCATCAACGCCAAAACGCACAGGGTCGGTGACGGGCACCTGGTATTTGTCGCTCCAATCCTGGCATAACTGGGCTGCATCTTCTTCGCTGATCGCCGAAGTGTTCAAGCAAATACCCACTAATTGAGCGTTTGGATTTGTTAGGCGAGCAGCGGCCAGATTCGCTTCTATCGTTTGTTCAATGGTTGGCAAGCTCACATGTGGTAAGTTGCGGATGTGCGGGCGACCAATCTCATGGCACAGTATCAGAGCGTCAGCTTGTGCGCCGTGAAGTAAGCCCAAACTTACGCCAGCAAACGAAGGGTTAAATAACGAACCTTGCCCTTCGATGATGTCCCAATCGTGATCGGTGAACTCAGGGCTGATCGTTTCTACTGCGCCGGAGATAAAATCGGCAACTACGGCATCAATTGAAATGCCACTGCCTGCGATGAGAATTCCAGTTTGACCCGTTGCTTTGAACTCTGCGCGACAGTTTTTACGCTTTAATGTGTGCTCAATGGCGAGGGCAGAGTACATTTTGCCAACGGAGCAATCTGTTCCTACAGTAAGTACTCGCTTGCCTGCGCGAGCTTTGCCATTGCCGACCTTGAGCGGGGCATCATAATGGCGAACATCATACAGTTTGGTTAATCCGCGTTGTTCTAGATCGGCAAGAGGAGAGAGTTCCGCCAAACGTTGGTGCATGCCCGATGCAATTTCAAATCCCATCTCTGCCGCTTCAAGTAAGGTTGCTTGCCAAGCTTCGGGAATGACGCCTCCTGGATTTGCCGTGCCGAGCACCAGCGTTTTTGCTCCTTGCTGCTGCGCTTGTTGTAGTGTCATGTCGGTTAAACCAAGCGATACGGTTTCTGGCGTCAGGCGGATTTGGCCAAGACAAATCTCAGGTCGCCATTGGTATATGCCACGCGCGGTTTTTGCTGCGAGTGGATCGGTTACATCGCCAAGAAAGAGTAGGTAAGGTTGAGCAATTTGCATGATGGTTCCCTTCGTCATCGTTATTGCTCATTAATGTAGCCAGACTGATTTAGGAAACCGAATGCTTATTTGTTAGGCAGGTATAACTTCAGGTTATACCTTTAACCCATCTGTTGTTTTAGGGCGGTGATAAATTGCTTTGTCGCAATGGATTGAGGTGTGTGCTCTGCGAATAAAATAGAGACGGAAAAGGACATATTTGGCTCCAAAGCATGCACGGAAACGGCATTATCTTGGCGATATTGTTTTGCAGTCCAAGGGTCTACAATCGCGAATCCTGCTTCGTTTTTCACCAGTTCAGCCGCCGCGGAGTAGCTGCGGACGGTAATGGCATGTTGATAATGCTCGTCACGCGCTGACAAGGTTTGATGTAACAGCAAGCCCAGAGGGTCTCGGCTATCTAAACCGATAATGGGTAAATCGTGACTGATGAGTTCTTCTAAAGTGACGGTTTTTTCTGTGGGTATCGCTGCGCTTTTAGGGGCAATTAGCGCCAAGTTTTCTTTTAATAACATGTGTCCCATGATCGCTGGTGGCGTTTCTTCACCGAACGCAATGGCGACATCCAGTTCATGTTTCAGTAAACCTGAGCACAGCTCATCGCGATTAGCCGTTGAGAGCTCAAAGGAGATGCCGTGCTCTTTCGACAGCAACGCGACAGTCGGCGCTAACAAGTGTGCGGCCAAAACAGGCGGAGCACCGACTCGTAAATGTTGAGTTCCCTGTTTGACTTTGTTGGTCAGAGAGCGAAATTGTCCGAGTTGTTGATAGACTTTTTCAGCCTCTGGCAATAAGGCTTTGGCTTCTTGAGTTGGAACGAGACGGCCCTTTACACGCTCAAATAAAGCGAAGCTCAGTTGTTGTTCTGTATGGGCGAGAACTCGAGTGACATTAGGTTGGGAAACGTGCAGTAAGCGAGCCGCGCCTGACACCGTTCCTGCTTGCATAATGGCGTAAAAGACTTCTAATTGCCTTAAGTTCACTGCGATTTCCCTCTGCTCATGTTGGTCACCTCAGAATACCCAACCTTGCTGATAAGCGATAGAGGTAAAAGTGCTGGCGTAAAAAATAGGAAGACGATGTTGGTTGCCTTCCTATCTCGCTTTTTCAATTTCTCAACTTCTCAATTTCTATGCTTCACTTTGCTGCTGCATGAAGGGGTAGGTCGTTAAACGGCTCGACGTCTCGACTGAGTAATCCCATCAAAATCACTGCTAACACCATGACAGCAGCCGCGATTGCAAAACCGTATTGTGTTAGTTCGTAATGACTCAATATTGCAATCAGGACGTAACTGAGAGATTGAATGGTGGTGGCAAACATGCTGATGCCGCCATCGACGCGACCTCGTTGATGAACCGCTACGGTGTGATGCATCCAGTTGACTCTCGCAATGCGATTTAGCGCGTTAAATACGCCAAACAGCGCCGTAAACAATAAGATGGTCAGCGGGCTCATCGCAAAACTCATCCCGATAAGCGCAAAAGAGACCATAACCATCGAAGCGAACATAATGTGGCTATGGGAGGCACGGCTTAGCACTTTGGTGACAATAAAGCCGGTTAGCAACGAGCCGAGGCCAAAACTGATGTTGAACCCTGCAAACCAATCGCCAGAGATGCCTTGTTCAGAAAACCAAATCGGCACCAGTTTGCTCAAATACGTCAATGCAGGATAAGAGAGGCAAGAGAGCAGAATAAAGCCATAAAATCGGGGTTCGAGACGGAATATTTGTTTGCTCTCTTTGAGTTGCGCGATGAAAGCAACGGATTTTGATGCCCTTAATTGTTGGGTATAAGGCGTCAGAATATAGAACATCGCTGCTAACGCAGAGGCGCTGGCCGCAAACAAAGCAAACTCTTTCATACCCCACATTTCAAGCAAAACAATACCCAACGCGCCAGCTCCGAGGGTCGTGGATTGCATTACAATTTCTTGCTGACCCGAAATTTTCGCATACTCATGGTGCTGATAATTTTCTTGGGTGAAGGCATTGTTGGTCGTCCATGCAAAATTACTCGAAACCCAATACACCAATTGCGCAAAAGCCAGCAACCAGTGTGACTCAAACCCTAACCAATAAGCAATGAACACCACCAAAGCCATACCCGATTGAATCCATTGATTGAGCACGAGTAGTACTTTGCGTGAATGTCGGTCAATTAAAGTGGAAAAGAAAGGCGTTGCTAGAAAAGCAATCGCGGTGCAGCTCAGAGAAACTAAAGCGACGAATGTACCCATGTTAGGTTCGGAAAGCATGACCCATGGCAGTGCCATCATGAACAAGCCAGAGGAGATACTGTCGAAGAAGCGGCCAGCTAAGTACGGCTGAGTTTTATTTTTCATTATGTTTGCCTCTAACTCCCGATGGATTTCAAAAGGTTGATGTCCAACTGTCTTGTGTTTAACAACCAAGTCGTTCGCGCTGAACACATTATCTTGAGATCGCCGGGGTTTAGCGTTAATTAAGATGGTGCAACTTTAAAACCTCAAGTAAACTTGAGGTAAAGCATTTTTTTAACAAAATTGATACACAGGGAGTCAAGGATGGAAATCAGCGTAGGAGAGGTGGCAAAACGTTCTGGAGTGAAAGTATCTGCCCTACATTTTTACGAGCAAAAAGGGCTGATTTCGAGTTGGAGAAATCAAGGTAATCAGCGTCGCTACCATCGCAGTGTGTTGCGCCGTGTTGCGGTGATCAAAGCAGCGCAGCAAGTTGGGTTGTCGTTAGAAGAAATTAAACATGCGTTAGATGAACTGCCGAAACACCAAGCCCCTAACAAAGCGCAATGGGAAGAAATGGCAAGCCATTGGCATGAACAGTTAGAACAAAAGATTCAAAAACTTAAAGCGTTGCAAAACGATTTAGGCGGATGCATTGGCTGCGGGTGCTTGTCGTTAGAAACCTGTGCACTGCGAAACCCAGAAGATGTATTAGGGAAAGACCACTCGGGGTCGAACTTAACGTTAGAAGAAGAGTAGCGATTATCTCTATTCTTTGTCGAAACTGTCGACTACGATCGCGCCCATCGAAGCAGGCATTGTGATGACGATAACGCGCTTTATCGCAACCAAAGGCTCATTCATGAGTGGCAGTTTATCAAGACAGAAAAGAACTAACGCTACCACAACGGCCGCAATGAGGTACGCGATAACCACACGAAAAATAAAGATGGATACGCGATTCTTGATGTGGCTTTGAAACACGCTTTGATACGCGAAAAAACTGAGGAAAATGACAGAAAGACTTAACAGCATGAGCAAGTTTGCCATTGGTAGGCTCTCACCCAATCGCCACGCTTCCTCCGAAAATGAGATCGGGACTGCTAGGGCAAAAGCACCAACCAATACTTGGCTAGCGTCTTCTAGATTAAAGTGGCTGCTCATGCTGTTTATTCCATTATTCGCTTGCTAGATGTAAGAGCTTTTCAAAACGCTCATTACCGTGCAGCAATTCGAGGTCTCGTTCTTCGGCAAGTAAATCACGAATGGATGGGCTGTATTCAATTGCGCGTTCCAAGTCTTCAATAGCTTGCTCTTCGATACCAAGGCGAGAGTATGCACACGCGCGTTGATACAATGCAGGGCCGTTGGTGTAATCGACTTCAAGTACGCGGTTACAAATGCTAAGTGCCCAATGGTATTCGTTGATTTCCATCGCTGCGTCGGCTTTGTAAGTCAACGCTTCTAAATCACCTGGACGAATTAATAAGATTTCATCATAGATTTCAATACGTTGTTCTGGAGTTTGAGAGCTTTGTGCACGTAGCCATAAGTTATGGATCTCGTTGATTTTCTCAATCTCTTTGTTGTTTTCGCTGATAATGCGAGTTTTGCGTTTTAAATCTCGCTCAAGGGCGACAAACTTTTTCTCGTATTCTTGGGCGATCTTCTCCAATCGTTTATCAGCCATCTCTTTGGTGTTGTGTTTAAACTCGCGCAGAGATTGCCATCCGACAAAGGCAATCAGCGATGCGACACCAGCAATGATGTAGAAGAAGTATGTAACGGTCACGTTGGCATAGTTCAACGATTTATCTGCGACCGTTAGCTCGCGATCGGTGATCTCTGTGATCATTCGCTTTTCTAGGCTTTGATAGTCCTGACGCAGCGCTTTTAGTTCATCTAAAATATAGCGTTCCATTAATGGTCTATCTAATAGATCCGATTCTGAATACTTTTCCTCCGATGCCATTGTTGGCAAGGCAAGTATCAGCGAGAAAAAAATACCAATAAATAAGCGCATATAATGTCCTTTCACGAGAAGAGTACAGATAGACCATGCAACAATAGCAAATAGCACAAACGTTTAGCAAAGTTATTACAAAAGAAATAACAGTCGTCTTCGTAGAAGTCATATTCTTGTTGTTTTTCAGTTTGTTCCTGGTGGTTATTTGTTGTGATATCTTTTATCCTCCTTGCGAATTTATGATTAATGGAGTGAGCATGGACGCGCGAGCTAAGGATTACTTAGAACAATTCCTAGAATTATTATCACCAGAACAAAGGGAAGCTGTACCATCAGTCAGTGCTGACTATTATTGTGCCGACGAATACAACGCGAATGTATGCGCAGATTTGGTTCGTATTGGACAGAAAACTGCATCGTGCAGTTTGGAGCTTTGGTATCGAGAACATGGTGAAACCATGCCCCAAGTCGGTCATTTACAAGTAGTGACGAATTGGGATGGGGACCCGGTTTGCGTGATACGAATTACTGACGTAAGTACATGCAAATATGAGGATGTAACCGCAGAGTTTGCCTTCGCAGAAGGCGAAGGTGATAGAACCTTAAACTGGTGGCGTGATGCTCATACTGCATTTTTTAAAGCTGAATGCGATGAGTTGAACATCGATTGGCATGAGAAACGTACGCTGGTTTTAGAGCGTTTTGAAGTGGTGTATCCCGTCAATTAATCTCTGATAGCAGCACTGATTTGAAGTGCTGCTTTCTTTATCGAGAGACCATTTTTAGCGCTTTCGAGCGGTCACACTAAACATGTGCCAATGTTTTTGGCTTCCGACTACAGTGGTCCCGTCTTCATCTCTTTCATGCAATGAAATGAGGTCGTAACCTTCGAATAAGCTTTCCACTTCCTTTTTCGTTAATGCGGTAATGTTTGGATGCATTTCGGAGGTCACCCAGGAGTCTTTCACTCCCAAGAAATCGCCGCAGAAGATACCGCTCGGTTGTAATGCGCTGTCTATTTTTGTCCAGACTTGTTTGAAGCCTTTGTCAGGGCAAAAGAACAAACTGGCATTTGCGATAACCAAGCTGCACTGAGGATAATTAAACTCAGTAAAACAGCACTGCGAAACCGAAAATCGTTTGTTACCTTCAAAGCGTGTTAAACAAGTTTTTACTGCATCTTCATTGCTATCACATGCGTGAACCTTAAATCCCTTTTCGAGGAGAAAGTGGCTGTCTCGACCTATTCCGCAGCCAATATCAAGAGCGACTTTGCCTTCTATCTTAAGTCGATTTACGGCATTTTCCACGCTTGGGCGGTGAGGTTGGCTTAAAATTTTCTGATAGTATTCATTCCATTGCGCTGGCATTGAGCTTCCTTATGTTGGTTGTGCCCCCCAGCCCCAAAACTAGCGTCCATTTTGTTTCGCTTTACTGGGTAGGTTTGCAGTATTGGCAACTGTTATAGCTGATCTTCAATTGGTAATATTCCGGAGAACCAAGCACCCATTTTTCGCCATACTCCTGCTTCTGGTTCGGACTTGTATTCTTCGCCTGTTTTTACGTCGGTCCAGACAATGTCCCCGTCGCGCAGAGTTAAGGCATAGGCGTTACTCGACAGTTGACTCGGCAGTTGTTCTAGAAACATTTGCACATATTCTGGCTGTTCGATAACAACGGCCATTTCGGTATTCAAAGCGGCCGAACGTGGGTCCCAGTTCATCGAACCAACGAAAAGTGTTTTGTTATCAATCGTCATTGCTTTAGCGTGTAAACTTGCTCTGCTACTCCCCGTGAGGCTCCACTTACTTTTGAGTTTCGCGCTCGCTTTTACTTCCCAAAGCTTTATTCCAGCTTCGAGTAATTCTTTTCGATATTTTGCGTACCAACCATGCACGGCAAACACATCGTTAGACGCGAGGCTATTGGTCACAATCGTGATATCAACGCCTCGCTTGGCCGCGTTACTTAATGCTTGAGTACCTACTTCAGTTGGAACGAAATAGGGAGAGATGAGCACAAATGAATCCTCAACACTTTTAACCAGTTCCGACAAATTATCAATAAGTTGGCTCTCTCGGGTTGCGACTTTATCGGGCAGATCAAACCATACTTTCGCTTCTCCCCAGTAGAGCTTGAGTTTGCCTTGTTTTAGATCTTGGTACATATCCAGTTGTGTGAAGTCATAGCGGCCGGTTGAAAACTTTTCCTCTAACCGGAGTTTATTGACCTGCTTTTGAATCGCTTGGTCGGTAATTTGCTGTGAATTCGGTGTAATCCATTCCATTGGTATCGCATAGGCGCTATTCCAGTAGAGGTCGAACTGATCGGCAGTTTGTTGTACCGCCTCACCATAGAGCAGAAGATCAAAATCACCAAACTCAACTTGCGATTCAAAAGAGAAGTATTCATTGCCGATATTTCTACCACCGACAATAGCGGAAACACTGTCTGCAATCAGAGACTTATTGTGCATACGACGATTAAGGCGTTCAAAATCGCTAGCAAGAGCGAACCAACGGGAGTCGCGATACTGATGCGGGTTAAATAAGCGGATTTCTATATTAGGATGTGCATTGAGGGCAGCCATCACATCGTCGTTTCGCTTTTGCATATCGTCAAGCAACAGCCTTACTCGAACACCACGCTTTGCCGCTTCATACAAGCGCCACGTTATTAGCTGACTCGTTTCGTCACCACGGTAAATATAGTATTGAAGATCAAGGCTTTTCTGGGCGGACTCGATCAAAGAGGTTCGAGCAAGAAGGGCATCGTGTCCCTGATTTAACGGTGCAAAGCCAGTTATGGACTTAGGGTCTCTCCCGTAAGCGTCAAAGTACTGCGCAAGAACAGAATCCTTTTGATAACCGAGCTGAAAGCTGGTGGACTTTTCACTGGCGTCATTCAACGATACGGATGAGCATGCCGATAAAAGAGTGAGCAGCGAGGGGAAGAGCAACTTGGCGAGTGTTTGTAACAAAGCACATTTCCTTGTCTTACAGAGTGTTACCTACTCCAAATTATAGACTTAAGCTGACGCCACATGCACCCAGAACCGTTTGATAACGAGCGATTAATCAATGAATTGCCATAGAGCCTGCACTAAGTTCAACTTTTAGAGCGCAGATAATCATTTATTTTAATTATCATTATGGCCGTATTGGTCATAATCACTAATATCTGGTGATTATGACCAATAGCACACTGGATAAAATAATGGTTTTTATATAACCATATGATTTTTAATAAATAAATGCTTGGCATGTCATTTGCTGTTTAGAATACAAGTTAAGTCAGAGCAACTTGCGCAGTTGGTTAATTTTTTGTTAATTTTATTAACTTTGAATTGGCAATAACTATCTAGTTCGCTGCTTAAAAGACTAGGCAAGCGCCGCTTTGATGTTTATTCAAATTCAATTCTCTCACCACCATGCTTACCGGGAGCAATGGACTGAATAAAAGTGTGGTGTTGAAAACAACAATAAAAAAGGATTTTCGATGTTAGCAAAACCCATATTACGTTGGCTTTTACCCTTCGCCGTCGTTGGAGGCTCTTATGCAGGATATGCTGCAATTGCCGCAACTGCGCCGGAAAAAGAGTCAACCAAAGATGCAATTACAGAACCTACTGTTCAGGCTTCTTCTCTTTTTCCTACCGATCACAAAGTGGTGATTACTAGTCACGGTGAATTAGTCCCTTTTGAAAAAACACACCTTTCCGCGCAAGTTAGTGGTGAAGTTACAAGTTGGCACCCGAATTTTGTGACGGGTGGCATCGTAAAACGAGGAGAGGTTCTTTTCACAATTGAAAGTGACAACTATGAAGCGTCGGTTTTACAAGCTGAAGCCGATTTAGCTAGTGCACGCGCAAACCTGATTGAGGAACAAGCGAAAGCCGAAGTGGCAAAACGTCAGGCAAAGAGACTGAGCGATAAGCAAGTGACGGATCTGTATTTACGCAAGCCTCACGTTTTGAGCGCACAAGCCCTAGTGAAGTCGGCTCAAGCGGCACTCAAACGAGCAAAAAGAGAGTTAGAAAATTGCAAAGTCGTTGCACCTTACGATGCGCTGGTTGTTGAGCGTGATATTGGTGTTGGTCAATTTGTTACATCTGGTTCTCGAGTTGCCACGTTAAACAACATCGAAGTGGCAGAGGTGCACGTACCCATTGCCGGTTTTGATAGTGCATTTTTACCCGAATCCATTGGTGAACTCACTGCGACAGTGACGCAGCAAGGTGTGTTTTCTACCACTAGAGAAGGTCGAGTAGTTCGTGATTTAGGCATGATTGATAGTGCTACCCGAATGATTAACATGGTCATTCAAATCGCGGACCCATACGGTGTCGATAACCAGCAGCCTCCAATTAAATTCGGCTCCTACGTTGAAGTGAGCTTCACTGGTAAGGAACTTAAGCATATCTATCGCTTACCACAGGAATTAGTTAAAAACCGTACCGTGTGGGTGGTGAATGGCGATAATCAACTTCAACCCAGAACTGTCACGGTTTTGAGAGCAGAAGGTGAGTTTTTGCTGGTGGGCGAAGGTTTAGAGCAAAGTGATAAGTTGGTACTGACCTTGCCCGAGTACCCTCAAAAAGGCATGGCGGTACAAATCGCAAAAAAGAGTGACGACTCTGAAACCGTCGTACAGTAAGTAGGAGTTTGTCATGGAAGATACTAAACAAAAGGGCCTGATTGCCTATTTTGCGAATAACCCCGTCGCTGCCAACCTTTTGATGGTGTTCATCATTATCATGGGTGTGGTGAGTTTTCTCTTTATTCAAAGGCAGATGTTTCCGAATATTGAGGTGAACTACATTGATGTTCGTGCGACTTATCCTGGCGCTTCTCCTCAAGAGATAGAAGAGAGTATTCTCGTTAAGGTCGAGGAATCGATTAAAGACGTCACCGGGATTAAAAAAGCAGTCTCAACGGCCTCTAGAGGTAGCGCGTATGTTTCCATCGAGGTAGACGTTAATGCCGATATCAAGCGTGTCTTAGATGATGTAAACCAACGTATTGATACCTTGTCTAACTTACCAGCGGGTATGGAACCAATCAATGTCTACCAAGTTGAATGGCGCCAAGATGTAATCGAAATGGGGTTAGTTGGGGACCGACCGCTCGAGGAGCTTAAACCGATTGCTAAGCAAATCGAAGATGAATTACTTCAGTTAGAAAACGTCATGCTGGTGTATCTGAGTGCGCCAGAAGAAGAAATAGCGATTGAAGTTGACCCACTTGTTCTTCGTAAATACGACCTGACGTTGAGCGATATCAGCAGCGCGATCAGCCGTTACTCAGCCAACTTTTCTGCGGGCGAAGTAAAAACAAACTCAGGGATGATTGCAGTAAGGATTGAAAACCAATACTACCGTGGTGATGAGTTTAGAAATATTCCTGTAAAGCTTGGCGCAAATGGTGCGAAGGTTTTACTGCAAGATATCGCCACGATCAAAGATGGCTTTACGGAAGAAGAGCGCTATTTTGAATACTCAGGGCAAAATGCGATCTACATGTCTGTTGAAGCCACTCGTGATCAGAACATTATCCCTGTTGCACAGTCCGTTCGTAATTATATTGAAGCAAAAAACAAGACATTGCCGCAGGATGTTAAGCTCAAAGTCTTAGTTGATACGACTTATTATTTAAATGGGCGTCTCGACATGATGTTGAAAAACTTGCTGCAAGGCGCTGCATTAGTCGCGATTATGCTGACCATTTTCCTACGTTTCCGCTTGGCTATGTGGGTAATGATTGGGCTACCTGTCTGTTTCCTCGGTGCTGTAATGATGATGCCAGCTTTGGGTATTACAGTGAACATCGTCTCGCTGTTTGCTTTCATCATGGTGCTCGGAATTGTGGTGGATGACGCCATCGTCATGGGAGAAAGTGCGTACAGTGAAATCGAAGAAAAGGGCGGCGGTGTCGAGAACGTGGTACGCGGTGTCAAACGTGTTGCTACGCCAGCGACATTTGGTGTTCTGACAACGATTGCAGTATTCGCACCATTCTTGCTTTCGAGTGGTATTGATAGCGCTTTCTTTTACGGCATTGCTGGTGTCGTGATTCTGTGTTTGATCTTCAGTTTGATTGAATCGAAGCTGATCCTTCCTGCACACCTTGCGCATACTCATTTTAAGCCAGTTAAACCAGGTGGTTGGCGTGACCGATTTAACCAACGTTTTTTTGGTTTTGTAAATGGTCCATATCGGAACTTTGTAACAACATGCACCCATTGGCGCTGGACAGTGTTTGCGGTGTTCTGTGGTTTACTGCTGATCAGCGCGGCTTTGATCAACGCGAATTATGTTCGGGTGATCCCTAACCCTAAAGTGCCGACTGACTATCCTGCGATCACTATTGAAATGAATGATACCGTTTCAAGTGAGCAGACAATCAGTGCACTCAAGACTATTGAACGTGTCATGCAAAAGATCGAATCTGAGACCATTGCAGAACATGGTCAAGGAATGATTCGTGATGTGCTGTCGTACAACAGAAGCCGCACCGAAGGTCGTGTATTAGTACCTCTGGTTGATGAAGAGTTACGCCCGTTCAATACATTTGAACTGGCTCGACGTTGGCGTGAAGCTATGCCTGTTATTCCAGGTATGAAGAGCATCAAAATCCGCGAGCAGAGTGCGGGTGGTGGTGACAGAGATGAGTTTGGCTACTTGTTGTTTGGTTCTAACATCAATGAGCTCAACGAGGCTGGGCGTTACTTGATAGAGCGTTTACAGCTGGAAGAAGGGTTATATGATATTTCATCTTCTATTGATTCTGGAAGCAAAGAAGTACTCCTGTCTCTTGCGCCTGTAGCGTACGATCTCGGTCTGGATCTCACCATGATCGCAGAGCAAGTTGGTGGCAGCTTTTATGGTGGCGAAGCACAGCGCATTATTCGTGATGGTGAAGAAATTAAAGTTATGGTGCGTTACCCGCAACTGACGCGTGAAGCATTCTCATCATTGCGTTACGCCGTGATTACAACACCAGCAGGTAAGAAGGTCATGCTAGGTGATGTGGTGAAGATCAACGAGCAGCCGGGCGTGAGTAGCATTCGACGTGAAGGCGGGTATCAAACCGTTTATGTCTATGGTTCGATAGACGAAGAATTGGTTGAACCTCAAGAAATCGTGAAGGTCATTGACGACAATATCTTACCGGATATGAAGCAAGCGTTCTCGAGTGTGAAAACAGAATTGGGTGGTGATATTGAAGAGCAGGCTGCGCAGCGTAATGAACAGATTTTGTTCTTTATTGCAGGTATGATCATCGTCTACATCTTGTTAGCTGTACCGTTAAAAAGTTATACCCAACCTTTGATTGTAATGTCCGTCATTCCGTTTAGTCTGACGGGGGCGATTTGGGGCCATTTCTGGCTAGGTTTAGACATCAGTATGATGTCGACATTTGGTTTGATCGCCGCTGCTGGCGTGGTTATCAACGACTCTCTGGTTATGACAGATTACGTAAACCAAGTGAGAGAAAGGGGTATGAACATCAAACAAGCGGTTGTTGAGGCGGGTTGTGCTCGTTTTCGAGCTATCACGCTCACCTCAATAACGACGTTTGCGGGTGTATTGCCGATAATGTTTGAAACGAGTTTGCAGGCGCGTTTTGTCATACCGATGGCTGTCGCTTTGGGCTTTGCGGTGTTGTACGCAACGGTTCTGACTTTAGTGTTGGTGCCTTGTTTGTATTTAATGCTTGAAGATATTAAAAATATTTTCAGATCGATTAAGAGGTTTATCCATCGTTTGATTAATCGTTTCAGAAAGTCGCCAGTGACGTCGAGCGTTGAAGCAAGCGTATCGAGTTAACAAGCTTGGTATTAACGATTAGGAGCAGCCTTCGGGCTGCTTTTTTGTTTCCGCATTTTGATTCAAAGCGATTTTTTAGTGGGCAGTTACGTAATTATCTGATGAGAAAACTGCCTGACAAAGCATTTCTAATGTGTATGTTTCTAATGTTTTAAATTCGTATGGTTAATTTGACGCTTGGTTAGCGAAATTTACCAGACGAAGATAACGTTGAATATGAGGGTTTGTTTAAGTTGTTGAAAAATAACAAAATAAAAGTTGGCATCGTATGTGCAATATATAAATTGTAATTAAAATTAACTGCTAATCCTCAAGGAGCTTATTATGAAAAGCGTATTTCTATCTACTCTAAGTCTTATTGCTGTAATGTCATCACCAATCGCTGCTGCTAACACTTTAGACAAAGAGGAGTGGAGCTCAGATTTACGTCAGGACTTTTCTGAAATGAAACATGAAGCTATAGCAGATATTCAGCAAATGAACATGGATGCCATTCACGCACGTGATGAGCGTATCGTGAAAAACATTAAAGATGAGCAAGAACAGTTAGTAAAGGTAACGTGCCACAAAGAGAAAGCAAGCAAGTCATAAACGCCGCTAAAAGAGACTAACAGACGAAAATGAATCCAATACGAGTTCGGTGTTAGTTAGCAGTAAGCACTGACCTTGTTGCTCTACTTGCCAGCCTTTTAAGGCTGGCTTTTTTGTTTCTCATTTCATGGGTAGGGATCAGACCCTCAAGCTCATTATCAATAGTTGGCGTGTTTGATGAGCTATTGCTGGATGGAGCGGATGTAACTTTTAAAAGTGTAGATTTCAGTAAAGTGGAGGTGATGTTAGATATTTAAAATTTAGAAAAGATCCGATGTCCTTTTTGACCTTCATAATACCTTAGTATGTGGCTTACCTTTACTTGAATTAGAACTCATATTGCAGGCTCTCGTTTAAAGGTATTGATGCATATTTGAAGAGTAAGAGATAGACATATGAGTTTTATTAAAATGTGTAAAGATGGTTTTAGAGGAAAGCCGGATTTCTCTGACTTATTACATAATGCGTTCCAGATAGATGACTTAGTGCTGTCATTTGAGTGTCCGAACAACATATATGAAGGACATGTATACCAGGATCTTGTTAATTTAGAACAGTTCGATGTTGAATCAAAAATAGAGAGGCATGAAAGGTTTGTAAAGTTAGCTACGGTATATTTTTTGTTTCAGAAGAAAATATTAAACCCTTTGCTTCCTATTAACAAACAAGGTGGATTATATATTAGGCTACGGGTTAAATCTACTGGAGAAGATATTGATAATATTAGTCAATTGTCCTCATTTTTAGAGAGAGAATATTATGATTTTTATCATGCCCCGGAGCAAAGTGAAGGCTCTATGAGGGGGTATCATACAGACTTGATGAAAGAATTGACTAAGCGTGCGAATAAACAATGGGGAGAAATTCCAGAAAGTGAAGACCGAAAAAGAGAAAAAGAAGAATATTTAATTAGAGGTTTCTTAAGTGGTTATCCACCAATAAAGTGTGAGATAGTTGAAGTTGGAAAAAACAAATACTCAAAATACTCAGAAGGTAATCTTAAGTATAAGAGTGAATTACGAAGAGTATACAATTTACCCATAAAAAATGAATTCTACCTGAGCATCGAGTTTTGGTATAAGTACGAATCGATGTTTGCTAAGCAGAAGTTTTTAGATTGGGTGAGAAGTGCTGATGAAACTTTTGAAAAAAAAGTATTGGAATTACTGGACTTGTCTCCGGTAATCGAATCGTATACGACTGGAAAAACAGAGAGATTGAGCAAAGAAACTAACGCAGATTAAGCCCATTTCAGTGGGAAGAAAAAAGCCCGCGAAGAATGCTTTCACGGGCGAAAAAAGGGCACCAAATTGGGTGTCTATTCATTTTGGAGGTGGTCGAACGTCCATATAAAACTGACAATAGGCTTGGTGAGAGGCTTACCACCAGCGCGACCAACGAGGCTAAAGTTAACATTGTTGTAATGATTGTTAAAATGTTAATTCTTCAATCAATGTTTTCATTATCGTGAGTTTAAATTGTGAATGTGTTGCCTACGTGTATTTTTACTCTGTGAAATTCCGTTTTTGACAATAAGACATATTATAAATCTTGTGTTGGTTATTTGATTTGGTTATATAAAACTCAACATACTTAATCCTTAACTGTTCATATTCACACTTAATGAGACACAATAACCCTCTGTTTGTTAAGTGATTGTGTGTTTTTTAACGCATTGGTATTGAACAAAAAGCGACCTAAGCCGCTCTTGTGCATTTTGATAAGTTTACTTATCAGTCGTTTTAGATTTCTTCGTGCTTATGGACTAGGCCGAAGTCAGCTAAAATGGCATACGCAGCAGGGATCATAAACAACACCAGCAGAGTGGATGCGAAAATACCAAACACGATGGAGATAACCAGTGGTTGGATAACCTGTGCTTGCAAACTGGTTTCAGTCAGTAACGGAAGCAAACCTGCTGCAGTGGTCATTGATGTCAGGAATACTGCTCTAAAGCGTTCCCGACTGGCTTTGACTACTGAGTCGTGCACATTATCCCCTTCATCGACATGATGGCGTATGTACTGAACTAACAGAATCGAGTCATTCACCACAATCCCCGCTAGTGAGACAAAGCCCATCATACTCGGCATACTTAATGAGTGACCGAGTAGGATGTGTCCCCATACCACGCCAATAAAGGCGAGTGGAATCGCAAGCATGACCACGAATGGTTCCAAATAACTGCGGAATTGGTAACTCAGAATCGCAAACACGCCAAACAAACCAAGCAAGAAGCCTTTACCCATTGATGCGCCAGTTTCAGCGGTATCTTTGGCTTCGCCTTCAAAATCAAAGCGAAGACCAGGATACTTTTGCATAAGCTTTGGCGCTTCATCCTGTTGGAACTGACGAATAATGGCGGTTGAGTTGGCTTTCGTATTGTCGATATCGCCGAATACGCTCACGGTGCGCAAGCCATCAATGCGCTGGATTCTTACGTAATTACGTTGGAAATCCAAAGTAGCAATGGTCGCGAGCGGAATTTGACTTCCATCGGACAAGATAATTGGGAAGTTTGCCAATTGCTGTAAGTCACCAGCTTGCGCTTTATCAAGGCGAACTTCGATGGAAATATTTTCTACTCCAACTTGGATTTCGTCTGCGGTTTGGCCAAAGAAAGCCGCGCGCAATTGATTGGCGATGAGTTGGCCGTTAATCCCATAAGCTTCCGCTCCCGGACGCAGTTTAACCAAGACTTCTTCTTTACCCATACGCATGTCATCCAATACGCCATGGACACCATCAAACTCATTCAAGTATTGTTGAATGTCGATAGAGGCTGCTTTGAGCGCATCCAGATCATCATGCTTCGCTCGAATTTCAATCGCTCGTCCACCCGGCCCCATGGTCGGTTGTTTAAATACCAGCGAGATAGGATCGGCAAGTTCACCAATGTCTTCACGCCATGCATCGATAAATTCATCGATGAGTGTGTTACGACTCTCTGCACCCAGCAAATCCAGACGTACCGTGGCAATGTGAGGGCCAGATTCATTCGCGTCGGCGTTAGCGTTGAATTGACTGGTGATGTGTAGAACCAATGGATTGCCGTCTTCCACTTTCTCTGTCCATTCTTTATCTAGCTTTTGAGCGGAAGCGACGATCTTATCGACGACAGCTTCCGTTTGAGACAGAGAAGAACCCGGAGGAAGAATAATACGCGCTTCTGCAATGTCGCCATCCAATTCAGGGAAGGGTTGGAACTTGAGTAAACCACCTACTAACGTGGCCGCGGAGATAAGAAGCAAGGCAACCACGCCACCCATAAAGGCATAGCGATACTCGACCACTTTATCTACTGCGTTGACCAAGGTGGTGTTGCGGAAGTTTTCAAAAGAAGCGAGCAGCTTTTGTTTGAACTTCGGTGTTTTTCGCTCTTGCTTTTGTTTATGTAGCGAATGAGAAAGGTGGTTAGGTAGGATCAAGAAGGCTTCCACCAAACTCAAACTCAAAACGAGGATCAGAACTTGAGGAACTGCTTTAAGTACCGCACCCATTTCACCTTGCAGGAATAACAAGCTACCAAAAATACACACCGTAGTTAGGAAGGAAGAAATTACCCCTGGCAGTACCTTTTTCACTCCTTTGATAACGGCATCATCGATCTCTTCTCCTCGGTCGAGGTGAGCGGCAATCGATTCGGCAATAACGATGGCATCATCCATCATGATACCGATGGCCATGAGTAACCCGACCAAAGACATGATGTTGATGGACAGGCCAAGTTGCGCCATCAAAAATAAGCCACCCAAGAAGGCTACGGGCAAACCAGCTGCGACCCAAAAGGAATAGCGAAAACTAAAGAACAACCACATGGTGGCGAAGACCAGAATGATACCTTGCCAACCGTTTTTGACCATCATGGTCAGGCGATCCCAAAGCACGGATGAAAGGTCATTGGTCATTTGTAGCATCACACCGTCTGGCGCGATAGCTTGTTGTTCTTCGACAAATTGAGCAACCCGTTCCTTGATACGCAGTGCGTCATCTTCTTTGTTTTTGCTGACTTTTAGTAGGGCAGAAGGGTGACCATCGAAGAGGACTTTCTGTTCGTCCAATTCAAACCGGTCGGTAATCGTCGCAATATCTCTTAGACGGATGATTGAGCCATTTGTACCAGAGCCCACGACGATAGTCTCAAGCTCTTCCGGCGTCACGCGTCGTTCGTCAAAGCGGATCAGAAAGTTCTTATCTGGCGTTTCGACATTACCACTTGGCAACTTGACGTTTTGACGACCAATCTGGTCCGCAATATCACCAACACTCAAACCAAGTTGTCGGATAGCTTGAGTGTCTAACCCTACTCGGTATTGGTGGTCAGAGAAGCCAGCAACTTCAACCAAAGAGACATCGTAATCGATTTTTAACGTGCGTTTAAGCTGTTCGGCATACGCTTTTAGCTCTGGCCATGTGGTATCTGCGGTGATCGCGACATCCACAACTGGCTCGTTCCAATCGAGCTCTTGGACCACAGGAGATTCAATCTCTTGTGGGAAGTCGTTTATCGAGTTGATCTGGGTTTGAACATCAACCAACATGCGCCCAATGTCGGCTTCTTCATTCAGTTTTAAGATAAGACGCGCAGAACCCTCAATCGCTTCACACTGAGTTTCTTTAATGTTGGCAAGGCCATCGACAGCATCTTCCATTCGGATACAGATGCTCTCTTCTACCTCTTGAGGGGAAGCGCCGGGGTAAACCACACCAGCTAGGATGTAGGGCGGATCAAACTCAGGAAAAGTTTCACGCTTAATCGTGGAAAGTGAAGAAATCCCCAATATCAGCAGCGTTAGCATCAGCAAGTTGGCTGCTGTTGGATGCTTGGCGAAGAATCGGATCATGAATCAGACTCCTCAATAGCCGTTTCTGACTGTTCAGGTGACTCTTTCAATAGCATGCCGTTAATCGCAGGCAGCAAATCGTTGATGATCAGCTTCTGACCTTGCTCTAGTTCACCATCGATCACCACTTGGTTATTGCGACGATATAACACTTCAACCGTGACGACTTGCAGACGATTGTCATCGCCCATCAGGTAAATCTTATTGCCATGAAGCGCACGCTCTGGGATGACCCAACTCGGGTTCTCTTGTCCCTCAATCAAGGCACGCACAAACATGCCGTTCACCAATGGAGGCGCAGACGTTGGGTTTAATGCACGGTAGTCTTGTTCAATTTCCAGAATCACACCGGCAGTCGCTTGGCTTGGATCAACCGTTTCACTGATGCGTGCAACTTTCGCAGGCCAGCTTGCAGAGAGGTTACCGCTGCTGAGTTCAATGTTGGCATGAATCGCATTCATATCAGGTTGTGGAATACCAGATTCATCGCGGACAAACTCACCGATGCTCGCCGCCAAAGTTTGCATGTCATGAATGGATAGTTGAGCTTCCACTTCCATGACATCAATACCATGTCCTGTCACCATGGTTTGTTGGAGGTTAACCACTTGCTTTTTCTCAATTTCTACGTCAGCAATACGCAAATCGTAAGGAAGCGTGATGATGGTCTTATCAAGCGAGCGTTCGGCCTCATCCACTTTTGATGCATTAACTTTAACTAGGGCTTCCGCGACTCGTTTCTCATCCGGCATCAAACCAATTTGATTTTCAATATCCAGTACTAACTTACGTTGAGAGAGTGCGCTTTGCTCTTGCTGATCTACATCCGATTGAGACGTTAGGCCTTTTTTACGTAGGTTTTGCTTACGGTCTAACTCTTTGTTGGCGATAACCAGACGGTTGGCTTCTATCTTGAGGGTGCTTTTGAGATTCGCTTCTTCTTGGTTCAGCTTAGCCAGAGAGGTTTGGGCAGATTTGAGATCGGCTTGAGCTTGAACCAGTTTCAACTCGTAATCGAGCGGGTCGATGCGCAAGATTTCTGTCCCTGCTTGCAACACTTGTCCTTTTTCCAGTTGCGGATGGCGGTAGACCACTTTACCCGTCACTTCGGCTATCGCTTTCCATTCCACTTTTGGGGTGATCTTGCCAAACCCTATGGCTACTGGAGCAATGGCTTTTAGCTCAAGTGGAATCGTCTCGACCAACCGTGCACGATCTCCAGAGGGTTTTACGGGCAAATCTGGTTTGAGGCTAATCGCCAAAAACAGAATGACGACCCCCACCGCAAGAGCAGGAAAGAACAGCAGCTTTTTATTTACTTTCATATTGGTCGCCCGAGTCTAAAAATCCATGTTTCATCAGTTGTATGTTGTGTTCGAATAATCGGTTCAAGAAGGCTTCAGAAAGTTCAATGCCATGAATGGCGAGCAGTGCTGGTGGTGCCATAAAAGGAAACACCATCAAGCTGATGTAAGAGACGCGACAAAGTTGAGGGTCGGCGTCTTTTCGTAAAACGCCACTGTCGATCAACTTATCAAAGATCACGCCTTGCATTGGCTTGCTGATATCTGCGAAGACTTTTTCGAGCAGTTTGCGTTGGGTTTCCGATGGGGGCATATTCATAACTTGGGCAACTAAGCGTGGGAACTGTGGTACCTTGATCATTTCGCGGTAGTAGGTACGCATTAGATCGAGAAAGTTTTGCTCGTTACTGTTGGATACCAACGTCTGCATCTGCTTTTGCATCGGTGACAGTGTTTCGCGCAACATGGTCTCGAACAAGCCTTCTTTGTTGCCAAAGTAGTAACGAATCATCGCCACGTTCACGCCTGCTTTCTGCGCGACTAGGCGAGTAGAGACCTTGTCATAAGCCATAATGGTGAAGAGTTCGCGCGCGTGGAAAATCAGTTTTTCCCGTGCGTCGATATTATCTGTGGGTCTTCCCGCCCTTCGATGCGCTTCCGTCACAATCTTCTCTCAAAATATTAAACATTTGATTAATTATAAGACGCTGATTTCTCATGCGACATGTGAAAAATTAATCAGTATTTAATCAAGTGATTAATTTGTGATGAAGAGAAGTAAAAAAGAGCAGAAAGAACTGCTCTTTGAACAAATAGAAAAGTATTTACTTAGGAAGAACGGCCTTTTGAGGCTGGATCACCCCCAACTTAACACACTCCAATTCGGTCTGTTGGCGTGTTCTTTTAGTTGTGGGCATGGATTTACCAGATAAGCGTAGTTCGCGTATTCACAAAGCGGTAAATCGTTGATTGAATCGGTATAGAAATGGATTTCGGAATAAGGCTCAGGCTGATTTTCTAGCCACTGTTTTAATCGCGTGACTTTGCCTTCACGATAACTCGGAATACCGTCGATTTCAGCAGTATAACGGTTGTTTTTCTCGATTAAATCAATTCCGAGTGCGGTTGGAATATTAAGACGGCGACCAACGGCTTCCACCAAAAAAGTGACGCTGGCAGAGATGATAACCATATCTATACCATCACGAGACAGTTGCTCAATCAGGGTTTTGGCTTGAGGAAACTGTTTAGCCAGAATATGGCTTTCAACACATTCTTCAACCAAGGCGTTTACTTCTTCAATCGGCATGTTTTCTAGTGGCTTCATGGAGAACGCTAGGTAATCTTCCATGTCCATTTTGCCTTCAGAGTACAAGGCCATTAGACGCTGATCTTCCATAATAAATAAAGGATCAGTCGCGATGCCTCTATCAACCATAAACTCGTTCCAAATCATTGCGCAGTCAGCGTTTATTAGGGTTTCATCCATATCAAAAACATACAAAGGTTTGGACATGTTTAGGCTCTCACTGGTTGAATTTCGTTTAGGTTAAAGAGTAGCTCTAGTTGGCTGCCATTCGCTAGTAAGCGTTCTGAAGAGCGGTTAAGCAAGTCAACAGTGAGCTCACACTCTTCAACGTTCACTTGATAGCGAATAACATTACCTAGAAGCTGGTGGTTGGTGATCGTACCTACTTGTGGCGCTGAGATGTGGCTATCATATTGACGACCTTGCTCTTTTACATATATAGACTCTGGGCGAATCGCTACTTTCCATTCGGTATCAATGTTGAAGAGTTGCTTGGCTTTATTGGCCTCTACAAGGTTGTAGTGCCCCATGAAACCGGCCACAAACTCGTTAGCAGGATGAGTATAAATTTCTTCAGGTGTTCCTGCTTGAACAATTTCCCCTTTACTCATTAGGAAGATACGATCAGACATAATCATCGCCTCTTCTTGGTCATGAGTTACGAAGATAGTGGTGAGATTCATCTCTTTCTGAATGTCTCGGATTTGCTGACGAAGGTGTTTGCGGATTTTGGCATCAAGCGCAGAAAGTGGCTCATCAAGCAATAATATGCGAGGTTTCACCACCAACGCTCGAGCGAGTGCGACACGCTGGCGCTGACCGCCAGAAAGTTGATGCGGATAGTGTTTTTCTTTACCTGCCAGATCCACCAGTTTGATGACTTTAGCCACTTCACGTCGAATATCATCATTCGCAAGCTTTTTCATTTTTAAGCCAAATGCAATGTTGCCTTCGACGGTCATATTGGGAAACAGCGCATACGATTGAAAGACCATCCCAATACCACGCTCTTGCGGGACTTGATGCGTGATATCTTCTCCGTTTACCCAAATCTCGCCTCCATCGACAGGGTTAAGCCCAGCAAGGCTGCGAAGTAGTGTCGATTTACCACAACCGCTAGGGCCCAAAAGCGTAATGAATTCACCTTGCTCGATGTTAAAGTGAATGTCCTCAAATACGGTGTTATCACCAAAACGTTTAGTCAGATTTTTCGCTGTTACGTAGCTCATTGTTTGACTCCTCGGCTGAAACGACTTGCCAACCAAGTCAGTAAAAAAATAAATAGGAAGTAGGTCATCACTAAGGCAGACGTAAAGTGGCCGCTCGTCTGACGCATGTTATACAAGTAGATTTGCAGGGTTTCATAACGTGTGCCGACTAAAATATTGGCGAACACAAACTCTCCCAATAGAAATGAAAATGAAAGGAAAAGCGATGCCATCAGTCCTTTTTTGAGGTTAGGTAAAATGACCATCAAAAACGCTTTGGTTGTGCTTGCTCCTAGCAAGTGTGCAGCGTCCATTAAATCGTTAAGGTTAATTGCTTCGAAGCTATTAGAAATCGCACGATACATGAACGGTAACGCGATGGTGAAGTAAGTACCTACTAGAATCCAAGGAGTACCGATAAGGGAGATTTCACTGTCAGCATAAAGTTGAAGCAAGCCGACGGAGGACACCACTGGTGGTACAGCGAATGGTAGCAAAATCAATACGTTCATGAGCTTATCGAGCCTTGGAAAGTAGTAAAACACCACGAATATCGCTGGCAGAACTAGAATCACACTGAGGGTTAGCGAAGCAATACAAATAAACAGCGAACGCCCAAATGCTTGCAAAAAGCGTGGGTCGGTCAGCAATTTAACGTACCAATCAAAAGTGAAACCATCTGGAAGCACCGTGGCACCCCAGCGTGATGAAAGCGAATAGACAAAGGTCGCTAAAATCGGGATGAGCATGATCCCAACAATGGAATAAACCACCGTTTTATGGAATCGAGTATTAACGTTGTTCATGACTACTTCCTACCTGCATAGCTTTTCGAAATGAGCCATTGGTTAATCACTGTGATAAAGGCAAGTAACGCCATTAGAATCACCGAAATTGCAGCGGCGAGATTAGGTTCAAGGAACAGGTCTCCCGATACCAGACTCGCAATTCGAATTGTGATGACGTTATAGTTACCGGAGGTCAGCGCATAAACACTCGCATATGCGCCGATTGCGTTGGCTATTAAGATAATAAAGGTACCGAATAAGGCTGGTGAGAGCACTGGCAGAGCGATTTTCGCCCAATACTGTGATGTTTTGGCTCCCAGTAGCGCAGCAGCTGCTTGCCAATCATCACTCAACGCATCGAACGCAGGGTAGAGCAACAACACCGCCAGCGGGATTTGGAAGTAGATGTAAATTGCCAGCAGGCCCCATTTACCATAAAGGTCGAAATCACCGAGTAAGCCATACTGCTTGAGCAAAAGGGTAATCGCCCCATTGGTGCCCAAAATAATAATAAAAGCGAATGACAGAGGTACGCCTGCAAAGTTGCTGCTCATGTTCGTAAACGCAATCACACCGTCGCGGACTTTAGAATCGACTCTGCGCAGAGAAGAGACCAACAGAGTCGCAATGGCTAAGCCAAAAATGCTCGACCACACAGCTAACCACAAACTGTTGCCAAACGCCTGCATCATAAAGGCGGAGTCGAGCACTTCAATGTAGTTATCGAAGGCAAACTCGCCATCGTAGATAAAGCTGTTTAACAGCACCCAAATCATCGGTGCGAGTTGAAATAGATAGAAAAACAGTGCGAAAGGTGCCAACCAAATGGCTGGCTTAAAGCGCTTTAACCAAGTACTTGCCAAATTTGAACGTGATTCGCTAGAGCTTGGGGAGAGGACTGAACTGCTCATAGTGCTAACAATTCCTGAGTGTATGGCTTCGTGTGGTCAAGGTTTAGCAATTGACAAACGGTGCCACAAATATCAGTTTGCTTAATATGACAATCTTGATGGGTAAACTTATCACCAATGACAAACAGGGGAACTTCTCGCTCTTCAGGTAAAATCCCACCGTGAGAAAGATCGTTGTTCATGCCATGATCGCTGGTCACAATGATTTGATACCCATCAGCAAGCCATTGATCGATGTAGTTGGAAAGAATAATGTCTGCACCTCGCACACAATTGCGGTATTGGCGAGAGTCTAGGCCAAACTTATGTCCTGTATCGTCGATATTCATCGGATGGATCAATAAGAAATCAGGTTGATAGTTTCGACGTAAATACTCTGCGTCCAGGAACAAGGCTTCATCAGGATAATGATCCCAATGGTAAAAGCAGCCGTGCTGGATATTCAGGGTTTCATCATGCGTGAAACGATCGCGAACAGGTTCAAATGGCGCGCGATTATAAAGCTCACTTACCCAGTGGTAGGCAGCCGCAGCGGTCACTTTTCCTTGGGCTTTTGCCAAACTGAAAATGGAATCGTGTTTGGATAGACGAACGATATTGTTGTTTACGATGCCGCTTTCTACAGGGCGAACGCCCGTTAAAATGCACTCATAAAGTGGGCGAGACATAGAGGGCAGCTCACACTGCACAGGATAAAGCGTTGCGCGAGTTTCTTGTTGGGAACGACTTTGTTCTAGAAGACCATTGAGGTAGCCCATGCAATCACGGGCTACCTGATAGTTCAGTCCATCTAGAACAACAAGGATGACCTTATTGCTCATAACGACTTACTCTTATTGCTGGTGGATTAAGACACTTTCTTGCCATTGACGTGGCAGCTTACGTGCGGACTTTTCCCAAGCTGAGAAGTCAGTCACTGGGTGAACATTGCTGTATTGGTCATTAGCAATTAGCTTGTCTTGCACTGCTTGAGGCAGTGTGATGTTGGTGCGGATTGGACGCGCATAACCTTCTGCTAAGTTGATTTGCCCTTGATCGCTGAAGATGTATTCACGAGCAAGCTTTGCTGCATTAGGGTTCTTCGCGTATTTATTGATTATGGTTGTATAACCAGAAATCACAGAGCCATCTTGAGGAATGCTCACTGTAAAGCGGTCGCGGTCAATTTTGTCGCGGTAGTTCAATGCATTGAAGTCCCACATGATCGCCACTTCAACTTCGCCTTTTTCTAGGTTGGCGATGTTCGGATCGGTAAATGAAAGACGACCTTGCTTCGCGAGTTCAGAAAAGAATTTGAGCGCAGGCTTGAGGTTGGATTCGTCCCCACCGTTGGCGAACGCTGCGGCGAGAACCGCGTTGTTTGCCTGTGCTGCTACGCCTACGTCACCTACGGTCACTTTGTAGTCGCCTTTTAATAGGTCATCCCACGTTTTTGGCGCGTCTTTTACGAGGTTATTGTTGGAGATAAAAGAAATAGTGCCAGTGTAAGCAAGTGCCCAATGACCATCTTCGTCTTTTGCCCAATCTGGGATGTCATTCCAAGTTGTTGGTTTATATGGCTGAGTGACGCCTTTTTTAACCGCTACACGTGCGAAGGCAAAGCCTACGTCACCAATGTCTGCGGTCGCGTTTTTCTTCTCAGCTTCGAATTTTGCGATTTCTTGAGCCGAGCTCATATCCGTGTCTTGGTGCTTAAGGTTGTAATTTGACTTTAAATCAGCCCAAGTGTCTTTCCAGTTTGCCCAACTGTCAGGCATACCCACACTGTAAACCGCCCCTTCTTTTTGTGCTGCTGCTACCAAAGATTCAATATCGGCTTCTTTCGCTACTGTTGGCGTAGCGAGCGTTACCGCAATGATTGCCGCTGGTGCGGTAATTGAACGACTTAGCAAAGTTTTCATTGTCTCCATCCTTCTGGACTAGGTCAGTAAGTTCGCTTTGTATGCTATGGATGGAATGTGACGATTTAGCGCAAGTAATTTGACAGTTTTGCTGATTTTATATGGCACTTATATTTCATACGTTCAGTATGTGTTCTGTTGATTAATGTCATATTTTTGTTACGTAAACGCCTTATGTTATTCGTCAAATTATCCTTGGACTAGATCAGAATGAGAGCGACAGGCACCGGACAATTTGGTACCCAATTAGGAAAAATTAGAAGCAGCTTAAAACAGCAGATTCTTTCCGGCATCATGTCGGAAGGACAAAAACTGCCGTCAGAGAGAGAGCTCAGTGAGCTGTTTTCTACGACTCGAATCACTATCAAAGATGCGTTGGTGTCTTTGGAAACGGAAGGTCTTATTTATCGAGAAGAGCGCCGGGGTTGGTATGTATCTCCTGAGCGTATCTGTTACAACCCGTTGTCTCGTTCTCACTTCCATCAGATGATTCGAGAGCAGCATCGTATTGCAGAAACTAAGCTACTCAACGTGCGAAGTGAAATGGCCGCAGGTGAGTATGCCAAATCGTTAGAGGTTGAGCGAATTACCCCAATTTATGTGATTGAACGGTTACGTTTTATTGATGGGCGAGCGGTATTGTTTGTTGAGAACGTGCTCAAAGCGGCACTGTTTGAGGGTATATTGTCTGAGAACCTCACCATGTCCCTGACGGGCATTTATCGTGAGAAGTATGGTTACGAGACAAAGCGCTCTCGTTTTGATGTGATTCCCACGTCAGCTCCTGCTCATGCCGCTAAGGCGTTGAACCTAGCTGAAGGACAACCCGTTCTGAAAATTCGGCGGGTAAACTACAAACAAGATGGGCATTTAATGGACTGCGAATTCGAGTATTGGCGTCCAGACGCAGTGATGATTCGCATTGATAGTGTAGGATAAAGCGCAGAATTAAAAAGAGCCCAATGAAGGGCTCTTTTTCGCATATTGGTTAGAGAGGCGGTTTAAACGAGGCCTTGCTCTTTTGCCATTCTGCTTGCAATGCCGGGTGCTTTCCAAATGCTTGGCAGCAAAATGAAAGACACAGGCACGGCAGTAATTACAATGAAAGACTGCAATGCAGAAATACCACCAGAGCCCATTGAGATAAGCGCAATAGCGACAATACCCATAATCAGCCCCCAGAACGAGCGAATCACTGCGTTTGGTTCTGTTGAGCCCGTCATCACTACACTGATTGTGTAAGTCATCGAGTCACCCGTCGTCACGATAAATGTTGTCGTTAAGATCAGGAACAGAACCGAAATGATCATTGGGTAAGGTAATTCACCAGTAATCGCTAGCAGTGCTGCGGGCAAGTTAAAGCCTTCAAACGCAGATGAAATCAAACCAGGGTTATCAAGTTCAAACGCAAGGCCACTGCCACCAACGATACTAAACCAGAAGCAAGTAATCAGCGGTGCCGCGATGCTAATAGACATGATTAATTGGCGAATTGTACGACCACGAGAGATACGAGCAATAAAGATCGCCATCATTGGGCCATAACCGATAAACCAACCCCAGAAGAATACTGTCCACCAACTTAGCCAGCCTGTATCACCACGGTAAAGTGCCATAGGGAAGAAGTTATCCACCATACGACCAACGCCTTGCACGTAGCCATCAACGATAAAGCTTGTCGGCCCGAAGAACAGGATGTAACCAATTAACAGTACAGACAAAATGATGTTGTAACGACTGACGATTTGAATACCCTTGCTCAAACCGCTCAGTGCGGAAAGGGTATACATCAGGATCGCCGCCATAATAACCATACTTTGCGTTACGAACGTATCTGGCAGGCCAAACAATGAGTTTAGCGCGTAGCTAATTTGTAAACCTAAGAAGCCGATAGGACCGATGGTTCCTGCCGCTACGGCAATGATGCTACATGCGTCAGCAACATCACCAATCCAGCCTTTAATGGCTTTATCACCAAACACAGGGTAAAGCAGAGTACGCGGCTTAAGAGGCAGGCCTTTATCGTAATGCAAGTGCATTAAGACAATGGAAGATAGACCACCAAGGATCGCCCAAGCTAAGAAGCCCCAGTGCATAAAAGACTGAGATAGGGCATTGATTGCGGCAGTTTTCGGTGAGGCTTCCCCGTATAGAGGCGGAGCAGTCACAAAGTGCGCGATAGGCTCAGCAGCGGCCCAGAACACACCACCACCTGCAAGTAGAGTACAGAGTACGATTGACAACCACTTAAAGTTATCAATATCAGGTTTCGCTAGACCACCTAGGCGCACATAACCAGTGCGACCAAACGCAAGAGCCAAACCAATTAGGAAATTCAGAAGAAGCAGTACTTGCCAGTAAGCTCCGAAATATTTAGTAGCAAAGCCGAAGCCGGTGTTAACCATTGCGGTTAGAGAGTCGGTATTCGTTAGAGCAAGTAAAACGAATAGAGTGAGGAAGCTACCACTTAACCAAAAGACAGGATTGGTGAGTTCGAGGCGCTTGAGTAAAGATGGGGGATGAATAGCAGAATAGTCAGCATCCTGAATAGGCGCTGTGTGGGAGGCGGCATTCGTCATATTTGACATAATTACTTCGCTTTTTAGGGCTATGAAGCCGTGCATTTCCCCTCACATCGTTTCAACGAAAAGTGTGAGGATGTTCAAAAAGCCGATGATGTTAACATGTCGAAGTTGCAAATATAACCTTAGATTTCGATTAATTTTTAACAGGTTAGCCAAGTTGCTGATTTTTGGGTAGAGATCAAAAGAAAGAGTTTTTACGTGAAATGCACCGCATTTCGTATGTAATTAACATTTCCCTTGTTTTTGCATGGGATTATCAGGATTACATTGAGAAAACATGTTTTTCCCAAGCTAAGGTTTAACTCGATGGCTCACTTCGAACTTAACGGGCAGTGGATGCTTACCTCGCCACAGCGTCCCAATCTTGAAATTCCAATGTTTATTCCGGGCGATAATGTGTCGGCGCTTTTACAAGCAGAGCAGATTCCAGATCCTTATTTTGCCGATAATGAAAACAAAGCTCGATGGACTGAAGAGTGTGAGTGGCATATCTCACGTGAGTTTGACGTCGACGCGTTTACGTTGTCTGCCAAGCAAATTTGGATGACGCTAACTCGTGTAGATACCTTGGCAACCTTCTATGTTAATGGTGAGTTAGCACTAACTTGCAGCAACATGTTTACCCAGCAACGTGTGGATATTAAACCGCATTTAAAGCAAGGTACTAACACGATTCGGGTTGAGTTTGCTCGGGTGGATTTAGAAGGTATCGCAAGAGCAAAAAAACTGCCATTTCCTATTCCATCGGCAATGGGCAACAACCAAATTCCACACATGAACTTGATCCGCAAAACACAATGCCATTCCGGATGGGACTGGGGCATTTGCTTGATGGTATCGGGTATTTACGACCCCATTCAAATCGACATTGTGAATGAGCTTTGGCTCAAAGGCTTCTCGACAGAGCAGCAATGGCAAACCGATGGGAGTGTGTTTCTTGATGTAGTAGTTGAAGTGGAAACGGACAGTCAACGCCATGAAATGATGGTTGAATTTAATGGTGAGCGTCAATGTATTCAAACAAAAGGAAGTGGTCACTATCATTGCCAGTTCCACATTTTGGAGCCTCAACGCTGGTGGCCATCGGGTTATGGCGAAGCGTATCTCTATCCCATTACCATTTCTTGCAGAGAGCAAAAGTTAACGCACAACATTGGTTTGCGTCAGTTAACCCTAAATAACCAAGCTGATGAGCACGGCTCTGCAATGGAATTTATCGTCAATGGCGTACCGATTAATGCTAAAGGTGCCAACTGGATCCCTATTGACGCAATGCCGGGGCGAGAGTACGAAACACGTTATCGCAACCTTTTGCAAAGTGCGGTTGACGCCAACATGAACATGATTCGCGTATGGGGCGGTGGTCAGTACGAGAGTGAAACCTTTTATAACCTTTGTGATGAACTTGGCTTGTTGGTGTGGCAAGACATGATGTTCGCCTGCTCGTTGTACCCATCAAACGACGAGTTTTTAAAAGACGTAGAAGAAGAACTTAGATTCCAAATCCCGAGGCTTAAGAAGCACCCATCAATCGCACTTTGGTGTGGTGACAATGAAGTGATTGGAGCTATTGGTTGGTATGACGAATCTAAGCGCAGTAAAGTCAAATACACGGTTAACTACGATCGCCTCAACCGCATGATTGAGAAGGAGATTACCGAGCAAGATAGCACTCGCCGTTTCTGGCCAAGTTCCCCATGTAATGGTGAACTGGATTTCGGTGATGCGTGGCATGATGATAGTAAAGGCGATATGCACTTTTGGGACGTTTGGCATTCAGGAAAATCATTCAGTGCCTACCTTGACGTGAATCCTCGTTTTTGCTCTGAGTTTGGTTTTCAATCTTGGCCATCTTTTGCTGAAGTTAAGCGGTTTGTCCCTGAGCAAGACTGGAATATTACATCCCCAACTTTCGAACAACATCAGAAGAACCCTCGAGGTAATAGTATTATCACAGAGATGTTCACGCGCTATTTTCGTTTTCCCTCTGGATTCGAGAGCATGCTGTATTTAAGTCAAGTTCAGCAGGCAATCGCGATCAAAACTGCATGCGATCATTGGCGTGCCATTTCTCCAGTTTGTCGCGGCATGCTGTACTGGCAACTCAACGACAATTGGCCTGTCAGTTCTTGGTCTAGTTTGGAATACAGTGGTCGATGGAAGCAGTTGCACTACCATGCGAAGCGATTTTTTGCGCCACAGTATTTGGTATTTTCCGAGCATACAGGCAAGTTGAGCCTACATTTGCTCAATGATGCCAAAGAGTCCGCAAGCGTCAACGCACTGCTTAAGTGGGTAGATTGGCAAGGGGAAGAAAAGCAATGTTGGAGCTTAGAACAAACAGTCATAGCAGACAGCAATACGATTTTGTGGCAATTGGATGAATCGATCGAGAAGGACGAACTTACGTCAGGCTTCTTCTATGTTGAAGCGCAAATCGGTGAAGACAGAATAAGCAACACATGGTTTAGTACTCACGAGCTAAAAACCTTGCCGATAGCGAAAGCCAATATAGGTGTCTCTATTGAAGGGAGGAAAATTACATTGATTGCGGATAAGCCTGCGTTTTTTGTTCATTTGGAGAGTGATGCTGATGGAAGGTTCAGTGACTCTAGTTTTACTCTGTTGGCCAAGGTTCCAATGACGGTTGAGTATTTAGGTGATGATGTTTCAGGTATGCAGCAGTCGTTGAGGGTATGCCACCTTAATGATTAAAGCGGGCATAGAACATCTACATGCTGATAACTAAAAAGGGAGCGTTTGCTCCCTTTTTAGTTACCAAGTATCCGTTATTAAGCTCAGGTTGAGACAGAAGTTTATTTAAGTTTCTGATGGACCCGATAGCTAACGACAAAGCCAATGTAGAATAGTGCAGCAAGAGTAATCACTGCCGTCGCGTACGCCAGCAGGCTGTTTAACCCTAAACCAAAAGCCAAAGTGAAGGCGATACCATGAATGGCTTCCGCAGGGATTCGGTACCAAGCAGCGTGGACGGAAGATCCGAAGAGGATAAAGGTACTAAGTAAGACAATCGTGCCGCCTATAAAGCCGACCCATCTGCTGTTGTTCATGTTGCAGTCTCAGGGGTTACCGAGGTAACGTAACAAAATATTTCAGAATCGTATTATACAACCGATCATCGCGAAAAGCGCTAGAGAAATTTCGCTGATAAAACAGAGTGTTTTAATTCGAACAAAAGAATACGACCATAGCCAACTTAATACAGGAATAACAAAACATGTTGAGATTTATACAACGTCGCCGCATTAAGAAAGTGATTAAACTAATGAGTACCAGATTGGTGGTGGGATACGGCAGTCGTGAGTATTTTTCGGTTGGTCAGGTAAAGACGAGCACCAGTGAGTTAAGCGCGTGCCAACAAAAAATTGCGTTGGCACTATATGCGGATCCGCAAGATCTTGATTTGGAAAATCAACCAGAGTTGCAAGCAATACGCTCAGACGTGGCGCATGATTTCTTTTCTGGTGCCGATTATACCGCTCAAGATGTGCTTAATTTACTCGGCTCTGGTGGCTGGAAAGGAGGTCGAATGGAAGATGGAATGTCTCATCATTTTGGTATGCACAGTCGCTATTAAAAACATGCGTTAATTTTATAAATTCGATAAATATTTTTGCTGTTAAAGATTAATTAAATTTTCTTTCAATTGGGTAACAATTACCTAATTATGCACCCGAATCCCAGCGCGTCGCTGGACTGGTTGGATTGCATACCATGAAATTAATCATCAAAGGATTGGGGCTGAGTGCTCTTGTGCTCAGCATGTTTGCTCATGCAGATAGCAAAACGTTGAACGTTTATGCATGGGGTGGCTATTTGCCGGAAGCATCGTTAAAAGCGTTTGAAAAACAAGAAGGCGTTACGATTAATTATTCGACCTTTGAGAATAATGAATCAATGTATACCAAGCTAAAATTGCTAAAAGGTTCTGGTTACGATGTGGTTTTTGCTTCTGCGTACTTCATTGAAAAAATGGGTCGAGAAGGACTGCTTTCGAAAATAGATCACGCTCAAGTGCCAAACATGCAAGACACAATGGACGGCTTACTTGGCCAAGCGCACGATCCGAAAAATGATTACTCTCTGCCTTATATTTGGGGCATTACAGGGATCAGCTACAACGAATCCATGGTTGAGCAACCAGTGACCAAATGGGCAGACTTATGGGAGTCTCAATACGAACAACAAGTCATGTTGATTGATGATGTCCGCGATGTGTTCGGTATGGCGTTGAAGAAAAATGGCCATAGCGTGAACACAAAAGACGAAGCTGAAATCGAGCAGGCTTTTGATTCTCTAGTCGCGCTGAAAAACAACGTATTACTGTACAACTCAGATGCGCCGCAAGTGCCTTACGTGTCCGGTGAAACATCGGTCGGCATGCAATGGAACGGCAACGCATTCCAAGGACAGGTTGAAATGCCTGAGCTGAAGTTCGTGATGCCGGAAGAGGGCGCGGTATTGTGGATGGACAACTTCACTATTCCGTCTGGCAGTAAAAACAAAGCATTGGCGCATAAATTTATTAACTTCATGTACCAATCAGAGAACCAAGCGGAAATCGTGACCAGTTTGGGTTATGCGTCGGCAACGAACGCTGGGCGTGACAAATTGCCAGAAGAGTTGAAAAATAACCGTACTATTTTCCCTTCATCAGAAGACTTGAAAAAAGGCGAGTTTATTAATGATGTTGGCGCAGAAACGTTAGCGATTTACGAAAAGTACTGGCAACGTTTAAGAACGCAATAAGCAACGCCTTTGCCTATTGTTAGGCTTAAAATCGTTCAAATTTGAATTCCCCTCATCACGAAAGCGGTGAGGGGAATTTTTTATGGGCTTTGTACTGCGAGTGTTACTACGCGGCACGCTTCACGAGGCAGAAGTGCTTTTTACCGCGTTGCAGTAACCAATATTGATCAAACAGTGGGAAGCTCAAACTTGGGTTATCAGCCGACACTTTTTCACCGTTTACACTGATGGCGTTGTTGCTGATGTGTTCGCGTGCAACACGCTTCGAACTTGCTAAACCCGACTCAATCAACAGCTCAACCAAATCTTGTTGTGCGCTCTCAATGCTTGGTAAACCATCCAACTCCAATTGTTTTAATTCACCCAAACTCAGTTGTTGCACATTACCGCTGAATAAAGCTTGAGTGATGCGCTCGGCGCTAGCTAGGCCTTCTTCGCCATGAACAAATCGCGTCATTTCCTCAGCGAGGATACGTTGTGCTTGTGGCTTACCTTGGCTTGCTTGGTCTTGCGCTTCAATGCTGGCAATTTCTTCGCAGCTCAAGAATGTGTAGTAACGCAAGAAGTGGTAAACGTCTGCGTCTTCTGCGCCAAGCCAGAACTGGTAGAACGCGTAAGGAGAGGTTTTGCTAGGATCTAGCCATACTGCACCGCCTTCGGTTTTGCCAAATTTGGTGCCATCGGATTTGGTGATCAGCGGCAGAGTTAAGCCAAATACTTGCTCACCATTTTGACGACGAGTTAAATCGATCCCGCTGACGATGTTTCCCCATTGGTCATTGCCACCGATTTGCAAACGGCAACCGTATCGACGGTTTAGCTCGGCAAAATCGTACGATTGCAGTAGGGCGTAGCTAAATTCGGTGAAGGAGATACCTTGGTCAGGTCGTTGCAGGCGTTGTTTTACCGATTCTCGGTTGACCATAGTATTGATCGAGAAGTGCTTACCCACATCGCGGAAGAAGTCGATCACATTGATCGCTTTCATCCAGTCAGCGTTGTTCACCATGATCATCGGCTTGGTCAGTTGGTGGTTCATCAACTGTTGAATTTGATTAGAAAGATCGTTAACCCAGCCTGAGACGATTTCCTCTGAGTTCAGACTGCGCTCAGTCGCTTTAAAGCTTGGGTCGCCAATCATGCCCGTTGCACCGCCAATCAAGGCAACAGCTTGGTGTCCGGCATCTTGAAAGCGCTTAAGCATAATCAAAGGCACGAGGTGGCCGATATGCAAGCTGCCAGCTGTAGGATCGAAGCCGCAGTAAACGGTTTGTGGCTGTGAGAGAAGTGTCTGAATTTCTTCCAAATCGCTGGCTTGTGCAATCAAGCCACGATCTTGTAAATCTTGCAGTAATGGTGTCGTCATTCTTTTTGTCTGTCTTAGTGGTTGTTGTATTCAGACTAAAACGCGACACCTTTTGTCGATATATCCCTTAAGGGACAGTTTTTTATCTTGAATGGAGAATAAGGTGATTGAGGAAAAGCTGGAATAACTCACTCAATGAAGACACATTTAACTGCGAGTAAATGCGTTTTCGATGATTTTTGACTGTGCCTTGCACTAAGTGTAACCGCGCGGCAATTTCTTTGGTGTCAAACCCTTGAGCGAGAAGTGAAGCCACCTCTTGCTCGCGACGAGTGAGTGATTCTACGCCAAACGTTGCTAAAGCTTGCTCAATGGCTAATCGCATACTGCCAGAATAAGCACTCTGTGCAAAAGCAGGCTCAGAAAAGGTAAATTCCGTTTGTTTCCAATGCTGCTGACAAAGCGACTGAATTATCGGGAAATAGGGCTTTAGCTTATTGATTTGTTGCTGAGAAAAGTATTTTCCATCAGTCATATATCCGAAGTACAGCATGACCCAACGGCCAGATTCAACTTCGACTAGCATGCTAAGCTCGTCTTTCCACCCTGTTTGATGATAGAACTGCTCGCAGTATGAGGTGAAGTCAACGCCTTTACGCGCCACGTCTTTGAGCGTAAATACGCCTTGTTGCTTTGTCTCGTGTAGTTTGAGAAAAAAAGGGTCATTTTGAAATGAGTCAGTAAGGTAGCGTTGAAAAAGTAACTCTCGCTCGTTCTCAATTGAGTCGTAGAGATAAATAGGATGTTTACCTTCTCGGTAACCTAAAATAACTGCGCAATCAAAATGAAAAAGAGTGCGAATGACACGCATAAGTTTAGGAGTAAAGTTAGGCGTGTTAAGAGCAGAAATTGCTTCTGCTAGCAGATTATTAAAGTTATTGTCAGGCATGGGATACCGAATTGCAGGTGGTTTTGCGCAAGCATAACCAAAAGCAATCCAACGAGAAAGGGAAGTCGCCATCTTCTGGTGACTTCCATAGAGAAAGTTGCGTAAGTGCTCAGTTTTGAGGAATCATATCCACGTTAACTTATTGATAAGGGTGCATAACAACGGTTTTATTTAAGCGATTAGTTGCTATGCATTACTGCGAGTTAGTGAGCTCTTCGTTAACCCAATATTTAGAACCAGACACGTTAGCATCGATGAGTAAACCTTTAGCGTTCAACTGATAGACGGCGACGCCGCTGTTAAATTGTTTTGAAAGTTGCTCTGAATCTTCGCCCGCAACAGCAGAGGCTTCACTTGTGGCCTCCCATCCTTCGTTGACGAACGTATCAAAATCTTCTTTGCTCTCAAACAGAACCACTTGTTGGTAAAATTTGCCGCCAGCCCCAAGTGCAACGCCCAAACCAAACATATTCATATAAGTGCGTTCTTCTGTTTCCTTATTCACTGCGACTCCTGACCCTGAGTTGGTGTGAAACAGCAAAGATAATTTACGAGAATCAAAGACCGCGTAGCCGTACGCGTTGTCGTAAATAGCTTTTGCCTCCGGCTTTTCATTAAATAACTTGAGCAAAGCGCTATCTGCCATTAAGTCCACGGCTTGGCGAGCTTCTTCTGGCGTATCGCCTTCCATCAGCTCATCAATTTTTTTGTCGGCAGCATCTATCCATTCTTTGCTCTTCTCGATGCTGGCTTCTGTCCATTCGCCTGCGGTATTGATCGCTTCCTCGGACCAATTCGTGAAATCTTGCCACGCTTGTTTTGAAAACGCTTTGGTGTCGTCCCAAGCATCTTGGGCAGTATCAGAAACTGCGTCGCCAAGCTCAGACATTTTATTGGAAATTTCATCCCAATCGGCATAAGCAGGGGATGCCAGGAGCATCAATGTAGTAAGGAGTGCGATAGGCTTTTTCATCAAATTCTCTCTGGAGTTATCGATATACCATTCATTTTAGGTCATCAGACTTTGATAATGAAATTGACTAAATGACGAACTTGAGAGAGGAATCACGAACTGATTGTGAAATGACGTGTGAATAACAAAGCCCTCACAAGGGGAGTGTGAGGGCTAGAGTTTATCGTGTGTTACTTGCTGCTAACTTTACCGAGTTTTAACCAAGTATCGATAACCGTATCTGGGTTTAGTGATACAGAGCTAATACCTTGATCCATTAGCCATTCCGCTAGGTCGTCGTGGTCTGATGGGCCTTGACCACAAATACCAACGTATTTGCCTGCTTTTGTTGCCGCATCAATCGCCATCTGAAGCATCACCTTAACCGCTGGGTTGCGCTCATCAAATAGATGTGCAACATCGCCAGAGTCACGATCAAGTCCAAGCGTTAGCTGAGTCATGTCGTTTGAGCCAATCGAGAAACCATCAAAGTACTTCAAGAACTCGTCAGCAAGCAAGGCGTTGGATGGCAGTTCACACATCATGATGACTTTAAGACCTTGGTCGCCACGGCGCAGATCAAACTTCGCTAGCAAATCAATCACTGATGCAGCTTCGCTTGGTGTACGCACGAATGGGATCATGATTTCAACGTTTTTCAGACCCATTTCGTTACGAACGCGCTTGATAGCTTGAGTTTCTAACTCGAAGCAATCTTCAAACACTGGAGAAATGTAACGAGACGCACCACGGAAGCCAAGCATTGGGTTTTCTTCATGCGGTTCGTATGCTTTACCGCCAACCAAGTTGCTGTATTCGTTAGACTTAAAGTCAGACATACGAACAATAACGCGTTTCGGCCAAAATGCCGCAGCAATGGTTGCGATACCTTCTGTCAGCTTGCTTACGTAGAAATCGATAGGATCTTTGTAACCACGAATACGCTGAGTGATTTCTGCTTTTAGCTCATCGCTTTGTGCATCAAAGTTAAGTAATGCTTTCGGGTGGATACCAATCATCTTATTGATGATGAATTCAAGACGAGCAAGACCAACACCTTCATTTGGAATTTGTGCGAAGTCAAACGCGCGATCAGGGTTACCCACGTTCATCATCACTTTTGTTGGTAGCAGTGGCAGTTCATCAACAGAAGAGCGTTTTACGTCAAACTCAAGTTCACCTTGGTAAACGTAGCCCGTTTCACCTTCTGAACAAGATACGGTCACGGTTGCGCCATCGGTTAACTTGCTTGTCGCATCGCCACAGCCAACGATTGCAGGAATACCAAGCTCACGAGCGATGATGGCAGCGTGGCAAGTACGGCCACCACGGTTGGTTACGATTGCAGATGCTTTTTTCATCACTGGTTCCCAATCTGGGTCAGTCATGTCTGTAACTAGCACGTCACCTTCTTGGACTAAAGACATTTGGTCCAGAGAGTCAACCAAGCGAACCACGCCTTTACCGATGCGCTGACCGATTGCACGACCTTCAACCAAAACATCCGCTTTGTTTTGTAGCTCGTAGCGCTCAATCACGTTTTGTTCCGTTTGTGAACATACGGTTTCAGGACGCGCTTGAACAATGTACAGCTTGCCATCAATGCCATCTTTTGCCCATTCAATGTCCATTGGACGCTGATAGTGCTTTTCGATGATCATTGCTTGTTTTGCGAGCTCTTTGATCTCGTCGTCGTTCAATGAGAACGTGTTGCGCTCTTCATCAGAAGTATCAACGATATCAACTTGTTTGCCGATTTCTTGGTTATCTGAGTAGATCATTTTGATCAACTTAGAACCAAATGTTTTCTTAACGATTGGGTGTTCGCCTGCTTCAAGCATTGGCTTGTGAACGTAGAACTCGTCAGGGTTTACTGCACCTTGAACGACCATCTCGCCTAGACCCCATGAAGAGGTGATGAAGACAACTTGGTCGAAACCCGATTCAGTGTCTAGTGTAAACATAACACCCGACGAGGCTTTATCTGAACGCACCATACGTTGGATACCCGCAGATAGCGAGATGCCACGGTGGTCGAACCCTTGGTGAACGCGGTAAGAAATCGCACGGTCGTTAAATAGAGAAGCGTAAACGTGCTTAGTTGCTTCTAGTACTGCGTCGATGCCTTTCACGTTCAAAAACGTTTCTTGCTGACCAGCAAAAGAAGCATCAGGTAGGTCTTCTGCCGTAGCAGATGAACGAACTGCGACTGAAAGCTCAGGATTGCCTTCGATCAGTTCTTGGTAGTTTTCACGAATTTCTTGTTCAAGGTCCGCAGGGAAAGGGGCCTCTAATACCCATTGACGAATGTTTGCACCTGTCTTACGCAGAGCTTCTACATCTTCAACGTCTAGTTCATCGAGTAATTGGTGAATACGCTCATCCAAACCTTCGTGGTCAAGGAATTGGTTAAACGCGTATGAGGTTGTCGCAAAACCATTTGGTACAGAAACGCCTGCGTTTGCTAGGTTAGAAACCATTTCGCCAAGTGAAGCATTCTTACCGCCGACTTTGTCGACATCATCCATGGATAGGCCATTGAACCAGAGGGTGTTCTTTTGCATGTCTTTCTCCAGAAACATTGCAGCTTAGTAGGGGGACTTAAATCGATCTAAACAATCGCATGTTGGCTGTTATTACACGTTGACCATACATTGCTTCATTTAGATTGATATCAAAGGCAAACGATTACGTTCTGGCTGAAAAAAATTCAAAAGAATTTTTAAAGCTGTGGTGAACCTAACTGAAAGCCAAACTGATTTATTAATATTATGTGTACCATCCTACTCAAAAGATTTTGAAAAATTAAACAGAAATGCAAATAAATAACCAAAGTCGTGATGTATTCTATGTTTCTGACGGTACGGCGATAACATGTGAGACATTAGGGCATGTTGTTCTCGGTCAATTTCCGTTCATTCCTAACGAAAAAACCTTTCCGTTTGTAGAAAGCCAGGACAAAGCTACTGACGTAGTCAAAGAAATTGAAACTTCCTACCAGCGCAATGGCGTCAAACCTCTGGTCTTTTTCTCAATTGTCGTTCCAGAAGTACGTGAAATGCTGCTTGAAGCGCCGGCATACAGTTACGATGTTTTGGAGAGTATTGTGCAGAAAGTGCAAGACGACATTCAGATGGCACCAAAGCCTAAGTTGCAGCGTTCTCGCAGTGTGGGGAAAGATTCCGACACCTATTTTGACCGTATTGCGGCTATTGAATACACATTGGCGCATGATGATGGCATCACGCTAAAAGGGTTGGAACAAGCCGATATTATCCTGCTGGGAGTATCGCGCAGCGGAAAAACGCCGACTAGCTTGTACATGGCGATGCAATTTGGTTTACGTGTTGTGAACTATCCGTTCATTGCGGAAGATGTGAAGATGATGCGTTTGTTGCCTGAGTTTGAGATCCATCGTCATAAGTTGTTTGGGCTGACTATCGATCCCGAGCGCTTGACTGAAATCCGTGAAAATCGTTTGTCTGGAAGTGATTACGCTAGCACAGAGCAGTGCAAGCTGGAGCTAGACACTGTTGAGGCGTTGTTTAGAAGAGAGGCGATCCCATATATCAATACGTCCTCTCTGTCTGTTGAGGAAATTACTACGCGTATTCTGGAAAAAGCAGGAATGAAGCGTCGCTTGTTTGGCTAACAAGAGACGCTCATGTCGCTATGTGTAAGAGGAGGTAAGGTGTGTACCTCCTCTATCGAATGAACCTTAGACAGAATTAATAGTATTGGAACATCTTTTGGATGTCTTGATAGTTTTTGGTCTGAGTCAGTGACAGCATCAGTAAGATACGTGCTTTTTGTGGGTTCAATGTACCAGCGGCAACAAAGCCGTATTTTTCGTCATCAATTTCAGCATCCAAAGTGGTTGAGCCGCTAGGCGTTCGGGAGCTTCTTACAACAACAACGCCATCTTTACTCGCTTTCTCTAGCTCATCAAACACAGTGTGGTACAAGTTACCATTACCGACACCAGCACTTACGATGCCGTCAAACTTCGCATCCACAAAGGCTTTCACTGGCAAATTGGAGGCATTTGCATAGTTATAAACAATACCGACCTTAGGCAACTTAGTAAGCTTTGATACATCGAATGGGGTTTCTGTCGTATGTTTACGCTCTGGGCTTCGTTGATATTTGGCATCGCTATTATGAATGTAGCCGATAGCACCAAAGTTGGGTGACTGGAAAGTGCTGACGGAGGTTGTATTGGTTTTTGTCACATCTCGCGCATCGAAAATCGTGTCATTCATTGCGACTAGCACGCCACGTCCTTCTGAATCTTCATCGGTGGCTGTTACGACTGCATTGTATAAGTTGACTGGTCCATCAGCACTCATTGCGGTGGAAGGACGCATTGCACCAACGATCACGACAGGCTTTTTGCTCTTGACGGTCAGATCAAGGAAGTAAGCGGTTTCCTCTAACGTATCCGTACCATGAGTAATGACGATGCCGTCAACATCATCTTGAGCGAGTAGCTCATTAACTCTTTTCGATAATTTTAGCCACACTTCATCATTCATATCTTGTGAACCGATACTGACCACTTGCTCTCCAGAAATATCGGCAATCTTGGTCATACTCGGCACCGCAGAAATCAATGATTCAACGCCGACTTTACCTGCTGTGTAGTTTGACTCTGTTGCAGATTGACCTGCGCCTGCTATGGTGCCGCCAGTGGCAAGAATTTTAATGTTCGGAAGATCGGATTGCGCAAAAGAGAACGAACTGATGCATAAACCGAGAGTTATCGTACTGAGGCGGAAAAGATTTTTCGTCATGGGAATCACCTGCTGTTAGGTTGGATGTTGGGGAACTCATCTATCCTAAAAACAGCGGGTTAGATTTTTTGAGTACTAGTTCAACAAATTGCAGATGAAGATCGTGATCAACTAATCACTTAAAGAATATCAAATCAACCAGTTAACCTAATTGACGTGCTTCTTTAACAAGTGAGATGTGCTAGTAACGTGCACAACGTGTTAAGCCCTATAATTTATTGATTTATAAATAAAGGCGGTAGGAGTCTCGTGATGAGGTTACTAAATATGAATTTAGCCGTGTAATTTTCCAAAGTTTACAGTGTAAAAAAAAGCGGCTTTACCCCGGAACAGATAAAAGCCGCTTGCCAATGATGTGTTAATTCACATCTTATCGCATAATCATTTGTTCACGACCAGGACCCACAGACACCATTTTTACTGGTACGCCCATGAGTTCCTCAATGCGTAGAACGTATTTCTGTGCTGCTACTGGAAGCTCTTCAAACTTACGACAACCTGTGATGTCCTCGCTCCAGCTTTCCATCTTCTCGTAGATTGGCGCAAGAGAGGCAGTTTGAGGCCAGATTGGGTTTTCGCTGTGGTCGCCTTCGTAGCCAACACAGATTTTCAGATCGTTAAGGCCAGTCAAACAGTCTACTTTCGTTAGTGCAATTTCAGTTGCGGCTTGCAGTTCAACGCCATTCTTCGTAGCGACTGCGTCGAAGTAGCCCATGTCGCGTGGACGACCCGTAGTTGCACCGAACTCGCCAGCAAGTTCGCGGAAAGCGTCTTGCTCTTCCATTGCAGTGATCAACGTACCAGTACCCACTGATGAGCTGAAGGCTTTTGCAACCGCAATAACGCGTTCAGGACGAAGTGCCGGAAGGCCACTACCGATACCCGCGTACATTGATACAACGTTAGAAGATGTTGTCCAAGGGTACTCACCGTAAACAAGGTCACGACCCGCGCCAAGCTGCGCTTCGAACAATAGAGTTTTGTCTTTCGCTTGTAGTTCTTTTAGAGGAAGCGTTACGTTGCAAATTGAATCGCGCCAAGGTGCAGACACTTCTAGCAGCCAGTTCGCCAGTTCTTCAGCAGTTTGTTCAAACTCGAACGTCGGGTAAAGTGCACGCAGTTGCGGCAGTTTCCAATCCATCATGAATTGAAGGCGTTCAACCAATACTTCTGGTTGCTTCAACCAACCAACTAGGATGCCTTTCTTCATTACGCGGTCACCGTACGCAGGTGCAATACCTTGACGAGTTGAACCGTATGCTTTGTCGCCTAAACGTTGTTCTTCTAGCGTATCTTCTAGTGCGTGTAGAGGTAGACACAGTGTTGCGCGATCTGAGATGCACATATTCACTTTTACGCCTGCTTCTTCAACTTCCGCAATCTCCTGAGACAGCAACGCAGGGCTGATAACCATACCCGGACCTAACACTGCCAAACAGTCTGGGTTGAATACGCCACTTGGTAGCTGGTGCAGCTTAAACGTACCTAGATCGTTAACCACGGTGTGACCCGCGTTGTTACCACCTTGGAAACGAATGCTCGCAGAAGCTTGCTCTGCCAAAAAGTCAACGATGCGGCCTTTGCCTTCATCACCCCAGTTTGCACCCACAACAACGATAGACGACATAATTTAATCTCCAAAAACAGATGCAAAAATCTTAAGGTGTTCGCCATAATAAGAGAAATTAATTATACTCATTAACTTGATAAGAATCTCATATCGGAATTGGCAATGTTAGATTTGAACTGGCTGCGAACCTTCGTAACTCTTGCAGAGGTAAAACACTTTGGTAAAACAGCGATGGAACTCCACATGACACAGCCGAACGTAAGTTTGCATATCAAGCAGTTGGAGCAAGCCACGCGCACGAAATTGATTGAGCGAAATCCTGTGCATTTGACGCAAGCGGGGAAGCGTTTGTTAGCTACGGCGCAGCGGATGCTCAATGAGCTGCAAATTTGTCAGTCGGATCTCAATGCCATCAACGATCTTACGCAGGGGACGCTTTCTATTGCGGCGAGCGATATTGTTTCACGTTTACTGCTTATCAAACCATTTCAGCAATTCAAAAGTGAATATCCGGGGATCGACTTGGCATTGTTCAATACCACATCTTCTCAAGCGGTGGATTTGGTGAAAAGTGCGCGTGCCGATATCGGCTTTGTTATCGCACAAAAAGAGAGTCAACCGCTGCATTTTACGCCTCTCACGCAGATTCACTGGTGTGCGTTTGGCGATAACATTTTTGAGTGGCAAGACAATCGAAAAGAGAGCCAGACGCTGATCCTGCTAGGGCACGATACTCGAACCCGAGAGCTGATTGATGCGTCTTTACCTGAGCTAAATCTGCCTAAGCATCGCGTGATGGAAGTGGGCAGTGTGGAAGCACAAATCGACTGGGCGGAAGCGGGATTTGGGACTGCTATTGTGCCGGATTTCTCGCTCGATCCGAGATTAAAGCTTTCTCGTGAAGTTACGCCTTTGCCAAGTTTTCCAAACACTGATTTCGGCTACATCGTGCGTCAAAATCAGGTGTTGTCCAAAGCGGCAAAACAGTTGTTGGCTTGGGTTGGCGAGAATGTGTCGGTGGTTGAGGGCTAAGGCGATGAAAGAAAAAGCCATGAAAGAGACGAAGATTACGATTTCGCTCCCATCCTTGATTCACCGTATTGGGGGCGACCATGCCAAGCGAGCGAAAACACTCGCAGCAGAAAAACAGTGCGATCTTAAGCGAATTAGACGATCTCGTCACTGGCAAATCTCGGGCGAGGCTTTGGATGTAAAAGCGTTTTTAGAGCATCTCAAAAACGAAGAAGCAGAGACGATGCGATTTGCGATCAACAAGATCGAACAAGCTCTACTTGCTCACCAAGACAAATTGGAACCTTTGGACGTGAAGTTGATACGTTTGGTGAGACAAAACCCAAACATCACCCTAGCGGAGCTGATGGCTGAAACGAACTGCACGTTAGTTCAAGCTCGCACGGCACGATTTGATGCTGAGTTGCTTTAAGATCGGTTTGTGGTTTACTCACTTTATTAACAGATGTTAGGGTACCGATCAAAATCACTCACTAAGACCATTTTATTATGGATATTTGGCAGCTTCTCCTTTTTATTCCTGCTTGCTTCGCTCTAAATATGGCTCCAGGCCCAAACAATTTATTGGCAATGAATAATGCGCGTTGTTACGGCTTTAGGGCCGCGTTTACGGCCAGTTTAGGCAGAATTGCTGCTTTTTCAGCGATGATTGCGTTGTCTGCATCAGGTCTGGCTGTGATTTTGTATACGTCAGAAATGCTATTTTTGGCAATAAAGTTGGTAGGAGCGCTGTATCTACTGTGGATTGCGTTTAACCTTTGGCGTTCAGAGTCCAGCCCGATCTCTGACTTGGACAATTCGCGCAATTACGCAGGACTTGCGAAGCAAGAATTTACGCTTGCTGCTGGCAACCCGAAAGCGATACTTATTTTTACTGCATTCTTGCCGCAATTTGTTGATGCCAATGCCAACGTTCAAGAGCAGTTTTTTGCCCTTGGCTCGACGTTTTTGATATTAGAAATGGTCGCCATTTCAATCTATGCCATCTTTGGTTTGTACTTGAGGCACTGGTTTTCAAATCCAAAAATGGCGAAACGTTTCAATCGCGGATGTTCGTTGTTTTTAGCCGCATCAGGTGCGAATTTGCTACTAAGTAAGCAATAACAACACATCATCTCCGTAGATTATTTTTCTATAAAAAGAGCCGCTGATGTTACATCAGCGGCTCTTTTCGTTGATGCATCGATTATTTATTGTTACCACATCAAATCGTCAGGCACGACGAAATCTGCGTATGGATCGTCTTCTGCTGGAATGTCCGATTCAGGTTCTTTTTGTTCGATGATGACGGACTCATCACGTTGAGCAATTTTATTCGCTACTCCACGTGGAATGACAACATAGCTTTCACCAAAAATTGCGATTGCCAAAATACCTTTGATCAACTGCTCGCGGATAAGTGAATCTACATAAAGTGATTTCACTAGCGTACCGTGAGTGAAGTTGTATTTGATGTCGCCATCTTTTAAGTCGATCTTGTTCATCTCAATCAATTGATTGATCTGCGCTTTGATCTCTTTGTTTAATCGCTCAGCATTTTGCTGCTCGCTCAATTGTTTATCACGCTCTAACTGTTGGCGTTTATTCTCTTCAACCGCCGCTTTTACTTCGCGTGCTTGAACGCGTGATTTTTTAGAGCCTTTCTTCGCTTTCTTTAGTTTCTTTTCATTAACTAAGCCAGCTTTCAGCATTTGTTCTTGAAGGGTAAGTTTTGCCATGTTTTATCCAGTTAGTGCGCAATTTTGGGCATTTTACCCACTATTGCCACTTGTAGTAAATAATAGTGCTTTCTATGGGTCTAAAATGTTTGGTTGGCTTGTTATCTCTTTAATGGAAAGTGCAAAGCGGGCCTTCTCCAAAGCCCGCGAGCATTACTGAAATCTAGGTGGGTTATGGCTGCCACTGTTTAGATGTGACGAGGTTATCCATCACTTTGTTTACCGCTTGATGCGCTTTGTCGACAATGGTGTCTATATCGTTGCGATTCGCGATAAGCGGTGGAGCAAAACCGAGGATGTCACCATGTGGCATAGCGCGAGCGATTAAGCCTTGCTCTAAACAGGCCGCCGCGATTTGCGGGCCTACTTTCAAGTTTGGATCAAAGTGTGCTCGGCGAAGCTTGTCTGAAGAAAACTCCAACGCATGCAACAAGCCAACGCCACGAGTATCACCGACTAATGGATGATCGTTAAACGTCTCCGCCATGCGTTGCTGCAAGTAAGCGCCGACTTCGGCCGCGTTTTTTACCAAGCCTTCACGTTCAATGATATCGAGGTTGCAGTTCGCGGCTGCCGCTCCCATTGGGTGACCAGAGTAGGTATAACCGTGTCCGATAGCGCCCCATTGGTCGGTGCCGTTTTCTAGCACACTCCAAACTCGTTCACCGACGATCACGCCAGACAGCGGTTGATACGCTGAGGTTAACCCTTTCGCTACCGTGATGAGATCTGGTTTCATGTCGTAGTGCAGTGAGCCAAAATCGGAGCCGAGGCGACCAAAGCCACACACCACTTCATCCGCAATCAAGAGCACATCGTATTTGTCGAGCACTTTGCGAATCGCCTGCCAGTACCATGCTGGTGGTGGCACAATACCGCCAGTACCGAGCACTGGTTCTGCAATCATTGCTGCTACCGTTTCTGGGCCTTCTTCCAAGATCATCGCTTCGAGTTGATCTGCGCAATATTGAGAGAATTCTAGCTCAGACATACTCTCGTCTTCACGGCGATAATAATATGGCGCGATGGTGTGTTTGATACGCTCAAGTGGTAAATCAAAATGGGCGTGGAACAGCGGCAAACCTGTCATTGAACCGGACGCGATACTTGAACCATGGTAGCCGCGGTTACGCGAAATGATTTTTTTCTTCTCTGGTAGACCACGAGCATTGTTGTAATACCATACCAACTTAAGTTGAGTTTCGTTCGCGTCGCTGCCTGACATGCCGTAGTAAACTTTGCTCATGCCTTCAGGCGCCATTTTGATGATGCGATCTGACAGTGTCACGAGCGCTTCGTTCGTATGACCGACGTACGTGTGGTAGTACGCCAGTTCTTTGGCTTGCTCATAAATCGCATCGGCCATTTCGGTCCTGCCATAGCCAATGTTTACACAATACAACCCGGCAAAGCCGTCTATCAGCTCGATGCCTTCTGAATCGGTGATGCGTATTCCGCTTCCGCTCGAGATCATTCTTCCCGGAAGCTCCCCGGCCGCATACTGCTTCAGGTGGGTTGAGGCATGAAATACTCTCTGACGATCGATCTCTAAAAGTTGTTGGGTTTTGTTACTCATGATCCTTCTCCTCGAATAATTGGATATCCATATTTCGTGTCTCAACTGCCACTGACGGTTGGTAAAGCGCCTAAGCAGCAGTATTTGATTTCGCTGTATTCTTCAAATCCGTGACGGCTTCCTTCTCGTCCAAGACCAGACTGTTTCACGCCGCCGAATGGGATAGGGTGCCCTGTCATTTTGACGGAGTTCACGCTCACCATGCCAAACTCCAAACCGCGCATGCAGTGCCAAATTTGGTGGATATCGTGACCATAAACATAGGCAGCTAAGCCGTATTCAGTGTCGTTGCTCATTTCAATCACGGTATCTAAGTCTTGGTAAGGCAATACGCCTGCCACAGGACAAAAATTCTCTTCGCGATACACCGCCATTTCAGGGGTGACATCGGCTAGCAATGTCGGCGCGAAGAAGTTTTCGCCTGGTACGGGCTGGTGGTATCCCGCTACCAATCGTGCGCCTTTGTCGAGCGCGTCACGCACCAAATCATGCGCTTTATCCACCGCAGTGCGATTAATAAGTGGTCCCATGGTGGTTTTTTCGTCTAAACCATTGCCCAAAACGATGTGGCTCATTTCTTTGGCAAACGCTTCCAAAAACGCTTCGTACTTATCGTCAGGGACGAAAACACGGTTTGCGGCCAAGCAGTCTTGTCCTGCGGTTTGAAACTTCGCATCCACGGCGGCTTTGGCTGCTTGCTCGACATCCATATCTGGCAGCACGATGAAAGGAGCGTTACCACCGAGCTCCATACTGCACTTCTTCACGGTTTGTGCCGCGTCGCGTAGCAACAGTTTGCCTACTCGAGTTGAGCCTGTGAACGAGAGCGCTTTGACTTTATCGGAGTGACACAAGGTTTGTGACACCATCACCGCATCGCCAGTGATCACGTTAAATACACCAGGTGGAAAGCCAGCTCGGTCTGCTAACTCTGCCAACGCTAACGCAGAAAAAGGCGTTTCACTGGCGGGCTTAATGAGCACCGGACAGCCTATTGCTAGTGCGGCTGCGGCTTTGCGTGTGATCATGGCATTAGGAAAGTTCCATGGCGTAATCAGTGCTGCGACACCAATTGGCTCGCGCACCGTTGATAGCTGCGCATTCGGAATATGACTTGGGATGGTTTCGCCATAACAGCGGCGTGCTTCTTCGGCAAACCAACGAACAAAGGATGCGCCGTAGTCAATCTCACCTACAGCATCACCTAGTGTTTTTCCTTGCTCCATCACCATCAAATGAGCAAGATCTTGCTTTGATTCTAGAATCAGGTCGTGCCAACGCATGAGAATTTCAGCGCGCTCTTCTGCTTGCATTTTTCGCCATTGACGAAAGGCTTGGTCGGCTTCATCAATCGCTTGATAGAGTTGTTGCTGAGATAGCTTAGTGATGTAACCGATGACCGTGCCATCTGCTGGATTATCCACCGGATGAAATTGATCACCACTTACCCATTTGCCATTCACGTACGCTAAACCTCTCACCAAACGTACGTCTTTCATTATCGCCATCATGTCGTGCGAGGCTTTTAATTCTTCAGCGTGTAAGCTGTGCAGTGCTGTCATGAGTCCTTCTCCCAGCATCGTTGTCCATAATGAAACTGTAATGGAGAAGTGACCGAAATAATTTCTGATACCGAGGTTTAAAACGTCAGAACTTTCTTTTTAGTGCCGTTAAATATGGTGTTTTTTCTGTTAACGCCTGATGCGCATTTTCCCTTTTATAACAAAGCGTTTTGGTTTACTTCGAATGTGCCCGCATCACGTTTGATTGTTTTTGTCACAATGTAAGTAAAGTAGCGCTCAATGCCCACATCTGAGTCTAACCAGTTGTCGATAAGCCGCTGATATTGGTCGATATCTTCTGACTGAATTTTAAGGATGTAATCGACACCACCGCCCGTGGCATAGCAATCAGTGACTTCTGGTGAATGTTGAACCAGTTGCTCGAAGCGTTTGAACGCTTGGGCGTTGTGTTCTTTGAGCGTAACTTCAACCATAACTGACGTTCGTTTGAACAAAATATCGGTATTTACTTTTGCTCCGTAGCCTTCAATGATGCCTGCTTCTTCCAGTTTTTTGACGCGCTCCCAGCAAGGGCTCACGGATAGGTTGATGGCCTCGGCAAGGTGAGATTTGGTGATACGACCATTATCATGAAGTATTTGTAGAATTTTTACGTCGTAGCGATCGAGGCGCATTATGAGTCTCCCTGTTGAATACTAATCATTTCATAAAGGCTGATGACTGGTCGCTGTTATAAGGTGCTTTCCAGTTTGCTTCTGGTATGCCATTTGTTTTGATTTCTTTAGTTGGCTTTTCAATCAGCCTATCTCGCCGCAGTCTTCGGCTATAACTGCGATAGTGTCACCGATATTCACCATAGCAGGAAAACGACGCGCCGCGAAAATACCATTGCGCTGTGACTTGTACTCAACGGGGGCGGTACCTGTGCGCTCGGTCGAGAAGATTCTCACTAATACATCTCCCTTTTTGACGGTATCGCCAAGATCAAATAAGTATTCTGTGATGCCGTGGTGCTGGCTTTGCACATAACAACTTGCATCAGGCATATCTAATAACTTAGTTGGTTGGGTTGGTTGTTCGTAGTCACCGGGCAAGTTGCCTGAGAAGCGTAAGAAGTTGCGAATGCCACGGTCGGAATAAGCGATGGTTTCTGGAGTGCTGGTTCCGCCTCCTCTTAGTTCGGTGGTAACAAAGATTTTTCCCTGAGACTCCACGGCAGTGTCATACAGGCTGGTGGCGTCCATTTCGAGCAAGATCATGGTGTAAGGTGCGCCAAACAGTTTTGCACCTAATATGCAGGCTTCTTCTTGATCGAGATTGTCGAGACGATGGGCAGCGGCGAACGGAACGATATCTAACGTTTTACCACCTGAGTGAATGTCTAACGCAAAATCGCACTTAGGAACTAGGTAACGAGTAAAATAATCCGCAATTTTCTCGGTCACTGTGCCTATGGGGTTGCCGGGAAAGCTGCGATTTAAATTCCCTTTATCGATAAACGACGTACGTGAGGCATTTTGTACCGCAGGTAAGTTCATCATGGGTACAATAATGACACGACCTTGGATTTGATCTGCCTGAAGCGAGTTCGTCAATTTTAGCAGGCTGGTGATGCCTTCGTATTCGTCTCCGTGATTACCGCCAGTAAGCAGTGCGGTTGGTCCGTGACCATTTTTGATCACGGTGATAGGTATCATAATACTGCCCCAAGCGGAGTCGTCATGTGAATAGGGCAGCGTTAAAAAGCCGTGCTGTACACCTTCTCGGTCAAAGTCTATGGTGGCTGTGATCGAGCTTTTTTGCATATCAAGTCCTTTTAGTTCTCAGACCTGGCTCAACAGAGCTTAAGGTTTGAAAAATTAGTGTTTAACAAATAAGTGGCGTGGAAAGTCACACAATGTTTTTGCTCCATCATGGGTAATGACGATACTTTCCGTTGTTTCTAACCCCCAATCTTTGAACCACAGCCCCGGCATAAAATGGAATGTCATGCCTTCTCTCAAGATGGTTTTATCGGTGTCTCGCAAACTCATGGTTCGTTCCCCCCAATCTGGCGGGTAGCTCAAACCTATTGGATAGCCACAACGGGCACCTTCGCGTGAGAATCCCGCTTTATCGAGAACCTGGTTTAGTGCATTGGCGATGTCGGCGCAGGTATTTCCGGGCTTTGCCACTTTTAGGCCTGCTTCAAGTCCTAAAGTTAGGGCTTCGTCGGCTCGTTTGAACTTGTCGTCAGGCTCGCCAAGAAAAATAGTGCGTGAGAGTGGACAATGGTAACGGCGGTGCGCCCCTGCAATTTCAAAAAACGTCCCTTCGCCTTTCTTGAAGGGTCTGTCATCCCAAGTCAGGTGAGGTGCGGAAGCATCAGAACCTGATGGCAAAAGCGGCACAATCGCGGTGTAATCGCCAAAGTGGTCTTCATGCCCGAGCACGGCTTGGCGGTTAATCTCGGCAACAAGGTGGTGTTTCGGTAATCCTGGTTCAATCATGTCGAACGCGACGCGGTGCATATTTTCAACAATGCGAGCGGCACGGTACATGTATGCCAGTTCTTGATCGGATTTAACGGCGCGGCACCAGTTGACTAGTCCGGTTGCATCGAGAAGTTGAGCATTCGGTAGGTGCGTAGTGAGTGATTCGTAAGCGGTGGCGCTAAAGTAATAGTTATCTTTTTCTACACCGATACGACCACGATCCCAAAGGCGCGGAGCCAGTACGGCTTCGACCAGGAAATCCATCGGGTGTAGCGGCGGATTCATTACATAATGGTCTGGATAGTAGGTGATGTTTTCTGCCGACATATACGCAGTCCTGTATGCTCCGTTGGCATCTTGGCAGCGTCCAAACCAAACGGGTTCATCAGATGGACCAACAACGACACATTGTGGCACGTAAAAAGACCACCCATCATAGCCTGTCAGCCACGCCATGTTAGAAGGGTCATGAATGATAAGGACATCCAATTCTCTTTCTTCCATCGATTGCCGAACTTTCGTTAACCGATCCTGGAACTCATCCAGTGTAAAATGCAAAGCAACGCCTCTCATATTTTCTCCTTGTTAGAAATCCGACGCCTTATGGGCCTTCGGAGACGCTGAGGTATTTCTACCTTCTACCAGCTAGCCAGATCTGCGTTAAAAATGATTGCAATTTACCTCTGGGGTTGTATTTGGATTGAACGATGCTGTTTAACATGTTTGTTTAACCCATACATTTCATGTCAATCATTACAATTGTGGTTTATTTTTGTGCATTTCACCTCGTTTTGTGAGTTAAAGTTCGCCATTTGTTAAATGGAAGTTACAATGAGCGTTAAAAATGAATCAATTAAAATATTGTGTCATGACAATTTCTTTGAACCCGATCATTCGGCCAGGCACCGCTAAATACATCTCCATTGGTAACTATCTTGTCGAATGTGTCCGCAGTGGTTATCTAAAACCGGGGACTCGATTACCCACACATCGTGAGTTTGCAGAGCAAATTGGCGTCAGCGTACAAACGGTGAGCCATGCATATGGTTATGCAGAGAAAAAAGGGGCGATCGAGTCTTGGGTTGGGAATGGTACTTTTGTCAAATCAGGTTTTGTGGATGAAAGTACGGACACGGAGTTCATGCTGACACAAGAGATGAAAGAAACGCCGGATGAAATTGATATGTCGATTGCACATCCAGTGGTGACCGATCGCCACATTACGCTTTTTAATCAGGCGTTAATGGAGATTGCTGGGCAAACAAACAATCGTGGTTTGATCAGTAAAGCAAAGCCGGTAACAGGTCAGCCTCATCATATTGAGTCAGGAGCACGATTTCTAAGTAGCCAAGGGCTGGATGTAGGTGCCGATCAAATATTACTCACAAATGGTGCATGCCATGGTTTAACGTTGGCTTTAAGCACCGTTGTTGAACACGGTGATGTAGTTGCTTGTGGTCACTTGGTTGATCATGGCTTGATCTCTCGCTCGAGAATGCTTGGATTTAAGTTGCAACCACTTGAAATGGATGAGTTTGGTATAACGCCGGATGCATTTGAATGGGCATGTAAACACAAACCAATCAAGGTATTGTGTTGCACACCGAGCATGGCTAACCCGACTAGTGCGCATATGGATGTTGCACGCCGAGAGGCGATAGCGAATATTGCGCAGCAATACGACATCTATGTAATTGAAGATGACGTGTATGGAGCACTAGAACCTAACCGTGTCCCACCCCTTGCCACATTGTTACCCGAACAAGCTTTCTATGTCACCAGTTTAACCAAAGTTGTAGCGCCAGGCATGCGCACTGGCTATCTGACGGTCCCACGTCATTTTTTGCAGCACGCGATTGGTCGTTTAGCGGCAACGAGTTGGTCTGCGACTCCATTACCATTTGAAGTCGCTCATTTGTGGATCGAAAACGGTACGTTAAATCGACTTATTCGCTTTCAAGTCAATGAGTTTGCTAAGCGACAGCGAATAGCAAAAGCCGCTTTAGAAGGGCATGTTTATAGCTCGCACCCGAATGGACAGCACATTTGGTTGAGACTACCCGAGCAGTGGAATAGCGATGACCTGGTTGCTTCGGCAAAGCGTTCAGGGGTGCAGATCACTGGATATAAACCGTTTGTTCTCGATACTAATCAGCCAATGCCTTACGTGCGAATCAGCTTGGGAGCAGAAACAAACCGAGGCTACATCAAACACGGGTTATCTGTGATTGCTGAAATTCTCGATACCAACCCTCCCACCTCACACTTTTTGGTCTGAGCGATAGGTTATCTATGCTTTTATCTGATGGGCTTAAACGTTTGTAACTGAGTTTTTTCTTGTCGCCATTGTCTCGGCGATTTCCCCGTCCAACGGCGAAAGTGGCGGCTGAAGACCGCAGTTTCTGCATAGCCCAGTTGCAACGCGATATCGGTAATACTCTGAATATTCTCATGCAATCGCTGTTCGGCGAAATCCTGACGCACTTGTTGTAAAAGCTGCCGATAATTTGTGCCCTGTTGTTTCAGCTTGTTTTGCAGCATTCTCGGATGCAGGTCCAATGCTCTTGCAACGCGCTCAACGCTGCATTCTCCGGTTGAGAGCAGACGGCCAATCATGTTTGCTGCTTGGTCACTGAGATTGTTGGGGTAACGGGTTTGCAGCTCTTTGAGGTGCTGTTGAAAATGGCGCTCTAGTGCGTCTTCATCTTGGTGGTTCTTAGCGTTAAGCAGAGTCGCTTTAAGTAGGATACCGTCAAACTTATCACTGAAACGCAGTTTGTTCTGCTGGGCAAACTTGCTTTTTTCTACTTCCAATGTTGCGTGTTGAGTCAAATGTAGCGCGAAGTGACTTGCTTCAATATCAAGCAGACTGGCAATAAACATCGCCAGATGCGACACACTGAGCTGCATCAGCTGTGCGATACCTCGTTCGCTGTGCACATCAATATTGAGCGACAACCGTACCCAATCATCTTGTGGCGTCATGTTGAGAGTGACCCCTGACGAATGCAGATAGAGAAAATCATTCACCCGCGCCAAGGCTTCACCGACCGTTTGCGCCCGGGAAACCAGCATTGGCAAGTCTCCCAAGCTCTGTAGGTTTTGACGCTCGGCGAGCAACACGCCAAACAGCGGTTGCTGACAACGAGCAGCCGCTTCCTCCAGCAATTCAGCCAGCCTAGGGTAGGCGAGATACGTATCGGGATTGCGAAACTGCGCCGCAGACAGCCCGACGGCAGCCATAATCTCAACCGGATTCTGCCCCAGTTCGGAAACCAAGCTATCAAATTTATCGGCAGCGCCACTTCGTACGATATACATGTCTCGATTTTTAAATGTTAACAGGTTGTAAATCGTAATGTATCAAATTTACTTCGCAAAAGGTCAAGTGAGTGTCAGTGAGTTGATCTAGGTTACATTTTGATAACAACAACGCGTGGATGAGAAGGTGTATGGAACTTATCAATAAAACGGCCATTGTGACTGGGGCAGCTGGTGGAATTGGCCAAGCCATCATTGCAAAGCTGAGAGAGCAAGGAGCCAAAGTGCTTGCTGTCGATATTTCAGAACAATCACTGCAAATGTACACAAGTTTTGACCCAAAGCAGTTGGGAACCTTTGTCGCGGACGTCACCGATTACCAACAAGTTGAAGCTATGGTGAAGTACGCGGTTGAACAGTTTGGCTTGCTTGACATCATGGTTAACAACGCGGGCATCGGTGCACCGAAACCTCTGCTTGACCACGACCCAATTGCCGATTTTGAGCCGATCTCTAAGGTCAACCAAAATGGCGTTTACTACGGCATTCTTGCCTCTGGAAGACAATTCCAAGCGCAAGGCACGCCGGGCGTGATCCTCAATACTTCTTCTGTTTACGCACGAATGGCGTCTGAGATGACCTTTACCTACAACGTCAGTAAAGCCGCAGTCGATATGATGACCAAATGCGCCGCATTAGAACTCGCACCATTGGGTATTCGTGTTTGCGCTGTCGCTCCGGGACGCGTTGATACTCCGATGTTAAGGCAATACGAAGAGATTGGCCTGTGGGACCACATCCGCAAAGAACAGATGCGTCAAAACTTCACACAACCAGAAGAGATTGCTGATGTGGTGGCGTTTCTGGTCAGCGAGAAAGCCAACTGTATCAACGGCTGCACCATTAGCGCATCTGACGGTTTCGAGAATTTTAAGTACCCACTTATGGGATAGGCGAGTACGCCACATTACAGCAATAGCGAGGATGTAAGTTATGTCATTACCAGAAGTTATTCAGCACCAAGATTTCTTATTAACTCTTAATACCAATGAGGAGTCGCTCATCAAAGACGCGTTACCGGGTGTGGATGTTTACCCGTTGTTTCTTGACCCAGAAAACGGTACTTGGGTGATTCGTGCCAAATTCAAGCCGGGCGTGACTTTACCTAAGCACTTCCATACTGGTGTGGTGCATTTCTATACACTGAGTGGCGCTTGGCACTACATTGAATACCCAGACCAAGCCCAAACCGCTGGTAGTTATTTGTATGAGCCAGGTGGTTCGATTCATACCTTTCACTGTCCAGAAGAGTCGGGTGGTGCTGATGGCTTTATGGTGATCCAAGGTGCGAACATTAACTTTGACGAAGAGGGTAACTTCATCAACATTATGGATGCAGGTTGGATTGAGCAAGTGGTGGTTGCCGCTGCCAAAGCGCAAGGCTTCACTGCGCGCTATATCAAACCGGGTGCGATTGCTGGCCTAAGCGATGAGCTAGCGGAGTAACCCCATGCAACAGATGAACAGTATTGTAATGCAGGATGGCCGAGTCCGCCTGCAGCAAGTCGAAATCCCTCAACCCGAAGCGGGACAAGTGTTGGTTCGCAGCCTTGCCTGTGGCATTTGTGGCTCCGACCTTCACATTACTCGACACGCGGATGAGGTATTTGATGTATTCCACCAGCTCGGGTTGATGCCTGATGAATCCGGTGAGCACGCTCAAGTGATGTTAGGGCACGAGTTCTGTGCGGAAATTGTCGAATACGGTGCCGGTACGCAGCAAACGTTGTCCGTTGGTAGCCGAGTCACCTCTGTGCCGATGTTGCTCAGTCAAAATGGCGCAGGCGTTGGTGTTACTCCGGGTACTTATGGTGCTTACTCTGAGTACTTCCTGCTTGATGAAGCGTTATTGCTGCCTGTCCCAGACGAAATGCCGTCTGAGGCGGCGGCGTTAACCGAGCCGCTGGCGGTCGGTTTGCACGCGGTCAATCGCAGTGAAATCGAAACGGAAGAAACCGCGCTGGTTGTCGGTTGCGGCCCTATAGGGCTGGCGGTGATTGCTGCACTGAAACAACGTGGCGTGAGCAATATTCTTGCGGTCGATCTTCAGGAAGAGAAACTGCAACTTGCTAGTGAGTTTGGCGCAAATCGATTGATCAACCCGACCAAGGAAGACGAGATCGCCGTTGGTGAGCAGTACGCGATGAACTCACGTCTGGTCATTTATGAGTGTGTGGGCAAGCATACCTTGATTGACGATTTTCTGCGCCGCGCCCCTGCCCGAGCGCGAATCGTCATCTCGGGTATCCATACTACACCTGCAATCATCAACTACGCGTACGCGACGGTAAAAGAGCTCGATTTGAGATTCTCTTACTACTACCAACCGCACGAGTTTGAGCAATGCCTACAAGCGATTGCCGAACATAAGTTGCCTTGGCAGAAAATGCTCACCGCCAAAGTGGGAATCGATGGTGTCGAAGACGCATTTACAAAGTTAATGACGCCAAATGATCACATCAAAGTCGTTATCGAACCTTGGCGCAGCGGCGCGTTAGAAGTGATTTAACTCTTAGCCAGATTAAGCTAGCTAAAACCAATTTTAGTTTGGTGACAGCCCCAACCGTAGCAGCTAGGTTGGGGCTTTTTTGTTAGGCCTGTTCTGCGCATTCCTGTTGCAGAGCAGGGTAATCGGTGTAGCCTCGTTCGTTTCCGCCAAACAACGTTGAGCCATCGAGTTCTGCCAACGGATGGTGATGTTGCAAGCGAGAGACTAAGTCTGGGTTTGCTACGAATGGCCGTCCGAATGCGACAAGATCCGCGTAACCTTTCTCTAATACTTCGTTTGCTCGTTGAGGATCGTAGCGACCGGCAACAATAATAGCGTTGCGAAAGCGCTTTCTAAGTTCGATTCGAAACGTCTCAGGAATCGTTGGTGCATCGGCCCAATCGGCCTCGGACAAGTGCAAGTAGGCAATGTCGCGCTCCTGTAGCTGTTTTGATGCCTCTAGGATCGTTGGCACGATATCTGGGCAGTCCATATCTTTAAACGTAATGAATGGTGCCAATCTCACTCCAACTCGATGCGCACCAACAGCGGCGATAACTGCATCCACCACTTCGATAAGAAAACGGATACGATTTTCTCGTGAACCGCCGTAGTTGTCTGTTCGATGGTTTGAGTTGGTTCTTAAGAACTGATCGATCAGATACCCATTCCCGCCGTGGATTTCTACACCATCAAAACCCGATTCAACGGCGCGTTTGGCTGCGTTCGCGAAATCACCGACAACTCGGTTGATATCCGCTTGTGTCATTGCGCGTGGCTCAACACAATCGACCATATTGCCGTTGCCTTGTTCATCTGCAATCCAAACTTGCGTCTCTACCGGAGCGAGCGCAGATGGTGCGATAGGCTGTTCACCATTTTGGAATGTTGGGTGAGACACTCTGCCCACATGCCATAGCTGACAAAACATCGCTGCGCCTTGTAATTTGACCGCTTGGGTCACACCTTGCCAGCCCGCCACTTGCGCATCGGTGTAAACGCCAGGTGTGAACGAATAGCCTTGAGAATCGTCCGAAATTTGTGTGGCTTCGGAAATGATCAGCCCGGCAGAAGCGCGCTGTTGATAATACGTTGCCATCATCTCATTCGGGATGTTGCCCGGCTGAGTGGTGCGTGCGCGGGTCATTGGTGCCATGACAATGCGGTTTTGTAGTGACAACGCTTTCAGTTGAGCTGGTTCAAACAGCTTATTTGTTCTTTGTTTCATGTTGCGCTCCTTAGATAAGTACTGGCACGTTGGTCGCTTTACGAGCGGTTGCCATCCAGTGAAGTACGGCTGGATCCCATTGCACTTCGGGCGCACTGAAAAAGCCGCGTAGAATGGAAAACATAATGGCTTGATCAACCAGTGACGTTTGCTTTTCTGAACTTAGGTTGAGCAAGGGTTTGGTTTGTTCTATCAAAGCGGCGACTTCTTTCGCAATCGCTGGTGTATCGTTAATCAAGGCTTCAAAATTTAACGCTTCGGTTTCTTTTTTTGCACGCCATGCTTGTTTAGCGGTTTCTGTTGCAAATTCCGGTAACGTCATGTTTGACCAACGCGGATATCCGACTTTTTGTAGCGGTAAAAACGCTTGTTTTTGCCAGTCTAAAACCGGTGCTGAGGGTTGGCTGCTTTCATTGGAAGATGCCAATTCAAGGAAGTAGTTGATGATGTCTAAGCTTTCCGCCATGGCTTCACCATCGTCTTTGATCAAAAGAGGAACTTGTTTTGCGCCGATGATGTTTGTGGTGGTGCTCTCGTCGTCATAAGCAATGTTGATGACGTCGAGTTGAATATTCAGCATGCCTGCAACAAAACGGACGCGGGCGCTAAAGGGGCAATGTTCATAAATGTACAGTTTCATTTTTTGTTTCCTATCTCTTGGCTGGGCAGGGCGTGTTGTTGTGCGTTGAACAGCGTTACGGCGTTTAACTTTGCCCTGTCACATAACGTTCTGGGTCTAAACAATGTTGATAGGGTCAGTATATGGATTCGACTTAATTTGATAATTGGGTTATATCTGAATTGATTATTCAGTTTTTCCAAATAATAAGGGCGCGAAGATGGATAAGTTTTCGGATATGACGTTGTTTGTCAGCATCGTTCAACATCAAGGTCTGGCAGCGGCGGGAAGGGAGTTAGGTTTGTCTCCGGCGACGGTAACGGCAAGGCTGCAAGCGATAGAAGAACGCTATGGCGTAAAGCTGCTCAACCGAAGCACACGCCACGTATCACTCACGGACGCAGGGGCAATGTACCATCAAGCTTGTCTGAACATCATTGATAGCGTGAAAGAGACGGAAAACTTACTGCAAACGGGTATTTCGGAAGTGCGCGGAACGTTGAAAATTTCAGCTCCACGAGATATTGGCAAACAAATTATTTCGCCGATGGTGTCGGCTTTTTCTGAGCAATATCCGGATGTGACGCCTTATCTTTATCTTAATGACAATTTATCGAACTTGGCTGAATCGGGGCTCGATTTGGTGATTCGTTACGGCGAGTTAGCAGACAGCAATCTCATTTCGCGCAGGCTGGCGTCGAGTCAACGCGTGCTGTGCGCGTCACCTGATTATTTGTCGAAGCAAGGTGTCCCAAACTGTCCACAAGATCTCGCGGATCATCGCTGCTTAGCCATGGTGCGCAGCAATGAAGAATTAAAAACGTGGCACTTTAAAGATGAAGAGTCTCACCAAACGATCACGGTCACGCCAAAGCGCTTTTCTGATGATGGTGAAGTGATTCGACAATGGGCGTTGGACGGTGCGGGGATTGCGTTGAAATCGATTTTAGATATTCAGCAAGACCTCAAACAACAATGTTTAGTAACGGTTTTGGATGGGTATATGAAAAACTTCAGCGCCTTCTCGCAAGGCGCTGAAGCGGATCTGCATGTCATTTATCAGAGCCGCCAATATCAACCGAAAAGAGTTCGCCTGTTTTTGGACTTTCTAGTTGAGCAATTTAGCGCGCTGAGTGATGCCAGCAATCAGATCTAGATGCGATTCAGAGGTTTCTCGGCGGTGGCGATAAATCCCGACGGTGCCAGGGTTTGGTTCGTTTTCCATGGTTAAGCATCGTAAGCCAAAGGATTCCAAATACGGTTTGAGGTGCCCGGTATAAGACATCACCGCGACGCTTTCTTTCAGTACATCAATACTGGCGAGCAGAGAATCCACTTCGTAAGTCGGTCTGTCATCCAGTTGCTGCCTTTCGCGTTCATTTTGCTTCGGGATTGGGTTATCGATGACGTGAGCGAATTTCTTAGCATCATAAGTGACCGAAAGAGCTGGGTATTCGTGCAGCATATCTTCGGTGACGGTTTTCCCTAGAAGTGGGTGGTTTGGGGAAACAAAATAGGCATCAACCGTTTGAAATAGTGGAATAAACGTAACATCGCATTTAGACGACAAGCCGACAATCTCGTGGCCGATGAAGAATTCAATCTGTTCGTTGATTAATGAATCCATCAAGCCTAAGTGGTTGCCAAATTCGACGTGCGTAGATGCCGATGGTTGCTTGGTCAGATGGTCATTGAGTGCTTGTTTGACGAACAGCGGCCACCACGCATCGCCAGTACCCATTTTAATTTTTCCGACTTGGTACTGTTTCCGTTCATCAATGCTTTGCATCATTTGGTTGTATTCATGCTGCATCGCGTTGCTATGGCGATAGAGGATGCGTCCGTATTCGGTCAACACCATGCCATTAGGATGACGTTCAAACAGCGTCACGCCGAGATTCTCTTCCAGCTTCTTTAAATTGCTTGTTACCGTTGGCTGGCTTAACCCTGCCATTCTTGCCGCAGCACTGATGCTTTGGCAGCGTGCAACCAGTAAAAATTGCTGCAGAGATTTGTCCATTTTCTTTCCCCTCTAAGAACGAGGGGTATTTTGCACAATTTCATTTATAAATCACAAATCTGTAATCTCATTTGATTGAAATTATGCGCATTTCATAGATCTACATCACTGTTGGGGTTTGACGTATAGATGTTATCTATAGCTCGCTCCTGACTTCCTATTTTCCCATCAAAAGGGTGTTCTTTAGACTGTCGCCAAAACAACAATCTAAGGGATGAACATGAAACCGAGTTTTATTGCGCTTGCTGTCGCGTCTTGTATTGGTCTTGCTGGATGTGGGTCAGATTCCTCTGATGCGCCTGTGCCGGTCGACAAACCAATTATTTCAGCCGACTTATATTTACGTGGTTTAAATGGGGATTGGGGCACGGCAGAGCATGCCAAGCTAAACTATTTGGGTAATAACGAGTACGAAACCGTACTGCGCGTCGCTCGAGGTAGCAATCAGTTCAAGATTGCTGATCCGGGTTGGCAGATCCAATACACCTATTTTGAGGAGCCCGCGGCGTTCGATAAAGCTCAAGAGTACCTGCCAAAACCGGACACGAATGAAGCGTGTATGAACGATGATTGCAACTCTGAGATCACGTTTGAAGACAAAGGGTATTACAAGTTTTCTGTGAGCTTTGCCGATGAAAGTCGCGCGACAATGACTGTGACGAAAGCAACGCAAGAAGAAGCGGAAAAATACTACTCTGATGCGATTCTCGACCCTGCAATGGTGCATGAAGGGCATCAGAGCAGAGAAGTGAAACTGTTCGCCAATTACGATGACTCGAGTGATACCGTGATTTTCTCGGTGAAAGATCCTAAAGCTGAACTGCGTGAATTTGGTATTTCAACGACGACAGAATTGCGTGATGCGCTCGACCAAGGCTTAGTGATTAATGAGCAAGCAGGGCCGCGAGTGGTGTCGGATGATGTCGCGTTTGACGCGTTGTTTGCGTTGACGATGAAAGAGCTAGACCAGCTTGCTGTTTCTGAAATCAAAGACGGCAATTACAACTACAACAACCCAATCAAAGCGGAAGTTTTTGAGACGGGCGCGAAGTGGCATTACGTGTGGACGCGTGATTTGGCGTACGCAGCAGACCTTTCGCTTGCATTGATGAATCCAACTCGGGTGCAAAATGGTTTGAATTTCAAATTGTCTGCTTTCCGCGACACGACCGATCAGCAATACGATGGCGAGCAGATTGTGCAAGACACGGGCACTGGCGGCAGTTGGCCAATCAGTACCGACCGCACGACTTGGGCGCTTGGTGCAGAACGCTTACTTTCGGCATTGGATGGAGAAGAGTACAACCAGTTTGCTGAGCGCGCATATAAAGCTATCAGCAATACACTTGAAGCCGATCGCCTGGCGGCTTTTGATGCGAAATCCGGTTTATACACTGGTGAACAATCCTTCCTCGATTGGCGTGAGCAAACGTATTCAACGTGGACGCCAAACGATGTCAATGCGATTGGTAGCAGCAAAGCGTTATCGACAAACGTGGTTCACTATCGCGCGATTCAGCTCGCGGCTAAGTTGGCAGAGAAGTACGACTCAACCAACGCGGTCAAATACACCGAGTGGGCTGAGCAGTTAAAAACCGCTATCAACGATCAGTTTTGGAATGCCGAACGCGGTATGTACGTAAGCTATTTGTTTGACAATGGCAAAGACATCGCGGTCGACAAATACGATATGTTGGGCGAAGCGTTGGCGATCATCAGTGGCGTGGCAAGTGATGCGCAGGCGAAACAAATCATGGCCAATTACCCACACAGTGAGTTTGGCGTGCCGGTTTACTTCCCTCAACAACCGGACGTGCCTGTGTACCATAATCGCGCAATTTGGCCATTTGTTACCGCGTACAGCTTGCGCGCCGCGCATCAAACACAAAACGTGGCTGCGGCGAACAATGCGATTCAATCGTTGGTTCGTGGCACGGCAACTAATTTATCCAACATGGAAAACTTAGAGTGGCTTTCTGGTAAGTCATTCATCATCCATAGTGATCATGGTGAAGATCCAAGCATGGATGGCCCAGTTATTAACTCTCAGCGTCAGCTTTGGTCTGTGGGTGGCTACTTGAACATGGTGATAGAGACCCTATTCGGCATCCATACCGAAACGGGTAATTTGGAAGTGAAGCCATTTATCACAAGTTGGGTGCGCAATAACTTGTTGGCTCAGTCTGAACAAATCACGTTGGAAAACTTTGCCTTCAAAGGAAAGAACTACTCGGTAACGATTGACTTGCCTGAAGTAAGCAAAGATGAAACAGGTTACTACCCAGTTGAAAATGTCACGATGGACGAAGAGGGGCATTTCCACGTGACACTGGGCGCGTTTGTGAATGTAGATAGCAGCATTACTTTAGTTTCTGGGGTGAAACCGTATGTGAGTGAAGACAGTCGCGTTTATTCTCCGCAAGAGCCAACATTGGTGGTAAAAAGCGTTGATAATTCGGTTTCGATTGACGTGACGAGCAAGTACAACGTGAACTTGTATCGCAATGGCGAGCTGATTCAAAAGAACGTGATTGCTCAATCTTATTCCGATACGCCAACAGGTTTTGCTTGTTATTTGGCTGAAAGCATTAACGATAAAGGCTTCCGTTCTAACCCAAGCCAACCGGTTTGTGTCGGTGAAGAGAGCCGCATCAAACTTGATGGCGAATATCAGCCACTCAAAGACAATGTCTCAGTGGTTACGGTGAGCAAAGACAGTGGCATCGTAAAAGGTGCAGAGTCGTTTACAGCTCCTGTAACGGGCACTTACCAGTTCGATGCTTGGTACAACAATAACCTAGGACAACTTAATACCGGCATCACGAACACCGTGAAATTGTTAGAGGTACTGGATGATGCAGGTAAAGTGGTTGGTCAAGGTTACTTGCAGATGGGCCATATTGGTGAAAACCAAGGTATGCGTTACTCAACGCCAATTGAAGTGGCGTTGGAGCAGGGAAAAACCTATCAGATCGCGCTGAAGGACCACTTCAATATGAGTTACCTCAAATCGAATGAAACCTACATCTACGCTGGTGGTATTGAGGGTGAAAAGAACGAAGCGCAAATCGCAGATATTCGAATCACACCTTTAATGTAGGCTGTTTTAACAAAGCTGTGTTCTAAAAACTGTGTTCTAAGAAAGACAAAGCCGCTGAGATTATCAGCGGCTTTGTTGTATTTTCTATCGGGCTGTTTGCAGATTAGTTTGTGGCCTGTGGACGAGGCTTACGACGCTGACCTGATGGTTTGTTTCCTGCAGGTTTAGCATTGTTTGGCTTGCGGTTACCAGACGGTTTACCAGCGTTGCCACTCTTATTACCGTTTGGTTTATTTCCACTCGGTTTATTGCCATTTGGCTTGTTGCCGTTAGGTTTACGGTCATCTGGTTTGCTGTGTGCACGACCTTGGCCTTCACGGTTGCCTTTAGGCTTGCCCGCACCGCCTTGGTTGGTGCTGTTTTTGTTGCCGTTGTTACCACCGTTGAAGCGACGTTTAGGTTTGTTTGCACCATTGCCCGCTTTCTTTTCGGTTGCCGGAGCGTTTTCGCCCGCAGCATTTGGCGCTTTTGGTTTTTTCGGTTTCTTAGGTTTTTTCGGTTTGATTGGGCGCGTATCCAGTTTGGATTCAGGAACCACATTGGTTGGCGCAAAACCTTCCAGCTCTTTACGTGGTAGTACTTCTTGAATCAAACGTTCAATCGCAAACAACTCAGATGCTTCTAGTGCACACACGAGTGAAATCGCTTTACCTACTTCGCCCGCGCGGCCAGTACGACCAATACGGTGAACGTAGTCTTCTGCCACTTTAGGTAGCTCAAAGTTCACCACTTGTGGTAATTGAGGAATATCGATACCGCGCGCAGCAATGTCCGTCGCGACCAATACACGAATTTCACCCGATTTAAAATCCGCCAGTGCTTTGGTACGCGCGCCTTGGCTCTTGTTGCCGTGGATGGCAGCAGCCGGTAGATTTTGTTCGATCAGGAACTTCGCCAGACGGTTTGCGCCGTGTTTCGTTTTCGTAAACACCAGCACTTGCTTCCAATCGCCGTCTTTGATCAATTTAACCAACATCGGTGCTTTTTTCTTCACGTCTGCAGGGTAGATGCTTTGCTCAACCGTTCTCGCCGTCGAGTTCGCCGGGTTCACTGAAATCTCAACCGGGTTGTTCACCAAGCCTTTCGCAAGGTCGCGGATTTCATCCGAGAAAGTTGCCGAGAAAAGTAGGTTCTGACGCTGTTTTGGTAGCAGAGCTAGGATCTTACGAATGTCACGGATAAAGCCCATATCCAACATACGGTCTGCTTCATCCAGCACTAGCACTTCCAGTTGATCGAACTTCACCGCATTTTGGTTGTACAAATCCATCAGGCGCCCTGGTGTCGCGACCAACACATCCGCACCTTTGCGAAGACGCAGCATTTGCGGGTTGATCTTCACACCACCAAAAACAACTGCACTGCTTAGTGGAAGGTGACGGCTGTACATAAACACGTTTTCTTGCACCTGAGCCGCAAGCTCACGTGTTGGCGTCAGGATAAGTGCACGAACTTGGTTAGCACGAACGCGAGGGCCGTTCGATAAACGCTCAAGAATCGGTAGCGTAAAGCCTGCAGTTTTACCTGTACCAGTCTGCGCTGCTGCCATTACGTCTTTCCCTTCCAAAATAGCAGGAATTGCTTTTGCCTGAATTAGCGAAGGGGTGTCGTAGCCTTTCTCTTGAATAGCTTTAAGGATTGGAGCAGATAGACCTAACGAGGTAAAACCCATATGTATGATTCTCAATTGTAGAGTTAGATAACAACGCGCCGAAAATAAATCGGTGCGAAAAGTGCGACATTCTGAGGCTTTTGCGCGCAGGCTTCAACTAATTCCGTCATGGATAAATATTTGAACTGGATCTCATTTATTTTTGGCAGGCAAAACTGATAACTGGTTTGATCGATCGATTGAATGGTTTTACGTTGGCGATGCCCATTCTTACATCGTTATCACGGCATGCAGTTTGAGTTTATCGAATGCTTTTCGGAGCAAGGGGGACGCTTGATCCTTTCATTACTCCGCTTTTGCATGCATTAAAAACGCGCTAGTTAATTGCTGAAAGAGTGAATCTACCGACGGACGGCCGGATATATGATGGAAGAGCGGTGTGTGGACATCACCACGAATATCATCGCTGTGACCGCAAAACTGATTACACATTCGTACTGGTTCGACAATCTTCTCGACGTCGGCATCAATCAGAATGCATGCTTGTGACAATACCACTTGTCCGCCGCCTTTTTTAAGTAAAACACGCTGCGCGGTTCCCACGACTTTTTGCCCGCCAATGTTGAGGTTGTACTCGCCATCGCAGTAGGAATAAGGCGTAGCATGAACATCCACTTTCACGCCGAGCTGTTTAAAGAAAACCGTTAATATCGCACATAAATCGAGATACGCTTTTTTGATGTTGTAAGGCTCGCCTTCTGGCCAGTGGTAAATGTGGGATAGATTGATAATACCTGGCACCTGAGGGACTGGGGCACCACCGGTTTTACGAGAAAAGAGCTTCCAGCCAGACGTATTTAACGCATGTTCTAACTCATTAGACACTGGCCATTTCTTACCCGCGGGAAGCACGAGCGTTGGACTTTTTACTTGCCAAAGCAATAGCACTTGCGAGAGTTGGTTGGACTGAACTTGTTTAATGAGCTCATCTTCTTTGTCAAATGCATCAGCGACTTCCGTAGCTGTGTAGCGAATTAGCTTATTTTTAGCAACCAAACTCTATCCCTCGCGGCTATTTAATCATTACTGTTGTATCTCAGATACAGCTTTATTGCTAGGTTTGAGTGATTAGGTTTTTGCTCGCTAGTTGCATGATCACCTTTTGAGTCTTTTCCGTTGTCCATTAAGTTTGCTTGAACACGCGATAAAAAGTTTTTGCTAGTCATCACATCAGCCATTCATAAAATCTGCCATCTATGAAAATTTTTGGCGATATAAGTATGAAAAAGCGAGTGATGACTCTCGCGTTAGCGGCATCATTAACGGGATGTGTGACGTTCCCAACTCAAGAATCTGAGCAAGTACAGGTGCTTTGGGACAATGTGAATGCGATTGAAAACTGTGAGCTAATGGGTACCGTGATCGGCTCAGAAGGACACTTTTACGACTATTGGCTTCACGCCGATAAAGACATGGTTTGGGGTACGTTAAACCAAATGCGCCTCAAGGCGGCAGATTTAGGCGCAGATACCTTGTACTTATATCAACCGTTGAGCTTTTCTACGTCAGTGACGATGTTTGCAAATGCTTACAAGTGCAAACAGTAGCTATTGGCTTGATCATAATTGAAAGACAGGCGCTGCTCGCCTGTCTTTGATGCGCTCTACAAATACTGGAGACTTTGCGTTAATTGACGTTTGCTGTCGCCACCGCTGATGTATCAGAAAACGACAACGTAAAGTCTCGCTCGGTATTAAGTACTTTGGCTGGAAACTCTAAGCTCAACTGTGTATGTGGCGCGACTTCTGAAGCAATGCTAGTAACGAATTTTCGGGTTTCTCCAGGAGAGATCGATATGTCACTTCCACCTTGTGATGAGAGCTCAGCGATACCCATTGTTTCAAGTGTGTTACCTGCAGTATCCGCCAGGTGTAGTAAAGATTCTGACTTGTAGATTAATTCTCCACTTTCTGTGCGATAGGCATTAAACGTGTTGAAATTTGGTTGTAATGATCCTTGTGATCCAATGTTAGTAACGGAAAATGTCACATTAGCGCCATCAAAGTTCTCGACTCTTACGAGTACGTTACCGTCTTGGTAACGAGCGGCTGCTGCCGCGGTTGCTTGTTGTTTCTGCCGCTGTTTCTCTTTTTCAATGTTGCTTAACTGTTTCTGCTCATTAGCGATTCGATTCTTTGCCATGGAGTACGACTGATCGACCATTGCTATTAAAGCGGGGATTGAATACAAAGTGAGGCCTTCCAAATGGTCAAAGTCGATTTTGGCATGTTGAGTACGTTTATGATTAGAAAATTGGCAGTAACCATCAATCAAACTGATGAAAGCCACTTCAAAAGTGCCCTGTAATCGGCTTACTTCCTGTGCTGCTTTCTCTAGATTTGAGCGGACTTTCCGAATCTCGTCCAAACTCTTTTGTGAAAGACGACCGTTTGGCGATACGTCGTTAGAAACCGAAACCAGTTCTTCGGTCACAAATGGATTGTTTTCGGCTGGAATCACCGTAGTTATACGGTTGGATTTGGTGATGTCTTCGCCCAATAAAACCATCATTTTTTGCGATGCGGCGGTTGTGTTGCCCGCTAATACGTCACTACAGTTTGGCGACGTATTGGCATACACGGCGAATGCGGTAAAAAGTGAAAGTGTAACGGACCAGCCGATGGTGACGAGTCCTGTCGTGGTTTGAGTATTCATCCTGATAACCCCCTCTGTCATTTGGTGCGATTCACTGACGTAATTGCCAATCAAAAGATTGGCTCGCGACATTCAGAATGGTTCTGGTCAACCCTTCGTAGTGGGTATGCCCACAGATGCTTTTTTAGTCGTTTATCAACCGCTAAGCCACGATTGATAAAGTGTCTGAAATTGAGAGCATTAACGCTGCGAAGTTGATGTCTTTGACTGAAAGATAGACGTAACTTTTCTAACCATCAAATACGTGATTGAGTTCTCATTTTTATATGAGTGAGAGGTTCAAGAGAAAACAGGCACTTACTGTAGAGAGTTGATTTGAAGGAAAAATATAAATTTTTTGGGGAACTTTTTTGATGCTGCCTTTGAGACTTTTTCGAATCTCAAAGGCAGGTTCTTACACTCGCGCTCAATTACAACGTGTTGAGGACATCCGCGAGTCGAGAGACAGCTGTCGTCAGTTCTTCTGGTGTAGCATTGGTAAAGTTAAGACGCAGAGCGGCTTTTACCTTTGAACCTTCTGGATAAAAGACCGGGCTCGGCACTACAGCAACCCAGTTTGCGAGAAGGTTTTTCGCCAGTTCGAAGGTGTCACATTCTGGAATTTCGACCCAAACGAACATACCACCATCGACGGGTTTGAGTACGCAACTTTCTGGCAGCTGTTTTTGCAGTTCAGCAAACATGACATCGTAACGTGATTTGTAAAGCGCACAGATGGTTGAAATGTGCGTTTCGAAGTTGTCATGTTGCAGTAGACCATGCAGCAAAGCTTGCATAGGAATACTAGAGTGCAGATCGGCACCTTGTTTAATTTTGATGAGTGGCTCAAGGTAGCTACTCTTGCCCGTAACTACACCAATACGCAAGCCTGGTGAAGCTATTTTGGAGAAAGAGCGCAATACGATGGAGTGCTGCGGGCAGAAATCCGAAACTAGCGGCAGTGCTTCACCAGAAAAACGCAGCTCACGGTATGGTGCGTCTTCAATGAATGCAACGTCGTATTGGATACAAAGCTCGGCAACTTTTTGGCGAGTCTCTAGCGCCCAGCATACGCCCGTTGGGTTGTGAAAATCGGGTACGGCGTAGAACATTTTTGGTTGCTGCGTGGCAAAGCATTGTTCGAGTTCTTCAAGGTTTGGGCCACACTCGGTTTGTGAAACGGTCACGATGTTGGCTTGCACTAGACCGAGTACTTGCATAGCACCAAGGTAGCTCGGTGCTTCCATCACCACTTTATCGCCCGGATTTACGTACGCACGCGCAATCAAATCTAGCCCTTGCTGAGAGCCCGTTGTGATCATAGCCAAATGAGATTCCGGCAGCTGGTAATAATCGGTCAAAAAGTTAAGTAGCGGGGCGTAGCCTGCTGTTGCGCCGTATTGAAACACCTCTGGCATATTAGCGAGGTTTTCGAGCGTCGGTTTCATTAAGTCGATCGGGAAGGTTTTTTCGTCCGGCAAGCCACCTGCAAGAGAAATGACGTTCTTATCGCTCGCTGCTGCGAGGATTTCTCGGATGTAGGATGACTTAGTTTGTTGTAATGACTGTGCGATTTCCATGTGCTGTGCTTCTCGTAATTGTCTTTTTTATGTCAGAAATAGTATAGGTAAATTGCCAAGCTTGGTGTGTCCATTTATGCTGTTAAACATGTCCATTTATGCTATTTAAGCGAAAGTTTACTCCGTGAGCCATCAACAAGTTTCCAGAATCAATGACGTGCTGTTTTACATTCACCAGGACATTAGCAGAGATTTATCGGCTAAAGAGCTAGCAGATGTAGCAGCCTATTCTGAACAGCACTTCCATCGTATTTTTAAAGATGTGGTAGGGGAGTCTGTCCATCAATATATCCGTCGCACAAGAATGGAATACGCCGCCAATCAACTGATGTTTGATACCAGCTCGTCGGTGTTAGACATTGCTAACAAGTGCGGCTTTAGCTCGGTATCTTCTTTTAGCCGAGCGTTTAAAGCAACGTTCGCTATGTCTCCTGGCGCGTGGCGAAAGCATGATTTACAAGTCGCAGAAAAGCCGTATCTAAAAGATCCGGAAGTGGCTGCGGGTTATCATCGGGTTGCTAAACGCGAGTTGCCAGAACCTAAAATTATGGAGGTTCCACAACGCTTTGCGGCTTATGTGCGGCATGAGGGTTATAGCCGTTCCATTCGCAATGCGTGGCTGATTTTGAAGGCGTGGGCAAGCTCTGAGAATCGGGACTTTTCGGTTCAATACGGTTTGCATCACTCCAACCCCGCTTGGGTCGAGCTCGATAAGTGTCGCTATGTGGCTTGTATGGCGATTGATAAGCCGCTTAAAGTACGCGGTGTCGTGAATCAAATGACGATTCCGGGTGGTTTGCATGCTGTTTTTCGCTTAACAGGGGTATATGGAGAGCTTCTTCCTCAATTGAGTATGGTGTTAGAGAAGTGGTTGCCGAATTCAGGCTTTAAGCAGCGTTCTACTCCCGCTTATGTTCACTATCATAAAAACCATTTCCTTAGCCATGATGAGGCGTTTGAGCTGGACTTCTATCTGCCCATCAGCTTTTTCTAACTGGAGTATTTATTTACTATCCGTAAGGAATAAAATGCTAAGCTCTATATGATGATTTTTTACAAATAATTGAAAATTAAATGAACATCGATCATGTAAAGCTATTTGTCCGTTTGGCTTCGACACACAACATCAGCATGGCTGGTCAGGAGCTTGGACTTTCTCCTGCTGTCGCTAGTGCGCACATCAACAAACTTGAGGATAGCTTAGGAGTTCGTTTAGTTCATCGCACCACACGCAAAGTTTCCTTAACTGAAGAGGGGCAGGCTTTTTTACCTCACGCGGAGGAGGTCCTTGCAACAGTGGAGGCAGCAAGGGGAGCTGTTGGATCAGGGCAGAGTGCGCCAACAGGAGTATTACGTATAACCGCCTCTGCAACTTTTGGTCGCTTGCATATTGTGCCCGCATTAAAAGGTTTTATGGCGCGTTACCCAGGGTTAACCGTGGACTGCCGATTTTCTGATTCCATTATTGATCTGGTTGAGGGAGGTTTTGATGTCGCCATTCGTGTCGCTGAGTTGAAAGATTCTTCATTGGTCGCAAGAAAGCTTGCGCCAGATCGTCGTATTATCGTTGCATCACCAGATTATATTGAACAATTTGGGAGACCTAACAAGCCCCAAGACTTGACGAATCATGAATGTATTAACTTAGTTGGAATGAATAATTGGTCATTCAATACAAAAGATGGAATGTTCAATGTAAGAACTTCTGGTCGTTTTAAAACCGATAATGGTGATGCGATGAGAGACGCGACGGTAAACGGGTTAGGTATTTCTATCAACTCGGTTTGGAGTGTTTATCAAGAATTACAAAGTGGTCAGCTAGTGGAAGTACTCGAAGATCACCCTTTAGCGATGGATGCTGGGATTTGGGCTGTGTACCCAAGCTCTCGTTTAATTGCGCCTAAGGTGCGTGCCTTTATTGATTACTTTGCTGAATACTATGGCACGCCACCTTATTGGGAAGAGGTTTAAAAGTCACAAAGACCATAATCCGTGCTCAGTTGGAATAGCAAAAAAAGCAGACCCATGCAGGGTCTGCAGTGTTAGAGAGATTAAAAGTTTGCGTTTGTATCGGTACCAACAAAGACGCTAATTCCGCTGGTAGATTGATAAATGCTAAAGGTTTCACCTGCAACAATACCATCTACAGAATCGTCATTTGCGGTACAGGTATAGCCGACGGAGTACGTACCGGGCTCTACAAAGCCAAATTCATATTCGTAATTTGCTTCATCAATGTCTTCCACTACGTTCGCCGCTGCGATTGGCATTATTTGGCCTTCTGCGCCTGCAAATGGCCCCATGTTCTCTTCGGCGATATTTCCTTCATATAGGTAGACCGCGTGTGCATACCCATTTGCGCTTGGGGTATCCGTTTCGCAGTTTTGGTAGGTTAATGTTGCGATATCTCCCTGAATTTCACCCGTTGTAACCGTGTTAATTAAAGTGACGGAGGTGCGTTGAATGCTGTAGCCTTCGTTTTGGCCTGTTCCGTCTTTTAAGCCACGGCGCAGGTCAAACTCCACCACAAATTCGTTGTTGTCAGGGTTGACTGCGAAGGTATTATTAAAGAACAGTACCCCAGAACTCGGATCTTTTCCGACCCCCTGCGGACAAGCCCCATTACCTTTTACGGTCAGTGGTATTTGATTGCCGGTCGCTTCATCAACAACATAGGATGGATAATCCGGATGATCGCCATCATTCGCAAACACGCAGAGTTTGTAATTGCCAGTGGGTATCAGCTCGTCGTCCACTAACTCTTGAGCGTCACTGCCCTGGAAGTCGAGTAAGTTAACGCTTAATGGTATTGGATCTTCATTATCGAGCAGAGGATTACCATTTTCGTCAACGAAATTTCCGTCTTCGTCGGTTTTATACACATCGAAAACTTGTGGTGTACCACCATCCAAAGGGAGAAATGCCACTTTGTTGTATGCGATAACCACTTCTGATACGTCATCAATAGGGGCATCTGATACAGACAAGGTAACCGGAGTCATTGTGCTGACAGAGTCACTGTCTGAATTACAGCCAATCAACGCAACTGTTATTGACGCACTGATCAAGCCAATTTTCATGCTGTTCATTTAGATGTACCTTTTTATGAGAAGTGTATTAAATGTAGTCGATTATTGATAAAACACAGAATAATAACGAGCGGAGTCGCGCGGTTAAAAGAGTGATAAACCATGACTAAGAAGTTCAGTAAAAGTGTGCTCAAATCGACGATATTGTGCTATTTGAAGTGCTATGGTTAGAAATGTGTCGCTCAAAAAATGAGCGGGTAAATACATCAACAACTCTAGCCAAGAGGTCTCTATGTTAGGTGAAAATCACTCATTAACTCATGAATTCCCAGAACATTTGGATACCATTACTCAGCTTACCGAAAACGATGCATCATTTGCTGAAACCGTTAAAAACTACAATGCTTTAGATAAGGAAATCCGCGTACTAGAACTTCAAGGAAGCCCGATTGATGATCACGAAATGAACGTATTAAAACATAACCGGGCTGAGCTCAAAGACTGGCTCCACTCGCGAATAATGGGTTCTTAGTGACGAAATGATCATCGGCTCGTAAATAGCGGGCCGATTTTAGTTCCAATGGACGATGCCAAGTGTGCAAACATTAGGAGTGCTGAGCAGGAGCTTGGAGCGGCAGGTGACCAGTTTTTACCCAAATGATCGTTTCTTGCTCTACAAAAGGAAAATGCTCGCTCATATGTGGGCTTCGGATCCAAGAGTAGGGAGGATAGGTTCCTAGCTCGTCTTTAAATTCCCCCGATAACACAAAAATTTCTTCACCACCAAAGTGACGGTGTGGTTGAAACTTCTCGCCTTTCGGCCATTTAACCAATGCGACATGTTCATGCTCAAAATCATGCAGAGGCATGACTTGCAACCCACCGACACCACTCTGCCAGCTCGCTTGGTTTGTATTAATGCGAACTGTTTCAAGATCCTCAGATTCGAACTGATTTAGTTTAACTAAAATCACACAGCCTTCTTTGCTAAATGGTGCGTGTTGACTTCCTGGAGGGTTACGAAGGTAAGTGCCGGCAGGGTAGTCACCGTATTCGTCAGAGAATACCCCCTCGAGCACCAATATTTCTTCTCCTTGAGGGTGAGGATGAGTCGAAAACTGCGAATTTGGCTCGTACTTAACGACGCTGGTGGTATGCCCTGATTCTTTGGCTTCTCGTTCCAAAGGTTTGCGCCACACACCTTTGGAAGGGCTGGCGATCCATTCCTGTTGAGCAGTATCTATCACGATTCTTTTTGAAAAATCCATATTCAACATATTGAAATTCCGTTACTTATTTAATTACTAATTCTCATTAGTATACGTATAAAAAACATCAATTGATTCATTTGTTGATAGCCCAATTCATGGATTGAGTACGAACATGAAATCGGAGCCTAATTTAAATTTCTGCTTGTGTAATGAGAATTGTTATATTATAACATCGCAAAATTAAATGTTATAACATAACAAAAAGGAAAAAGTAGTGAATAAGAAATTGGTGTCTCTCGTGATCGGTAGCATTTTTGCATCCCCTGTTTTTGCCGACACACTATCGAACCCACAGATTGGTGTTGTTGTTGATGGCTACTACCAAGATGGCCAACGTCATAATTCTGAGCGCGAAGAAGGCTTTGGTCTAGGTCATACGGAATTAAACTTCTCATCAAATATCGACGACAAGTTTTACGGCGCATTGACCGCGGTTCTTGAAAGTCATGGTGATGATACAGAATTAGAGCTTGAAGAGGCATTCATCGAAACTTTGGCATTGCCATATGGTGTAAACGTGCGCGCTGGCCGATTCCTATCTGACTTTGGTTACCTGAACAACCAACACATGCACACCGATAGCTTTGTTGAGCGTCCAATTGCTTATCGTACTTTCCTTGGCTCGCACTACTACGATGATGGTGTACGTGCAAACATCGTGTTGCCAACCGACCTTTATGTAAAACTTGGTGTAGAAGCGCTTAGTGGTAGCAAAATGTCTTCTGTCGAAGATAGTTCTGAAGTTGGCGTGTACACCACGACGCTGAAGCTTGGTAGTGACTTCTCCGAATCTTCAAGTTGGCAGTTTGGTTTAAGTTACCTGCGCAACGAAAACGGCAAGGTTAAAGAATTCGAAGATCACGACCACGGTCATGAAGAAGAGCATGAGCACGATCACCATCATGGCGCAGCAGTGACAGGTGCGAACCTTTACGGTGCTGATTTTGTTTGGAAATGGGCACCAGACGGTAATTACAAATACAGCAACTTCACGCTATCGGCTGAATACATGCTGTTAGACGGTGTGGTAGATAGCAAATATAAAAACGATGCAGAGTCACCAGACAACTTAAGCGCTTACTATGTTTCGGGTGTTTATCGCTTCAACCCAAGCTGGTCAGCAGGTCTACGTTACGGCGAAGCAGAAAGCTACGATGGTCATGCACATGGCGACCACATGCATTTTACTGAGCTGAATGATAAAGAAATGGATGCGATGATCGCATGGGATTCTTCTCACTTCGGTACTATCCGTGCGCAATACACTCGCATTGATAACCAAGACAGTGAGACAGACAACGTGTTCACTCTGCAATACGTGATGACATTTGGAGCGCACGGTGCTCATGCGTTCTAAGCTGACATTAAATAAATGTAGTTTGGTGATGATGGCGGCAGGAGCTGCCATCATTGCTTCGCCTGCTTCGGCTCTAAACATTTTCGTTTGTGAGCCAGAATGGAAAGCCTTTCTTGAAAGCCACGCGCCAGATGCCAGTATTTATTCAGCGACAACGGCTAAGCAAGACCCACATTACGTACAAGCTCGTCCTTCTTTGATTGCGAAGATGCGCCAAGCGGACATGGCAATGTGTTCGGGCGCAGAGCTAGAGGTGGGGTGGTTACCTATGCTGCAAGTTCGTAGCAGCAATGCGGCGGTGCAAAATGGTGCGCCGAGCATGATCTACGCGACGGACTTCGTGCGCATGTTAGATACTCATGCTCACGTTGACCGTAGCATGGGAGATATACACGCTCACGGTAACCCACATGTTCAATTTGCGGCAAATGACATGATTCCATTATCTCGTAAAGTCACAGAGCGCCTAAAAGCGATTGATCCCGAGAACGCACCAAGTTACCAAGTGAATGGTATGAAGTTTCGTGCTCATTGGCGTAAAAAGCTTAAAGAATGGAATGAGAAAGGGGCTGCTTTAAAGGGTAAGCAAGTTGTCGGTTATCACGCGACGTATCGTTATTTGTACGATTGGCTCGGAATGAAGCAGATTGCCGATCTCGAACCTAAACCGGGCATTTCACCGACCACATCTCACCTGCAATCACTTACCAAGTTAGATGCTGACAGTTTTGATGCGATTGTTTACTCCTCTCATCAGGATCAGCGTCCAGCGAACTGGTTGCAAGATCATACTGACAAACCTGTGATTCAACTGCCATTGACCGTTTCTGAGGGTGAAAACTTGGATGAGATGTACGATCAGGTCATTGATGATTTACTGGATGTGTTAGTGCCGCCCGTTCCTGTGAAGATCTAAGCCATGGCTGATTATGCATGGCTTTTACCTGCGGTTTTGTGTGGTGTAATTGCGTTAGTTGGCAACATCGTTCTGGGGCAACAAGTTCTTAATCGTCAGATCATCTTTATAGATTTGGCGGTGGCGCAAGTCGCGGCATTGGGGGCAGCACTAAGCCACTACTGGTTGAGCCAATACGCGCTGTTCTCAGGCTCATTCTTTGGCGAAATGATTGGCCCTTGGGTGATGTCTTTGATGCTTTGCGGTTTGATCGCCTTAATGGAGAAACGATACCAGCAGCATTTAGAGCCCATGATTGGCAGCTTGTTTGTCGTGTCTGCATCGCTGGCAATCCTGCTGGTGAGCAAAGACCCACACGGCGGAGACTTTATTCAAGGCATTCTTAATGGGCAACTGTTATGGGCGACTTGGGCAGACGTCTGGCCTTTGGCACTCATTACCGCTGCGATGTTGCTATTAGTTTGGTTAAAACCTGCGTTTATGCGCGGTAGTGGTTTTTATCTGATCTTTGCTATTCTGATGCCCATTACGGTCAAGTTAACCGGCATTTATTTAGAATTTGCTTTGTTGGTGATTCCAGCTTTATGTGCGGCAGCATTGAAGGGAACTCGATTCTTTGTCGCCAGTATCAGCATTGGTATAATTGGGATCTTATCGGGTATTGCCGCATCGGCTCGCTATGACTTACCGAGTGGTGCGAGTATTGTGATCACCCTGTTTATTGCTGGCATGTTGTTTAATCTCTTGCTTCAGCCTTTTCTGGTGAAAATAACAAAACCAGCTTTTGTAAGAGATTAAGAGACAAGTAATATTGGTCTGATGACGTAGTATTTGAGTAATCAGACCAATACTTTTCTATCCAAGCCCTCCAATCGTGTAACTTTGCGCCTTCCAACACACTTTCTTACGTTGTTCTTGCCATAGTCATCAAGTTGCCTTGATTAGTTCACATCCGACTCCCAGACTGTTTCTATAGTTTTTATAAGATATAAAAGACCCTGCGTATGAGAAGCGCAGCTGTAACGCGACTAGGCATAAAAACAAAAAACGCTAGGGATACAAGCTAATTTGTAATCTCAACATTTAAGGAAGACCAAGATGAAACCGGAAAAAGTAGCAGTAGTCACTGGTGCGGCTCGTGGTATTGGCCAAGCGATTTGTGAGCAATTACTGGAGGATGGATTCCACGTAATCGGGCTAGACATATCTCCCGTGGAATGGAGTCAGTCGGCGCAGCTAAGCAGTTATCAAGTCAACTTGTGTGATGCCGAAGCCGTCAGTGAAGTAGTAGAAAGTGTTGTAGAGCAGCACGGAAGAATCGATGCTCTGGTTAACAACGCGGGCATCACTCGAGATGCATTGTTGCCAGACATGTTAGAGCAAGACTGGGACAGCGTGATCGACGTGAACCTAAAAGCGGTGTTCTTACTCACCCAACGTGTTGCTCCTGTCATGCTAGAGCAGGGTGCAGGTAGTATTGTCAGCATTTCTTCTATAGTGGGAACGGATGGTAACATCGGCCAGAGCAACTATGGCGCAAGTAAAGGCGGCGTCATCTCAATGAGCAAAGGCTGGGCGAAAGAGCTGTCAAGAAAGGGTGCACAGATACGCGTCAACTGTGTCGCGCCAGGCTTTATCGCCACCGATATGACCAAGAACCTGCCAGAGAAAGTCATTCAAATGATGGAAGGCAAAACCCCTTTAGGGCGCATGGGCTCAGTGCAAGATATTGCCAATGGCGTCTCTTTCCTAACCTCAGACAAGAGCGCCTACATCACAGGCCAAGTGCTCAAGATTGACGGTGGGTTGGTATTATAGCTCGTTAATCAAAATCTAAAATAAAAATGCCTTTTACTTATGTAAAGGGCTTTTTTGTTTGAGGAATGTTATTCGGGCTTTTGACACTTTCACTTTATTCGTTTCTCACTGCCGGACTTGTATGATTAAGTATAGAGTGAGTACACATAATTCACTTTTACATCGTTCTCTGTTATTAACCTAGATATGTAGCTAATCAAAAATATTAACTTCGAAATAGAATAGCTGTTGAGGTATTAAAGTATGATTTTGTTGCCCATGGTATTAATTTAAATGATAATGCCAAGAAATAATTAACTTTGAATACTCACTATGTACTTAAAAACTGTACTGTTTAGCGCGTCAACTCTTCTTATTTTGGGTTGTAACTCCGAATCAACTAACCCATCTACTGAAGAAAGCGGATGGATAGTTGTAAGCTCTCACTCCGAGCCAAGAAAGCATCAGGTAATTTACGAAAAACATAGCAGGAAAGGTCTAAGTCTTGCCACTAACGTTCCGGATCTTGACCTGCCTTTAACTTACCAACTAGCGAACCAAATTATTGAGGTCAAAGAAGAGCTTACATTTGGTGAAAATATTGACGGAAACCGCCTAACTTGGAAAGCTATTGGCAATGCTAAACTTAGAGAAAATCAAGTCCACTACGGAGTTAATAAAGATTACTCAGCTTCTAATGAAGGTATTGCTATCGGTTATGTTAACTTTGAGTCGAGGTTTGAGGCTGAAGGACAGCTTGGAATCGAAAAGTTAGTAATTGCGATGTATGACGATGTCAAGAGTGTCGAATTTTACTCTGGATGGGATAGTTCTAAAATATCTTGTTACCAAAATACGTTTGATGAAGACTTAGCTTGTTACGGTGAAATTTTAATTAACGACGATATAGTTCATGTTTTTGATAAATATCTGTCGTATGAATATGTAAACATGGTTTACGACACCGTTATGTCCAAAGGTCGAGAAGATATAATTGAGGCAGATTTTCAACATCAAATTAAATACTTACTAGTCGAAGAGAATAACGTTGAGATGCATTAGCTTGATTACTTTTTGGTAATGAGTGGCTTTTCGAAGCCGAAGTGACCATGAGCAAGATTATTAGATTTTACAAAACTCATTTATGTTCAAAAAATGAGTTTTGTAGATATTAAAATGCATGGAGCCAAATTCTCTCACTGATTCTATGAAGTTTTTGTGCGCTCTAACCACAAGACAATCTATAAAAGACGTTGAGCCAACGTCTTTGCCACAATGCCACCTGTTAATAAGGCTTTCAATGCCTCTTTCTCATTACTATTCAAATGTGCGCTGGTTAATGATTTTTCTGTAAGTAACACAATTGAACGTGATAGAAGTAACAAAATGGCCTTTTAACGGTAACGTTCCCGAAAAGTTTATATATTATCGCCCTCATTGATACAAGTAGTAGAGACGCTCTGAGTCTGAGCGCTCTCAAATTCAGGCTTTAGATGGACATTTAAAGTCACCATAAGTTTGCGATTTTTCTTGGGAACGTTTGCAATATGCCTAAGTATAAATTTACGTGAGACTATGGAAATGAAACTACACACTTTGACGATGGCAGTAGCGCTTGGACTGGTTACTGCACCTGTATTCGCAGCAACAGATGTTGACGCTCTTGAAAAGCGAATTAATGAATTAGAACAGAGACTTGAGCAGACAGAAAAAGCATCCACAGAAGCAAATGAGAAAGCCTCAAGCTTTGAGTTTCATGGCTACGCTCGTTCCGGGCTACTGATTAATGACGATCTGAATGGTGCAGTGGGCACTGGTCCTTACATGACGGCAGCTGGTGCTATTGGCGCTCCAGTTGGGCGATTAGGGGTAGAGGATGATCATTATGTGGAAGCAAACCTTATTCACAAACGCTTTGCAGATGATGGTTCCAGCGCATTGTTCCGAATCATGTTGGCAGATAGTACGGAAACCAATAACGAATGGACAGCGAGTGAGAGTCAATTAAACGTTCGTCAGGTATATGCTGAGCTAAACAAGTTGAGCATGTTCTCTGAATCAAGTGCGTCTGCTGACGCGACGTTTTGGGCTGGTAAACGATTTGACCGTGATAACTTTGACATTCACTTCTTTGACTCGGATATTGTTTTCTTATCTGGCACTGGTGCTGGTGTGTATGACGTCCAAATGAGCGAATCATGGAAAGCAAACTTCTCGATCTATGGTCGTGATTTTGGTGAGATTGATAGCTCGTCAACGGATGTTGAAAACTATATCGCGACAATGAACAACCGCTTCGGTAATTGGCAATTGATGCTGAGCGGCATGACGTCAGCTGATAACAATGATCGCGTAGAAGGAGCAGCGGACAAAGGTTTACATGCGATGTTTGCCTACCATGGCGATAACTTCTTTGGCATGAGTGAAGGCTTCTCTAAAACCGGTATTTTGATGGGTGATGGATTGGGTGCGGAACTTAAAGGCATCGGTTCAAACGGAGATTTGTTAGAAGACGCAAAAGCCGTACGCTTGTTTAGCTATGGTGTAACACGCATCAGCGACAACTGGCGTGTAGCACCTGCGTTGCTAGCAGAACACAGCCAAGATCGCTTTGCTAAAAATGATGAATTTACGTGGGCATCGTTCAACATCCGCTTAGCGCAAGAGTTTACGCAGAACTTTGAGATGGTTTATGAAGGCTCATACCAATACATGGACCTAGACAATGCGATTGATAAAGCAAGTGGCAGTTTTTACAAAGCGACAATTGCACCAACGCTTAAGATGTCTACCGCAGCAGGTTTCTTTGACCGTCCGGAGCTACGTTTTGCTGTTAGCTACGTTGATTGGAGCGAAGACTTAAATGGCTACTCGATTAGCCAGGATGCGGGCGCTGCAACGATGGGTGATGGTGGTGAAGTTCTGTTTGCACTGCAAATGGAAACTTGGTTCTAAAGGGATCTAACCGACAAAGAGTAATAAGAAAAGCGCCAACTGAAATCAGTTGGCGCTTTTTCATTAACAGGACTGACGCTCAATTGTTTTGAAGGTTAGTACCATCTTACTCATTTCAAAACTTTTGTTGGCAATTCTATCTAGTAACAGTTTCGCACCATTTTCCCCTGCTTTATCAAATGCATAGTTAAACGTTGATAAGGTTGGGGTGCACACTGATGCGAGCTCATCATCACCAACTCCTAACACTAAAACGTCTTTACCCGGTGTTAACCCGAGCTCTTGAATCGCTCTCATCGCACCGATAGCAATACGGTCTGTCGCACAGAACAAGCCATCTAGCTTAGGGTTCTTTGTTAAGTGTTGTTTTGCCAATGAATAGCCAGAATCGATTGTAAAGTCACCACGAGCATGGAAGGCGATCTCAAAACCATGGTGTTGCAGCGCTTGAACAAATCCTTCAGAGCGTTGCTTATCTACCGCGATATCGTCACCTTGCACACCAATAAAACCCATAGTTTGGCAACCTTTTGCAACCAGTCTATTTCCCGCTTCAAACCCTACTCGTGCGTCATCATGAATGATGCTTGGAATATTAAACATGGAACCATCTTGACCGACGAGCACAACTGGAACGGCTGAGTTTTGAATTGCTTTTACCAGTTTGGAATCGAGGTGGGTGGCGTAAAGAATGATCCCTTCAACCCGTTTTTGGTTAAAGATCTGAATGTACTCCAGTTCTTTTTCGTGGGCTTGGTGAGTGCTAGCAAGTAAGACATGTTTCCCGGCTTTTTCAAGGACATCGGTTAATCCATCGACACCTTGGGATGTGGCATGAGAGGAAACCCGAGGAACAATGACACCAACCAGATTGGTCTTTTGAGATTTTAGATCTTTAGCGACTTGGTTCGGCACATAGCCACACTCCGCTACTGCTTGGCGGACCTTCTGTTTTGTCGCTTCTTTTACGCCATACTCATCGTTTATAACCCGTGACACTGTTGATTTTGATACGCCAGCCAGACGGGCGACATCATGCAGACTCGCCATTGTTCCTATCCATTCTGTTTTTCGTTTTTGGGATTGTTTGCAAAGAGAAGATGAAAAGCTCTTTGATAAGTAGCGATTCTAACCTCCTATACTGCTCTTAGGGAGAGAATTTGACGATCATTCTCACATTCTCTCTGCTTTATCTTTGATCATTTGGTTTTATTGAGCAAAAATCTGTTTTGCAAACGTTCCCGAAAATTTCGCAAGCTCAGATAATAATCCAATGGGGTATGAAATGAATTATCCGGCAGTAGCAAAAGAGTTGTTAACTCTATTAGGTGGTAAAAGCAACATCACCGCACTTGCGCATTGTGCGACACGCTTACGCCTTGCCGTTGCAGATGAGCAAAAAATAGATGAACAAGCGATTGATAACCTTGAAGGAGTAAAAGGGCAGTTCAAAGTTGCGGGTCAGTACCAAATCATTTTTGGATCAGGCATCGTAAACCAAGTTTATGCAGAAATGGCGAAGTTGACGGGGATGAATGAAATGTCCACCAACGACGTTGCGTCTGCTGGCGCAGAGAAACAAAACATTGTTCAGCGCGCGGTGAAAGGGCTGTCTGATATTTTCGTCCCAATCATTCCCGCAATCGTCGCTGGTGGTTTGTTGATGGGTATCTATAACCTATTGACTGCTCAAGGCTTGTTCATTGATGGCAAATCTTTGATTGATGCCAACCCAGGACTGACAGACTTGGCGAACATGATCAACACGTTTGCGAACGCGCCGTTTGTTTACCTGCCTATTCTGCTGGCATTTTCAGCCAGTAAGAAGTTTGGCGGTAACCCATATTTAGGGGCGGCGCTAGGTATGTTGATGGTTCACCCTGACTTGCTGAATGGTTGGGGATTCGGCGGCGCATCTGTGTCTGGCAACATTCCGGTTTGGAATATTCTTGGCTTTGAAATCCAAAAAGTGGGTTACCAAGGTTCGGTGTTACCGGTTTTGGTATCGGCATTCATTCTTGCGAAGGTTGAGCTAGGCTTACGTAAAGTCATACCTTCTGTTTTAGACAACCTTTTAACGCCATTACTGGCGATTTTCATAGCGGGTTTGCTGACGTTTACTGTCGTCGGTCCGTTCACGCGTGATATCGGTTTCCTATTGGGTGATGGTCTGAACTGGCTATACAACACTGCTGGCTTTGTTGGTGGTGCGGTATTTGGTCTTATTTATGCTCCGTTTGTTATTACTGGTATGCATCACAGCTTCATTGCGATTGAAACTCAACTTCTTGCGGATATTGCGACGACGGGCGGCACCTTTATCTTTCCTATTGCGGCGATGTCTAACGTTTCTCAAGGAGCGGCAGCGTTGGCGGTGGGCGTGATGAGCAAAGATAAGAAGATGAAAGGTATTGCGATTCCATCGGGTGTTACGGGTTTGCTGGGTATTACAGAGCCAGCCATGTTTGGTGTTAATCTAAAACTACGTTACCCATTTATTGCGGCAGTTTGCGCTGCGGCGTTATCGAGCGCGTTCATTACAATGTTTAATGTGAAAGCTCAGGCATTGGGTGCAGCAGGTCTTCCAGGCATCATTTCTATTACGCCAGAGAAGATTGGATACTACATCGCGGGTATGGTGATCGCGTTCTTGACCGCATTTGTTCTCACCATTGTTCTTGGTATGCGTGACCGCGCTAAAGTTGGTAGAAAAGCAGCGGCTTAATCTGAACTCCTTAAGGGTGGAGTCCCCCAAAATCCACTTCTTTTCCTAAATGTTTGGGGTGCTAGCCAAGCACTAATGGCTTGGCTAGCCTTTTTCAATTTTTACTTGGTAGTGAAGGTGTTCAACACGTTGGACTATCAGGGCTTTAATTTCAAGGTAAGCAAGATGAATCAAGTGTGGGTAACTGGTGATGCTGTTGTCGATCTAATACCGGAATCTGAGACTTCTTTACTCAAATGTCCCGGTGGTGCACCAGCGAATGTCGCCGTAGCAATTGCTCGTCTATCTGGTAAGAGTGCGTTTTTTGGACGTGTAGGTGATGACCCATTTGGTCGCTTCATGCAATCAACGCTCGATCAAGAGGGCGTGAGCACGGAATTTCTCGTTAAAGATCCTGAGCAAAGAACATCAACAGTGGTGGTGGATTTAGACGAGCAAGGTGAGCGCAGCTTTACGTTTATGGTAAAACCGAGCGCTGATCAGTTTATGTCTGTTGAAGACATCCCAAACTTTAAGCAAGGTGACTGGCTACACGTTTGCTCAATTTCACTGGCAAAGGAGCCAAGTAGAAGCAGCACATTTGAGGCGATCAAAAGAGCAAAAGCCGCTGGTGGTTTCATTAGCTTTGACCCTAACTTGCGTGATGAAGTGTGGCAAGATCAATCAGAAATCCAAGCTGTCGTGATGAAGGCTGTAGCGATGGCCGATGTGGTTAAGTTCTCTGAAGAAGAGCTTTTGTTCTTAACTGACTCAACGTCGATGGCGCAAGGTTTACAACAAATAGCCTCTTTGAATATTGCTTTGGTCTTGGTGACACAAGGTGCGAAAGGTGTTTGGCGCGTCTTTGAAAGTCAGAGTGAACTGATCACAGGTCAAGTCGTTAGTCCGATTGACACCACAGGTGCGGGTGATGCTTTTGTCGGAGGGCTACTGGCATGCCTGTCTCGGCATGACGATTGGAAAAATCATCCTGTTGTTAGCTCTGCGATTCAATGGGCAAATGGCTGTGGTGCATTAGCGACGACGCAAAAAGGCGCAATGACCGCGCTTCCGACCCAGACAGAGTTGCTGCAATTTATTGGGCAATGATCTTCAGATCCAATTTCAGTTGAGAAAAATTATGAGCTTAAACAACCGTTGGACTGTAGAGCAAAGATATCGTCGACTTGAGCAAATCCCTCAGTGTGATATCGAAGAAATGACACTTTCACGTCAGCAAGATAAAGGCTTTCCTAGTTTTCATATCGCCCCTAGATTTGGGCTGTTAAATGACCCAAATGGGTTGTGCTATTTCAATGGTGAGCACCACATCTTTTACCAGTGGACGCCTGTGGGACCAGTCCATGGAATGAAGTATTGGTATCACCTTTCTACTAAAGACTTCATCCATTTTACTGATCATGGCGTGGGTCTTCATCCCGACCAAGACTACGATTCACATGGTGTCTATTCGGGCGGCGCTTTGGTGGAAAACAACAAGGCTTTGCTGTTTTTTACTGGCAACAAGCGTGACCAAAACTGGAATCGAATCCCAACACAGTGTTTTGCCACCATGGATTCAGACGGCAGCATTGAAAAGCACGGTGTAGTCATTGAGAACGAACATTACACGGAGCACTTTCGTGACCCAAAAGTTTGGAAGAAAGGCGACGACTATTTGATGGTGGTGGGTGCTCAAACCAAAACCGAGCATGGTTCTATGGCGCTCTATCAAAGCAAAGATTTGAAAACGTGGCAGCATAAAGGTCCTATCAAGACCAAGTTCTCTGACCTTGGGTACATGTGGGAGTGTCCTGATTTATTTGAGATTAATGGTCAATCGGTGATGCTGTTTTCTCCACAGGGCGTGAGCAGTAGTAATCCTTATGATTTCAAAAACATCTATTCTGTCGCGTATATCGTGGGTGATCAGTTGAACCTAGAGTCGATGACTTTAGAAAACCACCAAGATATTTTACAGCCAGATTATGGGTTTGATTTCTACGCCCCACAAACCTATTTAGATGAGAATGGGCGTCGCATTCTTATTGCATGGATAGGGTTGCCAGAAATCGACACGCCATCGGTCACACACCAGTGGGCAGGAATGTTGTCTCTTCCTAGAGAACTAACGTTGAAAGATGGTTTTCTTGTTCAAACTCCACTCCCTGAATTGGAGAGTTTAAGAAAAGAAGAGGTAGTCTTTGCACAGTCCCATACACTGGAAAGCACAAGTTGTTTGATCCAATTAGACCTTGAGGGCGATGGCTTTGAACTTGAGCTGAGTAACCTCAAAGGTGACAACATCGTCTTTAGTGCGACAAAGCACGAGTTTATGCTGGACCGTCGTCACATGTCTCATTTGTACGCAGAAGAATTTGGTAGCATTCGAAAAGCACCAAGATTGGACGCTAAGCAGACGATTGATATATATATCGACAATTCTGTCATCGAGATTTTCATTAATGGTGGCAAACACACGATGACCAGTCGTTTCTTTATTGATGACCTGAATACGGTAACGTTGAGAGGGTTGGAGCAAGCAAGGCTTTTCCCTTTGAAAGGTATTTCTGGTTTGTTTGAATCAGCTAAGTAACGGTTTCGAATACATTAAAACGCCCTTCATTGATTTAGTGAAGGGCGTTTTTCTTTCTAACTATCTAACTTAACTGCCTATCACGCACGTAAGTTGTTTGAACTAAGGTATCCAGAACAACTTCATTCTTGGTGACTTTGAAGTTTAGCGGTTGTTCTAAATCCCCAAATAGAGGTGCGCCGCCGAGTGTAGCTTACTCATCGTTGGCATCTCGAACCTAGTTCACATTACCGTGACGTTTTTACTTATAGCGTGAAAGAAAATCCCATAACCAAAGGTTCTAACTAAAAGAGATTACAGGACTTTTATTTAGCGAATTCGACCTAATATCTTGAGTATGCCTAATCGCAGTTGGCGAAGAGGTGATGTTAATAATGCTTGCTGGCGCGTAAGACCCGTCAGTTTGAAGATGCATTCAAACACAATAAGGGAAAACAATGGCTAACGAATACATTCCACCAAAAGTTTGGACAAACGATAATGAAAACGGCGGTCAGTGGGCGAGCATCAACCGTCCGGATTCTGGCGCACGTCATGAGCAAGAGCTTCCAGTTGGTGAGCACCCATTCCAACTTTACTCAATGGGTACCCCAAATGGTCAGAAAGTGACGATCATGTTTGAAGAGCTTTTGGCGGCTGGCGTAACGGCAGCAGAATACGATGCATACCTGATTAAGATTGGCGATGGCGACCAGTTTGGCTCTGGCTTTGTGGCTGTTAACCCAAACTCTAAAATTCCGGCATTGGTTGACCGTTCGGGTTCTGAGCCAGTGAACGTGTTTGAATCTGGCAACATCTTGTTTTATCTAGCAGAGAAGTTTGATCATTTCTTACCAAAAGAAGGCGCTAAGCGTGCTGAGGTAATGAACTGGTTATTCTGGCTGCAAGGTTCTGCGCCATATCTAGGCGGTGGTTTTGGTCACTTCTACGCGTACGCACCAGAGAAGTTCGAGTACCCAATCAACCGCTTTACAATGGAAGCAAAACGTCAGTTAGATGTATTAGACAAGCGTCTTGCGAACAATGAATTCCTAGGTGGCGATGAGTACAGCATCGCTGATATCGCAACATGGCCATGGTACGGCAACCTTGTGTTGGGTCGTGCTTACGATGCGGCTGAATTCTTAGACGTAGAAAGCTACAAAAACGTTGTGCGTTGGGCAAAAGTAATTGATGAGCGTGAAGCGGTAAAACGTGGTCGAATTGTGAACCGTTCATGGGGTGAAGAATGGGAGCAGTTACCTGAGCGCCACAGCGCAGAAGATATTGATAAAGTATTGAAACTTAAACCATAAGCAATCTTGGCCTAGCTACGTCAAATGAGTTTAGTTTTATCTATGCTTATACAGTGACCTTAATCAAATCTATAGCGCACCATATACGGTGCGCTATTTTTATTCTCATTTAGTCTCGAAATGCTAATTTATATCACCTCTTGAAGAGCATTTAGTTCGTAGATGAATCTTTAATGTATTTATATATTATGATGCAAAACAAAGCTCATATTTCCATGTTAAATATGGACTGGTCATACTGCTTTCTAATAATTAAATTATTTAAAAATTATAAACTGATTTTATATCCATTATAAATAAAATTAATGATAATTAATATTTGACATAACCACTAAATTTATGTGGAATATGCGGGTTGATTTGTTTTGAAGAAATAAAATTAATTTCTAGTACTTTTATTTAAGACAAGCTTAGCTTTTAGCGATGTTTAATTATTAATGCTTATATCATGAAAGAGGATATGTATGATGTCGTCGTTTGAGTCGTACTGGGTTGGGATACGTCAAAGAATAGCCGCACAAACCGAAGGTAACCGCAGTTTAAAGTCTCTAGTAATTAAAAAGCAGCGTGTGAACTTAAATAACAGTGGGTTATCCTTTCGCGCTAAGTCCGGATGCCTTATCCCTCACTGTTATACCAAGTTCTCTGATGAGATAAACCTAAAAACATCGAAAAAATCGTCTCTTAGTTTTAAGAAAGGAAAGCTGTATTTTTCTCCGATTTAATAATAAATGAAATTTACATAAATTATAATCTGAGGTTTTTAAATTTATCGATAATTAATTGCGATTTTATGATGCGTTTTCAATATGTTTTCTTGGTAAGTAATTAACTGGACTTATTGTTGGTTGTTTTTGTTGTTTCCTATTTAGATATGGATAAAAGCTCAACTACTTTTCCTATACCAACTTACTCCCTGAATTGACTTGTGCGCTTTTTCTCTCCTCTCAAAAAACATAGCGTTACGGAATTATTTTCGCTCCTGTTTCATTCTTCAAGACGAAACCTCTACCTACCTCTCATTATTTTCGACAAACATTGAGTAAAAGTAACCAATCGTAACAAGGTGGCTGTAACTGAGCGCCGTTTCAATATACTCGTTTTTTAACTAGGTAATCCCGCGCTTTGAATTCATTCGGGTACCGTTTGTAAGCCTTAAATGCTATTAAGATAAGATGTCATGATGAGAAAAAGTACTATATTACACACAGTGTTAATTACAGGGTTCGCTGCTGTATCCTCGTTGGCTTATGCTGCGCCTTCAGTTGTGCCAAATGCGCCGGAACTCAGTTCTCGTGGTTATGTTTTGATGGACTTCCATACGGGGAAAGTACTGGTTGAACGTGATGCCCACAAACGTTTAAACCCCGCGAGTTTAACGAAGTTGATGACTGCTTATGTAGCTGGTCAAGAAATTAATACAGGCAATATTACGTTGAATGATGAGGTTGTCATCAGCCGAAATGCTTGGGCAAAAAATTTCCCAGATTCTTCAAAAATGTTTATTGAAGTCAATACTTCCGTTTCTTTGTCTGACTTATACCGTGGTCTGATTGTTCAATCTGGTAACGATGCCAGTGTCGCTATTGCTGAGCATGTTGCGGGAAGTGAATCAGGGTTTGTGAGTTTGATGAATAGTTGGGCCGCCAAGCTTGAATTGTCTAACACGGCATTCACCAACCCTCACGGCCTAGACAGTGACGGTTTATATTCGACACCTTATGATATTGCCAAGTTGGGCCAAGCGATTATTCGTGACTTACCTGATATCTATCCGCTGTATAGCGAAACCTCGTTTACTTACAATGGCATCACTCAATACAACCGTAATGGCTTGCTTCGTGATCGTAGTATGAATGTCGATGGCATGAAAACTGGTTATACAAGCGGCGCGGGTTATAGTCTAGCGACTTCTGCAACACAAGGTGATATGCGTTTGATTGCCGTAGTGATGGGAGCGAAGAGTGAGAATGTTCGTGAATCAGAAAGCAAGCAGCTGTTGAGTTATGGCTTCCGCTTTTACGATACGGTAATGCCGACTGAGGCGGGTGCGGAACTTGCGAAAGCTCGAGTTTGGATGGGCGAAAAAGACGAGCTTACTGTCGGCGTAGCTAACGATGTTTATCTCACTTTGCCAAAAGGAGATGTAAAAAATCTGCAAGCGGAAGTTGAATACAACGGTGATTTAGTTGCGCCAATTTCTGAGCAACAAGTGGTTGGTAAAGTGCTTTACAAAGTCGACGGTAAGGTCGTAAATGAAGCCGAGCTCGTTGCATTGGAGTCCGTGGAGGAAGGCAGTTTATTCAAGCGAATTTTAGACTGGTTTAAGCAATTGGTCGCTAGCTGGTTCTAAACAGTAGCAAACTTCTGTCTATATCACTCTATCTTGTTAATTTTCTATTAAATCAGTTTACTAAGGCGACCAACGTGGTCGCCTTACGTTTTTGGAATACTCGTTGCGTTAAAACGCAGGCCTTCTTGTAAGGGTGTGTTTTACCTGACCAAGAGCGTTTTGTGTTTTTGGGTGCGAGAGAAAAGAAACTAGAACAAGAATGGAGTGACACGTGCACAAGATTTTATCTTTGACATTGATTTTATCGCTCATGGGCTGCGCTATGCCTTACCAGCAGGAGGTCGATAGCGGCCAATGTGTTGGAGTCATGACCTCTCAGGATGCATATGGTTATTTAAACCCAAACCATTACACGATGCAGGTACTCGCGCTAAAGCAAGAAAAAGATGTGAAAGATTATATTCGCTATATCGATCCTAAGCATCCGGTTTGGGTTAACTGGAAAAACAGCCGAGGCACGCGTTGGTATACGGTAACTGTTGGTGATTTTAAAACGAAACAGGATGCCTACAATGCGCTTTCTTCATTACCAAGCCGTGTAAAGCAGTCATCCCCGTTTGTGCTGACTTTTGCGGAAATGCAGCGTAAGCAACAAACGAGTGTTGTGAGAATGCGTTAGCCAACAAAAAACGGAAGCGATGGCTTCCGTTTTTGTATTTAGGAGTAAGCTTAAAGCGCCGCTAAAATCGTTTCTGCTTTGCTTGCTTCAAACTCTTTTGGCTCTTCAACGTTTAGCTTAGTCACTGTGCCGTTTTCAATGATCATTGCGTAACGTTGTGAGCGAATACCACCAAAGCCGCCTGTATCCATTTCAAGACCCAATGCTTTAGTAAAGCTAGCGTCGCCATCACCCAACATCAGAATCTCAGAAGCGTTTTGAGCTTCGCCCCACGCTTGCATCACAAATGCATCGTTTACAGAAACGCACGCAATTAAATCAACACCTTTTGCCTTTAGCTCATCAGCTAATACTACATAGCCTGGTAGATGGGCTTCTGAACAGGTAGGGGTGAATGCGCCAGGTACAGCAAAGAGTACGACTTTCTTGTTCGCAAACAGTTCTGTAACGTCGTGGTTAACCATACCATCGGCCGTCAACTCACTTAGAGTTGCAACTGGTAGAGCTTGGCCTTGTTGAATCATGATTCTATTCCTTTTTGTGTGCTAGTTTAGCTTTCTCAGTCTAGCGTTTATAAATGCGGTTAACCACAGAGTCTTTGTAGGGTTTTAATACCTACGCGTTTGACCTAAGGCGTGGTACTGATGCCTTTATTGCAACGCTTCGTGCTGGTTTACGTATTGGCTAACAAGGTGACGATATTTCGCCTTTAACTCGTTATCGATAAAGCTGGCATCAATCGCGTTCATTGTAAATTGGGCAAGTTCACTCTTACTCATTGGATGTGCGTTGTTGACGGCCAGAAAGTTATCCGTCATGTAGCCACCAAAGTACACAGGATCGTCTGAGTTAATCGTTACGGCGACACCTTTTCGTAGCAAATCCACAATATTGTGATCTTTCATATCGTCGAATACACATAGCTTAAGATTCGATAACGGACACACTGTCAGTGGCATTTGGCTTTCGATTAAGGATTCAACTAATGCTTCATCATCAACACAGCGAACACCGTGATCCACGCGGCTCACGTAAAGCATTTCAATTGCATCGCTAATATTTTGTGCGGGGCCTTCTTCACCTGCGTGAGCAACGGTAAGTAAGCCTTCTTCTACTGCTTGTTTAAATACGCGCTTGAATTTAGCTGGCGGATGACCTTGTTCTGAAGAATCTAGTCCAACACCAATGATCTTATCACGGTGTTTCAGAATAGCCTGTAGGGTCTCTATGGCGCTCTCTTCTGAAAGGTGACGGAGAAAACACGCAATAATTTGCGAGGTAATGCCAAGTTTTTCGTGACCATCTTTTAGCGCGCGAGCGATTCCATTGATAACAGTGTCAAAGTCTATGCCGCGTTCTGTGTGTGTTTGAGGGTCAAAAAAGATTTCGGTATGAACAACGTTGTCTTCTTTACAGTGCAGTAAGTATTCCCAAGTGAGATCGTAAAAATCTTGCTCCGTACGCAGAACTCCCGCTCCTTGGTAATAGAGGTCGAGAAATGATTGTAAGTCTGTGAACTGATATGCGCTGCGTAGTTCACTCGGAGAAGAGTAAGGGATCTCGATGCCGTTTCGTTTTGCTAATTTGAATAAGAGTTCCGGCTCAAGTGAACCTTCGATATGTAAGTGCAGCTCTACTTTTGGAAGACCTTGAATAAATGCGTTCATATTCCACCTTATGTGTATTGTGGATGCAGTTACTCTAAGAATAGGTATAGATAGAAATAAATCGAACGCTATCACAAAGAGTAAGACCCACGATGATCTCAACTCTTCGTAATCAGCACTTTGCGGGAACTGGTAGAGACCCCCAAACCATATCATTGGGGTTATACGAAGCAAACGAGAGGGATTATACGCAAAAATATCGCTTTGGCTATACGCAAATAACCTAACTGTCATTAGTCACGGGGTTTCCTGTGAGCGAAACGACTATTTGCAAGTCACTTGAGTATAGAGGAGCCAGTTGTTTTTGCGTGTGTGAGAGGCACGTGTAATTAGAAGAGTAGTCTAAAAGAGTGGAGATTCGTTTGAGCAAAGGTAGGTGGCGGTACCTTGCACAACGATAAAGGCAGAGAAAGCACTAGAGAGCATTTATAGATCGAATAACTTATCAAATTCTCTTTGTTCCATAATGTCTTCTATGCGGCGTCGAGTTTTCTGCTTTACCGCCGCCGCGTTTTGTTCAGACTCTTTTTTGTCTTTTTCTGACTGCTTCTTACTTTTTCTAGCCATTGGATACCTTCCAAATTAGTTGCATTATCCATTAATGCATGAAAACTGAATCAGTTAACAGTAAAACTTCCTAACTTTGAACCTGAATCACAGAGAATAGTTCCAGATTGCGTTTTCTCACAATATTCAAAATCGATCATGAAGCTATGAGAAAGAAGTTTCGGTAATACGTGCCTTCGTAAAATATCACCATTTAATTGATGTATTTTAGCGTTCCAAGAGGTTTGAGGTTGTTCTAAATTAAATTCAATTTCTAACATTTATTCTCCTGTTTTTTAGTGATTTTCTCTTTGTTAAGTAATTGATACCAATGCCTTTGACGGCCAGTTCTTTTTGAGGACATGATTTTTCCTATAAATAATAAATTAAGCAGTACTATTCAGTTTATTTTAGATAGCACAAAGCAATGCCTAAAATTAGGCTGAGTGATTGATGAAAGAATATTTTTGAAGGAGAGAGGTTTGGTGCAGCATGGGCATGCTACACCAAGAAAAGCAGTCTTATAGAGGAGTTACTTCAGTCGCTTGAGGACCTTTTTTACCTTGCTCTACATTGAAGCTTACTTTCTGACCTTCAGTCAGTGTTTTGAAACCGTCAGAAACGATAGCGTTAAAGTGTACGAATACATCTTGGCCGCCGTTGTCTTGAGATAGAAAACCGAAGCCTTTAGTTTCGTTAAACCATTTTACTGAACCAGTTACTTTAGACATAAAAATACCTTTGAATTAAACATTAAAATTATGATTTGTTTTGTGGATCTTTTCTAAGCTATTGAATGTTCAATCAAGAGGAAGTTGTACGCAGGTGTCTGAATTGGGGATTCAAGATTTTACTGAGAGGAAACTTAAACTAAATGTTGCATTAACAGCTCTCTTCTAAGAGCCAAGGCACACTATACACCTTGTTTAGAAAATAGCTACATTTATTTTAGATAAATTAAATGTGCTCATTATTAACTCGATAAATTGTATTGTTCGAAAAAGTTGAATAAGTAGAACGAATAGTATGGCTCATAATTTTAGCTCATCAACCTAAAATAGAACCTTATCGATAGCCATAGATTGAACATGCGATTTGCAAGCGGTCACAAAGATAAACTAGGAGAACTAGTATGAGTACATTCAGAGAAATTCGTCAGCTTATTCCTGCGCAACCTACTGCTGATGGTGATGGAGTGAAAATTCGCCGAGTAGCGGGTTTCAATCATGCTAGCTTTTCTCCATTTTTGATGATGGATGAACTCAAATCAGAAGACCGTGCTGACTATATCGGCGGTTTCCCTCCGCATCCGCACCGCGGTATCGAGACGCTTACTTATATGTTGAAAGGTCATTTCCAGCATCGTGATCATATGGATAATGTTGGCGAGCTTCGTTCCGGTGGCGCACAGTGGATGGCAGCAGGAAGAGGCGTCATCCATAGCGAAATGCCTATTATGAGGGAAGGCGAACTGCATGGTTTCCAAATTTGGATTAACCAGCCTGCGAAAAATAAGATGCAGCCAGCTCAATATCATGACTTTCAACCTGAAACGATCACTGAGTTTGATACTCCGAATACGGGGGTTGTACGTTTGATTGCGGGTCATATGACTATAAACAACGAACGAATTCAGGGGCCGCTAACAGAGACAGGTGTTGCTGCCACGGTAGCCGATTGGAGAGCGATGGGTGGTCAAGCTTTGAATTTGAACACGGATCAAGACAACAACATGATGCTCTATGTCTATAAAGGTCGTATTCAATTAAAAGGTCGTGAGATCAATCAAGGCGAAATGGCCATTTTATCGAAAGGTGAATGGGTTGAATTGCAGGCCGAAAAAGAGAGTGGTGCACTGATCTTTATAGGTGAGCCAATTAATGAACCCGTGGTGCATTATGGCCCTTTTGTCATGAATAGCATGGAAGAGATAGAACAAGCCATCCAAGACTACAACTCTGGGTTGTTTGAAACTTACTAGTTTTGACAGTCTACTCGCTTTCTCAGTTAGCGAGCAAATTAAAACAGTTTTGAGCCTGAATATTGGGCTCGACCAGAAGCAAATACGATAATCCACTGCCATCGAATTTGCGTTAGCCACGTTTAATCCACGTGGCTTTTTTCTACTTCTGACTCCAGCGTATGATGGCTTCCTTTCCTGCTTCAATTCCTAACTCATAAGCATGACGCAGTGGTGCTGGCGATCGACTCAGCCGTTTCAACTTGAATGTTTCAGGAGGACACACTTGAATGATTTCGATACCAGGTGGTGGGTTGTTGATCAGCGCTAAGGTCTGATTGTAGCGAACTTCACGTGTCAACATCGGTTCAATTAATCCGGGCGTTTCTTTCAACATCTTCCTAGTTAGGGCGCTGAATCTTCCTCTTGGCTTTTGATAGCTTGCGGGCTGACTGCGTAAAACCATAATCTTTTTGGCTCCTCGATTTATTGCTTCTGCAACAGGAAGTGCGTCTGAGACGCCACCATCAACGTATCTAATTCCGTTCAGTGATACGCCATTTCGGTAAAGTACAGGCAGTGCGCTGCTGGCTTTCATTGTTTCTGCCAAGTCGTCGACATCAGGAAGGTGGTACTCCGCTTGCCCATTGTCTTGACGCGTCACGCCTAAAAAGAAAGGTCGTGAATCAGCTTTGAGCGCAGATTTATCGATGCCAAGTTCTTCGAGGGTGACATTCCACATCCAGTCTAAGTTCATCATATCACCACCACGTAGAAGTTGAGATGGAGAGATAAATTCTTTTCTTAAGCTGTAATCGAGGTAGATTTTTAAGTTACGTCCGGGCATTTTAGCTAAGTAGGCAGCCAAGTTGCTAGCACCCGCAGACACTCCCCAAAAGCTATCAAATGGAGAGAACTCGCTAGCAAGAAAATGATCGAGTATGCCGCATGAAAATACGCCTCGCATGGCTCCACCTTCGACAATCAATGCTCGAGAGCCTACTTTTTCCATCACTTCGCTCCACTCTTTATCAATCGGATAATAGCGTGCAGCTTAACGCATAATGGTTTTATACCCAAGTGGGCCAAAGGTCTAGGTTGCGTTCCTTTGAATAAAAAGGGCATCAACGGATGCCCTTGTCACTTTTAGCCTATGGAATTGCGGGTAATTGAGTCGCTAATTTAGTGAAGGAGACCGAGCGAATTAGCCCCCTTACATAGAGCCATACCTGTAGTCCCATACTGATCGTTGTTGGAATAGTTTGATGATCACTTGTTAAATAGGCATACAAACACTATCCAGAGCGTTGTAAGCAAAAGTAATGGGGTGAATACTTTCTGGATAGAAGCGCCATCAGTTAAATTGTAAATTTTGATGGATTCATTATAGAACGCTCGTTTGAATTCTTTGAAGCTAATGTCGCTCTTCGCATGCGACTGTTCATAGTGCTGGTGCGCAGCGTCCGATAGCTGGTATTCCAAGTCTTGGAGCTCGTACTCCTTGTTAAAAAACGCATCCCAAGCCGAAAGGCGGGCTATCGTTTTAGGAGATGGATCCCCATTTAGTTTCTCTAGACGCTTAGCATAAGCTGCTTGATATTTATCCACGGTATATTCCTGTCTGAATAGACGTTGAGTTAGAACATATGTAAAAAGAAAAATAAGTAATAAAAGGTTTTTTACGTTCTATACCTGTGATAAATGCTAAAAAGTTCAATGCTCTAGCACTCCGATGTCGCAAATGATATTGATGGAATTGCTCTGCGACAAATAAAATAATTACTCTAGATAACAACGAATTTTTGTTGTTTTTTAAAAAAACTGATCATGAGATTGAGTGGGGAGTTTTACCGAGAAGAATTTCGCTACTGTAACTCTCTATATTTACTCAAAAAGAGAAAATCTTAGAAGCTTTCTTTGATTGATGTGAGATATTTTAGGTCGAAAAGCATTAATTTTGGCTATGATTATAGTTCGTCTTTTTGTTGTTGAACTCTACTTCGAGGGGGAAAGAATCCATATTTCGAGCATAGGATAGCTCGCTTTTTCGTTACGTCGTTCTTGGAGTTTGAGTCAGTGACGACGCTATGAGTCTAGCATCTTGAACTCGATTGGGCGTATTAATTAATTATAAAAGTAAAGCAGTGCTGAGCTAGGATAAACTTCAACGTAAAGGTGACGGTATGAATATACAATCAGCCATTATTGAATATGCGATAGCGATTATAGGCTTACTTTTGACGGGCGTTACCCTCTGAGCATGACTGCCCAGAGGATAGAAAGCGCATTAGCTTTTTGCTAACGATTGATGTTGTATCGAGCCATTGCAGCTTCTTCTGACGATACAACCGTTTTACCAATTGGTGCGAGTGAAATAACCGCTAGCTTGAGGTGTTGGAGCGCAAACGGAATGCCGATTATGGTGACAAAGCATGCTGCGGCAGAAAGTACGTGACCGATAGCTAACCAAAGGCCTGCAAATACAAACCAAAGGACGTTACCAATAACGCCGAGCGGACTCGTGCCAATGTCCATTTCATTGGTCAATTCATCGCGTGAGATGGCCTCTTTACCGAATGGGAAAAAGGAAAAATTACCCATAACGATACACGCACGCCCCCAAGGTATTCCGATGATGCTAATAAAGGCCAAAATACCAAAAAACCACCATAGCAACCCCATAAATACGCCACCAAATACAAACCAAATGATGTTACCAAGTGTTCTCATTCTATTTCCTTTATTCTTGAATGTGATGATTCAGATACCTGAGAGCACCGTAAAACAAATCTAAACCGTCTGTTTTGTCGATGTGTGCTTTTGTGCCCTCATTCACCTGATTGATAGAATAATCGCCGTAGTCTTAACAGAGAATGAATGCCTTCCTTAAGGCAAGTCTTTTTAGTATAGAGCGTAATACTCAATCAAGCATATAGCCAAGAATCGCATTATCTAGAGACAACTTTCTCGAGATATTGACAAACTTGCTCTGCCAATCGATGGCTAGCAATGTTGCGTGTTACTACTTCATCAGCAATATTTCCAGACTCAACGACGCCAAACCAATCGAGCAACATCGAATGGAAACCTTTACTCGTTAGCATTGGCGTCCAGTCTTTCAAATTGATTTTTTGCTCTTGGTTAGCTTGCCATAGTTTGCCTTCAACGAAGGAGTCGAACTCAACTGCCTTGTTTGCATAACAAGCTTGAACGCGCTCTGTAGTGATACCGAAGTGGCGATTCATCGAGGCGTGGAGCAAAGTATCTCCATGTTGCCACTGAATATCTAAACGCGCCAACTGACCACCTTCAAGTTGATGAGTTACATAAGCATCTTTTAGATCGGCTTTGGCTGTGACGTTAACGCTGTCTAATGGGTGAATAAAATCATCAAATATAAAGGTACGAACATCCCCCGGTAGTTGGTGACGGTTCTTTTCCCAGCGTAGCGACTTTAAGTCAGATATGTTGCCTTGCTGCACTTGTGGCATATGTTGGTTGTAAAGTGGAATGTGACGACGGTTAAAGCCCACATAGAGTGGCTGTCTCTCTTTTTCGGCAATGTCGTACAGCTTTTCCACGTCATCAGCACTATTCGCTAATGGTTTGTCGACAAAGGTTGGAATTCCATGCTGCAGAAAAAATGCCGCTATTTGAGGGTGTACGCTTGTTGCCGCATGAATCATGACGGCATCGACGCCAAAGTGCAGAAGTTGCTGGTAGTCTTGGCAGATCTCTGAGATTCGATACTGCTTAGCCAGGCTCTCAAGTGTGTTTGGGTTGCGGGTACAAAATACAAGTTCGATATTTGGAAGCTGAGTGATAACAGGAAGGTATGCTTTCTGAGCGATATCCCCTAGACCAATAATACCAATTTTCATCCTAGTCCTTATCTCGATGTATGGATCGCGGACTGTCAGTATAACGCTTGGCGCGGCGATGAGTTTAAATACCTTGTTAGAAAAAGCCTGATTCACACTTTGAGCCAGGCTTTATTGAATGATTTAGGAAACGGCTCGGCAGGCTTTGAATATATCTAACTTGCTATCGTAGGCTTGAGTTTGTACATCCATAATGCCTAATAAAGAGTGGAACACGTTATCATGTGAGTATTGGCCTGCATTCTGTGCTTGTATATACAAACAGTCGGTATTGATCTGCTTCGCTTGTTTAAAGCCCGAAGACAGCCACATAATCAAAGGAACGCGTTTTTGGAAATCTGGTGCAAGGCCATAAGGCATACCATGTAAGAACAATCCGTTTTCGCCTAGTGACTCACCGTGATCCGATATGTAAATTAGCGCGGTATTATACTCAGACTCTAACGCTTTAAGTTTTTTGATGGTTTCTGCCAATACAAGATCGGTGTAGCGTATTGTATTGTCATATGTGTTCACTATTTGTTCGATGCTACAGTTTTCGATATCTGCACGTGGACAGTCTGGTTTAAAGAAGGCGTTGTCTCTTGGGTAACGCTGAAAGTAGGTCGGACCGTGGCTTCCTATAAGGTGCATGGCGACCACTCGGTTACCGTGCATATCCGCGACTTCCTGATCAAAATGATCTAATAGCGCCATGTCGTAACAAGTTTGGCCATTACACATAGGGCTTACTTGCTTTCGATCCACTTCGATTTTCTTGATCTTGTGGGCTACTTCTTTATCCCCACCGTCATTTTCTTTCCAAATGAGGTCAACCCCGGCGCGCTGCATTATATCGAGAGCATTGTCCTGGTTATCCGCTCTGGCGCGTTCAAACTCGTTTCGCGTGAGCTGTGAAAACATACAAGGCACAGATACAGCAGTCGCGGTGCCACAAGATGCGACGTCTTGAAATGAGATAACATCCAATTTACTAGTATAAGGGTTTGTCTCTCGTGTATAGCCATTGAGTTGGTAGTTCTGAGTTCGAGCGGTTTCTCCTACGACAAAAACCAGTAGTGTTGGTTTGCTCTGTGCTTGCTGTACGGCGCTATTTGACTGCTTTGCATCTGTGCCGATTTCTCGATATGGCTCTGGCGTGGTGAAATATTTCTCCTTCACATACCCGGTCGCGCTGTAAACGAACTGGGTGGGTATGATGATTTTTTTTAGGTGGCTATTGTTGCGCCCTACAGATGCGTAGTCTTGATAGTACACGCTGGCAATGACGGCGATGACAGCTAGCGACGACAGCATCGATACTAATTTGGTAACAGAGAAGTACAGTAATTGGTGACGTTGAGATTGCAGCTTGACCTTAAAGACAATTATCGATGGGATAACTCCCATAATCAGCGTCCAAATTACAGAGTGAGCACTCAGGTAAGAACTCGCCTCGCTCGAATCGGTTTCAACAATATTGGCAATCATTCCAGAATCGAAAAGTGTGCCATAGTTATAGCTTGCGTAGCTCACCATACTTGAAACAATGATTAAAATTATAAAGAACGGCTTGCCGATCCAAGGCCAACTAAATAAATTAAAAAGGAAATTGAGCGCGGCAAGAAAGAAAATTGGTATTGTGATAATAAATCCAATCTTGACATTATCTAAGTGTGTAAAGATGCCGATCAGTTCTTTATAAATAGGGATATTTACGACGAGAGCGAAATACAGCGCCAACAGGAAAGTAAAGGTAACGTAAGAGATACCTCTCTGTTGTAAATCATGTGTCTTCATAATGAGTGTCTTGAATAAAAATTAGAGCAAGAACGAAGCCCAAATAAAAAGGGCAAGAGTTAACGCAACAAATACTGCTGCTGAGCCAATATCTTTGGCTCTACCACTGAGCTCGTGCCAGTCATCGCTAACACGGTCGACAACCGCTTCTACGGCGGAATTAATGAGTTCGACGATCAATACCAAGAACAGGCTACTGATCATCAGCACTCTTTCGTATGTGGTGACAGGAAGGAAAAAAGCACAGACGGAAAGCACCAAGGCGAGAATCAGTTCTTGTCTAAAAGCGGCTTCGTGTGTCCATGCGGCTTTCAATCCTTGAAATGAATAGCCGGTCGCATCCATGACACGGCGTATACCTGTTTTACCTGGCTTCAAAATATGACCTTACTATTTAAGCATTGGGATGGAACACATATCCCAGAGAGGTAACGAGATTAATCGTTACAGCGTGAAACATTTGTGAATAGAATCCATCGCGCGATAATTTAAGAAAAGTGCTTATTTAATCAAGATCGTAGACGGTATAGCCTTTGTGCTGGAGGCATTTACGCAATACGAGAGATTGAGTTTTGGTTGAATCATTTGTTCCACTCAAAGCACCAGCTCCAGCTCCTACAGCACCGCCGGCAGCAGCACCGACAGCCGCTCCACCTAATCCGTCTTCTAGCGCACCAGCAGCTGCGCCGATCAATGCGCCTGTAACTGCCCCATTAGTGGCTTCAGATTTCGCTGCCTCTGATTTGTCGACATTTTCTGCATAGCCTTGGCAGTAAAGAAAGTCTTGTTCATATGTACTAGGGTCAACATTGGTCATGTCGACGACAGGTTTTTGGTTGTAGGCGCAAGCTGTAAGCGTAGAAGTAAGCGCCATAATCAGGATAAAAGATTTATACATGAGTACTATCCATTTAGTGTGTGAATCTTATGGATTAAATGTACACTGTTTTATTGTTGGGCTCTGTCGCTTGAGTGTATTGAAGTGTCGTCTTCTGTAAATGGGGTAGGAAGGTTAAGTTAACTGTCTGATTTTTTGAGGCTAAGTGTGAAGCAAGCTCCTCCAAGTGGGCTATGGCAAATCGAAACTTCTCCACGTTGAAGCTCCATTATCTGTCTGACAATCGCCAAACCGAGCCCAAACCCGCTCGTCTTTTTGTTGCGAGATTCATCCGCGCTGTAAAATGGTTCGAATAGATGAGGCCAATGCTTTTCTTCAATACCTATGCCATCATCATGAACATTGATGAAGCAGCGGTGCTGATCGTGTTTTATCTCTACTAAAATCTGCTTATCCGCGTACCGCATTGCATTGCGCAGCAAGTTATCTAAGGCTCGCTTTAACAATTTTGGGTCAGCAAACGCGAGAACGTTTTCTGAGTTTACTTCTTGAAGCGAAATACCGAGCGTAGTCTCTTTTTGCCATCTCTGTCGTAATTCTTTGACTAAGTTGAATAGGACGACTTCTTCTTGAGTTTGTAATGCTGTGTCAGGACGCTCCATCTTTGCGTAGTAAAGCAATTCTTCAACCATTTCTTCCATCTCGTCAATGTCTTCGACGATACTGTAAACATACTTTTTCTGTTGTTCAGTTAAGGTTGAATCCGATAACAAATCTGCTTGCCATTGTAAGCGGAAGATTGGGGTACGCAATTCATGTGCAACGGCGTTAGTTAGCATTTTATTGCTAGTGATCAAGCGAGATACTTTATCGGCCATCGTGTTAAAGCTTTTGTTTAACGTCCCAACAGACTTAGCGCTTGAGGTACTAGCTCGAGCCTTGAAGTTACCTGAGGCAAACTCAACGGTCACTCTCTCTAGCTCTCGAATCCGACGGCTTAAGAACCAGATCAACAATATGCAATACAGAGCAAATCCAGCTAAAAAGAACAACCAAACGATATTGTCATCAAAGTTGGCTGCTTTAACCACAGGACTATTCGGATTATCGCTCATTTTAAAGATAGGCGTGCTCGCATCTAGGCGGAACCAGATATCCCTTTCTTCATCGTAAGCGACGTTAACGGAGGTATCACTTTCAAACGCCTTTTTGATGTCTGTTGGAAGCTCTTCAAGCGTATGAGGCACCAACAAACGATGGCTTGATGTGGCAAATTGTTCCAACTGTTGTTGAGTATATTCTAATCCGTGTTCTTTATAGATAGGGTAGATCAGATCGTGAAAAGCTTGACCCTCATGCTCTTGTAATAGGTAGTCATAATCTGTGTTGATCTCATAAACTAAGAACTCGTATCCCCACAAGCTAGCCATAAACAGAATGATAAGGCCAACAAAGCTTTCCAGATAAATCCGTCTCATTATTCATTCCATGCATCAGGCATAAATAGGTAGCCTTTGCCGCGAACGGTAATGATTTTTTGTGGTGAGCAAGAAGCATCGCCTAGCTTCTTTCTCAGTGTCACTATGCGATTATCAATGGTGCGGTCTGTTCCATCGTATTCAATACCACGCAGTGTTTTGGTCAGCCACTCGCGTGATAGTGTTTTTTCAGCATGCGTTGCAAGAACCCACAACAAATCGAACTCGCCGTCTGTCAGCGCAATTTCTTCTTGGTTCATTACGCACGATTTACGCAATCGGTTTAAACACAGAACACCAATTTGTAGGCCGTTTTCGGACTCGGTAGGCGCCGCCTCTTTTCTTCTTAATAGCATGCGAATACGAGCCAGCAATACGCGAGGTTTGATGGGTTTAGTAACAAAGTCATCTGCGCCTATTTCTAATGCGGCGACATGATCGAAGTCATCATCACTTGCTGTCAGCATCAACACTTTGCCTTTGTAGCATTCTCGGATTTGACGACATACACTCAGACCATCTTGCCCGGGTAGCATCAAATCTAACAGCACCACGTCTGGTTGTGTGTCAATAATCGCATTGGGTGCGTCCGTCCCATTGTCGATACATTTGACCTGAAAACCTTGTTCAACAAAATACTCACCCAACATAGTTTGTAATTTGGGATCGTCTTCCACAATGATTAGAGATGGTTTGATTTGTTGTGCGTTCATTTAAGTGATGTATACAATATTTAATATCAATGGAACTTAAACAAATTTACGAATTATTTCAAATAAAGCTTTCTCAGAATAAGGTTATCGGATGAGTTAATTGGATAAAATTGCCAATTAATGATTTAAATCTAATCACCAATCACATTTCGGGAGATGTAAAAAGGCGCAACGTTTGCGCCTAGGTATGGAATCTTAAAGCGAAATTACCGCTTATTCGGTGGTACACACGACGCTGTTGTCGCTGCCAAAAACATTTGGAACGTAAGCATCAGCTTGTGGGTCATTTTCCCACTTCGCATCATCGAGCAAGTAACGGAACTGAACATTCTGCGCTTTAGGTAAGCGGGTTTTAAATTTAAACTGACGACTTTTCTTCACTAATTTCATCGGTTCTGGCTGCCAGTTGTTGAAGTCTCCAGCAATTTGGACAGAGTCCCACTGATCTTTATCTAGCTCGAACGTGACTTCGACTTCATCTTTTGTCTTAAAGAATCTTTTTTTAAGCATTGATCTTTCCTTGTTCGTACAAAAACTGTTCTAACTATTACTCGTGTTTCATAATGATTTCAAGTTTTATAGAATTGTTGCTGGTATCTGATGAGGGGAGTATCCGAACGGTGAATAGCTCGTTGTGCTGGTTTCGTGTACTGAGGGAGCGTTAGAGAGAAAATTCACTAGCCTAAAATAGTCAAAGAACAGAGTTTGTTAGCGAGCCGAGAGTCCGTATCTTGAAGTCAAACCGTTATCATGTATTATCTTAAATCACCATTTTCCTTGATGTAGCTATGTTGAAGTTTAACCGTACATTGTTGACTGCGATAGTTTGCTTAGTTGCTATGCTTTTGAGTAGTGTCGCTCCTGTGGCGCAGGCTTCCGCTCCGATGAAAACAATTGAAGTACGCGATCTTATTGTTCAACAGGCTGCTCTACACAAACAACTTGGCGTCAATGACGACTGCGTAGAATCACATCACGATGAGTCAGCCATCAATAAGGCACAACAATCTCACACGAGTTGTAGCTCTTCCTGCATGGTCAAAATTCCCGCCAACTTATCTCAAAACGACTTACTGCTTCTTCCTTATAGCCTTGCTTTGATTGATAGGCCTCTAGTCGAAAAAGTAGTGACAGTGATCACCAAGCTTTATCGTCCTCCGATTGTTTAATTCCTCATCTCAAATTACTTGGGGTTTACCCCTTTTTACCAAATGAAATGATTTGGCATTTGAATGCCACAAGGAAATAAACAATGAAAAAACTACTTGCCTTATGTAGTGCACTTTTACTGACTTTTACCGCTCATGCAGCGCAATTTGAAGAAGGGAAGCACTACAAAGTTCTGGATGTTAAGAAAGCATCGAAACCTGTTGTGACGGAATTCTTTTCTTTTTATTGCCCACATTGCTACAAGTTTGAGTCGCTTATTGAGCGTTTAAAACCTGCTCTGCCAAAAGAGGCAAAGTTTGAAAAGGTACATGTGGGGTTCATGGGCGGAGATATGGCGATTCCGATGGCCAAGTCCTACGCGACGATGGTGTCGCTCGGGGTTGAAGATACAATGATTCCTGCCATGTTTGCCCAAATTCATCAAAAGCGACAAGCGCCAAAAGACGAAGCTGAGCTGAAACAACTCTTCGTTGATAATGGCGTAGAAGGTAAGAAGTTTGATGCGGCTTACAACAGTTTCGCCGTAAACTCAATGCAGAAAGGTTTTGATAAGCAATTTTCTGCCAGCACGTTAAGAGGGGTTCCGGGTGTGGTTGTGAACAATAAATACATTGTTTTGGCCAACGAAATTCGTACTTACGACGAGTACAATCAATTAGTTAATTACTTATTGACGCTGTAACTGTAAATAGCATTGAGGCTTAAAAATGGCGACGGTAGAGTCGCCATTTTTTATGCTTATCACACTCGTATTATCTAAGAACGCTTGTACATGCTTGAGTCGGAACACTAGTCATAAATATGGCATGCGGATAAAACAAGCTAGCAGCAGTGATTGCAACATTACATGGCTGAGCAATCGTGGTTTTAATCACATTGGTAAGCACGGCACCTGTATTATTTACTGTTTGAGCGGCGGCTTGTTGTGCCTGGTAAGACACGCAACCTGTCGTTGCATTGATCATCGCAGTGCTAAACAAAAGTTTGCGAAAAAACATATTCATATCCTTTGTGAATGCTTTGAATTACTTATATGTGGATTGATTCATAAATGAAACGAAACAGTGTTCAAAATATGTGTGCATTCACGAAATGAACATTGTTTTATAAAAAGACGTTTTTTTGTGATCTTAGTACTGGACAGACCAGGTTATGAAACTAAAGCCAATCCGTGCATTACGATTACGCCGAAGGTCAGTTTGCTCCTCATTCCTTGATATCCCTTGGGCTCGGCGTCTTGTTCGACTTTCCTCACGAGCTTTTCTGCATACCAAACAGCAAGGTACCCAATTGCTAAGAGTAGGGTTGCGACTGCGTAATGTTTGTGGCCCTGCAGTAATGCGCCCCAAGCCAGTAAGACAAAAAGGTTGCTGAGAATTAATATATTTCGGCTAAGGCGATGGTAGTAATGCTCAATGCCATTACCCCAAAGGATGCCGGATAAAAAACTTAATATAACGGCGCTATATGCGATGAAAAATTGCTGACCACTTAAATTGAAGAGTGAGATGTCAGTGAAAATCAGCCCTAAACTAAACACAAATGGAACCAGGCCTAAGTAACCGAGTTGTAGCATGGTTGAGCGTGTTGTCATGGTCGTCACCTTATAATTGTTGCTCTATCATATTGGTAAGCGTAGTACTTGTCGGTGATGTGGAGCTTGGAAAAGTAGCAATAACTTTACCTTCAGAGCTAATTAGAAACTTGTAGAAGTTCCATTTTGGTTTTATGCCTGCTTGGTTGGTAATTTGGTTGAAGACTGGGTTCGCATCTACACCTAATACTGAAGAGCGAGCCATCATTGGAAAGGTGACCCCGTAATCGAGATAACAGACTTTCGCTGTGTTTGTTTCGCTTCCTCTATCTTGTCGAAAGTCATTGCTCGGGAAACCGATAACGGTGAAGTTTTGGTCTTTGTAAGTTTGATAGAGGGTTTCTAACTGTTCGAACTGAGGAGTGAAGCCGCACTGGCTTGCTGTATTGACGACCAGAAGCGTCTTTCCCTTAAAGCTTTCGCATAGATCGACTTCTTCCGTTGAGTTTAACAACCTTTGCTTACCTTGGAGAATATCAGGGCACTCAGATGCAAGAGCAAGCGAATTCATGGAGAGAAAGCTAACGAGAGCGGCGAAGTTCAGTAATCCTTTCATGGTGTTGTTCCCCTTGTTTTCAATAAGTATAACTACTTAAGTGCAAAGAGGATCGATCAAAAAAGCCGCACAAATGCGCGGCTTTTTCAAGAGCTGAGATCTGACTATGCCAGTTTCAACTCGAACTGGTTCAGGTACATTACCATATCTTCAATCGTCAGTACCGGCATGTTGTGCAGGCGACCGAATGCTACGATCTCCGGTGCCTTTGCCATCGTGCCATCTGGATTGGTCACTTCACACAGTACGCCAGCGGGCTGAAGCCCTGCCATTTGCATCAGATCAATCGTACCTTCTGTGTGACCACGGCGAGTCATTACACCACCTGGACGTGCGCGCAGAGGGAATACGTGACCCGGGCGAGCAAGATCTTCCGGTTTTGCGTGCGGGTTTGCCGCCGTTTTAATGGTCGTTACGCGGTCTGCTGCTGAAACACCCGTTGTTACACCAACTTTCGCTTCAATAGAAACCGTAAATGCGGTTTGGTTTGCGCTGTTGTTGTTTACCACCATAGGAGGCAGTTCCAGTTTGTCTGCTTGAGCATCTGTTAAGCACAAACAAACGATGCCGCTACATTCGCGGATCATCAATGCCATTTGCTCGTTAGTGAGGTGCTCGACTGAATAAATGATATCGCCTTCGTTTTCGCGATCTTCATCATCAAGAAGCAGTACGCCACGGCCTTCTTTTAAAGCGATAAGTGCGTTTTCAACGCGAGTAATTGGGTCGCCGAATTCGGCAAGTAGTGATGACTGATTCATGGTTAACTCCTAAATTTCACCAGAATCAGGGCGGTATGAGAGATCGCCGTAAAATACGATCAAAAAGAAGTGCACCAGCATTCTTAGCGATCTGACTCGCTATGCTGGTGTATTCTTATTCTCTTTCATCCGGACTATAACCGTCGGCTCTGGCATCTCACCAGATCTGCTGACCTCGACGAATCGAGCGCTCGCGGGCTCACTTGAAAAAGTATACCGCCGGTGGGGAATTTCGCCCCGCCCTGAGAACAATTAAAAATGTACCACTTCATCTAAGTTGTGAAGAAGTGGAGCTAGGATAGTACTGCGAACTGAATAGCTTGGAAAGTCGATTCCATCTGTATGATGGAAAAGTGTGCTATCGACGGAAATAATCTGTGCGAATAAAGTGATCAATCTGCTGCGGCACGAAGGTGTTGTAAATCAGGCTCGTATGCGTTTGCTTCACTTCGATATGATCTTGCATACCGTCCAGTCTTGTCTCTTCTACGGTAACGGTACCGTCCGACATGGTGTTGTCATTACGGATCAACAATGGGCGAGCGCCAATCGGCATCGTTCCTGCGATACTGCCGAGTTTTTGAGGGAAATCCCAAGCGTCATCATGTTTGTTTAATCCGTGGTGTGGCGAATTGCCTAAAATTGCACCCAATCCGAGATCTTGAATTCGACCTACAATGGACGCGCCTTTCAGAGGCGAACCGATAGCGACAACATGAGAGATTAAGTTAGTGCTCGGTTTTCTGTTGGCGAGATAGCGCTTAATCATCAAGCCTCCCAAGCTGTGTCCCACGAGCACGTTTGTGGTCAGTGGATTAAGCGAATGATCAATAGAATCAAACAGTGAAGACTCATCGATAGCAACGGTGTTATAGCTGAGTACTTGCGTTTCGTATCCGAGTTTTCTCAGCTTTTGGCTAAGAGGCTGCATGACCAGCCCATGCATATAAAGACCATGTAAGATGATGATTTTCATAATACCTCCTAGATTTATGACGTCGTAGATATCCTACTCTAATTGACAAGAAACTACTTGTGCTTTGTGGTGCATATTTACGTTTTGCTGCAAAGTTTGACTGCTGTAGCAAGCGACTCAGCCCAGTAAATCCTGTACTTGTTGTTGCAATTGATGACGATTTAAAGACGCAGGACTTAACACTTCACCGATAACAACATCCACTTTTGACCAAAAACGAGTCGGTCGTTTTGTGAGAGCATGTCCGCCTTTGTGGCTGAAAAAAGAACCCCAAAGCCCTTTTAACGCCATAGGGATGACAGGAACAGGGTTACGTTCAAGGATTTTCTCTACACCAGGGCGAAACTCACCCAATTGACCGTTAGACGTTAAACGACCCTCAGGGAAGATACAGACAACCTCACCGTCGTTAAGTGCTTGTTCAATCTGTTCAAATGCTCGTCGGTAAGTGTCGGCACACTTACGTGGAGAACAGATCGGGATAACACCGGCATGACGGAATACATATTTAAGAACAGGTAGCTCGCTGATGGATTTGTCCATCACAAAACGAACCGGGCGAGTAGAGGTTCCCATCAAAATCAATGCATCGACATAGCTAACATGGTTAGCCACGATTAACGCAGCACCTTGTTCAGGAATATGTTGGCGCCCCTTTACGGACACACGATACATACAATGGCTGAGTAAATAACTGATAAAGCGTTGTGTGAATTCCGGTACTTGACGATAGACATAGATTGCCACGAAGAAGTTACCTATTGCCATCATGACAAACAGTTCCACAATAGAAAGCTCTAGTACGCTGAGTACAACGATCGAAACCAAAGCAGACACCACCATAAACAACGCATTCATGATGTTGTTAGCAGCAATGGCACGTGCACACTCCCCTTTGTTTGAACGCGATTGGATGAACGCATAAAGAGGAACAATAAAGACACCGCCGCTTACACCAACAAGGAACAGGTCAATCATGACGCGTAGATGTTTTGATTCAGCAACGAAGCTTTGAACATCATAAAAGTGCACCGGAAGTGATGGATAACTTGGGACTGCCCATAGCAAGTCGACGCCAAAGACTGTCAGACCAAGGATACCGAATGGCAAAATACCAAGCTCAACGTGGTTGAAAGAGAGCTTTTCACACAACCAAGAGCCTGTCGCGATACCAATGGAAAACAATGCCAACAGTAAAGAAACGACAGTGCTATCTGCGAACAAATGTTCGCGTGCGAAGTTAGGGAATTGAGTTAGGTAAGTCGCACCCATGAACCAGAACCAACTGATGGCAAGAATAGACATCCAGATGCCTCTCTGCTTTTTTGCCACTTTTAACGTGTTCTTTAAACCAGAAATCGGTTCAAATTTCGCTTTGTCATTTGATTGGCTAGGCATCGCTGGAATATTCACGCTGCTCATGAACCCAAGCAAAGACAAGGCAATCACGGTACAAGAAGCAATCAAGGTACCATTAGGAATGGCTAGCAGCAGGCCTGCGCTAAGCGTACCTATAAGAATCGAAAGAAACGTGCCCATTTCAACCCAAGCATTTCCTTTAACAAGCTCATTTGGTTTGAGCGCTTGTGGTAGTAAGGCGTATTTCACGGGGCCAAAATAGGCCGATTGAGTGCCTGTCATAAACAGCAGAACCAGCATCAGCATGGCACTTTGGGTGGCAATAGCGGTTGCTGCGCAAGACATGATAGCCAGCTCGATGAGCTTTAGATGTCGGATTAATTTGGCTTTGTCCATGCTGTCAGCGACGGCACCAGCATGCGCTGAGAATAGAAAGAAAGGTAGGATGAATAAGCCGGCCGCCAAATTAACGAATAGATTGACGGATATTGGTAGGTTATCAATTTGGCTGTATGTCACCATCAATAACAGAACGTTTTTGTAGATGTTGTCATTGAGTGCGCCAAGGCATTGTGTCACAAAGTAAGGAAAAAAGCGTTTTGAGAAAAACATACGGGCCCCGATTAAACAAAGTCGAATGAGATGGGAGCACTTTATGCTCAATGAACGATTAAACCAGCTTTCTCTTTCAAGTGACGTTGTATGCCACCAAAAGTAACGAAATTCGTTACTTTTATTTCCATTTGTTTATTGAGTTACTAATTGCGAGACTTCTGCGTAGGTTTTCTTTCCCATGGTTCAAACAGAGGGAACGTCCAACGACGCATCGCAATAATCACAGAGGTGCCGTGCTTTTCGTCCATATCGAGAGAGCTATCACTTTGGCAAGCCTGATAAAACTCATCGATGACCTTTTGCAGTTTCTGTTGTAGCTTCTTGTTGGTTGGTACACTCATCAATCCTGTTGCCATGGAGAACTTTTCATCTTCACCAGAAAAGTAGCTTTGGAAAAAGGCGTCTTGAACTTGCTGTTGGAAGAACCGTTGAATAGGGCCGCCCATCTGCCACTTAAATGTCGGAGATATACGCAAACGAATTTTGTTATTTGGCTGCAAGTCGATGATGTTCAGCCGATCCAAATGAGCAAGCTTTTGCACCAGTTCCAACTCATTGAAGGTATATTGCTGAACGATTTGTTCAAACTGATAGCCATTTACAACACAGATCGCCACGAGCAGCAGGGCTTTATCGTCAACCAGCTGCTTTTCTTGCTCTAACGTTAGCGACTCTAAACCTTTATTGTGCGCAGCCGCGAGCTTAAATAGTTCCGCCATTTCTAAACCAATCAATTGGCAAATTCGTTCTAAGCGCTCAAGGCTAATGTGCTGACCTTCAGCGAGTAAACGTTTGACGCTTCCTTCACTTAAATCAAGGTGTTGTGCAACATCGGCATAATGCAGCCCAGCTAACTTTAGTTGGCGTTTAAGCTCTTTAATTAACGTATAGCTTTCTGACATTTACGCTGTTACCTCGTCGTGTAACTGCTCTAGGTACGTTTGCATAAAGGTTTTGCGTTTTTGCGCTTCGCGTCTTGCTGACTCTGTGTTCATGGTTTCAGCGATTTTGAATAACTTGGTCTGAAAGTGATCCAGAGTGAATTGTTTATCGTTAAGTTCACGTTCTTCGGCAAATATATCGCTGTCGTTGTAAAGTTGCGCGTTAAATTGAGTGCTGACTTGAATGCATCGCGTCACGCCAATTGCGCCTAAAGCGTCCAGACGGTCGGCATCTTGGACGATTTTGGCTTCCAACGTATTTGGCCTGATGTTTGCGCTAAAGCTGTGTGCCTCTATCGCATGAGCAATGGCATCATGATATTGCTGCGGATAATCGATACTCTCTAAAAATGCGACCGCTTTTTTGGCTGCGATGATTGAGCTCTCTTTGCGATTTGGGTGATCTTTCGGGTAAGTAAAGCAATCATGCAAATAGGCAGCCGGTAATACAATCGCGATGTCTGCATTTTCTTCTTTGCAGAGCTGTTTCGCTGTTTTGACCACGCGTTTTACGTGTTTAAGATCATGAGCTGCATCTACTTGCATCTCTTGCTGCATAAATTCCAAAAATTGCGGTTCTATCTGGCTTAATGACGTCATGGTTCATATCTACAACTAAAATGAAGTCAGAAGTATGCCCAACGCTTAGAATAATTTCCAAGTGCGATGGTGTAATTGAGATTCAGCCACCAGAACCTTGTGCAACGTTTGGTACTGAGCCGTTTTATATGGCCTTTCAATGTGTTCAGTGGTTTATGAGACAAGAATAGACAGAGCGAGCAGTGATGTTTACCAGTAGAAAAAAGGCCTGACGATGTCGTCAGGCCTTGCTCTTTTCGCCGATCTTTTTAGCGTTTGAACGTTACTTGCTCTGCTTGTTCAAGATGAATATGAGTTGTCGCAGGCTGTGTTTCTGCAATCACTTTACCGTGACGAACAGAGTAACGAACCGGCACTTGGCGACGTACTGCGTCAAAACCATTTTCTGCGGGAAGAATCAGTAAACTACCAGGTTTGTCTTCTTCAATGCCGTGCTTATCTTGAATGTTCAGTGTACGTGCTGAATTGGTGCTGATCAGATCCAGTGAGTTGTTGATTTGGTCGTAACCCATCACCTGGCACACGTGCAGACCCATATGCAGCACTTGCAGCATGTTTGCAGTGCCTAGTGGGTACCAAGGGTCAAATACATCATCGTGTCCAAAGCAGACGTTGATGTTGGCATTCAGCATCTCTTTCACTCGTGTTACGCCGCGACGTTTTGGGTAATCATCAAAACGGCCTTGTAAGTGAATGTTCACCAATGGATTTGCCACGAAGTTGATACCGGACATGCGTAATAAACGGAACAGGCGAGATGCGTATGCACCGTTGTAGGAACCCATCGCTGTTGTGTGACTGGCCGTGACTTTATTCCCCATATCAGACTTGTGCGCTAATGCTGCCAGTGTTTCAACGAAGCGAGATTGTTCGTCATCGATTTCATCACAATGCACGTCGATCAGGCGGTCGTATTTTTGCGCTAACTCGAATACGTAGTGCAGCGATTCAATGCCATATTCGCGTGTGAATTCAAAGTGTGGAATCGCGCCAATCACGTCCGCACCTAATTTGACGGCTTCTTCTAGCAGCTCTTTGCCATTTGGGTAAGAGAGAATTCCTTCCTGCGGGAAGGCGACGATTTGGATATCTACCCATTCTTTCATCTCTTCACGCACTTCTATCATCGCTTTTAGGGCAATTAGGGTAGGGTCTGAAACATCGACGTGGGTACGAACGTGTTGTACGCCGTTTGCTATCTGCCATTTTAAGGTTTGTTTTGCGCGCGCTTTCACGTCTTCAATCGACAGCATTTCTTTGCGCTCAGCCCAACGTTCAATACCCTCAAACAATGTGCCAGAGATGTTCCAGTTTGGCTCGCCTGCGGTTTGAGTTGTATCTAAGTGAATGTGTGGCTCGCAGAAAGGCGCAACCGCCATACCGCCTTCAGCATCGATGATGTCACCGTTATGACTAAGCTCCACATCGTTGCTTTCAATGCGCTTGAATTGACCATCTTCAATCAAAATTTGCTGCAGACCTTCTTGTCCTTTTAGCATTACGTTTTTGATCAGTAGTGTTGTCATGATGGTTCCTTACGCTGGCTGTGTAGCCAGTGCTTTTTTGTTAAGAATAGGATTAAGAATCAGGAAGCTAATTGCGCCGCCAAGTACAGCGTTAATCGGCACTACGCCAGGCAGGAAGTGTCCTGCACCAACGCCAATCACGACAGCGATAATGCCAGCCCAGTTAACGTTTTGGAATTGGGTGGCTTCAAAGTTTGCGTAGCGTTTACGGTTCGTGAAGAAGTCAGCGATGATCACACCGCCAATCGGTGGAATTGCCAAAGATAAGAAGGTCAGCCAGCCAACAAAGTTATTGTAGAGCCAGAGAGCGCAAAGTGTGCCAACAAGACCGTTCGCCATTGAGATGTATTTACTTGGTAAGCCTGTGATGTTGGAAAATCCAAGACCCGATGCGTAGAGCGCGTTGTCGTTGGTCGTCCAGATGTTCAAGCCAAGAACGATGATAGCTGGAATAAGAAGACCTTGCGCGATCATCACTTCAGAGATGTCTGATTGACCCGTCACCGACGCACCTGCCGCGCCAAAGATAAACATTAACGAGTTACCGATGAAAAATGCCACCATGGTGATCATCACGGCGCTGCGCGGCTTTTTACCAAAGCGTACGAAATCCGCCGTTAATGTACCAGCACTGACAAAAGAGCCGACAACCATCGCGAGAGCTATTGAAAAATCGAGTGGCTCGGTTGGTTGAACCTGTTGTAGTTCGCTTATACCGCCAACACTATTTACTGCCTCGATGACAGAGTAGCCGCCAAGTAGCGCAATGGCAGGAACGGCAATTGCTGACAACACCATCAGTGCGGAGATGCCAAAGTAAACGGTCGCGGTCATGAGCAAACCGGAGACGAGGATCAAAGTATTGGTATCGATGCCCGTTGCTTTGTGCACCGGAATCGCAAACATCGCGACACCAACTCCAAACCACCCAACTTGAGTACCGCCAAGAAGAGCAGAAGGAAGCCAAGAGCCTTTAGAACCAAAAGAGAAACGAGCAAGAAGGTGAGTAGAGAGACCAGTAGAAGCGCCGATGTAACCGAGGAAAGAAGTGTAAATACCGAGGATTAGGTTACCGATGAGAACAGCGAGGAAAAAATCATTAAAGGAGAGCCCAGTACCGAGAGAACCCCCAGTCCACATACTTGCGGAGAAAAAAGTGAGTCCTAACATCACCATTGTAAGTGACGCCACGCCTTTTCTGGCCGTGTTAGGAACTGGTCCAAGACTGTAGTTATTGTCTCCAGCCATTATTACCTCCGCACATTGAAATATTAAATTATAGCACCTGATTTTCAGGCAAACGGCGCGTATTATCGTGATGTAAATTTAATAGTCAATGATAAAATTGCAATTTAAACGTTTGCTTTGTTTTTGATGTGTATTTTTTCTTTTAATAACAATGGTTTGATTTTTAAATTCTAAAGGTGGAAATTTTGATTTTACGTATTTTCTATGATTTATAGACAGGTTTTCCATGTGAAATGAATGTTTTGAATTGCTATTTGTTTTTATGGATTAAATTTATCTATAACTCTGGATTGTTCAGTCGATTTCTATGAAAAGAAAACGATTTCATGATGAGGTTTTTGGTTTGGACGTTATTTGTTCTTTTCTTGGGTGTGTTTTCTTGGTTTTATTTTATGTAGGTGATTTATTTTTGTTGAAGCTGGCATTTCTAATGGTTTAGTGAGCGAATATTTGAATTTTATAAACAGTAAACAATCTGTTGTGGGTAAGAAAAGTACAACCGAGCTCGGTCAGAGGATAAGAGGGCAATAGCCACATAAAAAAATAGCCAACCGCAAAGAGTGCGATTGGCTTATATACATGTGAACAAAATCAAGTTCACTAACAACGTCAGTTGGCTAGGTGACCCTCGGCTTAAGAAGGGTCGATTTATATAATGCAGTTACTGTGCCAACTTTAATATGCCCTAAAATACGTAGTTTCTGTGACATGCGTTGCTTAAAGTTTGAGTGTGTTTGCAATTTGCAACTGCGTTATGCAATTTGACTCTATTATGCTAATGATTGATTAATAAACAATGAACCTTTTAAAGCATGACTAAACTCGCCGTTCCTAAAAAGGCGAAAAAACCAACTACATCTGTCACTGTTGTTAGAATCACCGAGCCAGCCAAAGCGGGGTCCAATTTAAACTTATCCAGAATGATGGGAATCAGCACACCAAATAAAGCTGCGGTAATAATATTGACGATAATGGCCAGCGCGATGGTCCCACCTAGAACCGGAGATTGAAACCACAATCCGGCGAGCCCGCCGATGATTAACGCCCAAGCAATGCCGTTCAGAGAGCCAATACCCAACTCATTTTTCAATAGCTTGAAACGGTTACCTGGGGTGATCTGATTAAGCGCCATCGCACGAATCATTAGAGTGAGCGTTTGGCTGCCAGCAATGCCCCCCATGGATGCAACAATTGGCATGAGCACCGCCAAAGCCACCACCTGCGCAATTACATCTTCAAATAGTCCGATAGTGACAGACGCCAAAATCGCAGTAAGCAAATTGATGCCTAACCAAACACCGCGCTTTTGCGAGCTTTTTAATACTGGCGCAAACAAGTCATCGCCTTCATCCATACCTGTACCGGCCATCAAACGTGCTTCGTAGATTTCACGCTGTGTACTCAATGCAAACTGCCAATCGACTTCACCGATCAGTGTTTGGTCTGCATCAGTTACAGGGAGAGCGGGCAGTGTGCTGTGTTCTAATGCCTCTACCGCTTCAGGAAGCATCATTTTACTGTCTAGAACCGTCACAGCCTCAATAACGAGTGTTTTTAAGCGAGTATCGGGGTCACCACGTAAGATATCGAAGTAGTTGACCGTTCCACGATACTGTTTATTACGATTAATCAGATACACCTGTTGAGGCGTGTCGTAGCTATAGCGCTCCATTAACTGCTTAGCTGTCCCAATCGTAATGTTGAAGGGCAGGGTGATGATCTTACGTTCAGCCCAGTGGCCGAGTTCTTCATCAGCATACTCGTTTGCTTGATCGTAAAGTTCCAATTCATCTTTTTCTATCAACGAGAGCGCTTCGTTGATGATCGACTCTGGCAACGAATCGGCCCATTCGATGAGCGACAAGTTGTCGAGTTTAGCGAGAGTGAGCTTTAGCTCGACTTCAGATAACGCATTGATGATAGAGAAACGTACGTCCGCACGCATTTCCGTTAACACGTCGATATGTAGCTCTAGTGGTAAAGCTCGCCATAAGCGAACACGATCGTCGATTGGAAAGGCTTCTAGAATCAGGGCAACCGCGCCGGGCTCGAGGCCCGCTTCAATAGATTCATTGAGCGTTGCGACTTGATCCGCTTCTTCGGCTTGGCCAATTTGCTGGATTAGAGTGGAGAGATCTTGAAACTTGCTCACCGAGTACCCCGATAGTTAATTCGTTTTATGGAAGTATGGCATGTTATTGAGATGCACAACTATGCATCTTAACCTTGCTCAAGGTACTTGAAAGTAACAGAAAAACAATAGGCTATTCGCTGTTGATGGTGAGATATGGCTGTACCAATTGGCGAATGTTCACTTTTGCGCCAATACGGGCTGCCAGCAAGTACATTCCGCCGATTTTTCTGTGCAAAAATAGGGCATCTGCTGGTGGAGTATGCCAGTATTCTTGCTCCATGCTTAGAATGGTGCCAGCCTCGCGAAGCTTTTGTGCTAAGCCGCTGGCTTTAAAGTCATAAGGCTCATCGACCAACATAGGTTCACATGCCATTTTCACTAGATCGAGAATCGCTTGGCGTTGGTCTGGAAGGATGGTTTGGCTGAAGAAGCCTATTTGTTCAAGCGCATCATTCAAGCCTTGTTCGTCATTGTTAACGACAGATGCGAAAGCTTGGCGATAGCCGGTACTGAACCGTTCGCTGTATTCGCGGGTCGCACCAAAGTCTAGCAAGCCGATTTGACGAGTGTTTTCGATATATAAGTAGTTGGCGAAGTTGGGATCGGTTTGCACCATCTTAAATTCGAACAGCTCTCGAAACAGTAATTCGAGTAGGCTGTGCATGACAAAATCCCGTGTACTCTGATCATAATGTTCGATTTGCTCAATCGGACTGCCATCAATGAATTCCATCGCGAGAACGGAGTCTGAGCAACTTTCAGTATGAATCTTCGGTACGACAAAATGAGGGTGCTCCTTCAAAGCGTCATGATAACGAATGGCAAATTGCGCCTCTCGTGCGTAATCGGCTTCATCATGTAGCTGTTTTTTCGCTTCTTCGAGCAATCCTTTGTAGTCGACAGACTCGGGAATCAACCCAACGACCTTGAGCAGTGTACCGACATTGTCGACGTCGCTATCGATACTTTTCCGTATGCCCGGATATTGCACTTTGACGGCTAGGTTATCGCCCGCATCGCTGTAGGCTTGGTGCACTTGTCCTATTGATGCACTGGCGATTGGTTTGAAGTTAAATGACAGAAACTCAGCTTTCCAATTCGTTCCTAGCGAACTTTCCATTACTGCGTTGAGTTGTTTTGCAGGCATTGGGTCTGCGTTGGAACGAAGACGGGAAAGAATATCGGCAAGTTCAGGTTCTAAAACATCACCAGCATCCATTGATAGCATTTGACCAAGCTTCATTGCAGCGCCACGCAGGTGAGCAAGTTGGTCAGTTAAGCGCGCGATGTTCTGTGGCGTCAGCAAGAGGTCTTTCGCTTTTGGTTTGTTGCCTTTGGCTATCTGTTTCGTGCCTTCTGCAATCACATTGCCTGCGACACGGGTAGCAAGTGAAGCGAACTTGCTGAATCTTGAGATGCGATGGGTAGGTAGGCTTCTTTCCTTTGCCGACATGAATCTTCTCCGCTATTTACTAACTAATTGTTATACGGGAAAAGGATATGTTTGGATACAAATGAAAAGAAAACCGCCAGCGTAACTGGCGGTTTGCGAGTTTAGATAGAGTAGAAGAAGTACAGTTGAGACTTCATTCGGATGATGATCCCGCGAATCACATCTAAGAAGGCCATGAAGCCTATCGGTTTTTCACCGCTGACCCATGCGAGGCCAACAGAGCCAACAGGGATGTCGTAGCCTTCTGGCTCATCAATCTTAAGACGAACAAAGTGGTGTTTGTTCTGTAAGTTCTTTCCAGTGGTGACACGTACGGAATCATCGAAACCCAGTAGATTACCTTGTGACTCACCTGTTGCTTCAACAATGCCTTCGACGGTCGCTGAGAAGATCTTACCTGGGTAAACGGACGAAGAGAATTCCGCTGGCTGACCCGGTTTGATGTTACGAATCGCCTGATGGTTGACCCGCATCAGCACATACTTCTCGTTAGTGTACATGTTGATACGCGGCATCATCGATACACGCTGACCTTCACGCAGGATAAAGTTGGTGACAAAGCCATCTGTTGGGGCATGAACTTTTGTGCTATTCAAATCCCATTGCGCTTTTGCAATTTGCTCTTCAGCTTGGCGCAGTTCGGCTTGTTTGGTTTCAACTGCAAGTTCCGCTTTATGAATCGCCAGTTTTGCACGGGAAATATCGACTTGTTTCTTCTTGATTTGAGACTCAAGGGTTAACACGTTGTGACGTGCCATATCTACCGTGCTCGATTGTTTGTCGATATCGCTTTCCGTGATGGTGTTTTGCACCACTCGGTTTTGCTCAACATAACGATCTAGCATTTTTTTCTGCAATTTGTAGTCAACTTTCGCCGCTTCCAACTGGCTCTTAGATGTTTCTAGATCTTGCACTAGCGCCTCGTGGTTAGCTTCTTCAATCTCGATGTCGCCTTTTGCCGTAGCTAATGCAACGCGAGCAGAATCAGCGGATACGTTCGCTTGATTTAATGCGATTTTGTATTGCGTTGGGTCAAGTTCATAAATGATCTGACCTTCTTTAACTTTCTGATTCGGCTCAATGTAAATGTGGTCAACTTTACCTTTTACATTGGTTGAATCTGGACGCAATTGGATGTGTGGTGACTGCACGACAGAACCGCCGGATAAATCCATCGGGGTGAAGTTAATCAAACCTACCCAGACGAACATTAGCCAACCCAAGCCGCCAAGATAAGCGAACGATTTGGTTGCTTTGTTCCAAGGCATGCCAACCAAACGCAACAGATAGATGAAGAGTGCCCATACCGCTAAACCTTCTAACATTATGCTTCCTCTTTTGGCTGTGTTTCTGTTTGCGGTTTACTTTTCCATGTATCACGCAGATTGATGATGGCTTTTTCCATATCAACGAATGCAAAGATCACGGCTAGCACCCAAACCCAGTGCCAGACAAACCCTATCCAGGTAAGCGCAGTGATGAGCCCTATCTGATGATGGTCTTTGCTGTGTGCTTTATTGATAGGTAATTCATGGATTTTCCAAAAGCCGTAACACGCGCCCGCGACACTCGCGATTAAAACGACAGCAGCGACAACATGTAACGCCGTATCTGCGCCTGTACCGACAAATGGGACACTCAGTAAACTCATTAAATACTCCTCTATCAAACTGTTGGCGTATTGTGATCTGAATTTGATTTGCGGCTTTCTTTGTGACAGATTCAATCACTATAGGATTAAATTTGATGTAATTGGTTATGAAAACGGTTCGGTTTATTCGCGCGATGGGCATTCTAAACATGCATAACCTCGCGTTATCTAAATACAATTTGGACTCGGATGAGTTAGGGATCCCAGCATCGGTGTTTCGTAACCCAATGACACTGATCCCGCTAAAAGCCGTTGCGGAATGGTATCGTTGTGTTGAACAAGCTAGTGGTGACCCGGATGTGGTGTTGAGTCTCAGCCGAGGTATTGAACTGCAAACGCTAGGGCCAGTGGGACGCTGGTTATTCTCCGGCAATGATTTAGCCAGTACCATTCGGCGAGTGAATTATGGTGTGAGCAACCTACAATCAGGGGCGTTTTTTGCTGGCGAACAGTCGGGTAAAATCATCAAATGGACTTACCACAACCCGTTTATAGAAACGTCAGTAAAGGTGCACGATAGTATCCGCTGTGCGGTATTTATGATTAAGGTGTTACGCGAATTTCTTGGCAAAGATTACCAGCCTTTACGTGTCAAGGTTTCAGGCTCGAGAAAAAATACTGAGCGATACCGGGAATATTTCGGCTGCGAGGTGGAATGGAGTCAGCCAAAAACAGAGATATGGCTCCCGGGAGATGACCGACTAGCTTCTCGCCAAGTGAGCCATCGAGAAGACAACCGTCTAGCGATGAGTTTTTCCGATTTGGATGATTTGCTTAATATGCCCGACCCAGAAGATGAGTTGAAAGTGATTTATGAAGTGGTGAATTACAGCAGCCATTATGGATTGCCAACGTTAGAGCGCGTGTCTTCTCTGCTTGATTTATCTGAACAGCAGTTTCAACGTCGTTTGCATAAATTAGGGCTCAATTTTTCGACGGTTTCTGGCTATGTATTGAGTAATATTGCAGCTGGTTTGTTGAGTAAGCGCGTGAGTATTGATGACATTGCCACGCGCCTTGGTTACACCAATGTGGCGAGCTTCAATCGTATGTTTAAGAAACATCGTGGATTAACGCCCAAGCAGTATACGGGAAGATTAGAGAAGTAGTGCTCCACTTATCTCTATGAGTACAAGCAGTAAAAGCCCTCAAAGTTGAGGGCTTTGTTATTTTTTTGTGTCGTTTTATGTGGTGGCTATTTCTTAGGACGCCAACTTAGTGCACTTGCAACAGCGCCGATGGCAATTACATCCTTTTTTTGTTCGCTAAGTTCAGGGAGCATCTGTACCACAATGGTACCGTTCGTCTGCACTGCGGCAATTTCTTGTGTGCCTTCCTTAAAGCTATAACCCAATGGAATGTCTACCGCCATCATGGCGTCAGGACTAGTATGTACAGTTTCTACATTAAAGTGGGTGCTACCAATACGCACTACGCCTGTCTCTTTTTTCTCAAAGCTGATGTCGATGAGAGCGGATTTTGGCTCCATCGCAAACTCACCGACTTTTTTACCATCTTGAGTAATGTCACAGGTGTAAGGATCATTCCCACCAAAATCGACGCCCATGTAGTTAACCGACATACCGCCTCCGGTGCAGTTCAAAAGCCAAGTTTCCCCGCTGTCGATACGAGTCACTTCTGCGCCCATTGAACCTTCTTTGAAAGAGATACGGTTAAACCAACTTGAGTTAGAAGCACTGCGTGAATACTTGCCTTTGTACTTACCAGCAAAATCAAAATGGCCATCTGCACCGAATCCCCAAAAATCACCGTCGGTTTTGATCAGCATTTCTGGTTGTGCTTTTACGGCATCAGTACGATCCATGACGGCTAGGCCACCACAACCAACAAGGAGCAAGGGAGCGAATAGAATAAGTTTCTTCATGTTTTTCATTGTTTATAGCTTGGTTACATCTAGGGTTTGGTCGGTGAATTGGATGTTCTGAATGTCGTACAACTCGTCAGTGCCTGTATTTGGGCACTCAACAGAAACACTCTTTGCTTTGATAACAGTACATTCCGCCAGTTTGTGTGGCACGATATAGGTGTTGATACCGCCTTCACCATAAATGCTGTTGTCTTTGCTGTTGCCTTCAAAAGTATTGTTTTGATCATTACCGATCACATTCATCGCGTCGTCGCCAATGATCTTCACTTTTGTTAGCCACTGAGATTTGTAGGTGTACGCTTCTATCAAACCATCTTTGTTGGGAGCCATACGGAAGGTAGGTACTGTGCCTGGACTTGTCTTTTCTGTGTAGAGCTTGACGCCCGCAGAGTCGATATTCGCGGTATATTGCAAGTATCCGTGGAATAAGCCACTGATCCAATCAACGGCTTGTGGATCTTGGGTTTGCATTTCTTCACGCGTTAACGCTTGGTAGCCATCTAAACCATGTCCGTTTGCTTTTGCTACGCCCATGTACGCTTCAAAAGCGGCAGCAAAATATTCGTGAGAATATGAAGGGCCCGTTTGTTTCACACTTTCAGGATCGAAGTCGTCCGATTTCCAATCGTCCCAGTCATACTGAGTAGGGCGCCACACCGTCGGTTTGCCCGATTGAATATCGTTATAGATGCTTAACGCATGAGCTTGAATGTCATTTTGCAGTGCCGCAGTCGCCGTGTTAGGTGCAATACCTTGCGCTTGGACCAAGTGTAAAATTTCTTCAAAAGCGGCGTCTCGTTCGGCTTTTTTACCAAGATTGGCGCAGTAATCGGCAAAATTACTCATGTAATGGCAATCGCCTTCAACTGTCAGTTCTCGATACATTAAAGATTGGCTATTCCTTAGCCAGTTTGGTGTTTCTTTACTAGTTACTAATGTTGACGCGATAGATGTGACAAGTGTATCCATATCATCTTCGTTAAGTACCATCATGCTTACAACAAACTTTTCTAGAGAACTCGTATCAAAAGAGTGTGCTAAGCCCGAGTTTGTAACTGCGTCGTTCAGTTTGTCTTGGCGAATCAGTTCGTTGATAAAGATTTTGGTTAACATCTCATCATTCTGTTCGTCGTTTTCGGTCAGCATTAGTGTGGCATCACGCTCGGCTAATGTCTTAGCGATACGAGACTTGTCAGCACCGTACTTAGAGTCTGGTTGGTTTGTGAGAAGGTGTTGGATGATTTTGGCTGCACGAAAGATTTTTTCATTATTCGCACCGTCATCAACAGCCACAATGTGAAATGTATCGTTGTTGTTTGCTTCGGAAAGGGAGATTTTCACATAGTGGGTGAAGCCCGAATCAGCAGCCACTTTTAACTTGGCTGGAAACTTTGTAGAAACGACAGTTGGGATTGTGACAGTGCTCAATGTTGGCATTGGTGGTGTTGGAGGTGTCGTTGTCGATGGTTTCGAATTAGATTCACTGCCGCCACAAGCAGTTAGACTTATCGCGCAAAATATGGCTAAAGGTGTTAATTTGGAATATCTCATTTCATGTTACTCGTAGACTTTATTAGAGCAGGAAACTTAGAAGCAACATAAAGTCCTGTCTATATAAGCAAACTAAGTCATATATGTTGATATTATTTTTTGGTAAGACCTATTATTCGATATATTTAAAAATATAGTGGATTTTTATTCTGAATTTTATTTTCTATGTGAAGCTATATTCTGATAATGAATAAAACCTCAGGTTATTGCATGGCTTTAGGGGTATAGAATGATTAGGATTATCGTATATGTATGGTTTGTAAGCGTATGTAAGCCTGCGTTTTATTAAAATTATCATTTAAGTAGGTTGCGCAGTATAGGACGAGCGATATACTCCCTCCATCATATTGGTGGAGTAAATGATTCATGGTGGGTAATACAATCTTACTGGTAGAAGACGACTCAGAGATTGCTCGATTAACCAAAATGTACCTCGAAGCCGAAGGATATACGGTAACTGTCATCGATAACGGTCAAAATGCATTAGAAACGATTAAGGGGCTCAAGCCGGACCTAGTGCTGTTAGATTTGATGTTACCAGGAAAAAATGGCGCAGAAATATGTCAAGAGGCGCGTAAGTTTTATCATGGTATTATCATTGTTTTGACTGCGACCGATGATGAAATGAGCGAGGTGAGCTTATTTAAGTTTGGTGCTGATGATTACCTTACCAAACCGATAAAAGGCAATATCCTTCTCGCCCGTATTAAAGCAGCGTTGCGTCGCTATTGTCGTCAAGTTGATATCGTTGAAGAAGAAAAGCTGAGCCGATATGGCATTAGTCTTTGTCTTCGTCGCTCCCAAGCATTTTATTTGCAAAAAGATATTGGTTTAACGAGTTCTGAGTTTGAAATTTTAGAGCTCCTGATGCTGAATGTCGATAAGCCAGTATCTCGTGAATCATGTTGCCGTCTTGCCCGAGGCATTGAATACTGTATTACTGATCGTTCGATTGATATGCGTATATCCTCACTAAGGAAGAAATTCTCTAAGGCTCATATCCATACGGCTACCATTAAAACCATACGTCACCACGGCTACATGCTGACAGGTAAATGACGCATGTTTTCCCTGTTTACTCGTCTATATGTGGGGTTAGTAACTGGCCTTGCGCTGACTGTTGCTTTGTTTCTCTTTATGGGGGAAGAGTACATGCGCAAAACAGAAGTCGGTGTTTTTTTGAGTGACGGTGCTTATTTTGTCGATCAATACATTGAGCAACGAGGCACTCCGGATTCTCTCTACAAGAAGTTAACCGAAAACGGCAAGCAAGATTTCTTTATCTTTGATTTAACATTGGTTGAAAACTGGGACGGATCACCGCCTTGTCGAGATTGTAATCTGCTGTACCGTATGCAAGGGATACCTGTTTATCTTATTGATGGCAGTACCTATGCTGCGGTATTCCCTTTGCCTAACACTTCGAAGAGTTTAGTTTTCAAAGAAAAAACGGATTTCTTTAGCCCACACGTTGATTGGAATGAAGATTCTGAGATTGTATTTATACTTACTCTACTTTTGGTTGTTGTATGCAGTTTAGGCATTATGGTTTACATACCTGTACGACGTCTTGACCGCCAAATTCGGCAACTAACGGCTGCGCAACAACAATTTGGTTCTGGTGAGTTGAATACGCGAGTCGAGCTAAAGCAATTTTCGCAACCCGTGAAAGAGCTCGCCCAAGGCTTCAACTGCATGTCTGAAGAGATTGAGAGACGAGTGCGCCAAACACACATCTTTACTCAAGCTATTCCTCATGAAGTGCGCACTCCGCTGAGTCGTATTCAGCTAGCGACGGATTTAGCTCGACGCACGAGTGGTGAAATGCAGGCAGAGTTACATGACGATATTGAACGATACGTTGATGTCGTGACGGATTTAACGTCCGACATTGTCATGCTGTCTCGCTTGAGTGTGAAAAACCACTCATGGATCGATTCTGTTGAAACCATGGAACTGCCACTTTGGTGTAAAAGCCGCATGAATTACCTAGGCTTAGAGTCCGCCATGTTGAGAGCAGAAAATAAACTCGCGAACCAATTGATTCACTTTCAGCCTACTTTGGGTAACCTTGTCCTCGATAATTTACTGCAAAACGCCAAGCGTTATGGTGAGTCCTGCGTTGAGGTGACGATTCGAACGGTAGCGGATTGCTGGAGCATCGATATTGAGGACGATGGTCCGGGCATCCCTGAGGCGATGCGAGAAGAAGTATTTATGCCATTTTCGCGCTTAGACAAAAGCCGCAACGCCGACATGAAAGGCTTTGGTTTAGGGCTTGCCATCGCTACCAGTGCAGCGCGGCAACTGGGGTGGGAGCTTTCTGTCGGCGAGAGTCACTTAGGCGGCGCACGTTTTACGGTGCTTATTCCTGCCAACGGTTAGAGTAGGCACTGCGGTAGTCTGGCTCTGCGATACCTTCATACAAATCGTCACAAGCTTGCAGCGGACCTACGACGGTTCGGTAGGGTAGGACACCTGCCCAAACAGGGATGTCCATGTCTTCCGCATCGTCGTTGACGCCAAAATTGCTGATTTTCACTGATGCTTCTAGGAGTGGAATACGCAGCAGCATGGTGGCTTTGAGTTCTTTTTCATTACTCAAACGGACTTGTTCTGTTCTCCCCGGAGCGATCTGTTCAATAAAGTGATTCAGCAACCTGTCTTTCTCTTGGTTATCTTCCACCATCTCAAACTGGCCAAAGACCACAACACTGCGATAATGCGCACTGTGGTGAAACGCACTTCGAGCCAATACCCAACCATCAAACAAAGTAAAGGTTAAGCACGTTTGCACTCCTTGTTTGAGTGAGCGTAATAGTCGACTGTTGTTGGCACCATGGATATACACGTAATCATCGACACGCCATGCCAGCATAGGGATGACCACAGGGCCTGACTCGTTGGTTATCGCAATATGAGCGATTAGGCTTTCATCTATGATGGCGTGCAGTTTGCTAACATCAGAGACGGCTTTATGTGCGCCTTTCTTAATTTCCGTTCTATTGGTGTTGGATAGCATTTTCTCTCCTTGCTTGCTCACGATTACGAGCGATTTATCCTCATTCTTTGATTGCAATGTAGCGTTTAACTGGTAGCTTAAAGAGAGCCAGTTTTAACTAATGGATGGATCCAGTTTGTCTTTGATTGATATCGGTGACCTACATTTAAAAGACAGTGAAGGAACGCGTCAGCAAGCGTTGTTTTTGGCTATTCGCAAGAAAATTGTTCAAGGACTGTGGGTGAAGAATGGGAAGCTGCCTTCTACGCGGAAGCTTTCACAAGAGCTTAATCTAAGTAGGAATACCGTGATTTCTGCCTACGAACAGTTAGTGGCGGAAGGGTACTTGAACAGCCAAAAAGGTTCTGGCTTTTATGTTGCCGTAGAACTGCCAGAGCAGTACTTGCCTGAACCTAGTTCAGTTCAGAGAGACTCATCACCGAAAGCTCACTTTGATATCAACCGCGCATTTGCACCGGGTGTGCCGGATTTGGACGCATTTCCGATGGCGCAATGGCAAAAGTTACTCACTCGCCATATGTCTCGTACTTGCTTGTTGGGGAATCAAGATATTCAGGGTAGTTGGGCATTGCGCTGTGCTTTAGCTGGCTACCTCGCATCAAGCCGTTCAGTGAATTGTTCTCCAGAGCGCATTATTATTACCTCTGGGGCGCAGCAAGCGTTGTCGATTGCGACGATGGTAGTGCTCAAACAAGGTGATAAGGTTCTGATGGAGCAACCAGGTTACGCGCAAATGCGGAAGTTGATTCAGTTCCAAAACTATCAATTTGAGCCTTTGTTCGTAACAGAGAAATTAGGTTTTGATGTGGAAGCGGTGACCTCAAGCGATGCCGATGCGCTGTATATTACACCAAGTAATCAATATCCGATGGGTACCACACTCAATACCGAGCAAAGAGGAAAGATCATCAACTGGGCGGTCGAACAATCAAGCTGGATCATCGAGGATGATTATGACAGCGAATTTCAGTTTGCTCATCGTCCCTATACCAGCTTACAGGGGCTAGCAGCTCAAATGGGTCGAGATGATCGTGTGTTGTATGTGGGTTCCTTCAGTAAAGTGATGTTTAACGGATTGCGGCTTGGCTACCTTGTAGTTCCTGAACGTTCAGTAGAGCAATGCTTAGTGGTTAAGGATGCGTTAAGTGGTGATTCGCCGACGCATACACAAGAAGCATTGGCAGACTTTATTACTGAAGGTGGGTTATTACGTCATATTCGAAAAATGCGTCGACTGTACAAAACTAAGCATGAACAGATGCATGTATCCATTCAACAGCATTTTGGCGACCGTGTTTGCGTCGTTAGCCAAGCGGCGGGGCTTCATGTTACGTTGAAATGGCAAGACGGTATGGATGAGCAGCGTTTTATAAAACTAGCAGAGCATGAAGGGATCATCTTGCGACCTTTGAGCTATTATGAACACCCAGATTTTCAAGCACGTCACTGGCATGGTGCCGTGCTTGGTTACGGCAATATCGCGTTAGAGAACATAGACGCTGGTATCCAACGTTTAGCTCACATATTTCGAAATGGGAAGCGATGACTATTCAACTACACGTGTTTGTCGCTTATGTCGCCACTGTTTCCAAGGCAGTAAAAGTAGAGTAAAAATGCCAAGTGCATAAAACATTGACCAGCCTAAACATATAAAAACACCGGTACAAAGCAGTAGGGACAGTCCCGCAAGTGTTTTACCAAATCCTCGAAGCAATTTAAAAGCGGCTAACATCGCCAACATGTAAACCAGAACGAATACACTGTTTGCGAGTTTTAGGAAAAACTCCAGATCGAGCTGTGATAGGGTTCCTATCACACAAGATATCAATAATATACCGCCAACTAATATGGTGGCTGAGAAAGGGACACCACGACGCGAAATCTTGGCTAGTGGACTAGAAGGACGATGTTCCCGAGCTTGAGCCCAGACCATTCGCGCTAGGCTCTGTGTGTATAAGTTAACGCTCGCGAAACAAGCGGAGAAACCTATCAAGCTGATTATCCATTTGGCTCCATCGCCTAGTAGTTGGGCACTAAGCCAGGGGATGGATGCGTTATCAAATTGAGCGTTACCATACGCGCCAAATTTTAAAATAACGACAGAGCATGCCCAATAGGTAGCCCCTGCTACAAAACAACCGACCACAATGGCAATAGGGAAATCTCTTTGAGGGTTTTTGAACTCTTCCCCCATATGGGCAAAAGCCTCTATGCCAACAAAACACCAGAACATCACGCCTAACGCTGCGGTAATAGGCCAAATTGACTCTTGTGTGATGGCGGGCATCACAAGATCGGCGCTATTAACGTCGCCTTTCCATAAAAATGCGCCAACAAGTGCGAAGACACTCAAAGCAATAAGAGTTTGTAAATGACCTGATGATTTTGTGCCCATCAAGTTGACGAACACAAGAAGTACTACCGTGAGAACTTGTGCAAACAGATTGTTGCTAATAGGCTCTGGCAATATTTGTTGTAGAAAGCCTGCGGCGAGTGCAATCGCGGCCGGAACCCCTACCGGAATGACACTAACAAATAGCCAAGCGACACTACTTTCCAGCTTGGCGTTAAAGGCTTTGCGTACAAAAAAGGCTGTTCCGCCCGCGTTGGGGTATCGTTTACCCAGTTGAGCAAAAGTCAGCGCAATAGGACAAATCGCGATGAACAATAAAATCCAAGCCCATAGTGAAAAATGGCCAGCTATACCTGCTGCGATAGCCGGGATCATAAACAGCCCAGTTCCCATTAATGTGGTGGATAACTGTGCGATACCTGATGTGAGTGAAATGTCTTTTTTGAGCTCTTCCATGCGAATTGATTCATCCAATGTTATGAGGCTTATTACGAAAAAGCTTGTGGCTTCTGGTTATTTCGTTTTATGTGTTTAAGCGATGCTATTTATGTGCTGAGTACTTAAGTTGGGAATTTGATTTCAATGTGTTATCTATTTTCTGTTGAAATGGATAACAGCACTCATCTCATGCCCGCCAAATAGCATATCCAAAATGTTAATAACAAAATGATTTACTAAACCGTCAATATGACGGTTGTTTTAAATAATTCCAACAAAATGTTGGTTTCTTATGCAGTTAGAATCGGTATAGAATGAGAAAAATAAGGAAAGCTTGGTAACGGTATGGACAAGTTTGATCATAAGATTGTGGATCTGCTCAGGCACAACGCTCGGCTGTCGGTGACTGAAATTGCGGATAAAGTAAACCTTTCTCGTTCTGCGGTAACGGCCCGTATTCGTAAGCTAGAGCATGACAAAGTGATTCTAGGGTATCACGCTGAAATTGCGCCTTCGGGTGGGGATTCGATTTGCGCCTATTTTGCCTTAAAGTTCGATAAATCAACCTCTACGTATTATTGCGAATCATACGCGGACGAATTATACAAAATTGATGGCGTAAAATGGTGTCATGCGATCAGCGGTGAGACGGACATGATGGTTTTTGTCGAAGTGCCTACGATGGCTCGCTTGAACGAAATCAGAGATCAAATTCAACGATATCCAGAGCTTCGAAACCTGATGACTCATACCGTCTTAGCTGAATTCTTTAACACGACTGGGAACCTGTTTGTGAAGTGACCATGAATGGATGCCATGTTGAAAACCCTTCTGAGCGAATATGTTAAACAACATTAATTTGAATCTACTTAGATCCTTGCATGTACTTTTAGAGGAGTGTCATGTCAGCCGGACCGCAGACCGTTTGCACATTACGCAGTCTGCCGTCAGTCGACAGCTTGCACAATTGCGCGATCTGTGTGGTGACCCACTGCTTATTCGTCAAGGTAATCAACTGATACCAACGCCACGAGCAATAGCGTTAAAATCAAAGCTTGATGCATTACTGGCTGAGTTTGACCATTTACTCGATGACCAACCTTTTGAGCCGCGGCAGTGGCAAGGTGAGCTTGTTATTGCTTCTAGTGACTACGTGGCGCAATACGTATTGCCCGATATTGCCTCTCACTTGGGTCAACAAGCGCCACAGTTGGATATGGCGTATCGACTGTGGCAACCCAACTTTCTTGATAAACTTCATGAGACGGGCATCCATATCGCGTCTTCTATGTATCCAGAAAAACCACAGAGTGTGTCGAGCGTTAAAATTGGTGAGGACTCATCAGTTTGTTTGATGAAATCTTCTCATCCTTTAGCAAAGCAGGACCAGATCAGTATTGAAGACTTGATTTCATATTCACACATCAAAGTGACTGGCGGCGGAGACAAAGATTCCTACACTGATTTAGCATTGAAAGAGCTAGGGCACACCCGCCACGTTACCTTTAAGGTTCCATTCTTCTCTGCTGCGATCAATCGCTTAGTTGCAAGTGAGCACCTGATGGTGGCTCCTGAACATATTGCCGTTAACCTCGCTAAGCATTGGGACTTAACCCATAAAGCATTACCACTCGAAACACCTATTCATCAATATTGGTTAATGTGGCACCCCAAATACGACACGGATCCTGCGCATAAATGGGTGCGAGAAGAGATTCGCTCAGTAATGCAAATCTCTGAATATTCCATTCGCTAATACGTACACCGTTTAGCTATGACTTGAAGTCATGATTAGTATGAATAACTTTGATTTCTAATTATACCTCTTCCGTTGATAGAGTGAGCTTCAAAGAGGGGAGATTCTTATGACACTAACAGTTTGGTTATCACTTTTTACCGTGTGTTTATTAGGGGCTATGTCACCAGGTCCCAGCTTAGCTATTGTCGCTAAGCACTCGTTGGCTGGTGGACGTATCAATGGATTAGCTACGGCTTGGGCTCATGCGTTTGGCATTGGTATATATGCGTTTATTACCTTGATTGGGCTCGCTGTTGTTTTGCAGCAAAGCCCGATGCTGTTCAAGACGATTAGCCTTGTGGGTGCGGCATATCTTGCGTATTTAGGGTTTAATGCTTTGCGTTCAAAAGGTGGTGTGGCTGCGAAGTTGGAGTCAGGTGAGGAAACAACGGTAATCCAGTCTGCGCGAGAAGGCTTTTTTATCTCGATTTTAAGTCCCAAAATTGCTTTGTTTTTTATCGCATTATTCAGTCAGTTTGTCGCGCTCGGTAATGATTTGAGTAATCAGATGATCATTGTTGCCACGCCGTTTGTTGTGGATGGGCTTTGGTACACCTTTATTACCCTAGTGCTATCGAGCTCTAAAGTCGTTGACAGAATTCGCTCTAAGGCAGTGTTGATTGATCGTTTGTCAGGAGTAGTACTCATGCTGCTGGCTCTTAGAGTGGTCGTAACGGTATAGACAAGCTCGCAAGACAGAAATACTAAAAGCAGCCCGTGTGGCTGCTTTTTTGTCTACTCTCAGTAACCCTTACACAATTTACGTAATTCTGACGCTAAACGTTGCTAAAATTAATATTATCAATAGTGTTACTTTGGTTCATATTCTCATTTGCTGTGAAAGCTACTTTCCAACGCATTGTTATAATGAGAACGATAGCCACTTAACGTTAATACTAACAGTGTCGCATATTAAGTCGAGAGTGCTTTATTGGATAAAAACGGACTTTCCTCTTACTTACCCTATGAAAGGGGTAGAGACTTCATGACCGTTTAGAAGGTGAGAGCAATATGCAAAGAATAGTAGATTTAGCTCCAGTAGTAATTTTGACCAGTGTTTGCAGCGTTGCTTGGATATTCTTTTCAACAAAGAGCATTTGGGTGTTTTTTGAACTGTTTGTATTTACGATGCTTGGCTTTGGCCTTTTGTACGGGTTACTACAAAAGGCTGATCCTAAACACTTTAACTTTGTTTTAAATCACATCGATGAAATTAAGAAGGAAGGCAAAGATGCTTGCCTAAGCGGCGCTCCGAAAGAATCCAACCCATACTCTGGTGTCGATGGTGATTTATGGGAGGCTGGTTACACAGCCTCCTACAACAAAAAGATAAAGCAATAAACCGCTAGGTGCTTATTCAATATTGTGCTTTTCAAAAAAGCACCCTGCCATTTTAAGGACAGGGTGAAAGCAAGAAGTTTCTCAGGAGCTGTCGGGGGAGAGAAACTCATCTAAATCTTATTTACTTACCGGCGAACCTCTTCAAATTCACCTTCAATCGCATCTGCTTTACCCGTATTAAACTCATACTCTTCGTGTATTTCTCTCTGCATTTTCTTTACGCGCTTTTCAATACGTTTACCGGTAATTAATGCTGCGATGGTCAACGGAATCGCAATGATCAAGCTAAATACTAACGTAAAAAAGCCGGTAATCAGTGCTAGTGCAGTTACAATAATCCGATTCATAATCATGACCTCTCTGTAATTTATGTGCTCAGATTAATGCTGTGAACATGAACAAAACATGAATGCTGACGTTCACTTTGTCCGGAGAGTGTCAAATGAATGAAACGAAAAAACGCCTGAGGGTGATCAGGCGTATAAACGGGGAAAAATATTAGTAATGCGCATGGCGCTTATTATTTAGAACAAATATGAGATATTGTCCGCTACGCTATGTGGTTAACGTTGTGGAGCAAAGTTCACCTATCGAGGGAATGTTTGGTAACGAACACCCATCATTTGTTCCATACAGTGCACAACTTGGCAGCTGTAACCGAATTCGTTGTCGTACCAGATGTAAAGTACACAACGCTTGTCTTGTGCGATAGTCGCTTGACCATCTACGACGCCTGCATGACGAGAACCAACTAAGTCAGTTGATACAATTTCTGTTGAATCGGTGTAGTCAATCTGTGCCGAAAGCTCAGAGTTCAACGCCATTTCACGCAAGTAATCGTTCAGTGAATCACGGTCTACGTCTTCACCTAAGTTTAGATTAGCGACTGCCATAGATACGTTTGGTGTCGGTACGCGAATCGCGTTGCCTGTTAGCTTGCCTGCAAGCTCTGGCAATGCTTTAGCAACTGCTTTTGCCGCACCTGTTGAAGTCAGAACCATGTTTAGTGAAGCACTACGTCCGCGACGGTCACCAGAGTGGAAGTTGTCGATCAAATTTTGGTCGTTTGTGTATGAGTGCACGGTTTCAATATGGCCAGAAAGAACACCATATTTATCGTTCAGAGTCTTAAGGACTGGCGTGATTGCATTTGTTGTACAGCTTGCCGCAGAGATGATGGTGTCATCTTCTTTAATTACCGACTCATTTACACCGAATACAACGTTTTTGATGTCACCTTTACCTGGTGCTGTTAGCAGTACTTTCTCTGCGCCTTTACACGCTAAGTGTTGGCTCAGGCCTTCAGAATCACGCCAAACACCTGTGTTATCAACAACTAGCGCGTTATTGATACCGAAAGCTGAGTAATCCACTTCGCTTGGGTTATTTGCGTAGATGATTTGGATGTAGTTGCCGTTAACGATCAGTGCTTTACGCTCTTCATCGATAACAATGCTACCGTTGAACTGACCGTGAACTGAGTCACGACGCAACAAGCTAGCACGCTTCTCCAAATCGCCTTTTTTACCGCCACGAACCACAATCGCACGTAGTCTTAGTGGGTAACCTGGACCACTTTTCTCAATGAGAAGGCGAGTAAGTAGTCGACCAATGCGACCGAACCCGTAAAGAACCACATCACGCGCTTTCAATGAAGAATCTGCGTCGCGAGCGCCATCAAGTGCAGTGATAAGGAAATCGTTTAGAGAGCTTGTATCGTCATGTTCATTCCAGTACATAGTTGCCAATTGGCCAACATCGACACGGCATGAAGAAATGCTCATTTCACAAAGCGCTTGAATAATAGGCATCGTGTGCTCAAGCGAAAGTGGGTTACCGGTATAACGTCTTGCAACGCGATGAGTTTTGAGAATGTCTATAGTAGTAGCATTAATAAGCGTTTTACCAAACAGAACCACTTCGATTCCTTTTTGACGATATAGCTTACCAATTAGAGGGGAAATAGATTCAGCAATCGTTTGGCTAGTTTGCCAGTCTTGGAGATATTTCTCTGGACTCATTGTTGTATTAGACCTTTCACGTTTTGGGGGCTAACCATACTCTCTGCTGTTGCCTCTTCGGCAGCGTGCAAGAGTGTGGTGGGTTATGTAATCGGGTTGTAATAGTTATGTGTGCGGATTCTAAGGTCGGAGTCCTTATTCTGCTAGGAAAATTAAATCCAGTGTAAAACACTACTTAAGGGGACGTTAGTGGTGGATTAATGTGACTAAAGCAGTGGTTTTCACGTATTGACATTTAGAAAGTAACTTACTTTTTTTGCGATGATAACGTTTGCTTTCAAATTAGTTTTGTTGACAAAAATGGATATTTTGCATTTTTGTGTGATTTAACTCGATAAGGCAACTCAATAGGTAAACATACAATAGATGATTTCCTGAAAAGTGATGCGACTCTTAGTTGTGAGTGAAACTTTATTGTTTGCATCCAACTTTAAGATCAAAAAATATGACTTGAATCACAATTGCCACTTCATTAGCCGATGATAAAACACTCACAATAACCATAATCTAGGTAGGTGAATGTTGTTTGAAAGTAACAATGTCGTATATGCCTTTCAATGCAAGAAACTAGTCTAATATTAAATAAACGGATGAAATCAACCATTAGGCTGATGGATGTTGAGATTATCAATAAAAACACGCTTAGCACTCCTCGCACTATTACCCGCTGTGGTAATAGTGGTATTTGCAGTTCAGCAGTTTTCTGATAATGCGTTGCGCGTGAGCCGTCTCAATCAAACGGTTAGCAATATTCAAGGTTTCCAATTGATATCCAAGGCCTCCCACTTTATTTACTCCATAGAGAAAGTACGCCGACAGCCTGATCTTCAAGTCTCTGCAGCCATTAATATTGAAGAACAAGGTGAAGTTATTTCTTCTTTGCATCAAAAGTTTGTGAGTAACCCTAATACTGCTGAGTATGCTGATGAACTGAAAGAAGCCATGCTGGGGGTATTGTCAGGTAGATTGAGTGAGATGGACGACCTGGGTGATTGGGCATTTCAACAGCTCCAAAATATGTCGCGCTCTTTGTTGCAAAATCATCAATGGTATGGCAGTGACGATGGCATTCGCATGCAAAATTTTATTGCCTACCTTGCTCAGCTCTCTTTTTGGACACAGAAAGAAGCTTGGCTGACGAACCGTTTAGTCCAAGACCCTAAGAGTCGGCTAAGTCAAAGTATGTTTTATCAGGCGATAGACCGACAGCAGCAAAATTTGGATGCGTTTTTAAACTTAGGTGGGTCATACGAGCAAGTGGATAAATTGCTTGGCTTGTTTACTTCGCCGAGATATCAGAGAAACTTGGCGTCTCGCGGACAATTAATCTCAGGAGACATGTCACAAAGTGACTACGCCGCGTATTTAAAAGAACTCGATTTTCGTGTGCAGCGCTTACAAGTGCTCATTGATGGGTTCACCAAACAAACTGAGCAGTCGCTTCTCACGCAGGTTCATGAACAAAAGGCCAATATAGCGATGATCAGTTTTGGCGTCGCCTTAGTGGTTATCCTGCTTTGTTGGCTCGGATTTAGTACTTGGTTCCGAGTTAACAGCAAACTCGATGCGATCATTCATACTTTAAACGCGTTGATCAACTCCGAAGAGAAGCAAACAAAAGTCAAAGTTGATGGAAGTGATGAACTGACCATTTTTGCTCAGCAAGTGAATCGAGTGGTTGAAGAAATGCAGAGACAAACTGAAGAAATACTGCATGCAAAAGAGTCAGCAGTATCGGCTAATCGTGCAAAGTCTGTGTTTCTTGCCAACATGTCACATGAAATACGCACGCCCCTTAACGGGATCATGGGCATGACAGAAATACTCTCTCAAAGTGAGTTGTCTTCGCATCAACAAGAAGTTGTTGATGACATTGACTCCTCATCTCAAACACTGCTTACTTTACTTAACGATATATTGGATCTCTCTAAAATCGAGTCTGGACGATTGGAGCTGTCATTAGTAGAAGCGGATATCCGAGAAGTCGTGTATCAGTCGATGATTTTATTCCAATCCAAAGCAACATCTAAACAGCTAAAGTTAGGTATTAATTTAGCTGAAAATATCCCCATTCGCGTGATGGTCGATGATCATCGTGTCAAACAGGTAGTTACGAATCTGGTATCGAATGCGGTTAAGTTTACCGAAAGTGGGCATGTATGCGTTGATGTTAGTTATGAAGAGTTACTTGAGAAAGAACGTGGAGTGCTGACGTTTAAAGTAGAAGATACCGGAATAGGCATTGATCAAGATAAGTTAACCACGATTTTTGAACCCTTTACTCAGGAAGATGAAGGAGTGTCGAGGCAATTTGGCGGCACAGGGTTGGGTTTGGCAATTTGTTGTCAGCTTGTGTCGATGATGGGGGGCAAGCTCGTAGCAACATCTACAAAAGGAGTGGGCACATGCTTTGAATTCTCGATTGAGGTTGAAGCAATTCCGGTGTTTGGCTGGCGTTCGGAGGTGATTAATAAAGGGCTTTTGATCTGCTCAAATTACGACTACGCCGACCAAGTATTAAAAGAGTGTCGCTTAGCGAAAATCAATCTCTTTGGTGTTAATAATGTGAATGAAGTGCAAGCGATAAATGATGACTTTGATGTCATATTTCTGTGCCACAGTAACGACGCTAATACCGATGAAATCTTGGATAATCTATCATTTAATTACGATCTTCGCCGTGTGATTATTTGCCAGCATCATTTATCCACTCCCTACGAAAATGCAGAAAAAGTACATGCCGTACTCACATTACCTTTCCTTGGCAATCGATTTAAGCATGTCATTGATGATTTAGCTAAGGTTGAAAAGACTATATCAAGTGACAATGTCACCAATAATGTTGTCAGCTCTGAATATCGAGCGTCGCGCTCTCATCGGAGGATCTTAATTGCGGAGGATAATTTGATGAACCAGAAAATAGCGAGTTTTTTTCTGGATAAAGCAGGTTATGACTATTTGATAACAAGCAACGGTCAAGAAGCGTTAGAAGCCATCACAAAGGGAGAAGAATTCGATGCAATTTTAATGGACTGCATGATGCCCGTGATGGATGGACTGACCGCGACGAAAGAAATTCGTCGTTGGGAAAAGAAAGCAGGACGCGAAAAAACGATGATTATCGCACTCACTGCGAGTGTTTTGGAAGAAGACATCCACAACTGTTTTGCGGCAGGCATGGATGCTTATTTACCTAAGCCGTATAAATCGAACCAGTTATTTGAGCTCTTTAGTGAATTAAAACTCGCCTAGCTAACATTTCAACTTAGACAAGGTGTCAAAACGATAAAGCCCCACTTCAGGGGCTTAGTTCTGATTATTCATTGTTGTGCGTTGGCTTGAGCGCCTGCGAGTTTGCGTATGGTTTGGCGATAGGTTAGGTATGCGGAAACACCAGCTAACAGGTTGCCGATACAAGCGCCTAAGAGTAAACCTCGGATTCCATCCATTTGAGCGCCAACCCACAAGCACGGTAGGAAAAAGACAAACAAGCGCAGCGCTGAAATGGTGAGCGCGGTGTAAGATTTGCCTAATGCATTACAAAGAGAAACCATTAGCATACAAACCCCTAATGAACCCAAACTGATCGGCACTATCAGTAAATGCATTTCCAAGACTTGCTCCACTTGCACATCACTTGTCATCAATAGTGCGAGTGGGTTTGCGACGGCAAATGTAATGGCAGCAATCAAAAGTTGGAAACCTAGAATGAATTTTACGGCAATACTGACGAGCCTTTGGATATCTTCATAGTTCTTTGCTCCAAGTAAGCGTCCAACCATTGGAGGCATAGACATTGTCAGCGCCAAGACCGAAACGATAGCAAAGAACTCATAGCGTGAACCAAGCGCCCAAGCGGCGACTGCTGCGGTTCCAAAGCTTGCCAATAATTTTGTTGCTAGCATGGAAGACAACGGTGGCAGCAGTTGGCTAATCATCGCAGGGCCCATAATGTTACCGATAGATGCAACACTTTTGGCTACGTTAAGATCTTGCCATTGTGTCGTTGCCCAGTGATTCTTCTTCACGCGAGGAGCTACGACTAAAATACCAAACCCAAAAGCGACGATGGTTGCTATTGCCGCTCCGTTAATACCCAAGTCAAACGTGAAAATAAATAGCGGATCGAGTACAAGGTTCACGCCGCTGGTTATCATCATCATTGTGCCAGGTAACATTGTATTGCCATTAGCTCGGCAGATACTGTAGTAAAAATACAAAACCGCACCAGTCCATGAGCTTAATAACCACCAAGGCCAGTAACTGTCGATTATCGGCATAACAGATTCTGGAGCGCTTAATAGAGCTAAAATGGGGTAGCGCAAAAGCCAAATTAGCCCGCCAAAAATAGCGACACCAATTGAGCCGATCATCAATACCAATCCGCCAAGTTGTTTGGCATACCGACTTTCATTCGCCCCAAGAGCTTTAGAAATGACCGCTGTCGTTGCGATCCCTAGACCGACTTGAATGCCGATAATGACCATTTGCAAAGGCAGAGTGAAACCTTGAGCGGCTAACGGTAAAACGCCGAGCTGACCGATAAACGCGCTATCCACAAGCTGAAAGCTCATTAAAGACAGAACGCCAAAAAGCATTGGCCAGGTCATCGTAAATAATTGTTTTGCAAGCGTTGGTTGTGTACTTGTCGAAGTTGAAGACATAGAAAGCTGAATGCGTTAGGAATAAGAGTTAGATTGATTGTACACGGCGGTTAGTTTAGAGACAAAAATAAACCCCGAGGAAGATATTCTTGCTCGGGGTTCGAAAATCTAGCTCACGCGTTTATTTTTTGCCGCTAGTTTGCTTGTCTTCTTCAGTCAGCTCACGAATGCGACGGCTGATGTCACGACGTGCTTTAGAGATCTCAGCGCTTTTAATGATGTGGTCATCAACACGATCTTCATAGTCTGCTTTCATATTTTTGATGATTGCGACGATTTCATCGTGAGTCATTTCTGGTTTGATGTAGTCTAGAAGGTTTTCTAGAAGATCAACACGTTTACGGTTATCACGAACTTTCTTCTCGTTATCAAGAAGCTCACGTTTTAGTTTGTTTTTACGACGAGCTTGGTTAACGATTTCAAATACGCTACTCATAGTTCTCTTTCCTAATTTTATGAATATCTTCCTCGATTAAAGCACAACATCCAGTGGCATAACAGTCTTTAGATCAATAGCAATGCAGAGTTGAACATTTCTCAACCAATTGCGTTGTGTCCATATAATCGTGCTGCTTTCTTCGAGTTTTGGCCAACATTGTAGAATCCATCGATTCATTGTCATAACGTGGCCTTCACTATATTATCAACACCATTGAATGCAAAATGATGAACTTGATATGGACTCTGGTAACACTGCGGAGCAAGTAAATAGTCAAGATAATGAGCAAGTCACTCGCTCTGTGGCTGAAAAGTTAAAAACGGCGTATATCAACGCTCGCGAGCAACTCGAAATCATCGAAGTTGAGCTTAATCGTTCAAAAATAATGATGGTCGACCAAGATGGCAATTTGACGAGAGTGCCGATTCTCTCGGAGCATTGATACCTGACCCTATTCGTAAGGGGTGTCAGGTCTTACGCTATGCTTTAGCCTGACACCAACACCTGAACCGCTAACGCTTCTTGCACTGCTGTGTGAATTTATGGCGTATGATTTCGAAGCGATTTAGGTACAAAGTCAAATGCAAAAATAATAAGGAAATGCATTATGAAAGTTGAGCTAACGGCAATTGAAGCACGAGTTATTGGTTGCTTGATCGAAAAAGAAGTCACTACCCCAGATCTTTACCCCCTCAGCCTGAACGCATTAACCAACGCGTGTAATCAAAAAAGCAACCGTGATCCCGTGATGTCACTCTCTGAGTCAGACGTACTCGATGCCGTTGATGCTCTTATTGAGCGCAGGCTCGTCAGTGACGAAAGTGCGTTCAACAGCCGCGTCAGCAAGTATCAACACCGTTTCTGTAATACGGAGTTTGGTGATTTAAAGCTGACTGAGCAGGAAAAGGGCATTGTATGCTGTATGCTTTTGCGCGGTGCTCAAACACCTGGGGAAATTCGTACTCGTACTAATCGTCTCGCGACATTTCATGATGTAAAAGAAGTGGAAACGGTCCTTGAGCATTTAGCAAGCGAAGAGAAAGGACCATTAGTGGTCAAATTACCACGTGAGGCTGGTAAGCGGGAGTCGCGTTATATGCATTTGTTCTGTGGTGATGTTGATGCGTCCGAACTTGCAGCGCCTGTGTCTGCTGCAAGCTCGAGCTCCGATCGAGTAAGTCAGCTAGAGCTCGAAGTCGCTCAGCTGAAAGAAGAGCTGGATGAATTAAAAGCTAAGGTTGAGTCACTGCTTTCATGATGGAAAATACAACGCAGCGTTGGAGTGTCTATCTGATACGAAATAACCGCAACGCGTTGTATTGTGGTGTTACCAATGATGTTGAACGAAGATTCAATCAGCACCAAACCGGAAAAGGAGCGAAAGCTTTGAAGGGAAAAGGCCCTTTGGTATTGGAATGGTCATCGGATTTTGACTCAAAGACGCTTGCCATGCGAGCAGAGTACTATATTAAGCAACTAACTAAAGCGAAAAAAGAGCTGCTCGTTATGTCAAAAGCAAATATTGTCGTCGACGAACATCAACAAATGATGTTAGAGATAGTGGCACTCTGATAAGCCCTTGCTACGCAAAGATACACGGAAACCGCCTATGTCACATTGGCGGTTTCTTTTTGTTTTTGGAGTACCATGTAGGAATAAACTGACGCATAATGGGCTGGTGTTCTGTTTAAAGGTCCTGAATATGAAAAGCGCGAAATGTCTCTACGTTATCGAGACAAAGGAAGCGACTCAATGTACTTTATTTGCATCCACTCAGACCAAGAACCAATTTACTATTGAAACAGGCACTAAGAGGAAGGTAGATTACAAGAGTATAGGATGACTCGGCTAGGTAATGAATAGAGCTGAATTAGGCTCATAAAAAAGCTAAAAGAGCAGTAGATGAAAAAAGCGTTAGTATTCTCCCTGATTTCAATGGCCGCTTTTGCGCCGAATGTGCAGGCCACCCAAGTTCTTAATGGGTATTGGGCATATCAAGAGTTTTTAGACCAGTTTCCACAACAGAAGCAGTTAACTAGTGCGTTGGCTGAAGTGGTAAGAGAAACCCCTGTACCCGTAGCAAAAGACAAAAAGCGTCCACTGAAAATTTCTGTTGTTTATCCAGGGCAGCAGATCTCTGATTATTGGATTCGAAACATCGATGCGTTTGAAAAACGCCTAGATAAGCTTGATATCGACTATCAACTAAATCAAGTGTTTACTCGTCCTAATGCAGATATAAAGCAGCAAAGTTTGTCTTTAATGGAGGCGCTGAAAAGCAACTCCGATTACTTGATCTTTACTCTAGATACCACAAGACATCGTAAGTTTGTTGAGCATGTCTTAGATTCAAAGAAAACCAAGTTAATTTTACAAAATATCACCACACCTGTTAGGGATTGGGAACATCATCAGCCGTTTCTTTATGTTGGTTTCGACCACGCAGAAGGAAGTCGTGAATTGGCCGTTGAGTTTGGCAAGCGTTTCCCTAAACATAGCCACTATAGTGTTCTCTACTTCTCAGAGGGCTACATTAGTGACATCAGAGGCAACACTTTTATCAACCAAGTGAACCGCGATAATCAATTTGAACTACAATCTGCTTACTACACCAAAGCAACAAAGCAATCTGGGTATGAAGCTGCAAAAGCCAGTTTGGAGAAGTATCCGGACGTTGACTTCATTTACGCGTGTTCTACCGATGTAGCATTAGGTGCTGTTGACGCTCTTAAAGAGTTAGGTCGTGATGATGTCATGATCAATGGTTGGGGCGGCGGTTCAGCAGAGTTAGAGGCGCTTTCTAAAGGGGAGTTAGACGTTACCGTTATGCGTATGAACGATGATACAGGTATTGCAATGGCTGAGGCCATTAAGTGGGATTTAGAAGGAAAGCCAGTTCCCACCGTTTACTCTGGTGATTTTGAAGTCGTTACCAAATCGGACTCTCCAGAAAGAATTGAAGCATTAAGAAAACGTGCATTTAGATACTCAGATAATTGATGACAACTACATCAAAAACAAGAAAGCGTCGCTCACTGTCGACGCTTATTACCAAAATAATTATTCTCGTACTTGCTCCGATCATTCTAGGCATCTTTGTTCAGAGTTATTACTTCTCGAAGCAGATTATTTGGCAGGAAGTCGACCGAACCAAGCAGCAGACCTCTGCCCTGATCCTGAACATTTTTGATAGCCATTTTGCAGCGATTCAGATTCATCACAACAGCAATTCGAAAAGTGATGTTGTATTGGATTTTTATACAGAACGTGATGAAGAGGCACTCAATTACTTTTTCATGAGTATTGACCAGAGTGATCCTTCCCATACACCAGAGTTTCGTTTCCTAACCGATCATCAAGGTATTATTTGGGACGATGGCAACGCGCATTTCTATGGCATCAACAACCTGATACTTAGCCGACTTGCCAGTCAAGTGACCTTTAGCAACAACTGGTATTATCTACCCTCACAGACCCCGATGGGAACTCGCCATCTTTTACTTCGTCGTGTACCCGTTTTACAACCTAAAACCGGTGAAGTGATGGGGTACTCTTACAATGTTGTTGTTTTAGATAATAACTTTGGGTTGATGGAAAGGTTAAAAAATGAAGGCAACGTCGACAATGTTGTGTTGGTCGCTAACAACACACCGTTGGCAAGCTCATTAGTAGGAGATGAGGCTTATCAAATATTTGACGTACTCAAACGACGAGAGTCCCAGCACAAGCTTGACCAATTATTGATCATCAAAACCCCTATTGAGGTAAATGCCGCCGAGACTGACTTGTGCTTGCTTACTGTGCAAGACAATCAGAGCGTGGTGACATTGCAAATCCAACACCTGCTAGCAATGCTAGCCTCAGTTATCGGTATGGTCATGATTGCGCTAATGACTAAAGAATGGATCGAGAATCGAGTAGTTGAAGAGTTAGGATCCCTGATGGCATATACCCGCTCGGCTCGTGAAGAAAAAGGATTTGAGCGTTTTGAGGGGTCAGATATTGAGGAATTCGATCATATTGGTTCGACACTAGAAAACACTTTTGAAGAGCTTGAAGCACAAAAGCGCTCTTTCCGCGACCTGTTTAACTTTGCGTTATCTCCTATTATGGTGTGGTCTGAATCGGGTGTGCTTGTCCAAATCAATCCGGCAGCACGCAAAGAGTTAGTCATGGAAAACGATATTGAAACCATGCACCCAGTGTTCAAAGGTTTCAAAGAAAAGTTGATGCCACACCTTCGCATGGCGGCTCAGGGAGCTACGTTGACAGGCGTTAATGTGCCAATTGGAGACAAAGTATATCGCTGGAACTTATCGCCGATTCGAGTTGATGGAGATATTAGCGGTATTATTGTTCAAGGTCAGGATATAACCACGCTAATTGAGGCGGAAAAACAGAGTAACTTGGCGCGCAAAGAAGCAGAGAAATCTGCTCAAGCCCGTGCCGACTTTCTGGCTAAAATGAGCCATGAGATCCGAACGCCAATCAATGGAATTTTAGGGGTTGCTCAATTGCTAAAAGACTCTGTGGAAACAGAAGAGCAGAATAACCAAATTGACGTACTTCGACATAGTGGTGAGCACTTACTTGCTGTTTTGAATGATATTTTGGACTTTTCGAAGATTGAGCAGGGTAAGTTTAATATCCAAAAGCACCCGTTTTCTTTCACTGATACAATTCGAACGTTAGAAAACATTTATCGTCCTATTTGTGAAAGTAAAGGCGTCAACCTTGTCATTGAAAACAAAATAGATTCCAATGTTGAAATCTTTACTGACCAAGTTCGTCTGAACCAAATTTTATTCAACCTAGTCAGTAACTCAGTAAAGTTTACGCCCTCGGGTAGCGTGCGCTTGCATGCGGAACTTGAGCAGTTCTATGGCGCTGACAATAGTGTACTGGTCGTGGAAATTACGGATACAGGTATCGGCATCGAGTCTGACAAACTCGACCAAATGTTCGAACCTTTTGTTCAAGAAGAAGCAACAACGACTCGAGAATACGGTGGCAGTGGCTTAGGGCTGACCATTGTGAAGAGCCTTGTCGACATGCTGGAAGGTGATGTTCAAGTCCGCAGTCAGAAAGGCTTAGGAACGACTTTTGTCATTACAATGCCAGTGAAAGATCGTGAGCGAGTACTCACCCCTCTTGATTCGAGTTTGCGAGTTAAGCCAGGTGAACTATTTGCAGAGAGTCTCAAAGTGCTGTTGGTAGAGGATAACCATACTAACGCATTCATTCTAAAAGCGTTTTGTAACAAGTACAAAATGCAGGTTGATTGGGCGAAAGATGGGTTAGAAGCAATGGAATTCTTAAAAGATCATACTTACGATTTGATACTGATGGACAACCAACTTCCGCATCTTGGTGGAATTGAAACGACCAAAGAGATCCGACAAAAGCTAAAACTAGGCACGCCAATTTATGCGTGTACTGCTGACACCGCGAAAGAAACCAGTGACGCCTTTATGGAATCGGGTGCGAATTACGTGCTTCTCAAGCCGATTAAAGAAAATGCGCTCCATGAAGCATTTGTGGATTTTAAGCAGCGGTTCTTAGTCGAGCGAACATGAATAATTGGCTCACTACGAGATAACCCAATTATTCATTATCTGAAAAGCACAACACCATGACAGTGGGTTGTGCTTTTTTGTATCTGACCCTTTTACTCTTATACAAATCAGACTTTATTGGTCTCGACGTTTGTTGTGTACATCGCTGCATTTCAAGTTCAAACATAGTGTTGTGTTACTTAGATTTCTGCCCCTTCACTGACACACCCAACGTGATTTCAATCACAAAAAGATATTTACTTAGCGTGCTAACTATTTTATATTGCTTAGCACGCTAAGTAATTGAGTAGATCTTATGATTCAAGACATCAACAGTTTGCGAGACCTTTCTCTGGCTGAAAAATTATCTCGTGTTGCTCGTTTGTGGAAAATGGTTGCAGATCGTGAGTTAGAGCCTTTAAACCTAACGTATCCGCGTTGGACTGCGTTATGGAAGCTTTATCGAATGGGTGACAACATCAGTCAGAAGCATTTGGCTGAAGCACTTGAGATCGAGTTAGCGTCGTTGATGCGAACATTAAAATTATTAGAAGAGCAATCTCTGATCACTCGCCATTGCTGTGAACACGATAAGCGAGCACGTATTGTTAGCCTCACAGAAGAGGGGAAAACCCTACTAAAGCAAATGGAGGCTCGAATTCTTCAAGTTCGAAGCAAGCTCCTAACGGACATCAACGACCAGGAACTTCAGCAGCTTTCATTGATTCTTGATCAGATTGCTCACAATGCGCTTGATTCACTTAGCGAATAAGTCAGAAAACCGAATAAAAAGAGAAGTAAACGCCTATGACTCCAGATCAAAAATTCGCACGTTGGATCAAATATTCTTGCGTCGCGTTTGTCCTTGTCTTTGCCTATTTTCTAGTTGCAGATCTCGCCATGCCGTTGACGCCTCAGGCAATGGCAACGCGTGTGGTAACTAAAGTGGCCCCCCGTGTGAGTGGGCAGATTACACATCTTTATGTTGCCAACAACCAAGAAATAAGCCAAGGCGATCTACTATTTCAGATTGATTCCCAGCCTTATCAGCTCGCCGTAGAAAAGGCTCAACTTAACCTCGAGCGTGTGATTCAAAACAACGAACAACTTGATGCTTCTATTGCTGCGGCAAAAGCAGACGTTGAAGCGAGCAAAATCGTGGCGGAACAAAAAGTTCGCGAAGCAAAACGTCTTAATACCCTGTTTCACCGTAATGGTACTTCGCAACAACAGCGTGATGACGCACAGAGCAGTGCAACGGCAGCTAAAGCGAACTTACTGGCCGCACGTGCTCGTTTAAAAGAGTTGGAAGTAAACCGCGGTGATTTAGGCGCGACGAATGTGAATATCCGCGTAGCGCAAAACCAGCTAAAACAAGCGGAACTTAATCTGTCTTACACTCAAGTCTCGGCGGAACATGATGGCGTTGTCGCTAACTTGCAGCTGGAGACGGGGGCCTATGCGGCAGCTGGTACACCTCTTGTCGCTTTAGTCTCCGATGACGTGGATATCATTGCCGACTTTCGTGAAAAGAGTTTACGACACTTTAATCAGAACAGCCGTGCGTTAGTGGCTTTTGATAGCTTGCCTGGTGATGTATTTGAAGCTCGTATTACGAGTGTGGATGCCGGGGTCAGCTCGGGTCAATTCGATGCGGATGGTCGCTTAGCAACACCAACTGACTCAAACCGTTGGGTGAGAGACGCGCAGCGCTTACGTTTACATTTAGCTATCGATGAACCTCAGCAGCGCGCATTTCCAGCAGGGGCACGAGCAACCGTGCAGTTGTTGCCAGAAAACGCATTATCTGGCTGGTTAGCGAGGTGCCAGATCCAATTCTTGAGTCTTCTTCATTATATTTATTAACGAGGAGGCGATATGAAGTTATGGGACCACCCCATGTCGGAAAACGACTTCCGTCAGTGTTTGCGCATTGCAACTGGTGCGACCATTGGTTTCACTTTATGTAAAGTATTTGGTTGGAACTATGGCGTATTCTTTACTGTAACCCCGATGCTGTTACTTGGAATGGTGCCAGTCATGAGTCTACATGCCGCACGACAACTGATTTTTTCAGCGGTTGTGTGTGGATTAGAAGTTGGTGTTCTTGGTGGGTTATTTGGTGGGCACCCTGGCATGATGACAATCATTGCATTCGGGTTGTTTCTGTATAAATTCGCCTGTATGTCAAAAGGGAGCTTGTTCTTATTTGGAGCGAACAGCGTACTGAGCTTAAGCATCATGCTGCATTTTGCGAGTTATCCAACCACTGACTTAAATGACCTAATATTTAGCAATCTGCAAGCGAATGTTATTTCAGTGATCGTTGCTTATGTGGTGACATTTTTGATTCCCGATGCGGAACCTCGTCAGCCACCAGCGAAACCGTCGCAGCCTAAACAGAGTCATCGAATGCGTCATGAAGCCCTTATGGGGGCGAGTATCGCTACAATGTCTTTCCTTGTATTCCAGCTATTTGACCTCAGTGACTCTATGTCTGCTCAGGCGACAACCTTACTTTTATTGTTTCCTATGCATTGGAACGGTGCTTTAGGGTATGCGCGAAAAAGAGCAATGGGGACCTTGATGGGGGTGACCTTTGGTATTGTCGGACAACTTGTATTATACGATTGGTCGGATACCTTATTGTTTATCGTCCCATTGCTTTGGATTGGTGCGATGATGTTCAGCTATATGCACGTGAAAGAGTCTAGCGGTTCGGGAGCCGGATTTGGCGGCTTAACCACATTAGGCATTTTGTTCGGCCAATATCTTACTCCAGATGGTGACTTAATGTTCAGTGCGCTGTATCGCGTGAGCAGTATTTTGTTTGCTATTGTTGCGACGCTGCTTGTGACCTATACGGTTCACAGAATACTCAACAGCGTTGAGGCGACGCGCTTTAGCGAGCAGTAAGTTCAGACGTTACTGGTTAGAAAGGATTGCTCCAGTAACTCTGTTTTTAGTTCGTGAGTCATCTCAATGGAACTAGCAAACTTAATTCCAACTACCCATCCCTTCACCAATTTCTTGATGTTGGCAATGACACATCGATTTTCTTCTCCGATATAGTGGCTTAACGGGCATTCGATGGTAACACTCTCACCCACGTTGAATTCGGGCTCAATCAAGGTTGATATACCAACACCTGCTAGAGAAAAATCGATAAGGCTACCGTCGTAGACATTCCCTGCATGAATAACGTTACAGTCCATTTGCAACTTGTAACGCTCATGTTCCCGAACTGGTTTGGTTGCAAATGTTCCTGGAATGCGGATAAACAAAAGGGGAGATGGTCGAACGGTCGTCGTCAGCACGCTGGACTTAAACGCAATGACATGGCCTAACTCCGTATCTGATACTCCACGCACGATGATATCGGCGTTGGGGAGTTTTCTCATCACTTGCTCTTCAAGCAAACGCATTGGTATATCAAGAATCAAATAAGCATTTTCTTTCATCCCAAGATAAGTGGTGGAATACGTATATTGATCCTTAGGCCCAAATTCGAAATTAGTAGAAAGTTTCATTCCCGGTTTGAGAAACCTATGCAGTTCATCTTTAGTATGAGTGGCTGGCATCACATTGGCGTTTTAATTTTTAGTTAAGCTGAGGCTATCAAAACGCCATTTTGTTATTCAAGATAGTAAGGCATAAGTTTTTGTAAAATCATCGCTATCTGTGAAGTGGTGGGCGATAAGTTTGGCTCATTCCACCTTTCATAAAGATTTGGCTTGCCACAATACTGCCGCATGTGACCAACATCAGCGCTAACCAAGTGAGAGAATCTGGTTGTTCACCAAAAATTGGAACGGCAAGAAGTGTCGCGACGACTGGAGTTAATGAACCAAAAGCAGCGCTGGCTTCGGCACCGATGATCCTAATTGCATAAATGAAAGTGAAAGAAGCGATTAAACCTGCGCCAACACCTTGTAGCATCGCGTGGCCAAATAACTCCTCCCATGGCCACTGGCTGAACGGTGTTACCACCAAATAACTGTCTACCCACCCGAAACCAACGGCGATGATGAGTAGAGCCAAAGACGCGATTGCAACGAATCCTGCACAGACGTGTGCATTAAGATTAGCGACACGAGCGCTGATGGTGAAAGCAGCCCACATGATGCTGCCAGTTAGAAACAGGATATGCCCTTGCAACTGAGACCAGTTGTACTCTGCGCCGCTATTAGAAAGAAGGAATACGAAAATCCCTAACAACACCGTAGAAAGCCCGATTAAGCGGTGAGCACTCAGCGACTGTTGATAACAAAGTACCGCGATAGCAGAAACAAACAATGGCAAAGTGCCAGGTACTAATGCACTGCCGTGCGCCACGGGAGCGAAATGCATAGCCGTTCCGACGACCAGAAGATAGGGAAGGCCGCTTCCAACCACAACACCAACCAGGTAGCGTTTAGGCACTACGCGCAGCGACTGTTTATGCTTAATCACAAATGGTAATAAAATTATACTTGGGATTAGAAAGCGAACTAACGCGATATCGGCTGGCTGCAAGGCAGAAATTGCGCCCCCTTTTAAAGAAATAAAGAAACCAGACCAAAGCAGTAAGGTCGTTAATATAGCTGCGTATCCCAAGATCATTATCGACATGTCCATTTGTAAATGATGTGTTAATTGTTGAATAAAACTCTTGCAAAAGGGAGGCAAAGTTTGACGTAATTAGGCTTGATGTTGGTGATAAATTGCGTATAAGTGTTAATTGTTGGTGATTAAAGGCATGGAAGAATAAATGGATAAAATTGACAGGCAACTTATCAACCTAATGCAGAAGGATGCCACTCTGACAACGGCAGAACTTGCTGACCAAGTAGGGCTATCGGCATCACCTTGTGCAAGACGCATTAAGCGTTTGGAGCAGGAAGGTGTAATAAGTGGTTATCGAGCTATTGTGTCCAGAGACACTGTAGGCATCGCGATGACTGTATTTGTTGAAGTGAGTTTAAATAACCACCAAGCTTCTTCGATTGATGAGTTTGAACATGCCGTTGTTGAGATGGATGAAGTGATCTCATGCCATGTCGTATCAGGGGCCTATGATTACCTGTTAGAGGTGGTCAGTAAAGATCTCGCTGGTTATGAAACATTTACTAGAAAGTTACAGCGATTAGAAAATGTGAAAGATATTCATACCCACCTGGCGATTAGACAAGTGAAAGGAAATGGCAGTTTGCCGATTTATGCATAAGAAAGATGAAATTTTTCGATAGACTTAAGATTGCCCACTATCATCGAAAGCGATATAGACAGTTTGGTAAAGACAGAGCCCGAACTCTGGGATGGGCAGATAAGTATAGTCAGATCAGCCGTTTTGAGGCGTTGTGCCGAGGGTTAACGTTAGACGGTTCAAGTATTTTAGATATTGGGTGCGGCTACGGAGACTTGTTAGCGTTTATCGAACTTACGGGGGGGCTTCCTCAAAGCTATATTGGCATTGATCAGCAAAAACAGTTTATCTCTGAAGCCAGAAAACGAGATTTTCGTACGCAAAGTAAGTTTATATGTGGCGACTTTTCAACGTTGGTATTGCCTCGTTGCGACTTTGTTTTTGCTTCCGGATCATTGAACTATCAATCCACCAACCCAAATCATACCATTGAAATGATTGATAAAATGTACCGAGCGACAGAGAAAGGTTGTGTGTTTAACTTGTTGGATGAATCCAAACTACCCAGCATGAAAATGTTAGCGTCGCACAATAAAGAAGGTGTCTTTCGCTATTGTCGGTTGCTGTGTCCGAATACACGATTGATTGAGGGATACTCCGAGCACGACTTTACGATTGCCATGATCAAAAAAGCGGAGTCCGTTTCCTGACTCCGCTTAATAAATTCTTAAGCCTTATTGGTTTTTGTATTGTGAGATTTCACAGTTACCTGTGTATCTATCAACCTTGAATGAGAACGCGGCTGAATGGTATTCCCTCCCATCACTCCATATTGTTTCTCCGAAGATTTTACAAAGATCCAAATCACTGATTGAACCGAACTCTTTTACGTGCCTAACTACTGACAAAAACTTGGCTTTGGTAGCATTAGGACATTCCCTGTTACTTAATCGATTGATAACCATGTTTGTAGCATCATCTCCAGCCAAATGTGACTTTTTATTAAATTTTATTAATGGCTAAACTAACCAAAAAATGTCCATAAGTAAAGCATTAATGTGACGTATGTCTCTATAAATTGATTGTCTTGGTCATGGTTTAGTCAAGTTTGTCAAAGGGAACAATCCCATTATTTACATTTGATATCGTTCACGACTAAGGAAAGATAAAAAGCACGAATAACGTCCAATATTGGAGTGAAAAACCAACATCGTCTATTCAAAACTGGCTCTGTTTTTACTTCGAAACATCTTGAGCGTATTGAAGCGCTCGGGCTTCTTTATCATAGACTTGTGACAGAGTTTGATATTGTGAAGAGAGGCGCTTGTAATCTTCAGCAAGTTCCAAAGCGTTGGTGTTATACCATTCCGCAGTTATTTGATTGGCTGTTTTGTTTGACTCGCGGCACTTCTGGGCCAGTATCTCCCACCCATTTGCTGACCATTGGGATTGTGTGCTCAATTTAAGCAGCTGATTCGCTTTAGTTGTGAGCTCTTCTTTGTATTGAATCGATGCTTTTAATTGCGCTTTGAACACATTTTGGTTCGACTTGGCACGCCAAAGTAGCACGAGCTCATGCAGTGAAAAGGTTTCGGACAATAACTGACGCTGTTTATGTTCGGTCAAAAGTGTATTGAATACCTCAACATGCTGATTGTAATTGGACTCTAAACGATTGAATTGGGTAAGATTGTCATTCCACGACGATGGGTTACATTGAATATTGGCGTGCCCCGTTATCGGGAACAGAAGAAATAGTAGTATCCAATTGAGTCTGTTGATCATTATTGCTCGCGTTAGTTGACTTGCTCTTTTGAGTATATACCCAAATTTCTACGACATGCGTGCTGCTGGTGGGATAAGAATAAAGAATGAAAAGGAAAAGGGCATGAAGAAAATTCTCGTCGCATTGATTGTCATGCTGTTGCTCGGCGGAGCGGGGGCTGGATACTATTTCTTCTTTATGCAGAAAGATGAACCTGAAGCACCAAAGGCTACACAAGTCGAGCAATCGTCACTGCAAAAAGAAACATCCAAACCGATTCTGGATTTAGAAGCCGTTCCCCCGGAAGTTACCGAGTACTACGTTATTGAGCGTCGTGTCAATGTTTACAACAAGCCTAACCCTAATGCTTTAGTTGTCGATACGCTCTATAAGGGAGAAAAAGTATCGGTGTTAGAAAAAGTAGATGGGTGGTACCGAATCTCCGGCTATCTTGTCTATGAAGAGGGTGGAGAAGAAAAAGCCGAATGGTTGAATGCTGAAGGGTTATCGGATGCAGAGCCAGTTATTAAAGAGCAAGAGCGCTTAGAGATATTGGATGAATACCTACAGAAGTCGGATGATTTAAAAGTTCACTTGGATATTTTCCGTAAGAAAACACAGCAATTGTTAGACGATGAAACCTGTGATCCGAGTGATTTTGAGGAGCTCGGAGGCTGGGTTCGTTCTGTGACGTTCAAAAAGCGCAACGTTTACTTCATCTATTGTGGCGGTTTGGAGCAAGAGAACAAGATCTACTTAGATGTTGATAAGGGCGATATTTTTTATCGATAACTCACCACCAATTACACTAGTTTTCTAAAGACGTTTTGATAAATGCAATAACGATGCAAACCTGAAATCAGAGATTTATAACTTTTTAGTTGTGAACCATAATCAATAGGAATACTATCAACGAGTCAAGTGACCTAACTTGGCTCTTTGTGTTTTTAGTGAGTTCCTATGCCTTGGATTTACCTTAGAAAGTTGATTTTGCTGCTATTTGCAATGGTATTGCTACCAGTGCATGTATCTGCTGCGCAAATCGACCACAAGGCTCACGTACCGCACTTTTCTAAGCTACAACCTTTTGTAGCCGTAAGTGTATCGCCAAACTCTTCCGTCGATTTTTCTGAAGTTTCAGAAGAAAGCTCTCAATCTCCAGTATCTGAAGGCCATGCAAGTCTCGATTCCGTTGCTTTGTTTAACTCTCAGCGCTGGACGTCTTACTTACGGGAAGGGCTTGATGACGAGCACGTAGATTTTGTCGGCGATCTCACTACTCCGTTTTACGCTGATGCGGGTTACGCATACAGCTTGATGGACATTAACTGGCGTCACAACCAGTCCACATTTTATCATTTCACAAGCGATCATCGCATTTCTGGTTGGAAAGAGACCAATGCCATGTACGTCGCACTCAATAGTCAGTTTTCTGCCTAAACACCATTTATTTGCACCATTGTGCACTCTTAACACGACGATTGTATTCGACAGGACGTGAGCGTTCTGAGCATTTCATACCCTGAATTTATTCTGGGAGCATCTGTCGTGTGTTAAGCCTTGTTATTAAAAGCTTCACTTCATTGTGAAGGGATGATGTTTACATGAAAAAAACACCAAAGCAGCAAAAGAACAGAAAGCTGATGAATCACTACTCAGCTTGGAAATATGTCGTATTAATCACGACGGTCATTATTTTAACCCTAAGTGCTATACCAACTTGGTTTGGCGAACAGCCTTCTATCCAGTTGACGTTTGCGGATCAAAACAACAGTGAAATATCGGTTGTTCATCTGAATCAACTGCTAAAAACCAACCATATTTCAGCCGACAAAATCATCGAAAAAGACGGCAAAACAACCATTGTATTCGATGGTGAAGATGCGCAAAGTAAAGCTCGTGCGTTGTTAAACAAAGAGCTAAATAAAGACGACAGCATCACTTTCTCATACGTATCGGTTGCGCCAGAATGGTTGAATGAGATGGGCTTTAGCCCAATTAAACTCGGTCTTGATCTTCGTGGTGGCGTTCAGTTCTTGTTGAATGTTGATGTGAATAAAGCGTTTGAAGAGCAACGTGATGCGTTGATTGATGAAATCAAAGCGAATCTGCGTGATCAACGTGTTCGTGGTGTGCAAGTTCGAGCAGAAAGCGGCAACCGAATTACGGTAAACAGTGACAGCGAGCAAGCATTGTCGGAAGTAAACAAGTTCTTGCGTCAAAACTACCCGGGCTGGATTTCAAAAAGTTCATCTCGTGGCTTTGTGCTTGAACCGAGTGAACAAAATATCCAAGAATTTCAATCGTCGACTCTTCAACAAAACCTGAAGATCATGCGTGGTCGTATTGAAGAACTTGGTATCACAGAGGCACTAGTGCAACGCCAAGGTAAAGAGAGCATTCGAATTGAGCTCCCTGGTGTACAAGATCCTGCTCAAGCGAAAAACGTTATTGGTGCAACAGCAAGCTTGGCGTTTTATGAAGTGAAAGATGCGAGCCAAGCACACAGCAGCCAAGATCTTGTTCTTCAAGATAATGACGGTCGTACTGTGATTTTGGCAAAACGACCAGTTCTAACGGGCGAGCACATCGTGAACGCTCGTGCTGGTGTCGACAAAATGGGCATGTCAGAGGTAAATATTTCTCTTGACCACGCTGGTGGTAAGAAAATGAGTGACTTCTCAGCAACTCACATCGGCAAGCCAATGGCGACCGTTTACCGAGAGTACAAAACAAACGATCGCGGTGTAACTGAGCGTAGTGAGCGCGTTATCAGCGTCGCAACTATTCAATCTCAACTTGGTAGCCAGTTCCGTATTACTGGGGCAGGTAGCATGGACGATGCACAGCAGTTAGCGCTATTACTTCGAGCGGGTTCACTAACTGCGCCGGTTACTATTGTGGAAGAGCGAACAATCGGTGCTTCTCTGGGTTCAGAAAACATTGAAAACGGTTTTGCAGCACTGGCTTTAGGTATGGGTTTAACACTGACCTTTATGGCACTTTGGTACCGCCGCTTAGGTTGGGTAGCAAACGTGGCGCTTTGTGCCAACATGCTTTGTTTGCTTGGCTTAATCGCCTTGTTGCCAGGAGCGGTTCTAACGCTTCCGGGTATTGCCGGTTTAGTGTTAACCGTCGGTATGGCAGTGGACACCAACGTTATTATTTTCGAACGTATTAAGGACAAAATGCGTGAAGGCCGCAGCTTCGCTCAAGCGATTGATCTTGGCTTTGACAGCGCATTCTCGACCATCCTTGATGCCAACATTACTACCATGATCACCGCCGTGATTTTGTACGCCATCGGTAATGGCCCAATCCAAGGCTTTGCCTTAACACTCGGATTAGGTTTGTTAACCAGTATGTTTACAGGCGTATTTGCCTCTCGAGCAATGATCAATTTAATTTGGGGCCGCGATGCCCGTCGTGATGTGAGGGTTTAATCATGGTCGAAATGCTAAAACAAAATATTCGTAAAATTCGCTACTTTACTACGCTAGTTTCCATCATTTTAACGGTGATCGCCATCGTCGCTCTAGGCTTTAAAGGGTTGAACCTAGGTTTGGATTTCACTGGCGGTATGGTGACAGAAGTAAAGGTAGATAAGCAGCTAACTAACCATGATCTGCTTGACGTTCTGCAACCAAAGCTTGGTGAATCTGCGTCAGTGACACGCTCTGGTGAAGATGGCCGTTGGGTGATTCGTTACTCTGCGCCGGAAGATGGGCAAACGTTGCCAAGTGTAGAAGAGGTGTTGAAGCCAATCTCTCACCAAGTTGATGTTGTCAGCAACAGTATAGTTGGCGCTCAAGTTGGCCAAGACTTGTTTGAGCAAGGTGGCTTAGCATTGTTGATTTGTGTGTTGAGTATTCTCGGTTACTTGTGTTTCCGTTTTGAGTGGCGTTTAGCGAGTGGTTCACTGTTTGCTTTGGCCCATGATGTGATCTTAGTGCTTGGCTTCTTTGCAATTACTCAAATGGAGTTCAACTTAACCGTTTTTGCTGCTGTGCTGGCGATTTTAGGTTACTCATTGAATGACTCGATCATCATTGCAGACCGAATCCGTGAGCTGTTGATTGCGAAGCAGAGTTGGAAAACAGAAGACATCAATGACCAAGCTGTTATCGCGACGTTTTCACGCACTATGGTGACATCTGGTACGACATTGATCACTGTTGGTGCATTATGGATTATGGGAGGAGCGCCTTTGGCTGGTTTCTCAACCGCCATGTTTATTGGCGTTCTGTCGGGTACATGGTCTTCGATTTCGATTGGTACTGTGCTGCCTGAGTGGTTGAAACTGGAGCCGAAACATTATCTTCCAGTTGAGATCGACGCTGCGCCGTAGCATTATTTTTAAGGTAAAAGTGCTTGCGCCACTCATCTTGAGTGGCGCTTTTTTGTGCTTATTTCACGCGCATCAAGCGATGTTTCACAAGTCCCAAATCGAACTCTAAGACTTGTGAGCGCTTCATTGCTTCGACTTTATTCAACATTGACTCTTGGTAGCCTTTCTTCTTCATCCACTGAAGAGGTACAGAGAAAGCATCTTCATTAACGACATAAGACTCGCCTTTATGCTCACCGGTATAGACGTTCACAACCCAAACTCGGGCTTGAAAGTCCAATACTTCACCCATGACTTTAGCGATTTTATTCAGAATATTTTTCATTGTTTCCAGTTTGCCTTAGCTTAGTAGCAACCAGACACCAACTCCCATCATTAAAGTGCCTGCGATACGGTTCATTAGACGTACATTCTTAGACTGACCTAATACGTGTTTCAATCCTTTACCACCAGTAGCGTACAGAGACATGCAAATGAACTCAAACAGTAAAATAATGGAGACAAGTATGATCAGTTGCGGTGCAAGCGCTGCGTTTTGGTCTATAAAAGGCGGTAAAAGAGAAATCATAAATGCCCAGCCTTTTGGGTTTGCGATTGCGGTAACGAAGCCTTGCATGATCAGTGCGATATTGTCACTCTTTGGTGTTTCTAAGTTGTCGACATTAATCGCAAGTTTCCCTCGCGATCGCCACATTTCAACACCAAGATAGAGTAAATAACCGCCACCAATGAACTTTAACGCGATAAACATCCAAGGATAATTGAGCATAATCGCAGCGATGCCTAACACCGCAGAGACTGACACCAGCGCAACACCGAGAAGCTCTCCTATCATCATCCATAACGTGCGACGATAACCGATACTCATACCTAACGTTAGGGCGAGAGTCATGCACATACCAGGCGTGATTGAGACAAAAAAGAAAGTAGGGATGAACATACTGAGCAATGCAAGATTCATATCTGTTGATGATTTAGTGATTAAAGAGAAGCCACAAAGATAGTGCAAAGTGGAAAAGGATGCTACTACAAAGCGAACGATTACTTTCACTAGTAGCTAGTTGATGTTCTTCGAATATATAAATTTAAAATGAAATTATATTTTAATCTATGCGTCATAATAGTGCGTATTGCACCAGTATGAGACAAGCTCTTATATCATTTTTAGATTAAATATATTTAATTTATTATATTTTATCGGTATTAATCATCACTGTATTAAAATAATCGAATTGATAACTAAATTATCATTAAATGCAGTAATTAAATGATATGTTTGATAATTATTTTTACTGATAATTGAATTATTATTCTAATCTCAAGTTTGTTGTAATCATATAGGCTTAAAATTCAGATCTTAAATCATGACATAATGTAACGTCTACCATTCTGTATGTAAGTGCATGATATTTAATAATTATGCTTCTATTTCTGTTGGTGTGGCTTTTGTGGAAGTGTGATTTAAAACAATGACTTATGTAAAATTAACCATTTTATAACATTTCACGGGTAATGAGATCTAAATCAATCTTATGCAATTGGGTGAGTTTTTTATTTGAAATGTAATATTTCTAGGTTAACTTAAAATAAAGGCAGCACGGGATTGGTTGTCAAAAGAATAAATAAACACGTCAGTTGGTGAACTATTTCATCAGTGTATTAAGTTTGCTTTTTAAATGCCGTTAAGAATGGAGTCTTCAATGAAGAAAGTCGCTTTGATCACTGGATCAAAAGGCGGAATTGGTTCTGCTATTTCCTCTCAATTAGTTAATGACGGTTACCGTGTAATTGCTACATATTTCACAGGTAACTACGAATGTGCGCTGGAGTGGTTCAACAGCAAAGGGTTTACCAAAGATCAGGTTCGCCTTTTTGAGTTGGATGTAACAAACACGACAGAGTGTGCAGAGAAATTGGCGCAATTGCTTGGGGAGGAAGGAACCATTGATGTTGTTGTCAACAACGCAGGAATCACACGTGATGGCGTGTTTAAAAAGATGACTGCGCAAGCTTGGAATGATGTCATCAATACCAACCTCAATAGTTTATTCAACGTTACGCAACCCCTCTTTGCTGCAATGTGCGAAAAAGGCGGTGGTCGTGTCATCAATATCTCTTCAGTCAATGGTCTTAAAGGGCAGTTTGGTCAAGCAAACTACTCGGCGGCGAAAGCTGGGATGATCGGTTTCTCTAAAGCCTTAGCATACGAAGGTGCTCGCTCGGGTGTGACAGTTAATGTTATCGCTCCGGGTTACACGGGTACGCCAATGGTTGAGCAAATGAAGCCAGAAGTGCTGGAATCCATCACGAGCCAAATTCCAATGAAACGTCTTGCGACACCAGAAGAAATTGCAGCATCAGTGAGCTTCTTGGTCAGCGATGCGGGCGCCTACATCACCGGAGAGACTTTGTCGGTGAACGGCGGCCTATACATGCACTAAGGAGAGAAGATGATGGAAAAAGTATTTATCGTAGCGGCGAAGCGTACTCCAATTGGTGCTTTTGGTGGCAGCCTGAAAAATACTTCTGCTGGCGATCTGGCAGCAGTAGCGATTAAAGGCGCGTTGGAAGCGGCAAAGTTGCCTGGCGACAAGGTTGACGAAGTGATTGTTGGCAACGTTGTTGGTGCAGGTCAAGGAATGGGTGTTGGCCGCCAAGCGGCACTGTTTGCGGGGATTCCTGAATCTGTTCCTGCATATGGCGTAAACATGGTTTGCGGTAGTGGCATGAAAACGGTCATGGATGCCGTGTCCCATATCCGTAGTGGCGATGCTGAGATCGTTGTTGCAGCGGGTGTTGAAGTCATGTCTCAGATTCCGTTTGCCGCACCAAGCAGCATTCGTGATGGCAACAAAATGGGCAATCTGGAGCTAAAAGATCTGCTCGTAGCGGACGGTTTAACCGATGTTTACAACCAATATCACATGGGTGTGACGGCAGAAAACGTAGCAAAACAAATCGGCTTAACTCGCCAGCAGCAAGACGAATACGCGCTGTCTAGCCAACAGAAAGCGGTAGCCGCTATCGAAGCTGGCAAATTTCAAGACGAAATTGTGCCAGTGGAAGTAAAGCAACGCCGTGAAACCGTGATGTTTGATACGGATGAATACCCAAAAGCGAACGCGACAATGGAAGCCTTAAGCAAGCTACGTCCTGCTTTTGACCGCGAAGGCACTGTGACTGCGGGTAATGCATCAGGTATTAACGATGGCGCGAGTGCGATTATCGTGGCGTCTGAAAGCGCAGTTAAAGCGCATGGATTAACGCCGCTTGCTGAGATCGTAAGCTACGCGCAATCGGGTCTTGATCCGAAGATCATGGGCCTAGGTCCTGTTGAGTCGGTCAATAAAGCACTCGCAAAAGCGGAACTCAGTGTACACGACATCGACGTTTACGAGTTAAACGAAGCATTTGCAGCGCAAGCACTTGGCGTGATTCATCAGTTGGCGGAAACAAACCAAGTTCCAGTTAACGCGATTCAAGACAAAGCGAACTTTAACGGTGGTGCTATCGCGCTAGGACACCCGCTTGGTGCTTCTGGCAACCGAATCTTAGTCACGCTGGTTCACGAGCTTCATAAGCAAAATGGTCAATATGGCGTTGCTTCACTTTGTGTGGGCGGCGGCATGGGCACGGCTGTGGTTGTAAAGACAGTTAAGTAATTATTTAAACGGACATTTTTAATTCTTTCTCTAGGAGACAAACCATGTACACAGATTTCTTCAAAACATTTAGCGATCAAACTGAAAAAAATCTAGAACCTTACTTGAAGTTCAACAAGCTAGTGACAAAAAACGTAGAAGTGTTGACCGAGCTTCAATTGAACGCCATTCGCACATACAGTGAAGTGGGTCTAAACCAGATGAAAGCAGCGACAGAAATCAAAGACGTAACGTCATTGACTGCTTTCAACAGTCAGCAACTAAGCGTACTTACTAAACTTTCTCAACAAATGATGGATGACAGCAACAAGCTTCAAGCGATTGCAAAAGAGTTCAAAGAAGACGTTGAGAAAATGACTTCGGAAAATCTAAAGACTGTTACTCCAGCGTAATTTGTCCGATTCTCGCCGCCCCTAGATTTGGGCGGCGTTGTTTTTTCCGAATATAGGAGTAAGACTATGTTTCAACACTTCTTTTCGGACTATCTTGTGAAGCTTCAGGAAACCAATCATCAGTGGTGGCATGATTTCGAAGTGAACAAGGCAGTCGTGAACTCTCCTTTAAACAAGGCCATGCAAGAAGTGAACTTTGAGGATACTGCCAAACTGTTCGAACAAGCTGCGAATCAGCCTGCTGCGATTTTAAAGCTGCAAGCACAGTGGTGGGAACAGCAGCTGCAAATTTGGCAGAATGTTGCATTGGCAGGGAACCAAGCACAAATCGTCGAAGCTGAAAAAGGGGATAAGCGTTTCTCAAACGAAGCGTGGCAAAATGAAGCCATGTATAGCTTCATCAAACAATCCTACCTTTTATTTAGTAAGACCTATCTGGACACCATCGAGTCTTTGGAAGGCTTAGATGAAAAGACGAAAGAACGTATTATTTTTTTCTCTCGCCAAGCCATTAACGCCCTTTCTCCTTCCAACTTCATCGCCACTAACCCAGAGCTTTTGAAGCTGACACTTGAGCAAAACGGTCAAAACTTACTGGCAGGCTTAGAGCAGTTGAAAGAAGACGTTGAGTCGAGCGCAGACATTTTAAAAATTCGTATGACGAATAACAATGCATTCCGCGTGGGCGATGACGTTGCGACGACACAGGGCAATGTGGTTTTTCAAAACGAATTGTTTGAGTTGATTCAATATCGACCTCTAACAGAGAAAGTGAATGCGACGCCGCTGCTCATCGTCCCACCTTTCATCAATAAATACTACATCCTTGATTTAACAGCAAAGAACTCAATGGTTCGATGGTTGTTAGAGCAGGGGCATAGTGTATTTATGATGTCTTGGCGCAATCCAGGCAAGGCACAAGCGCACATAGAGTTTGGTGACTACGTGACAGAAGGCGTAGTGAAAGCCGTCGCTGCAATTGAAGATATAACAGGACAAGAGCAAATCAATGCTGCTGGTTATTGTATCGGTGGTACTGTTTTAGCAAGCACGGTTGCCTACTACGCTGCAAAACGTATGAAGAAGCGCATTAAGTCTGCCACTTTCTTCACTACGTTGCTCGACTTCTCTCAACCAGGTGAAGTCGGCGCGTATATCAATGACACCATTGTTAGTGCAATTGAAGCGCAAAATAACGCAAAAGGGTATATGGACGGCCGTTCCTTAAGCGTGACGTTTAGTTTACTGCGTGAAAACAGCTTGTACTGGAACTACTACGTCGACAATTACTTGAAGGGTAACAGTCCGGTTGATTTTGACTTGTTGTACTGGAATAGTGACAGCACCAACGTCAGCGCTGCATCTCACAATTTCTTGCTTCGCGAGCTCTATTTAGAGAACAAGCTGGTGCAAGATAAAGGCGTCAAAATTGGTGGAGTATGGATTGATCTAAATAAGATCAAAATTCCTAGCTATTTTGTGTCAACGAAAGAAGACCACATTGCGTTATGGCAGGGAACTTACCGTGGTGCGCTGAACACGGGTGGTAACAAAACGTTTGTCCTCGGTGAGTCTGGTCATATTGCGGGCATCGTGAACCCTCCAGCTAAAAATAAGTATGGTTATTGGTTGAACGATAATTTGGATGACTCTGCTGATGAGTGGTTGAATAACGCGGAACACAAAGAGGGATCGTGGTGGACACACTGGAACGAGTGGTTACTCCAATTCAACCCTAAAGAGCAAGTTGAGCCTTTCCCTATTGGCTCAGAAAACCATCCGGTTATTGATGAGGCGCCAGGACAATACGTCAAACAGGTTCTGCCAGTAAAAGAATCTTAAACGACTCCCTATAGCAGTAAATCTTAGCGGCCTTTATGGTCGCTTTTTTTATGTATGATTGCTTGTTTATTGTTGGCAAGTACCATTGATTAATAAATAAAAAGCGCCGAGCATTTGCTCGGCGCTCAGTGTCAACAAATAGGCTAGTTGACGAGTAGAGATGCGTTACGTTACACCTCTTTATCCTTACCAAATGACAGCAGCCAGAGAGAGATTGCTGCTACCGCCACAAAGCCGGAAAGAATAATCACTGGCATAGCACTGTAGCCAAGGATATGCCAAATTACAGATTCTAATGTACTCATGGTAAGTCTCCTTAGTGCCAGCCTTCAACGCCGCTCATGTCTGGTAGTTTGTGCGCAATACCTTTGTGACAGTCTACACATGTTTTCTCGCCTGAAGCTAGAGCGGTGGAGTGTTGTTCTGCCGCACGTGATCCTTGCTGAGAGTAATCCATGAAATCAAACTCATGACAGTTACGACATTCAAGAGAGTCATTCTTCTTCATACGTGCCCACTCTCGCTCTGCGAGGTGTCCACGACGCTCTTGGAACTTCTCTGGCGTATCGATCGTCTTCGTTACGAAGTGTGCAAATAGCTCTTTAGATGCCTGTACTTTACGAACGATCTTATCCGTCCATTCATGAGGAACGTGACAGTCTGAACAAATCGCACGAACACCAGAGCGGTTGGAGTAGTGAATTGTTTCTTGAATTTCAGCAACGATCGGCGCGTGACAGCCAGAACAGAATTCTTCTGTGTTGGTTGCTTCCATACCTGTGTTGAATGCGCCCCAAAATAGAAGGCCACCAGCGAAGCCTAAAAATAAAACCACACCAGCGGCAGCTTTACTCGGGCTCGACAGTCTCTTCCAAAACGCTTTAAGTATTTTCATAAGTAACCTCTTAGTACTCGCGTTTCAATTACTGAAGCGAATCGACTGCCTTAAACTCGTTTTCCACTAGTGGTTTTGCATCCGTTTGTGGAACGTGACATTGCAAACAGAAGTAACGACGAGGAGACATATCTGCCAGTACCGCATCTTCTCTGTTTACATAGTGCGTTACGCTAATTTTAGTCGCACCTGACTCTTTTGCATTTTTCCAGCTATGACATGCAAGACACTTGTTAGCATTTAACGAAATTTCGTAGTGACGAATGCTGTGTGGGATCAACGGTGGTTGATAAACATAGCTGTCTTCAACAATTTGATCTTTAGGGAAGTCTTTGAACTCGTCTGCTGGACGCGTATCTTCCAATTGAGACATTCCACGTAAAGATTCTAGACCACCAATACCACCTGGATTATCCAACTCAGCTTGCGCAATGCCTGTCACTAACGCACCTACAGATAAAACTGCGACAAGTAATTTTTTCATCATTTCATCTCCGCCTTTATGGCTTAAATTCTTTATTAGGCCGCCATAATGACGGCCGTAGCATTCAGTATCTGAAGGTTAAGCAATCTTAGTGATTTTGACTGGGCACTTCTTAAAGTCTGTCTGTTTAGACAGTGGATCAGTCGCATCTAGGATAAGCTTGTTAATCAAAATACGTGCATCAAAGAACGGTACGAATACCAAACCTTTTGGCGGACGGTTACGACCGCGAGTTTCAACACGAACGCGTACTTCACCGCGTTTGTTTGCCATGAGTACTTCTTCACCACGACGAACATTGCGTGCTTTTGCGTCTTCTGGGTGCATGTAACACACTGCGTCTGGTACTGCTTTGTATAATTCAGGTACACGACGAGTCATGGTGCCTGTGTGCCAATGCTCAAGAACACGACCAGTACATAACCACATATCAAATTCCTCGTTCGGTACTTCTGGTGGCGCTTCGTATGGCGCGGAAATGATCTTCGCTTTGCCATCAGCATTGCCGTAGAAGTCCCAACCAGAACCTTCTTTCGCGTATGGGTCTGAACCTTCTTTAAAGCGCCACTGTGTTTCTTTACCATCAACAACAGGCCAACGTAGACCACGTACTTGATGGTAGCGGTCGTATGGAGCCAAATCATGCCCGTGACCACGGCCAAATGTTGCGTATTCCTCAAACAGACCTTTTTGGACATAGAAACCGAAGTGGTGAGCATCGTCATTCAGTTCACGAGCTTCTTCGATAGGGAATTTGTCGACGTTACCATTGCGGTAAAGTACGTCGTACATTGTTTTACCACGGTATTGAGGCGCTTTCGCTAGAAGCTCTTCAGGCCACACTTCTTCCATTTTGAAGCGTTTCGAGAACTCCATTAGTTGCCAAAGGTCCGATTTTGCTTGACCGACTGTGCCCACTTGTTGGTACCAAGCTTGGGTACGACGCTCTGCGTTACCGTAAGCACCTTCTTTTTCAATCCACATTGCGGTAGGAAGAATAAGGTCTGCTGCTTGTGCTGTTGCTGTCGGGTATGGGTCAGACACAACGATGAAGTTTTCTGGGTTGCGGTAACCTGGAAGACGCTCTGTGTTGATGTTTGGACCGGCTTGCATGTTGTTGTTACATTGAACCCAGTAACAGTTCAAAACGCCGTCATTCAGCATACGGTCTTGCAATACGGCGTGGAAGCCAGGTTTTGGTGGAATCGTACCTTCTGGCAGTTTCCAGATGTCTTCTGCAATCTTACGGTGTTTAGGGTTAGCAACCACCATGTCCGCTGGTAGGCGGTGAGCAAACGTACCAACCTCACGAGCGGTACCACATGCTGATGGTTGGCCCGTTAGTGAGAATGGGCTGTTCCCCGGAGTCGAGATCTTACCGGTTAGTAGGTGGATGTTGTAAACCAAGTTATTCATCCATACACCACGAGTATGCTGGTTCATACCCATCGTCCATAGAGACATCACTTTCGTGTTTGGATCCGCGTATTGCTTCGCAAGCTCGATAAGCTTCTCTTTCTCAACACCAGAGATTTCAGATGCTTTCTCTACTGTGTATGGCGCTACTGATTTCTTGTACTCTTCGAATGAGATAGAAGTGAGTTTGCCAGAGTTCGGGTTCTTCGCTGCTTTTTGTAGCGGATCGTCGTCACGTAGACCGTAGCCGATGTCAGTGTCTGCTTGAGTGAAGTTCGTGTGTTTGTTCACGAAGTCCCAGTTTACTGCATCGTTTTCGATGATGTAGTTTGCGATGAAGTTAGCAATTGCAAGGTCAGACTGAGGATTGAAAATGTAGCCGTGGTCAGCCAACTCAAATGAACGATGGTAGTAAGTAGAAAGCACGTTCACTTTAACGTGAGGGTGGCTTAGGCGGCGGTCAGTAATGCGAGTCCATAGAACCGGGTGCATCTCTGCCATGTTTGAGCCCCAAAGAACGAAAGCGTCTGCGTTCTCGAAGTCATCGTAACAACCCATTGGCTCATCGATACCGAATGCGCGCATGAAACCTACAACGGCAGAAGCCATACAGTGACGAGCGTTTGGATCAATGTTGTTTGATCGGAAGCCTGCTTTCATTAACTTTGACGCAGCGTAGCCTTCCATTACTGTCCATTGGCCTGAGCCAAACATACCTACGCTTGTTGGGCCTTTTTTCTCGAGGGAAGCTTTCCATTTCTCAGCCATGATGTCGAAAGCGTCATCCCAAGAGATAGGTGTAAATTCACCATCTTTGTGGAATTTGCCATCTTTCATTCGTAGCATCGGTTGAGTTAGACGGTCTTGACCGTACATGATCTTAGAAAGGAAGTAACCTTTGATACAGTTCAGACCTTTGTTTACTGGTGCTTCTGGGTCACCCTGTGTTGCTACCACTTTGCCGTTTTGAGTGCCAACAAGAACAGAACAGCCTGTACCACAGAAACGACAAGGTGCTTTGTCCCATGTGATTTTGGTTTGATCAGAGCTTGCAATCAGGTTGGCTGCAGATGCTGGTAGTGTCACACCTGCGACAGCAGCAGCTGATGCAGCCGCGTTTGCTTTCACAAACGCACGTCTTGTCATTTTCATACTTCACCCTCGATTTGGGAATGTTGTGTTCCAGTGTCTTCTTCATCCGTTTCTTCAAGCCCAGTTTCGATTTGGTGATAAACCAATACCGTGCTTAAGACGTTCGGTAAATTGTTAATGGCATCGATAGTGTCTGTGATGAAACCTTGGTTCTCAGTTTCAAGTACGACGATAATCTTGCCTTCAGGACTGTCACCATAGATTTCCGCATTTTCGTGTGCTTCTATCTTTTGTTTGATTTCGTCCAAATGTTCCGGCAGCACATGTACTACCAAACTTGAAATATGCACTTCATTTAGTGACATATAGCTCTCTCATTTATTTTTATTGCCTTTGGCCGACGACATTCGGCTTAGGCTGTTGTATTGCTCACATTGATGGATGAAGTCGGGCACACTGAAACACAGGCGCCGCAGCCGTTACACTCATCAAGGTCTAAATTGGGTTGTGCTACTTTCCCCAGTTCTAATTTGAACTGAATTGCCATCGGGTCGCACATATCCCCACAACTTCGGCATTCGACATTTTGTTTTGCTAAGCAGTTATCGTTGATACTTGCTTTTGCTTGCCAAGGTTGTTCTGTTTCTGGCAAGAAAAGGGGCTCAGGACAGGCGTTTGCACATTGATAGCAAAATGTGCATTCATCGATGGAAAAATCGACCGAGGGGAATCCGCCATCACTTTTGGTTATAATCTTTGTTTCACAGGCCTCAATGCATTTACCGCAGCGAGTGCAATCGTCCGTAAACTGTTGCGGTTTAGTTAACCAAGGCAAACGTACGGCGTTGTCGGGGTGCGCTTTTCTTGCAAAGAGTCTTCTTCTGGAAAGGTCTACCACTTAGTCACCTCGAAACTTGGAACCCAAACTAAGCATAGTCCACAATTTTCATTAATAAACTGTCATTTAAACTAACGAAATTGTAGTTTTTGACATATTTGTATAAATACCTCTTAGGGGGTAAATGGTATGCAATATTGTTTTGGATCAATAAATTCCGTCGCAGGTGATCACATATTGATAAAGTTGAAAGGTAATGGGTTCATTGCACGTACAAATAGGATTGTTAATGGGCGAGGAACTCAGATTGTTTAAAAATGTGAAAAAGTCAGTGACGCGCACGATTGCGTCCGCGATGCTTCTTATTTTGCTGCTCTCAGTCGCTACGACTGGTTTTGCGATTTTTACGTTAGCGTCCAGTTTGAACGATGCTGAAGCCGTCAATGTTGCTGGCTCGATGCGAATGCAAAGCTACCGTCTGGCGAATGATATTCAGGTTAAATCTGTTGACTATTCTTCACATATTGACGCATTTGAACATTCGATATATTCACCTTCAATGAAAGCGCTTCAGCATTGGTCTGTGCCTGAAGACATCACTCACGATTACTACCGTCTTATTATCAGATGGCATGAACTCAAGGCGGTGCTGAGAGGAGACAACCCGGCAGAATATCAACTCCTAGTGGCCGGTTTTGTTGAACAAATCGATGAGTTTGTATTTAAGCTGCAAAGCTTTTCGGAGCAAAAACTGATTAACTTAGCCTGGATCGGCGGGTTAGGGTTGGGTGGCATCCTTTGTGTCAGTATGTTTGTCGTTCATTTTGTGCGCCTCGAAGTTGTTCGGCCTCTGCGTGCCTTAGTTTTTGCTAGCGAGCAAATTAAAAATCGCTCATTCAATATATCGCTCAATGTATCTAGCGACAATGAAATGGGAATACTGACTCGAACCTTTAACCGGATGGCGACAGACCTTGGTAAGTTGTACCGAGGATTAGAGCAAGCGGTTGATGAGAAAACACGTAAATTGCAGCATGCCAACCAGTCTTTAGAAGTGCTGTATGACTCGTCAAAAGAACTCACGGCGTCGCGTATTAATCAAGACAATTTCCAGGCGATTTTGCAGCATATTGTCAGTCTTGAGGGCATTAAAGCGGTCAAACTTGAAATCGAGCAGCTGGGAGAACCGAGCTGGATATTGATGGAAGGAGAAGAATGCTGCCAAGATTGTGATGAAGATTGCCACGGTAAAGCCCTGATGCTAGATGGCGAGCACTTGGGCTATTTATATTGGAAAGCAGGGTTACCTTGTCCGAACGAGGCTCTTATTGACAACTTCGTGCAGATTTTATCACGCGCCGTGTATTACAATCGGGCGCAGCGCCAAGCAGAACAAATTCTGCTGATGGAAGAGCGAGCCACTATTGCTCGGGAGTTGCATGATTCATTGGCTCAAGCACTCTCTTACTTAAAAATTCAGGTCGCTTTGTTAAAGAGAAGCGTAAAGAACTTACCTGACGAAAAGGCGATCGCGCAGGCTAATCAAGTTATTGCTGAGCTAGATACGGGCTTATCTGCGGCTTATACGCAGTTACGCGAGTTGCTGACGACGTTTCGTCTTACGATTAAAGAGGGCAGTTTTGGCCAAGCATTGCAAGACATGGTTGAAACGCTCAGTGAACAAACTGCTGCGGACATTACGCTAAAAAATAGACTTTCATCAACTGAACTGGATGCACATCAGCAGGTTCATTTACTACAGTTGATAAGAGAAGCGGCAATTAATGCTATCAAACATGCGCAAGCAGATAATATTCACATTCAATGTCTCGATAATGATGGAAAAGTCACAGTAACCGTTAGCGACGATGGAATAGGCTTTGAACATCAAGACGAAAAATTAAATCATTACGGTATGAGTATCATGCAAGAGCGGGCCGCTAGACTGCATGCCGATCTTCACATCGAAGCATCGATAAACAAAGGTTGTACCGTAAAATTAGAATTCCAACATAGTAAGGAAGTAAACAGTGACAGTGTGTAAGGTAATGCTGGTGGATGATCATCCACTCATGCGAAGAGGTATCCACCAGCTTTTAAGCTTTGAGCCTGAGTTTGAGGTTATTGCAGAAGCAAGTAATGGCGCGGATGCAGTAGCGAAAGCGCATGAGCTGGAACTGGATCTTGTACTTCTTGATCTTAATATGAAAGGCATGTCTGGCCTTGATACTTTGCAAGCACTGCGTGCAGATGGCTGTGAAGCCAGAATTGTCATTCTAACCGTTTCAGATAGCCCAGCAGATATCGAAGCAATAGTTCGAAGTGGTGCCGATGGCTATTTATTGAAAGACACTGAGCCCGATGAGTTGGTTGAGTTGCTAAAACAAGCGCACCAAGGGGACAAGGCATACAGCCAAGAAGTTTCTAAGTATTTGAGTGAACGTTCAGAGCAAGAGGACGTGTTTGATACACTGACCGATCGTGAATCGCAGATCTTAAGAGAGGTGGCAAGAGGTTTCCGCAACAAGCAAATTGCCGATCGTCTTTTTATCTCTGAGTCTACGGTTAAAGTACATATGAAGAGTTTACTTAAAAAGCTTCAAGTTCCTTCTCGTACTGCAGCAACCGTCCTTTATCTTGAGCGCTTTGGCGACATCAAATAACATTGTTGGATTTGAATCTGTAATAATAAATAAAATCAAACAGTTATATTGATTCTGACGAATAAAAAAACCGCCTGTTAGGCGGTTTTTTTACTTGTCTGGGCGAATAGAGTACAAGTCACTGTTGTGCTTACCACACTCCAAATAGTACTGATAAGCCACTTTTTTGCTTTCAGCAATGACTCTCATGCAGTGCATTTTCCCCTGTTCAAAATATCGAATCTCATATTCTACACTGGTATCAAGTTGCTCAGCGGCTGCCATACTTCGCCTCCATAAACCATCCAAAAAACATCAATGCAAATTATATGCCGTTATAGGGAGCGTCGTTCGGTACGTTTTTTAGCCGATAATTGCGCTCTAACTCACTTTTTTGCGGATAGCTGTGATCAAAAAGTTAATTTCAAACTCTATATATTATTAAGGTGGCAATCAATATTTGTCACACTGGTGTAAGTTTGCCGCAATACTAAGTGATACAGGTTGAGTATAGAACTTAATCAACAGAAAAGGGAATACGAATAAGTGACTAAATTAAAGGATGTATCTAATAAGGCGCTTCGTTATGGCCTTCTATTTTGCTTCGTATTTCTGCTTGCCGGTTGTGCGAAAAAGTTTTTATACAGCAATATCGATTGGTTCGTGCTCGATTACTTAGAGGACTATGTCTCGTTGCAAGGGGAACAAGAAGTCCTAGTGGAAGAGCGTTTATTATTGTTGGCAGACTGGCACAAGAAAGAGGAGTTACCATTATATATCGAACATTTAAAAGACCTTGAGAGATTAAAAGCGAGCGATATCACCTTAAATTACTTACAAAAAAATCGAGATAGAATGCGATCGCATTACGATAGAGTGGTCAGCAAAGCAGCACCAGATCTTTTTGCGTTAAGTTTGCAATTAACGAAAGAGCAAGAACGCGAGTTTTTGAGTAATGTACAAGAACATTATCAAGAGCGAAACGCAAAATATGCCGATAAGACAGAAGACGAAGTGCGTGAAATTATTCTGGATAACACTGAAGAGTGGATGGAAGAATGGCTGGGGAATCTATCAGGAAATCAGCGTCAGTTAGCTCAAACATTTTCTCAGCAAGTTATTTTAAACAGCCCTTTATGGAGAGATTATCGAGCCACGGTATATCAAGAGCTCGAATACTTGTTCGACAACAAATCTAATGTTGTGACTTATCAAGATATATTTATGCGACTCTTGTTCGAGCCAGAGAGTTATTATAGTGAGCAGCTTTCTCAGAATATTGACTCTAACTTTGCATTGGTTGATCAACTGACATTAGATGTTTCTCGTTCGATGACCGATAAGCAATGGCGTCATTTTCGTGAACAGGTTAAAGAGTGGCGAGTACTGGCTGAGGAACTTTTAGATTAAATTCGTGCTTCAATTAGCGAGGGGAAAGTGCAGAAGCCTTTCTTATCAAAAAATGATTCAAAGCAAATTCTTATTGAACTAAGAGCGTAACATAGCGTGAGGTTTGATGAGGCAACGTCAGCTTATCAATGCATGATAAAGCCTCATCGTACAAAACAATGAGAATAAATATGAAACATTTAGTTGAAAGATTTCTTCGATACGTCACGTTTGATACCCAATCCAATCCATATGTGACGCTTTGCCCAAGTTCACCTGGTCAGCTTGTGTTTGCTGAGTTACTTAAAAAAGAGATGATCGAGCTTGGTTTAAGTGACGTGACTTTGGATAAAAATGGCTACTTGATGGCTAAACTGCCAGCCAATGTTGATTATGAGGTTCCTCCTATCGGCTTCATTGCCCATATGGATACCGCGCCGGATGCATCTGGCAAAAACGTAAAGCCGCAATTCATCGAAGATTACCAGGGTGGCGATATTGCATTAGGGTTGGGGGATGAAGTGTTATCTCCCGTGCAATACCCAGATTTACATCACCTACATGGCCACAATCTTATTACTACCGATGGCACTACATTACTTGGCGCGGATAACAAAGCCGGTATCGCAGAGATTCTTTCCGCGGTAGCTCTGCTACTGGAAAACCCAGACATTCCACACGGCGACATTTGTATCGGCTTTACTCCGGATGAAGAAATCGGTCGTGGTGCAGATTTGTTTGATGTTAAAAAATTTGGCGCGAAATGGGCATACACTGTAGATGGTGGCCCGCAAGGTGAGTTGGAATACGAAAACTTTAATGCAGCAAACGCTGATGTAATTTTTCATGGTGTTAGCGTTCATCCAGGTACCGCAAAAGGCAAAATGGTCAATGCGATGAACTTAGCTGCGAAATTTCAAGTTCAAATGCCCCAAGATCAAACTCCGGAAACAACCGAAGGTTACGAAGGGTTCTTCCATCTAAAATCGGCAGAAATGGGCGTTGCACGAAGCGAGCTCGGTTACATTATTAGAGACTTTGACCGTCAAAGGCTTGAGGAGCGAAAAGCCTTTATGCAGAAACTCGTCGATGAAATGAACACGGGTTTACGCCATGGTTCTGTAGAACTGAAAATAACAGACAGCTATTACAATATGAGAGAAATGGTTGAGCCTTACCCTCATATCATTGAGCTGGCGAAGCAAGCGATGGAAGCGTGTGATGTGGAACCGATTATAAAACCTATTCGCGGTGGTACAGATGGCGCTCGTTTATCTTTTATGGGTTTGCCGTGCCCGAATATCTTCACCGGTGGTTTTAACTTCCACGGAATTCATGAGTTTATTTCTGTTGAAATGATGGAAAAATCAGTACTCGTTATCGTCAAAATTGCTGAGCTCACAGCGAAAAAACACAGTTAAAAGACTACGTCGAGACCTCTTGCAGATTTAATAACAAAATAGCCCAGATCTCTCTGGGCTATTTAAATATTAAGATGGAATACTAGCGCACGTCTTTGTCTTCAATTTCAATGTCTTCTAGTGGTAACCAGTCGACTTTCACACCCGCTTGATCGAACATATCTTGACTGACTTGGATTTTATCTCCCCAGCGAGATAAAAAGTCTTCAGACTGCTCAGGGCAGTGTACGTGTGAGATCCCTGTTTGAATGATCTTTGCCGCGCAGTTAGGGCAAGGAAAATGCGTTACCCAAATATCACATCCGTCTAAGTCACGTTTTGAGAACAAAATTGCGTTCTCTTCCGCGTGCAGTGTTTTAAGGTATTTCAACTCGCGCTCATCGGTGTCGACACTGTCAGAAACACCATGCGGATAGCCATTAAATCCAACAGATACAATGCGATTCTGTTTAGTAATAACGGCACCGACTTGTGTTGATGGGTCCTTACTCCAAGACGCCACTAGTTCTGCCATCTGGTAAAAGCGTTTCGCCCATTTAGAAATCATAGTCATCCTCTCTGTCGAAGGCGTTGAATTAATTGAATGATAACCCATTTATATTAAAAAAATAGTCAAAATCGGGGTCTTGAGTATGAAGGCGTCACTTTTTACCTTTTTAGCCACAAAACGTTCTTATCTTGAGCACTGAATCTCACTTTACGCCCGAATACAATACTCCCGTTAGTGTTTCCAAGCACACGCTAAAATTCGCGATCTCCTAAGGCGTATATTAAATAGTTATGATTGAGTTGTATGTATATTGCTCATTGAATACCACTGTTAACTAAATTACTTTATTTTCCTTTTGTTTCTCATGTTTACATTTAGAAACACCTTGGGCGCTTTTCAGTGAAGTTTTCAGTGGCAGCAAGGAGTAAGGTTGATAGGAATTCAACAATATCCTGTTCTATAAAGACGTTAAATACATGCAAAAGAAACCACTTGTCGCACTAATGGCGGCTACAGCAATCCTCGCTGGATGCGGGGAAGCTAATAATGCCCAAACGAAAGGTCAAGCGCCTCTCGTAGTGACTCAGGATGTCACGGTTATCGACTACCAACCGAGCAAGTCTTATATCGGTCGCATTGAAGCAGTAGAAGATACCAATATTACCGCGCAGATTTCTGGCTACTTAAAAGCTCGTCACTTTGAAGAGGGGCAAATGGTAGAAAAAGGGCAGCTCCTTTACTCTATCGAGCCATCTTCTTTTGAAGCCCAAGTCGCGAGTGCTAAAGCCGCACTTGCACAAGCTAAAGCGGCGCTAAAAAAAGCCGAATTAGATCATACTCGAGGTAAAAACTTGTTGCCTCGCGGTAGTATCTCTCAATCTGAGTTTGATGCTTTAACTGCGGCACTTCTTGGTGCGAGAGCAGAGCTAGAAGCGGCAAATGCTCAACTTAAACTTGCTGAAGTTAACCTTTCCTATACTCAAATCCGAGCACCTTTTAGCGGACGTATTAGTGATACCAAAGTTAGTACGGGTGATCTGGTTTCTCCATCATCTGGCGTGCTGACAACTCTGGTGAGTTTAGATCCAGTTCATACCTCATTTAGTGTGAGTGAGCGTGAGCGTTTAGCTATGGGTATGGATCAAGTAAAAGGTGATGGCTCGGCTGAATCAAACCGCGTTGAAGTTCAGCTTGAACTGGAAAATGGACAGTTTTTTGAGCATCTCGGTAAGCTTGATTTCTTAGGTAATCGTATTGACACCAAAACGGGTACGATTGCTATGCGTGCGCTCGTTCCAAACCCAGATCAGAAGCTACTTCCTGGTCAGCACATCAAAGTGAACTTGAGAGACAAGAACACGAAAGACGTTATTGTTATCCCACGACGTGCCGTACAGACTGACTTAGAAGGTGACTTTGTGATGGTGATGGCTGAGGGAAGTGTGGCAGAGCGTCGTAACGTCGAGCTTGGACCTCAGGTTGAACAAGGCATTATCATTCGAGAAGGGCTCGATCAGGAAGATACGGTTATTACACAAGGCCTACAGCGTGTGCGTAATGGTGTAGAAGTGCGCCTTCAAACACCTGCTGAAGATAAGCAGTAGGGGGCACTATGTTAAGTCGTTTCTTTATTCAGAGACCTAAATTCGCGCTGGTTATTTCGATCATATTAACGCTAGCCGGCGCGATCTCACTGGCGATTTTGCCAGTGGCTGAGTATCCACAGATAAGCCCGCCATCAGTAAGCGTTTCGGCTTACTACACCGGCGCGAGTGCGGAAGTTGTCGAGCAGGCCATTGCGGACCCCATAGAGACCTCAGTCAACGGCGTTGAGGATATGATATACATGTCTTCAAAGAGCGCGAACGATGGCTCTTACAGCCTAAACGTCACGTTCGATGTCGGCACCGACCCAGATATGGCGCAAGTTAACGTGCAAAACCGCGTGTCACAGATTGAGTCAAAATTGCCTCAAGAAGTTCGCATGGTTGGTGTGACGGTGAAAAAGCGTTCACCTGACTTGCTGATGGTACTTAACTTCTATTCACCTGATGGCAAATACGATGATCAGTTCTTGATTAACTACATTAACTTGAATGTAAAAGATCAGTTGGCTCGTGCGAAAGGTATCAGTGAAGTTAACGTGATTGGTGGTGGCGAATATGCAATGCGTGTTTGGTTAGATCCTGAAAAAATGGCCAACCTTAAGCTAACCACGTCAGACGTATACGCCGCTTTGGCTGAACAGAACGTTCAAGTTGCGGCAGGGCGTGTAGGTGCAGCACCATACAACAATCCGCAAGAAGTTCAGTTTAACCTTGTGACCAAAGGTCGCTTGGAAAGCGTGAGTGAGTTTGAGAACGTAGTCCTTCGAGCTAATCCCAATGGCTCTACGGTTTATCTGAAAGATGTTGCTCGCGTTGAACTAGGCAAAAAGTTCTACGATGGTAACGGTAAGTTCCGTGGCCAGGACGCGTCAATCGTTGCGTTGTCTCTTCAATCGGATGCGAATGCGTTAGAAAGTGGTCAGGCCGTCATGGAGCTCCTTGAGGGCTTGAGCAAAAACTTCCCAGAGGGAATGGAATACGAGACCAGCTACGATACAACCGTGTTCGTATCTGAATCGATCAAAGGGGTAGTAAAAACACTGATTGAAGCGATTCTATTGGTGATTGCTGTAACTTACTTGTTCTTGGGTAGTGCGCGTGCAACGTTGATTCCTGTTGTCGCGATCCCCGTTTCTCTGATTGGTACGTTTGCCATCATGCAGGCAACGGGCTTCACCATTAATACGGTTACTTTGTTTGGCTTGATCCTTGCGATTGGTATCGTTGTGGACGATGCGATTCTGGTTATCGAAAACGTCGATACTACCATGGCGAAAGACCCAACCATTTCACCGCGTAAAGCGACGTTGCTAGCGATGAAAGAAGTAACGGGCCCAATCATCACGTCGACCTTGGTCCTACTTGCGGTATTCATACCCGTCGCCATGCTGCCAGGTATCACCGGTATCATGTATCGCCAGTTCGCTTTGACCATCTGTATTTCGGTTGTGATTTCATCCATCAATGCATTGACGCTGTCTCCAGCTCTTTGCTCCTTGGTATTGAAGCAGGGTGGGGGCAATACCGCTAACTGGTTCCAGGCTTTCAACCGAGGTTTAGAGCGCATAACTACGCGTTATGGCCAGATCGCTGGTTTCTTGGTGAAGAAGTCTTTACTGCTCGCGACGTTCTTTATAGTTGCTATTGCAGCGGTCACTTTCTTTGCGAAAACCACCTCTACAGCGTTTGTTCCTCAAGAAGATAAAGGCATTTTGCTGGTTAACGTACAGCTACCAGATTCAGCCTCTTTATCACGTACTGAAGAAGTCACCAATGATTTAATGAAAATGATCGGTGAAGAACCTGGTGTGGATGGTGTGACGGTTGCGAACGGTTACTCGTTTATGACAGGCGCAGCAGCATCAAACGGTGCTTCTGTATTTATCAAATTGCATGATTGGGATACTCGTAACTCGCTGCAAGGAGAGCACTCTGCTAATGCTATCGCGGCACGTATTAACGGTCGAGCGTCGACAGAGTTACCTCAAGCGGTTGTTTTTGCGATGGGACCACCAGCGGTTCCTGGTATGGGCGCTGCGTCTGGTTTTGAGTTTGTGCTTGAAGACACGCTAGGGCGAAGTCGTACCGACTTGTCGATGGTCATGGGAGAAATGATCCAAGCGGCTAACCAAGCGCCTGAAATTGCCTACACGTTTAGCACGTTCCGCGCGAATGTTCCGCACTACTACGTTGATATCGATCGTGAGAAAGCGCAGCAATTAGGTATTTCGCTGTCGTCTATTTTCCAAACCTTGCAAGGCAACTTAGGTTCGCTTTATGTGAATGACTTCACCATGTTTGGTAAGAACTTCCGCGTAACCATGCAAGCTGATAGCCAGCACCGTAGCAGCATGGAAGATCTAGAGCGTTTCCATGTTCGTTCTTCGAACGGTGATATGGTTCCGTTAAGTACGCTAGTGAGCTACGAGCAAGTGTTTGAGCCTGATGTGGCATGGCGTTACAACATGTACCGCAGTGCTATCATTCAAGGCCAACCAGCTCCGGGTTACTCTAGTGGTGATGCGATTGCCGCAATGGAACGCGTTGCTGCTGAAGTTCTTCCGCAAGGGTACACGTATGAATGGACAGGTATGGCTTATCAGGAAGTGCTTGCGGGCAACCAAGCCATTTATGCGTTTGCGCTGGCTTTGATCTTCATTTACTTGTTTATGGTGGCTCAGTATGAAAGTTGGAGTATTCCACTGGCTATTATTTTGGTGGTCCCAGTAGCCACGTTAGGTTCCTTCCTTGCGTTAAATCTAACTGGCACGCCGCTTAACTTGTATGCCCAAATTGGTCTTGTCTTGCTCATAGCCTTGGCGGCGAAAAACGCAATTTTGATTGTGGAGTTCGCCAAGCAAGAGCGTGAAGAAAAAGATGCTGATATCGATAGTGCAGCGGTTAAAGGAGGCACGTTACGTTTCCGCGCTGTGAATATGACATCTTGGTCATTTATCCTGGGTATCTTCCCGCTTATCTTTGCCGCTGGCGCGGGGCACGTGAGTCAAAACTCACTCGGCGTGTCGCTGATTGGTGGTCTATTGTGTGTGCTTCTAGCAGGTACATTCTTGATCCCAGGCTTCTACGCTCTGGTGCAAAGACAGCGTGAGAAAGTTCATGGCGGCAACACCAAGCTGGTTCCTCTTGATGATGAATAATCACATCCGAAGTGCGCAGTAAGCACGAAGTGACAATTGAAAAAAAGCCCGAAGCAATGATTGCTTCGGGCTTTCTATTTTGAAAAGGGTTATTTTAGCGCAGTTTTGAATTGTGCAACGGCTTCATCCATATCATGAGCTTGAGCAGAGACAGAGTTCACTTCATGCAAGCATTCCTGAGCGGATTGCATGTTATTCTCAGATATTGCGTTTAGCTCGGTGATTGAACCGCTAACTTGGTTCATCACGATACCTTGTTCTTCAATTGCTGAAGCTATGCGCTCCGAATTACCTTGAATTGAATGCATGTCAGTGATGATCTGTTGCAGGCTAGAATCCAGTTTTTCAGAAGCATTAAGTGTTTGTTGCCCTTGATCGTTACATTGATCAATATCAGCAACAACTGTAGACATTTGAGTTTGAATATCTGCAACGACCCGTGTGATTTCCTCTGTGGATTGATGAGTTCGGCTAGCTAGGGCGCGTACTTCATCGGCAACAACTGCAAACCCGCGGCCTTGTTCGCCTGCTCGCGCGGCTTCAATTGCTGCGTTGAGAGCTAGTAGGTTGGTTTGCTCTGCAATTTCTTGGATGATGTTCACGGCACCACCAATTTTATCTACATGCTGATTCAGCGAGCCAATCGACTGCTGGCTGTTTGATAAAATCGTGGTTAGTTGACCGATGTTGGTTACCGTCGCCTCAACAACTCCTCGACCTTGTTCGGCATTATTCGCTGCCTGATGTACGCCTTCTACCGCAACTGATGTGCTTTCAGAGATTTCACCTATTGTGGCAACCATTTGCTGAACTGCCGTCGCCATTGATGCAGTGTGGTCAGTTTGAGTGTGGAATTGCTCCATAACGCCTTCTAACTCACGATGCATATTATCGGTACTTGCAGTGAGTTGCGCCGATTTTTCTTGGGTACTACTAATTAGATGCTCAAGCTTATCCAATAGGTCATTGAGGTGATGACTGATATCAAATAGCTCGTCTTGACCTTTCAAATCAGATCGAAGTCCCATGTTGTTCGTTTCGCTGATACTTCGAATGGTGCCAAGTAAGCTATTCACTCGCGTATTGATTGAACGTGAAATTTGCCAAATCAATGCGAAAATAACGACTAAGATCAGAGCTGTAATGACCTGCTTGATGGTCGACATTTGTTCATCACGTTGTGCGGCAGCAGAGCTAAGGGCTGTGGAAAAGGTTTCAAATTGCTCTTCTACGGCATGAGATAATGCGCGAGTTTCACCGAGTAGGCCTTTGTCATAAGCAACCCCAACAACTTGCTTTTGGGCCGCCAATTGCTTACCTGTTTTGATAAGCTCCGGAGCATATTGCCCCTCAAGCAAATCACTATTGAATAGTCCTGCTTTTACCGCAGAGTCAAAACGGACTAATGCCAATAACTGCTGGTGGTCTGAACGTTGTTTTGCTTCTAATAGTGCTTGTTCGTAACCAGCGAGAAGCCCACTCTTTGAATCAAGCCCGTATCGTTGGTAAGCGCTGACCAGATTCTGAAAGCCCCTTTGGTATGCGAGCAAGTCTTGCTTAAATTGTTGACTGGAAGGTAATTCATTACTCTTGAGTATGTTCGCAAGCTCTTTTTCTGTGTCTATAAACTTGTCAACATTGGCGTCAAACTTATTTAGATATTTGTCATTACTACGTAGTAGGAAATCTTTTTCATTTCTGCGTAAGTTGAGTAAGCGTATTTCTAGATCACCAACGAGTTTGATGGCGTGATTAAGGTCATTGCTCTTATTTTCAAAATGGGATGACGTACCCAAAAGGGCCACGATGCCTAAAATGGCGATAACTCCGAGGAAGTAGAGTTTTTGCCTAATAGTCATATTGTTGTTTCCTGAATAAGTAACTAAAAAGAGAAATCCAATGAGATTTCCAAGGGCTAGCAAACGTTGTTCAACTAACATGTCGAGAAAACGACATGCACTAATACAGCACTTTTTTACGTTGCTGTTTTTTCGCTCCGTGCTTGTTTTTTGTATCAAGTCGTCGGCGTTGAGAAGCGCGGGTTGGTTTCGTTTTAATACGCTTCTTCTCCTGTAAAGCGGCAGCTTTTATCAATGCTTGAAGCCGATTTAGGGCGTCTTCCTTATTTTGTTCTTGTGTCCGAAATTGTTGCGCTTTGATGATGATCACGCCATCTTTACTTATACGACTATCAGAAAGTGCAAGTAATCGCTCTTTGTAAAAGTCAGGTAAACTGGAATGCTGGATATCAAAGCGCAGGTGTATAGCGGACGCTACCTTGTTAACGTTCTGGCCACCATTTCCTTGAGCTCTAATTGGGGATAATTGAATTTCCCACTCTTGAATTGTGACGGAGTTCGAAATTTTGAGCATGATAAGTAAATGCCGGTAAGGACGATTGAAAGAGCTGATAAATTAACATTACAGATGCACAAATAGAAGAAAAGACATGAGCACGATTGATTTTAGACCCTATGAGGGATTCATATTTGATATGGATGGTACTCTAATCGATACCATGCCAGCCCACTTGGCAGCTTGGCAAGCAACTGCTGAGCGTTTTGATTTTCCGTTTTGTCAGGAGTGGTTTCACAGTTTAGGAGGGATGCCGAGCTTTAAAATTGTTGAGGAACTAAATCGTGTGCATGAGCTTTCATTAGATCCTAAAACTGTCGCGACATTTAAAATGGAAACATTCGCTGCTATCGAGCTTCATGTTGACGTTATTCCTTGCACGAACATCGTGTTAGAGGAATATTTAGGCCATAAGAAAATTGCAGTCGGGACTGGCAGCCAACGAGAAAGTGCCATGCGCTTATTAAGCCATGCAGGTTTATTAGACAAGTTGGATGTTGTAGTAACCGCGAGTGATGTAGAGAACCATAAACCCTTTCCAGATACTTTTTTGGTGGCCGCGGAACAACTCGACTTGGAGGCGTCACAGTGTCTTGTGTTTGAGGATACTGAGCTGGGGAAGCGAGCGGCGCATGCAGCTGGTATGGATTGTGTTATGGTGCAAGATAATGAGTTGATCTTTTTCCCAAAACCATAGTGGCAATATCCCTTAATATGAGATCAAAATGGGGTGCAAATGCACCCCATAAATTTTTGCCACATCATCGATCATGAATCATAGATGCTTATTCTGGTTGAACTAGCTCTTGGTATTCAAATGAAGGTACTACAACTTCTACGCGACGGTTTTTCTCACGACCTTCGCGAGTGCTGTTGTCAGCAACTGGGTTTTCTTCACCCATACCTTTGACTGTCAAACGATCTGAACCAATGCCAGCTGCGGTTAGGTAATCAGCAACAGATTGAGCACGACGCTCAGACAGTTTTTGGTTGTATGCCGCAGGGCCTGAGCTATCTGTGTAACCAGTAATCTCTACTTGAGCTTGAGGATATTCGTTCAAGAATGAAACAAAGTTGTCCAGACGTTCAGAAACGGACTCTGTTAACTTAGCACTATCGAATTCAAACGTACCTGTACCGTACTCTTCTTTGTGCACCTTGCTCATCATCACTGGTTCTGGATCTGGCTCGATCACTTCTTCCGTTACAACTGCTGCAACAACTGGAGCTGCTGCGAATTTGTAGTTAACACCGATACCAAAGAAGTTAGCATCCATGTCGTCCCACACGTCGTCAGACATGTCTTGGTAACGTTGGTATTCAGCGCGAACACTCCAGTTTCTATCGATCGAGTATTCAGCACCCAAAGAACCTGTTGGGACAAAGTCTGTTTCGTCATCAGACATCATGTAAGCACCACCGATCTTAGCAAACAGATTCCAAGAGTCGTTTAAGTGCCAGTTGAATTTAGGTGCAAGTGTTAAAGCCGTTAGATTGCCGTCAATCGTATTAATCGTATTAGCCCCTGACCTAGAGTTTCCTTCATAGTCGCCTAAGAAGTCTACGCCGTACTCTAGCCCGATGATATCGGTAAAGTCATAACCGATATGTAGTCCTGCACCGAACGCTTCATCATCACAAGGGCTATTTAGATAGCAAGCGTCGTCAAGTGTAGTCATGCCCACTTTGCCCCCGATGTACATTTCAGCTTGAGCAGAGTTTAAAAGCGCGCTACTACCAGCTACCACTGCTGCTACTGCAATTGCTACTTTGTTCATAATGTTTCCTTGTATTGATTGCATATTAACTTCTACTTCGTTTTATCAAAAAATTAGAAAAAACCAGCGTTTATAAGAAATTAGTTTAATATTCTAATCATTTCATATCAAGCAACAATATATTTGAACTTGATCAACATTTACTACCCAAAAATACCTCACAAACTTCTGATATTTCTTACATTGTAGTAAAGATTTTTTGGTGCATAAGAAAATTGATGATTATTTTGAACTTTTTTTCGTAAACTTTACTTTACATTGTGCGCGGTGGTTAACAGGTGGTTTTTATTTGCATTTATTTGCAAAAACTGATTGCAAGTCTACGCCTAAGCCGATAAGTTACTTAAACGCTAGACAGAAAATGACCACAGCCCTTGATGCTGCTCGCTTTGTGAACAATGTTGCAATGAGTTCAGTTGGTAAAAATGGGGTCGGAAATAAAACCAGGAAGTAGAAGTAATGTTTCAAACTGATGATGTAAGAATAAATAGAGTAAAAGAGTTATTGCCACCTGTTGCAGTATTAGAGAAGTTCCCAGCGACTGAAACCGCTTCTTCGACCACTTTTGATTGCCGTAACGCCATTCACAATATTCTTGAAGGAAAAGACGATCGATTACTCGTGATCGTTGGCCCGTGTTCTATTCACGATCCGGCTGCCGCGGTTGAGTACGGTAAAAAGCTAAAAGTACTACGTGATGAACTGGGCGAGCAGCTTGAGGTTGTTATGCGAGTTTATTTTGAAAAGCCGCGTACAACCGTTGGTTGGAAAGGCCTTATCAATGACCCTTACTTAAATGACACCTATAAGCTAAATGATGGTCTACGTATCGGACGTAAACTTCTTCTTGATCTAACCGATATGGGCTTGCCAACGGCAAGTGAATTCTTAGATATGATCACACCTCAGTACGTGGCGGATTTGATCAGTTGGGGCGCTATCGGTGCTCGTACGACAGAATCTCAGGTTCACCGCGAGCTAGCTTCTGGTCTTTCTTGTCCTGTAGGTTTCAAAAACGGTACAGACGGGAATATTAAAATAGCGAGCGACGCGATTCGTTCTGCAAGCGCTTCCCATCACTTCCTTTCAGTAACAAAATACGGTCATTCCGCGATCGTAGAAACCGCTGGTAATCCAGACTGCCATATTATTCTACGTGGCGGTAAAGAACCAAACTACAGTGCAGCACATGTAGCTCAAATTAAAGATGAGCTGGACACCGCAGGTCTGCCGAAAAAAGTGATGATTGATTTTAGCCATGCTAACAGCTCGAAGCAGTTCAAGCGTCAAATGCTGGTGTCTGATGATGTATCCGAGCAAATCTCTGCTGGCGAAGAAGCCATTTTTGGTGTGATGATCGAGTCTCATTTAGTTGAAGGTCGCCAAGACTTAGTGGATGGCAAAGCAGCCACTTATGGTCAGTCGATCACTGATGCATGTATTGGTTGGGAAGATACGGAAACGGTACTTCGTCAGCTTTCTGATGCAGTAAAAGCGCGCCGCAACAAGTAAGCTCAACAGAAAAACTTTTTAAAAGCGAAAAGTGAATAGTGAAGAGCCAGAGGTACTATGCCTCTGGCTCTTTTTGTTGAGAATTACTCTCATATCTTTCTATTGTTTCTGCTTTCCTATATGTTATCTGTATACGTCGTAACCAAAAGGAATTTGGAATTGAATCGTAATGTATGGCTTCTATCCCTCTGCCAAGCCTTATTAATGACAGGGAATATTTTACTCATATCTGTTATTGCCCTTATTGGCAAAACACTTGCGCCGTCATCAAGTTTTATCACATTACCAGTTGCACTGCAGTTTTTGGGACTGATGGCCGCGACAATTCCTGCGTCGCTAATTATGGGCAAGTTAGGGCGTCGCCTTGGTTTTAGCCTTGGTAATGTCATTGGCATTTTGGGTGCTAGTCTAGCGACGTATGCATTAAGTCAACAAAACTTCTATCTGTTCTGCATGTCTACGTTTTTGCTTGGTGTTGGTATAGGTTTCGGTACTCTATACAGGTTTGCTGCCATTGAAGTGTGTGAAGAGTCGGCAAGGCATAGGGCGATTTCGATATCTATGGCGGGTGGGGTGTTAGCGGCGATCCTTGGGCCTAATCTGGCCGTGTACTCGCAGCAGTGGTCAGATGATGGCTTATACATTAGTGCATTTGCTGTGCTTGTCGTGCTTTATATAACTGCGTTGGTTGTGCTACAAACCATTCGTTTTCCACCTGCACACACGCAGGCGCTACACGCTAAGGCGGATAAGCTCAGACTGATTATTCGTCGACCTAATTTCATGCTAGCAGTTATCGCGGCAATGGTTGCGTACGCGGTGATGAACATTTTAATGACAGCAACTCCTTTAGCGATGATTGGTTGTGGCTTTGATTTTGATAAAGCGGCGGGAGTGATCGAATGGCACGTGTTGGGTATGTTTGCACCTGCGTTTGTCACGGGCCGCCTGATAGAGCGGTTTGGCGCTAAGAATATGATTTTAGCGGGTGGATTGCTATTTGTTGCTTGTATTGGAATTAATATACATGGAGTGTCTATCTGGCATTTTAGTCTTGCTTTAATCCTGTTAGGAATAGGGTGGAACTTTATGTTTATCGCAGCAACTGGGCTGTTTAGTCAAAGCTATGAAGCGAAAAACAGAAGCAAGGCTCAAGCGTTTAATGAATTCTTCGTGTTCAGTTGTGTCACCATCACCGCATTACTATCTGGTTGGCTTGAGTCTACCGTAGGTTGGCAGAATCTTAATTTGTATGTTCTTCCATTTGTGTTACTCGTTATCGCGATGTTTGCGTTAAAAACGAATAAAAAGCCAGAATCACAAACCGCTTAATTAAGTCTTAATATATAACCCGGCCTATCGTGTCGGGTTTGTTTATTAGCTCAAATCAACAATCTCTTCTTTATGTTTTTATCGATAATGTGAATTCCCACAATAAAAATGTCGATTTGATAAGACTTTTTATCTAACTTTTTGTAATAAAAATAAAAATCCTGTATATATCTTGCCGAAAATCAATAAAAACTAAAGAAGTTTCGTCTATGTCAGCCAATATTTCTCATAAAGCTCAAGAAACTCTCGTGAGGGAGTCTGAGGAACTCGTCTCAACAACGAACTTACAAGGTGTTATTACATATTGTAATGAAGCCTTTTGCCGCGTTGCTGAATACACTCACGAAGAACTTGTCGGTCAGAACCACAATATAGTTCGTCATAATGATATGCCTAAAGCCGCTTTCGGTGATATGTGGGCACGCCTTAAACAAGGTAAAGCCTGGCGTGGAATGGTTAAGAATGCCACTAAGTCTGGCGGTTACTATTGGGTTGATGCTTATGTCACCCCTATCTACGAAGACAACCATGTTGTTGGGTATCAATCAGTGCGCGTGAAGCCAAAGCGAGAGTGGGTTGATATTGCGACAAAAGCCTACAAAAGCATGCGTGCTGCAGAGAAGTCTGGCCGAACTTGGTCGTTGAAAATCAATGAAACCATTCGCTATGCGATTCTACTTGGTGCACTAACCGCACCTGCAACCGCATATGCGTTGTCTGTTGAAGGGCCGTTGGCTTGGCTTGCAAGTGCGTTACCTGCAAGTGTTCTGGCTCTGTTATTCCGCCAAGAGTTAATTGATACACCTCAGCAACTTAAAAAGTTACAAAAGCAATATGACAGCGTAAGTCGCTTGATCTATTCCGGTAACACGGCATTTTCGATTGCCGATTTCCATATCAAAATGCTATCCGCAAGAATTCGAACCGTGTTAGGAAGAATGACTGACTCCGCATTGCCTTTGCAGCATTGCGCCGAAGAGCTTAGTCAAACAACGGCAGAAGTCTCGGCTGCATTAAATCAGCAAAATACCGATATTCATCGTGTGCGAGATGCTACCCAAGAGGTGGAGTCGTCGGCAAATTCGGTTTCTTCGAGTACCAATGATGCCCATATGTTGATTGATGATACATTGAAGTCATGCTTGATGGCGAAGGAGACCATCGATCAAACGCACACCAATCTAGCGAAGTTAAGCCTTCAAGCTGAAAAAGCGACGGAAACGACGTATCAACTGAGTGATCAGGCACAGAAGGTGAACCATTTGATGGAAGAGATTGGTGGGATCGCAGAGCAAACCAATTTACTGGCACTCAACGCGGCGATTGAAGCGGCAAGAGCAGGGGAGCAAGGTCGTGGTTTTGCTGTTGTAGCTGATGAGGTCCGCGCGCTTTCTGGGCGTACATCCAATGCAACTGAACAAATCCAAGCTTCTATCTCCACTATGTTGGCAACGATTCAAAGTTGGCAGAAAGATATTCTGGCAAACAAAGAGCAAACCGATGCCTGTTCTCAAGTAGCAGAACAAAGCGCGTTGCGTTTGTCTGAAGTTGAACAGATGATGCAAACCATGAGTGGGCTGATGGTTGATGTAGCAGAAGCGGCGAATAACCAGTTAAAGCTATCTAGTGATGTAAACCAGCACATTCATTCTATCGCTTCGACCGCAGAACAAAACTTGGCAGCAACACATTCAGTTGAGCAAAACAGCCGACAGTTGAAAGACCAAGTACAAGATTTCTATCAGCTCGCACTTCGATTTGAAGACAAATAGTCGTAACGAAAGTTGTGATGTTTATGTCCTGGCTGCGTTTATGCGAATAGGAGCCAGATAAAAGAAAGCCCCGCCATTGCTGGTGGGGCTTTTCAGTTTTCACATTCGCAATAGAGAAAACTGACTATCTTTTTACTGCAATTACGCGAGTAGCTCTTTTGCTGTGTTCACTACGTTTTCAGTCGTGAAACCAAACATTTTGAATAGTTCGCCAGCTGGTGCAGATTCACCGAATGAAGTCATACCGATGATGCGACCGTCGAAGCCTACGTACTTGTACCAGAAGTCAGCAATACCTGCTTCAATTGCGATACGTGCTGTTACGTCTGATGGCAGTACAGCTTCACGGTAAGCGGCGTCTTGTTTGTCGAATGCGTCTGTTGATGGCATTGAAACAACGCGTACTTTCTTACCTTCAGCAGTTAGCTGTGCTGCTGCTTCTACTGCTAGTTCAACTTCAGAACCTGTTGCGATAAGGATTAGCTCTGGCTTGCCTTCGCAATCTTTCAGAATGTAAGCACCTTTCGCGATGTCTGCTACTTGTTCTGCTGTGCGCTCTTGTTGCGCAAGGTTTTGACGAGAGAAGATAAGTGCTGTCGGTGCATCTTTACGTTCAATCGCTAGTTTCCAAGCTACAGCGGACTCAACTTGGTCACATGGACGCCATGTGCTCATGTTTGGTGTTAGGCGTAGCGATGCCATTTGCTCAACTGGTTGGTGAGTTGGACCATCTTCGCCAAGACCGATAGAGTCATGCGTGTACACTTGGATGTTCTGAATTTTCATCAGCGCAGCCATACGCATTGCGTTACGTGCGTACTCCATGAACATTAGGAATGTTGCGCCGTAAGGAACGAAACCACCGTGTAGCGCGATACCGTTCATGATCGCTGTCATACCGAATTCACGTACGCCGTAGTGGATGTAGTTACCAGAGAAGTCGCTTGCTTCTAGAGACTTAGAACCAGACCACATGGTTAGGTTAGAAGGTGCTAGGTCAGCAGAGCCACCCATGAACTCTGGTAGTAGAGCACCAAATGCTTCTAGAGCATTTTGAGACGCTTTACGTGATGCAATGTTTGCTGGGTTAGCTTGAAGATCAGCAATGATTTGGCTTGCTTTCTCTTCCCACTGTGCAGGAAGCTCACCGTTTACGCGGCGTTTAAATTCAGCTGCCAGCTCAGGGTACGCTGCTTCATAAGCTGCAAATTTCTCGTTCCACGCTGCTTCCTTAGCTGCGCCTGTTTCTTTCGCTGACCATTCTGCGTAGACTTCTTGCGGAATTTCAAAAGGACCGTGCTCCCAACCTAGTTCTTTGCGTGTTGCTGCGATTTCTTCTGCACCTAGTGGCGCACCGTGACAATCGTGTGAACCAGATTTGTTTGGTGAACCAAAACCGATGATAGTCTTAGTACAGATAAGTGTAGGACGTGGATCCGCTTTCGCCGCTTCAATTGCTGCGTTGATTGCGTCAGCATCGTGACCATCGACTGCAGGGATTACGTGCCAACCGTAAGCTTCGAAACGCTTAGGTGTGTCGTCAGAGAACCAACCTTCAACGTGACCGTCGATAGAGATGCCGTTGTCATCCCAGAATGCGATCAGCTTGCCTAGACCTAGAGTACCTGCAAGAGAGCATGCCTCGTGCGAAATACCTTCCATCAGACAGCCGTCGCCCATGAACACGTAAGTGAAGTGGTCAACGATGTCGTGGCCTTCTTTGTTGAATTGCGCTGCTAGCGCTTTTTCAGCTAGAGCCATACCAACCGCGTTAGTGATGCCTTGACCTAGCGGACCCGTTGTGGTCTCGATACCTGGCGCGTAACCATACTCTGGGTGACCAGGAGTTTTAGAGTGAAGCTGACGGAAGTTTTTCAGATCGTCGATAGACAACTCGTAACCTGCAAGGTGCAGTAGAGAGTAAATCAGCATTGAGCCGTGGCCGTTAGACAGTACGAAACGGTCGCGGTCTGCCCACTCAGGGTTTGATGGGTTGTGGTTTAGATGAGAGCGCCAAAGAACTTCAGCGATGTCAGCCATACCCATAGGTGCACCTGGGTGACCAGAGTTAGCTTGTTGAACACCATCCATGCTTAGCGCACGGATTGCATTTGCTAGATGTTTACGATCCATAGTGATTACTTCTCGATATTTGATTTAAATAGAGGGAACTCGCCGAAACAAGTTCAAATAGAATTTTTTGAAAATAGTGTTGATGGTAAAAGCGAGTAGACGGGCTACTCGCTTTTGGTAAGCAATTAAAGCTTAGCTTCGATCATCGCTTCTAGTTTGCCTTGGTCAACGGCGAAGTTGCGGATACCTTCAGCCAGTTTCTCAACAGCCATTGGGTCTTGGTTATGTTCCCATAGGAACTCAGCGTGAGTCATTGGTGCTGGACGCTCAGCTGCGCCTTTAGAATCAACTAGTTTCTCAACTACTTCACCTTCAGCTGCTTCTAGTTCTGCAAGTAGAGCAGGAGCGATAGTTAGACGGTCACAACCAGCTAGTTCTAAGATCTCACCGATGTTACGGAAGCTTGCGCCCATAACTACAGTTTTGTAGCCGTATTCTTTGTAGTAGTTGTAGATTTTAGTTACAGATAGTACGCCTGGATCTTCTTGAGCTTCGAAGTCACGGCCTTCTTTCGCTTTGTACCAGTCCATGATACGACCAACGAATGGCGAGATTAGGAATACCCCCGCTTCTGCACAAGCACGTGCTTGAGCGAACGAGAATAGAAGCGTTAGGTTACAGTTGATGCCTTCTTTTTCTAGGATCTCAGCTGCGCGAATGCCTTCCCAAGTTGAAGCCAGTTTGATAAGGATACGGTCGTTAGTGATGCCAGCATCGTTGTACATTTTCACTAGTTGACGAGCTTTCGCTACGCTGCCTTCCATATCGTAAGATAGACGAGCGTCTACTTCTGTAGAGATACGACCTGGGATAGTTTTTAGGATTTCTTTACCGATGTTTACTGCAAGCATGTCACAAGTATCTTGAACTTGTTGAGCTTTGTCGTTGCTCTGTGCTTTAGCGTATTCGATTGAAGCATCGATTAGAGGTGCGTACTCTGCGATTTGAGCGGCTTTAAGGATAAGAGAAGGGTTAGTTGTTGCGTCTTCTGGCTGATACTTTTTAATTGCATCAATTTCGCCAGTGTCTGCTACTACAGTCGTTAGTTTACGAAGTTGCTCTAACTTGTTGCTCATAATCGATCATCCTATTTAAATGGGCTTAAGCGTGATTTTTGTTATCACAGCTTGTGCATTTGCAAGCGAGTTAGCTAACCGTCTCATCGCATTTAATGAGACATCTGCTCAGCCAACTACGGAAAATTTCGTTACCGAACAAATGCTATGAACATTTGATCGATAGCTGAGTAAATGATGTGTCCATATTTATCCTATCTATGCTGAAAGTCAATCGCTGAAATGGACTTATAGTGAACTTCATCAACGTTTTTTTACTGTGTGTTTAGTGGTTAACCCAAATAAACGTTTGCCCTTATTGTTCAAAGCTTGAGCGTTGTCCAAGAGGGTAAAAAATTGTAGTGAGAAAATGTTATTGCGATGAGCAAATGTAGCGTTTAAATTGATAAAGAACATATGCTAAGTCAATGAGCATATGTTCACTTATTGCATACAATATCGATCCTCTTAAAGGGCGAGAGAAACCATGAGCAGTTCTAATCAAGATATTTCCATTGAAAACACGGATTTGTTGACAGAGATTTCCGTCGCGTATTATCAAGACGGTGCGACTCAGGAAGAGATATCGAGAAAATTTGCCATATCACGCGCAAAAGTCGGGCGAATGCTCAAGCAGGCGCGTGATGAAGGCATTGTTGAAATTACCGTTAAATACCATCCGGTGTTCAGCGCCAAGATTGAACAACGTTTGATCGAGCGATTCGGCGTTAAGCGCGCGCTTGTTGCTCTTGATCAACCGAATGAAGAAGCGCAACGACTACAGGTGTCGGGATTGGTGTCCAATTATCTCACTAGCACGCTCAAAAACGGCATGGTGGTGACGGTCGGACAAGGGCGCAACGTGTCGTCCGTCGCTCACCATATAGGTGTTATTACGCCGCGTGACTGTAAATTTGTGTGTGGCATTGGTGGTATTCACCCGCGTGGCGGTATGTATAACGCCGACCATATTTGTCGTCAGTTGGCGAAGAAGTATGGGGGAACCTCTGAAACCCTTTATGCGCCGGCATACGCAGAAAATAGAGAACAGAAGTTGGCCTTCATGCAAAATGCAACCGTGAAACAAACGCTCGACCTAGCGCGTAAAGCCGATGTCGCTTTGGTTGGTATTGGTGACATGAGCGAAAACAGTTACATGGTCGACTTAGGTTGGTTTACGCCTGATGAAGTGGTTCAGTCGAGACTTCAAAAAGGTGTGGTAGGGGATTTTGCAGGTTATGACTTCTTTGATATTCACGGTAATGTAGCGAACACGGTAATGAGTGACCGAGTAATTGGACTTGGTATTGAAGAGTTTCGGCCGATCTCGGAAGTCATTGCGATCGCAGCTGAGAACAGCAAGCCACTCGCTCTACTCGGAGCATTAAGAACTGGAGCGATAGACGTGATCGCCACGAGCGTTAGCAACGCATTAACCGTGCTCAACTTAGATGAGCAAATGCACGGCAACGCGACATCTGAACGCTAACGGAAATAGTCGGCTTTTGATGTAGTCAGGCTATGAGGGGTGACAAATCACTCATAGCCAGTTTCTATTTCGAAATGACAAGTTTGGTTTAGAAGCTGCGTTTAGTTTATTGGAACACATCATCTTTAGATAAACGTAAGATACTTTGTTAAACAGACACTTGTCTTAACACTCGATAGGTAGAGAGTGGTCTGCACCCCATTCGGTCCAAGAACCGTCGTACACCGACAGATTGTCTAGACCAATTTGATACGCCGCGAGTAATAAAATGCATGCGGTCACACCGGAGCCGCAACTAAAAATGATTGAATTATCACTATCTATTGTTAGTGCGCTAAATATCTGTTGCAACTCTGAATTCGGTTTAATGTGACCGTTGGTTAAGAGTTCTTGAAACGGTAAGCAAACCGAATTTGGAATGTGCCCACTACGTAGACCTTCTCGTGGCTCAGGCACTTCACCAAGGAAGCGTGCTTTGGCTCTCGCATCGATGATGTTGGCACTTTTATTGGTTGAATGAGCAAGAACATCTTGTGCACTCAAAAAGGCATTTTGGTTGAGCTTACCCGCAAAGTTACCTCTTTCGCTTGGTTGCGATAGGGTACTTTCAACAGGGAATCCGGCTTCAATCCAAGCGGGAAGACCGCCATTTAAGACTCGAACATTATCATGTCCCATAGCTTTGAGCATCCACCAAGCTCTTGGCGCGGCTAAAGTGCCAGAGTTGTCGTAAACCACAATCAAATCTTCGTTGTTCAAACCGAGTTGTTGCGCACTTTGGTTGAAGCCTTCTTCTGTTGGCATCATATGCGGCAGGGAAGAACCGGGTAAGCAAAAGTCATTGTCGTAATCAAAGCGTAAAGTATTTGGAATCCACTTATCTTGAATCTTTTTGCCTTCAGAAGGGATTTGAAACGCAATACTAGCGTCGAGGAGCTTGACGTTAGGTTGGCCGAAAAGGCTATTGAGTTCATCAGTACTAATCAGTGCTTGCATTGTCTTTAGTTTGCTAGGTGGATAATCTTACTGTTTTACAACAAAAAAATCGCATGTTCAAAAGAACGATGCGATTTTTAAGTTAAAGATTGAAGATTTGTTCTGAAAGGCTGCTTTCGCTATGCCTTCAATCTATCTAGCTACATGTTCCAAGTGTTGTCTCCTGAAGTAATCACTTTCTGAATTGGGTCACTGCCGTCATAGAACCAAATTTCAACAAGTAGGCTACCTTGGCTATCAGAAACATTAAAGTCGACGTTTGCTGTACCGTTGTTGAGTGGAACCGATGCGACTTTGCTTGGATATTTTGCATCGTAGTTACCTGAACTGTTCTCGACAAACTCTTTGTACACGCTTAGGTGTGCACGTTGTGAAGAAAAACCACTGATGTCTACATTGAGCGTACCTTCCGTCACTGGGTTGTAGCTAAAGCCATCCGGTACTACTAGGTCCTGCATGGTTGCATTTTCTACAGTTACGGTAGTCTCTTCTACGGTTGTTTCTTCCTGTTGGGTAGTCTCTTCCTCTGCAACAGTCGTTTGAGCTGGTGGAGGTGGTGTACTGTTACCACCACCGCCGCCTCCGCCTCCGCCACAAGCCGTTAGTGCTAATCCCATGATGATTGTGATAAGTGCTTTCATAATGTTATCTCCCTATGGAATGTAGCATTTGTTAGGTGTTGGAGAGGTGTGCCAATCTGTGCTTAGTTCGCCACCAGACTCAGCCCAAGTTTGGAATTGAGGGTATGCATCGACCATGTCTACACGCTCTAGCGGCCAATCCCAATCTTCTACTATCAGCAGTGCCCAAGGTAAGTTGTTTGCTGTTTTGAAGTACACTCCTTGTGCAGGGTCACTTGCATCGACGCCGACACCGAAGAGGTTTTGGTCATCAAATTGTTCTGTTGGTGCTTGGTCTGCTAAGTGAACTTCCCATTTACGGCCTGGTTGGAAGGTAATCCCGTCGCCATGGTAAGTGCCCGGTGTTGCAAAGATGAACGGGTCGTATGGCATGGCTTGAATGGCTGAACGGTCAGAGCCTTCAGTGAAGTACACGTTCAAGGTAAAGGTGAGTGAAACGTTATCATCACAGCCAGACTCGGTACGGAAGTAGCTACAGCTGCTCGCCGCGTGTGTGCTTAAGTCTTCACTGATGATGAAAATGGCTTCATCAGAAATACTTTCCAAGCCATTAGATGCTTGCTCTACACCATTGAAGGATAGCGTCGTTAATCCATTTTCAATCGAGCTTCTCAATACACCCGGTAGTCGGATTGCGAAGCCATTTTTGTAGCTTGCGCCGTAAGCCGCTAGGTCACCTGTAATCTGAATATTCTCAACATGACCAGCAAGACTGGTTTCAGTGATGCGGAATTTCACGACCACATCGTTCATGTCGTAGTCTGCGGTGTATGGCCAATTATCTTCATAAGCCACGGTGGCGTAATCTTCTGCACTCGGGAAATATTCCACTGAGTAGCCATTACCAGTGATGGTAATTGGGTAATCTTCCACCTCACCAGATGTCGAACCACCATCGTAGTTTAATCCGGTTTGTTGGCTAAAGCGGAATCGACTCCAGCTTGAACCTTCCGTTGCAGCGGTTGAAACGACAAACGGTAGGGGATTATTACCCGCAGACAGTAATTGGTCAGTAAAGACCTGTTCGCCTTCATCATCAAAGTCACCATCGCGGTTCCAGTCAAACCATGCTGATAGGTAGCCAGAAGTAGAAGCTGTCACATTCACAATTGAGCTTAAGCCTGGATCAAGTGCGGATACAAAACCAACACCATCTTCATCGGCTGTGCCCACAGAGTTGTCGTTTGCTTGACCGTCGGCATCACCATCTGGAGCGATGGAACCAAGCCAAGTTACACCGTCCACTTCGTGACGAGGACCGTTTGACGCAAGTGTTGTGTGGTAGCTGTCTGGAGCATCACCGAAATCAATTGGCTCGTCTTCGTTAATCACCGGAGCATTTGCACAACGTGCACCGTCATTTTGGCTTGAGCTTGGACCGTTGGATACAAACTCAACCGCAGGAACGATACCTGCTGCGATATTGGCTGCGTTATCTTCCGAAAGGTCAACGCGATAAATTTTGCCATCTTGGTTACGTGACACGTAGTAGTTGCCGTTTACATCGAAGTAGCCAGCACCAAATGTGCCTTTCTCACCTGTGTCACCTATCGCAGTTGCGCTACCATTTGATGGGTTGAACTGATATAGCACACCAGAGTTGTTGTCGATGCCGTAAAGGGAGCCATCACCTGGATGGAATGCAAAGTCGGTTAGGTTCACAGTCGCTGTTGAGCTGATTTTCACGATGCTCAATGTCGCATTTGGATCAGAATCGAGCGGAGAAAGGTCAATGGAGAAAAGTCCTTTGCCTTTGCGGTACAAGTAGTAGACGTGGTTGTAAACGTCACCTACGTAAAACGTGTGGTCGGTAGGAAGACCCGAAACATCAAGTGTCTCTGCTTGGAAGTCTTGACCAAGACGAACAATCTTTTTGTTTGTGGTGTCGTAGCCGTAGATATAACGGTCAGTGAAGTTAAAGCCTACACCGTTGATGCCCGAAGCCAAACCTGTGTCGTCCTCTAAAAGAGTCGTAGAGCCTGTAACCAAATTGACGCCATAGATTTGAACCGGGGTTGATTGGAACAGGTATGCTTGGCTTGGGCACGTATCAAATGGCGCCGCTTGTGCGTAAGCGCTCGCTATTAGAGACCCAAGTAGTAGTGATGTCCTTTTCATAATTCGCCCTCTCATTGGTTCGTGATATATGCAATGAAAGGAATGTGCCAAGTTTTAAGTGGTTGAATTTTATTGATTTAATGTTTGTAGGAAGAAGGGTTGTAAATCTGATTGTCAAAATGAGAAAAAGCCCAACATCGAGTTGGGCTTTTTGGGAATGATTAGAGGTTTAGAACTAACTACAAACCGGACAGGTGGGCATTTTCATCAGATTCATTTCTCGCCAAGACATGCTGAGCGCATCCAAAATCAGAATTTTGCCTTTCTTTGGTTGGCCGTAATCAGCAATCACTTTGATCGCCTCCATCGCCTGTACTGCGCCAACAATACCCACAACAGGAGCCATGACTCCGGCTTCGACACAACTTAACGCACCGCTGCCGAAGAGGGCACTTAAGCACTGGTAACATGGTTGCGCTGGGTCGTCGTAAGTAAACACACTCACTTGTCCTTCCATACGAATGGCCGCGCCTGAAATTAGCGGTGTTTTGGTCGCAAAACATAGGCGGTTAAGTTGATTGCGCGTATCGACGTTATCTGATGCATCAACAACAATTGTGTGCTGTTCGATCAAGCTTTTTAGCTCTGTATCATCAAGACGCTTTGCTATGGTATCTACAATAATGTGCGGATTAAGTTCACGTAGTGCATCAGCAGCCGATTCGACCTTCTTACGACCAATATCCGCATCGTGGTGCAGAACTTGGCGCTGAAGATTAGACAACTCGACGATATCATCATCAATCAGCGTAATTTTACCGACACCAGCAGTGGCCAAATATTGGCTTGATGCACAGCCTAAACCGCCAGCACCAAGCATCAATACTGATGCTTGTTTGAGTGCTTCTTGTCCTTCAAAGTCAAACTGACGAAGAATGATTTGGCGGTTGTAACGCAGCATTTCCTGATCGGAAAGAATATCCACAACGACTTCCTAGTAAAGGGTTGAGTTGAATAGTTGAATCTGAACCGTTTCGCCCACTTCAACTCGGCCGCGTTCACGTTCTAATACAACAAAACAGTTCGCTAGGCTCATTGAGCGGAATGCACCAGAGCTTTGGTTACCGGTTGTTTCAACGACAAACTTGCCATCTTCCAATGTGTAGATACCACGTTGGTAATCGGTACGACCTGGCGCTTTCTTAAAGGCGGTTTTAGTTGCTGCTGGAATAGATTCGGGTGCTTTCCATTCTGTATGGCCTGCAAGTTTTGCCAGCATTGGTTGAACAAGCACGTACATAGTAAGAACCGCAGAAACAGGGTTACCCGGCAGCCCACAGAACCAAGCTGTACTTAGCTTACCAAATGCGAAAGGTTTACCCGGCTTGATTGCTAACTTCCAGAAACCGATTTCACCAAGTTCTTCAAGAATGTCTTTGGTGTAATCCGCTTCGCCGACGCTAACACCACCAGATGTAACAACCACATCAGCCAATGTTTGCGCTTGTTCAAAGGTCGCTTTCAGAGTCTCTGGGCAATCTGGAATGATGCCAAGATCAACGGCTTCACAACCGAAGTTTTCAATAAGCGGTTTAATACCGTAACGGTTGCTGTCGTAGATCTGACCTTCGTCTAATGGTTCGCCCAGTGGTTTAAGCTCATCGCCAGTAGAGAAGAAAGCAACTTTTGGCTTACGTACTACTGTCACATGGCTAACACCAAGAGACGCAATCATCGGAATATCGCGAGGTGTCAAACGTGCACCTTTTGCCAGTACGATATCTCCTTGTTTGATGTCGTCACCTGTTGGGCGGATGTTGTTTTGTGGCTTCACGTCAGTTTGGGTGAACTGAATACCAGCATCCGTTACTTCTGTGTTTTCTTGCATGATAACGCCATCACAACCCTGTGGGATTTTTGCGCCAGTCATGATGCGAACACAGGTACCTTGAGGCCATTCACCTTCAAAAGGTTGTCCTGCAAATGATTTACCTGCCAGAGGCAAAATAGAAGATGACTCAAGATCTTGAATGCGAATAGCGTAGCCATCCATTGCTGAGTTATCGAATGGCGGTACGTGAATAGGAGACAGGATGTCTTCTGCCAGTACAAAACCGAGTGCTTCAGCAAGTGGAAGAGAAAGCGTTGTTTGGATAGGTTTGATTCGCGATAGCATTTTGTCCATCGCTTCTTCAATTGGCATCAAGCCAGGTGCGTCGCAGCAGCCCATTGAGAAAATCCTGTGTTCTTTTGTTTTGTGGCAACTTTACCATAAAAAGGGGACCGAGTAAGAATGTCCACCTATAAAATATGGGTGTAATTATTCAAAAATCCGAGTATCCTTGTCAGCCATCCGAAAGGGGTAAAAAGCCCGCGGAGCTCAATAAAATCAGCTCAGTACCTATATTTGATGTGACTTGGTGTAAAGACACGAAACTGAGCAACTCAAAGCGAAAAATATGAATGCAATTTTGGTTGGGTTTGTATTAAAGCGGAAGTAACAAAAGAGGAAGTGGAATGTCAGGTCTTAGCGAGTCAGCGAAGTTAGTAAAAGAAGCGCTAGAGCAACGCGGTTTGGAAACGCCAATGCGTCCAAACAACGTAAGTCGTGAAGAGAAGAAAGAGAAGATCGAACACCACATGCGTGAGATCTTAGGTCTACTTCAACTTGACCTTACCGACGATAGCCTAGAAGAAACCCCTCACCGCATTGCTAAGATGTACGTTGACGAAATCTTCTCTGGTCTGGATTACTCCAACTTTCCTAAAATCACGGTGATTGAGAACAAGATGAACGTGAGCGAGATGGTTCGCGTGAAGGACATCACAGTTACCAGTACTTGTGAACACCACCTTGTGACCATCGATGGCAAGGCTGCTGTGGCTTACATTCCACGTGGCAAGATCATTGGCCTGTCAAAGATCAACCGTATCGTTCGCTTCTTTGCCCAGCGTCCACAAGTTCAAGAGCGTATGACTCAGCAAATTCTTGTTGCACTTCAAACGTTGCTTGAGTCCGATGATGTGGCAGTGACGATTGACGCAACACACTACTGCGTGAAATCTCGCGGTGTGATGGATGCAACCAGCGAAACCACGACAACAGCATTGGGCGGTATCTTCAAAAGCAACCCAGCAACGCGTGCCGAGTTTCTGCACGGTTTACGTTAGGTAACCAAGCACTATTCTAAGAGGATGGCAAACGCCATCCTTTTTTATGCTTGTTTAGAAAATGACTTCATGATTTCTGGCCAATACATTTTGATGTAACCTGCCGATACCCAAACAACCAATACAGTCGCGATACTGAGCTCTAGAAAACCAAAGTCGTGCAGCCAGTGCCAGTGAGGGTGCGATTCGGCAAAAAAAGAGGTTAAGCGATGCATTGCGATAGCGCTGATCACGGAAGGAAAGGTTACTGCCGCGATAGAAGGTTGAAACTTCAAGCGAAGTAAGCGGAAGTAACATAAGTAGATCAATAAAGTCATAGTGATGGCGATCCCTGCCAATGCGCCTGTTAGTATCGGATCAGGTAAGGGAAAGTTCACCAAGTATGCTGCTAATGACAAGTTTACCGGCGCGGCCATAATCGCGAGGGTCGGTCTTGCTCGCCTTGGTAGAGAGCCGAAAAACACTAAACGATACAACACGAGTGGCAGCATGAAGAAATAAATGCCGATGCACATCATCGCTAATGTTTCGGAGAATAAGTTGTGACCTAGTTGAGAACCGGCTAGTGAACTACTGATTAGCCCCACCGGATAAAGAAACCAACTCGGTACGATATTGGACATTTTGAAGTTCATTAGCTGAAAGCTAAAAAACAGCACCATCATAGTAAAATGCAGCAAAAGCGCCATAAACCAAAGTGGATAAGCGATGATAGGTGCTACAGCGGCAAGATAATCTGCAAGGATCAGTAACGCCATACTCATTGGTGCCATTAAACTACCACTCAGCGGGTGACGAATGTCGACCATGAATAATCGTGGATTCGCGGCATATTTTATGAGTACAGGGGCGAGTAAAAGTGCGCCGAGTGACGCCAAAAATGGGCGTATCGGTTCACCAATCTCAGGAATATAGAGTGCCCAAGCTTGCCCTAAACCTATCATACCTAGTGCCAACGCGGCTTGAGACGGCGGGACACTATAAAACTGCACAAGTCTTCTCCAGTTCAAATCTACTCCATTTGATTTTTGCCTGAATGAAACAAAACATGACGATTTGGATGAAATGCTCTATTTAAGTAGCGAATACTAACAAGTATGGAGAGGGGTTTCTCATGAAAGGTGGTGAGCAAATATCAGAGAATGATAATTTTGTGAGTTTGGTATCGAATATTTGGGAAAAGATGTAAAAATGCAGAGTTTATCGCTCCAAACCCTTCGATAGTCTGGAGCGAAGTGATAACAAAGAGAATGTTATGTTGATTGATTCTCTGGTAGATCCTGTTGGCGTAACTTTTCGTTTTTGATTGTGCGATGCAGCAGCTGGCTGTAAATAGGTTGTCCACCCAACAATTGAGCAATAATCACAGCGCCCAAACAAGTAATGATCAATGGCAGGATTAAGTAGTAGTTATTCGTCATTTCAATCACTAACAGAATACCAGTAATCGGTGCACGTACCGTTGCAGCAAACAGGGCACCCATGCCCGCAATCGCAAATACACCAGGCTCGATATCAAGCGCAGGGAGCAAGACATCAGCACTTGCTCCGAACGCATAGCCAAATAAGGTTCCCAGAGCAAGCATAGGTGCAAAGATGCCTCCCGGCGCACCAGAACCAAAACAGAGCAGGGTTGTAATTACGCGACCAAAGAAAAGCAAAACTAAAATAGATACCGAGTAGTTACCGTTAGTAATGTCAGGAATAAGGCCGATACCACCACCAGTTAGTTGGGGTACGTACAAAAGAAGCAAACCAAACACGCCTCCCAGTAACGAACCCACAATCAAGTAGCGCTTACGATCGTTTTTGTGAATTGCGACAAAACTGTCTTGTGCCACGGTAATCAGTTTATTGAAGATCACGCCAAACACGCCAAACAATGCGCCAAGCAATAAAAACAGCCATAGGGTTTGAAGCTCTGGCGACTGGTATTGCGGCATAGTGATAACGGCGTCTTGCCCGTTGATGGCGCGAAACACTATGTTCGCCATAATGGCAGAAATGATCACTGCGCGAATTGAGATCAAAGAGTAGCGAAACTGAGGTCGCATTTCCTCCACAACGAACATAATGCCTGCGAGTGGGGCATTAAAGGCCGCAGCCAAACCGCCCGCAGCACCAGAAGCGAGCAGGGAGTGGCGGGTATCGTCATCCTTTACGCGGAATATATCGGTCACCATTCGACCAACAGCGCCCCCCATTTGAACGGTTGGGCCTTCACGACCCAGTACCATACCTGAGCCAAGTGCGCCCATGCCGCCGAAGAATTTTACTGGTAGAACTCGCCACCAGCGCACTGGACGAATATTATCCATTGCCCCTTCGATTTCAGGAATACCAGAGCCTGCCGCTTCTGGCGCAAAGCGGTGCACAAGAAAATAGCCAATAAAAGCTAAAAGTGCGCTAATGAGAACCGCTGCCAGCCACAATGGTAGAACATTACCAATTTCGCTTCTTAACCATTCTGTTCGTGTTTCAGAAACGAAATGAACGGCAAGCTCGAAATACGTACCGACAAAACCAGCCAACGTACCCACAATGGCGGCCATAATGAGAACAGAAAATGGTGTTGACCCTCGAGAGACAAACTGGTTAATCGCATCTTTCGGTACGTGCGCTAACACAGATTTCACAATTCTCTCGCGTTTGGTCATTAACAAGCTCTCCTGTTGCTGGGGGAAGGTACGAAAGAAAGTATACGCTTCGCAGAGTCTAGACCTAATCAATAAAGATGCAATTTAGCTTTTCACTATTGAGTGTTCGAAGTGTCACGATATTATTCATTCACTCAGATTGTGCTATTGCTCTCATAATTTAGGATAAAAAACTTGTTTTTTGAAAAAAATGAACCATGCTTTAAATGTAAAGCAACATGACTGCTTCAGAAGGAGGGATGTGAGGTTTTACACACAATTTGGATGGATTCAAACCCTACGGTAAGTCCTCGTTTTATGTTCGGGATGCATCAATAGACATCGCCGATTCGCACACTCACGATTGAGTAACGAGGTAGAGGCGCACGCACATGTGCGCCTTCTTAATTTCTGCGTTATAACTTTCATCACCATAACTTTCATCGCCACCTGCCACTATTTTTCTCTTGAACATTTTCTTGCAGTTAGTAATGTCTTGGTTCGATGTCAACCAACTAGAGCAGTGCATGCGCTTTTATCTTCGACTCTTACTTTCTTTATGTTTTTGTTCGGTAACGTTTCCGGTACTTTCAACGCCGAGCTGGTGGCAAGACACGTTGTCAGCTATGCCATATTCCAATCTAAAAGAACGTATAGAAAAAAGTGGGAGCTGGTATAGTTGCGAAGTGCAGCTGCTAGACAATTCAACGTTTATCAGCGCATTTTGTTTGGATGATTTTTCGTACTACCAGCAGCACTTGTATGGTGAAGTGGTTTTGAGAAGAGAAAGTGCTCAGTTCTCGTTTCTCACTGAATACGAGTGGCAGCGTCTGAATGACTTACTTCTCAACTTAAGAAAGGATGGGTTAGTTTTACGCAGAGTTACTATCGGACAAGAACACTATGATGTCGTTGAAGCTCTGGAAAAGAAATCTTCCGAGCTTGTCGATAAAGAAGTTATTTTGTTGATGAACCGCTATCCACAAGAAACGATTCGAAGTTTGCTTTGGGTAAAACCGGACGAGTTTCTGACGCCATCACCGTCCTTAAATGTGCAATTGCGCAGTGATGGCGAAATTATCGAGGTCAAAGTGACTCGTTTTTAGATTCTTTATGGAGAGATAGGAAGGTCGCCATTGCAGACTCATCCAAAAAACCATCCGATTTTTTGTGAGCGCGCAGGTATTGATAGCCTGCGATTAGCTTGCGGTGTAGCTCTTCTGCATCGTCTGACAACGGCTGATTCATAACGTGTTGAAAGGCAAGTTTGTACGCATCCATATCCACGACTTCAGCACGGCGATATAAATAACCACATCCCGTTGCTAACCATTCGAGAGAGCAATTGGCGCGCATTGCAATTTGATTTGCTTTGGTTAGGCTAGGTTCACTGCCTTTAAGGTATTTGCGTATTAAAGCTTCAGACACATCGACGCGTCGAGCGAACCCGCTGATGCTTTCTTCTCCGATCAGGGTGGCTAGGCGTTGGGCAAAAGACATATTTCGTACTCCAGTTCGAATTGCGAAAGTTTACCCGTTGAGCCGGTACGAAAACAAGACTACGATGAATGCAGATCAATTGAAGGAGAAAACCCATGGTTGCAAAAGTAGTAACTGCACCAAAAGGCCCAGAGTTCTCAGAGCTGGTTCAAGGATATTGGCGTGCAGTTGAGTGGGGAATGACGGCTCAAGAGCGTTTGTCATTTCTTAAGCAACACATTGAGTTAGGCATTACGACGGTCGATCACGCCGACATCTACGGCAATTACGAGTGTGAGGCGTTGTTTGGTGAAGCGTTAGCTTTAGACAAGAGTGTTCGTGAGCAAATTCAGATCGTGACGAAATGCGATATCAATTTGTGTGGCGATAAAACGCCAGAGCGTAAGATCAATCACTACGACACGAGCTCAGCACATATCTACCAATCGGTGAATAACTCGCTAGAACGTTTGAATGTGGATGAAATCGACGTACTTTTAATTCATCGTCCTGACGTGTTAATGGATGCAGACGAGGTTGCAGAAGCATTTTCTGAGCTTCATAAAGTCGGCAAAGTGAAGCACTTTGGCGTGTCTAACTTCACTCCACGCCAGTTTGAACTGCTGCAATCTCGCTTAGGTAAGCCGTTGGTTACTAACCAAGTGGAAATCAACCCACTTAACTTTGAGGTTGCACACGATGGAACGCTTGATCAAATGCAAATGTTGCGCACGCGACCAATGGCTTGGTCTTGCCTCGGTGGTGGTTCAATTTTTAGTGGTGACAGTGAGCAAGCTGTTCGTGTCCGTAACGAATTAGAAGCAATTCGTGAAGAAGTGGGCGCAGCGAGTATTGACCAAGTAATTTATGCCTGGGTACGTCGTTTGCCATCTAACCCTATTCCAATCATTGGCTCTGGTAAAATCGAGCGTGTGCAAACTGCAGTTAATGCATTGAACATCGAACTTACTCGAGAGCAATGGTATCGCGTATGGGTGGCTTCTAAAGGTCATGGTGTGCCATAGAATTGATATCTTATCGATGAAATTGTTATTAAAGGCATCCTCTAGCAGGGTGCCTTTTTAGTTTTAGCGCGTTACTGTTTACCCATTATGGAAATGGAAAGAATGAAATTCGAGCAAAAATGGGCTTTGGATGTTAGCTGCAACTTTTTGCTTACTTTGGGTGGAGGAGTTTTACCCATGTTTGTTTTATGTCACTAAACAGCGAATGTGATGCTTGCTTTTTAGTCATTTTGTTCACTCATTCATTCATATTGCGTATGCTTATTGAATAATAAAGAAATAAAAAACTCGTCAGTTTTCTCGTATTACATGCTGTAACAATCTGTTAGACTCCGGCGCAGATTGTGGAATATAAAAAGGTGATTGAATGTCTTTTCCCGTACTCATCTGTGATGATTCAGCGTTAGCACGCAAACAGATGGCGAGATCACTACCAGCCACATTGAATGCCGATATTACGTTTGCTATCCACGGAAAAAACGCGCTAGAAGAACTCGAAAAAAACGAGTTTAAATTGATGTTTCTTGATTTGACCATGCCAGAAATGGATGGCTTTGAAACACTAGAGCACATGCAACGGTTGGGGGATAAAACTCCGGTGGTTGTTGTGTCGGGGGATATCCAACCTAAAGCGAAAGAGCGCGTGTTCGCACTGGGTGCAAAAGCGTTTATTCAAAAACCGATCGCCAAAGATGAACTCAAGAAGGCGCTTAAAGAGTTGGTCGAGCCAGAACCTCGTCCTCAAATTATCACGCCTGTCTCTATTGAGTTACCGATTTTACGTCGTCGCGATATTTACATGGAAGTGGCTAACGTTTCAATTGGTCGAGCAGCCGATGCGTTGGCGCGTCACTTTGACGTGTTTGTGCAACTACCTCTGCCGAACGTCAATATCTTTGAAGTGAGCGAACTTCACATGGCGCTACGCGACTTGGCGTCGCATGACAACGTATCGGGCGTTTGTCAGGGATTTTGTGGCGAAGGTATTGCTGGCGAAGCGCTAGTGATTTTGAGTGATTCAAGCGTATCTGATCTCAAAAAGTTGATGAAAGTACCAGCAGACAGCGAAGAGCTAGAAGAGCTTGAGCTGCTAATGGATATTTCTAATATTTTGGTGGGGTCGTTCTTAAATGGTTTAGGCGAGCAGTCTGAAGTCCGATTCTTCCAAAGTCCACCAGTACTCCTTGGTCAGCATATCTCAATTGACTCGATCATTGAATCTACAACTGGAGCATTCAGCCGCACGATGACATTCGAAGTGAGCTACAACATTGAAGGGACGTCGATTCGTTGTGACTTGTTGTTTATGTTTGTGGATGAATCCTTGCCGTTGCTTGATAACAAACTGTCTTATCTAATGGAGGAGTTCTAATGTTGAATATGCCAGCAGAGTTTGAACAATTCCATTGGATGGTGGATATGGTACAAAACGTCGACATGGGCTTAGTGGTCATTGATCGAGATTACAATGTACAGGTCTGGAATGGGTTTATGACTCATCACAGTGGTTTGCAGTCTCATGATGCGATAGGTCGTTCTATATTTGATATCTTCCCTGAAATCCCACAGGAGTGGTTTAAATTAAAAACAAAACCAGTGTATGACCTAGGCTGTCGCAGCTTCATCACATGGCGACAACGACCTTACTTATTCTGCTGTCGTAATGTTCGACCAGTTACGCAGCAAGCGGAGTTTATGTACCAGAATGTTACGTTGAACCCAATGCGCACACCGACTGGAAAAATCAACTCGTTGTTTTTGTCTATACAAGACGCGACGGCTGAAGCTCTGATGTCTCAGAATCAATAGCGATAAAAAACTTTCTCAAAAGCCAAGGTCCGCCTTGGCTTTTTTGTATACTTATAATTGTGTTTCCCAATGCGTAGAACGTGAATATGGACTTTAATCTCGCCCTAAAACTCTACACCGCAGAGCAAGTAAAAAACGGTGAAACGCTGGCTGCGCAAATGGCTGGTGTTTCTATGTATAGCTTAATGCAACGCGCTGGTATGGCCGTGTATGAGCGCTTTTTACATTTGTATCCTAAATCAAAAAATATCCTAGTGATTTGCGGTAAAGGGAATAACGGTGGCGATGGTTACGTATTTGCATCTCTTGCGAAACAAGCTCAACTCAATGTACATGTTTTCCAAATTGGTGATGTATCTGCGCTAAAAGGTGATGCTTTGCGCGCATACCAAGATTGGCAGTCAATCGACGGTGTTAACAATGATTGGGATGAATGGAATACCGCATTGCTAGAAGCAGATGTGATCATTGATGCCATGTTAGGTACTGGTTTAAGCGGTGAGGTTCGTTCGGAGTATCGTCGCTATATTGACCAAATTAATCAAATTCATACCCCTGTGATTGCAGTCGACGTTCCTTCTGGTCTGTGTGCTAATACAGGTGCAGTTTTAGGTGATGCTATTCGTGCCGAGCATACTGTAACCTTCATTGGGGTTAAACAAGGCTTATGCACTGGACAAGCGAGAGATCGAGTTGGCGAGCTCTACTTTTGTGGTTTAGGCGTCAATACTAAGTTTGATACTATCGAAGTAGAAAGTGCATTAGGTATTGATCATCAGGTTGTTTCAAGATTAATGCCCAAGCCAAATCCAACGGTCCATAAAGGTGACAACGGGAAGTTGCTTTGTGTTGGTGGCAATCAAGGGATGTCTGGAGCGATTCGTTTATGTTCCTCCGCTGCGATTAGAGCCGGAGCGGGTTTAACTGCCGCAATTACTCACACGAGTAGCCTTATTCCACTGCAGGTTGGTTGCCCAGAAGTAATGAGCCAGAGCATCACCGCTGACTTACTCAGGGATACTGAGAACGACTTAACTAAACGCATTCGCTGGGCTGACGTATTAGTGTTTGGTCCTGGCTTTGGAGATGATGAGTGGGCTTATCAAGCCTATCAATATCTGGCTCAAGAGCAGAAACCTAAAGTTGTTGATGCTGATGGCCTCAATATTCTAGCGATGCTGAGCCAGCGGTGCGATGGCACTCTGGTTTGCGACAACCATCGAGTGATCACGCCGCATCCTGGAGAGGCAGCTCGACTACTAAATGTAACCATTCAACAAATAGAAAGTGACCGATACTCTGCGGCAAGACAACTGCAAGAGCGTTATGGCGGTGTAGTGGTTTTAAAAGGCGCGGGGACGCTTATTTACGATGGAACGAGAATGTACGTCTGTCTAGCGGGTAACGCCGGAATGGCGACGGGGGGAATGGGAGATGTGTTATCTGGAGTCATTGGTGCATTACTAGCCAAAGGTTTACCAATTTCTGTTGCCGCACGTTTAGGTGTGGTACTTCACAGTCATGCTGCTGATATAAACGTGAGTCATAATGGTCAAATTGGTCTTTTGGCAAGTGATGTCGTTAGCACTCTTCGTACCGCTATCACCCAAGAGCTCTATCGAAATTAATTAGATTGCATGCATTGCTGAGAAAATTGGTCGATTTTTTGAGTACTTTTTTACGAATTAGCAGGGCATCTTAGTATTAGGTGATTGAGTTTTAGGCAGGTTTGAGAGGTGATGCGTTTTAATTTTTAAGATATGACGCAAAGGTTTGCGCAATGGGTTAACTTAGGTGCTTTCTCAAGTTGTTGATAGTTATAAATAATAAGAGGTTTTGGTGACTTGGGGAGCGTTTTTGATATGCGATTTTCAAGATGGTATCACAAAAAAAATTCAAATATCAGACTTGTAGGAAATAAATCACAGCCTATAATGCTGAAAACCGGAGCGTCTGCCAACGCTCCGGTTTTTTTGTGTCCGAAGAACAGTGAACTCGTCTGCCAACGAAATCACTACGCACTCTGAAATGACACATATACATATGAATCAAGGAATTACACAATGCGTATCGAACAAGAACTTAAGTTAGGTTTTAAAGATGTACTGTTTCGCCCGAAACGTTCTACCCTTAAGAGCCGTTCTCAAGTAAATTTAACCCGCGATTTTACATTCAAGCATAGTGGTCGTCAATGGTCTGGTGTGCCAGTAATCGCAGCAAACATGGATTCGGTTGGTAGCTTTGCAATGGCTAAAGCCCTAGCTGAGCATGGTGTAATGACCGCTGTTCACAAACATTACACGGTAGAAGATTGGGCTGAGTTTGCTAAATCAGCAGATAAAGTAACCATGAATAACGTTATGGTGTCTACGGGAACATCTGACGCAGACTTCCAAAAAACCAAAGACATCATGGCGCTTTCAGATGAATTTATTTTCATTTGTATCGACATTGCTAATGGTTACTCAGAGCATTTGGTCGAGTATGTTGAACGCGTGCGAGCTGAGTTCCCAGACAAGGTCATTTCTGCAGGCAACGTGGTTACTGGTGATATGTGTGAAGAGCTAATCCTAGCTGGTGCAGACATCGTTAAAGTGGGTATCGGCCCAGGCTCTGTATGTACAACTCGTGTAAAAACGGGTGTTGGTTACCCGCAGCTTTCTGCAATCATCGAGTGTGGTGATGCAGCGCACGGCCTTGGTGGCATGATCGTCGGTGACGGTGGCTGTTCTTGTGCGGGTGACGTAGCGAAAGCATTCGGTGGTGGCGCGGATTTCGTAATGCTAGGTGGGATGCTAGCGGGTCACGAAGAGTCAGGCGGCGAAGTGATCGAGAAAGACGGCGAGAAGTTCATGAAATTCTATGGCATGTCGTCGAAGAGCGCGATGGACAAGCACTCAGGTGGTGTCGCTGGCTACCGTGCGGCCGAAGGTAAAACCGTATTATTGCCATACCGTGGTAGTGTTCACGGCACTATTCAAGACATCCTTGGCGGCGTTCGCTCAACTTGTACATACGTGGGTGCAGCAAAGCTTAAAGAGCTAACCAAGCGTACTACATTCATCCGCGTTCAAGAACAAGAGAACAACGTGTTCGGTAAAGAGTAAATCGACTGAATGTAACAAGTGTAAAAGCAACCATATATTGATATTTGGTGCAACCATAATTTGATATTGCCTCTTCATAAGTCTATTGCTTTTTAAGTTTATGACATTTTTGAAGAGGCTATTTTATATCTGCTTTAGGATGAAATACCTAGCTAAGTGAGTTTGTTTAACACTTCTATCATGGCGTAGGTTTTTCCAACTTGAGCATTGTAATTTCTCAAACTTAACTAAGCGGCAATGAAAATACATGCTTAACCATAGGAGCCATCGTAATCGCTAAGTCATTAAATAGGCGAGGTCTTCCAGGTTGGTTCCCTTGCTTGATTTGCTTCCATAGCTGAACAGTCTCTTAATTAAAAATGTCCGTTAACAGCGGGTGATTAAAGCTTGGTTGTTGTGTTTCCAATTGGTTGTTCTGTAGCGAGGCTGGCTGTTAGCCTAAGTATATGAGTGAACCTAGCTGCTCAGCTCATGGGTTGAAGATTTAGTTGCCTGATTTAGGAAACAAAGCTAGTACCCGGCACTAATTTGAATTTCAAGGTAATAAATCACGAATATAACAGTAGAAGTGAAAGACATGCGCTTAATCTGATTAAGCGCATTTTCTGTGTTTTAAGTTTAGTATTTCACTTCGTAGTTCAAGTGGAAGCGACGACCCGGTGCGTTGTAGTAACGTGAGTTGTTACGCTCTGATTGCGCGTACGCCGTCATGTAGTCTTCGTTGAATAGGTTTTCAACAGCGAAGCTTAACGTACCGAACGGAAGATCGTAGTCCACACCAGCGTTTGCAACGAAGTAGCTGTCTACTGCGTATTTCGCGCCAGAAGTGATTTCATCTTCTTTATCACGGTTGCCTGAGTAAACCAGCGTCATGTTGTAGCGACCGAATTCGTAAGCGTCGTAACTAATAACAGACGTTACTTTCAATGGTGCGATACGCGTGCCGTCTAGTGGTTCCCAGCCGCTGTCTTCGTTAAGTTTACGCTCACCTTCTTGCCAAGAGATTGTGCTGTCTGTACGAAGGTTAGCAAGAATGCTGTAACCAAGCGTTGCTTCCGCACCCCAAACTTTCTCTGGTGCACGAGTACTTTCTAGCGCATCGCCGGCTTCGTTTACGTTCAGTGTCGAACCTAGGTCAGATTCGCTGTAGAACGCTGCAAGAGAGTAGTCCGCTTCACCAAGGAAACCGCGCACACCCACTTCGTAGTTGTCAGTAGTAATTGGCTTGATAGCCCCTTCAACTGTTGAGCTGTTGCCAGAACGAATGTCACGTAGTGCTTCGTTCGTTGACATACCTTGCGCGAAAGATGCAAACAGCTGGTGGTTGTCGGTCAGATCGTGTGTCACACCAATGTTGAATAGGAACTTGTCAAAGTACGGATCACCGCCTTGAACTTGATCACCTGCATTGTTGTGCGTGTTACCTACCGTGAAATCATCCACGCTTAGGCGAACGTACTCGTAACGGATACCGTAAGAAAGAACCGTGTTATCGCTTACATCAGTAATGAACTGTGCGAATGGTGCGATAGCAAATTGCTCTACATCCGGTGTGTTGTTGTAGAAACCGACGCTGTTTGGCTGTTTGAACGACTGTTGTTCAACGTCCATACCCCAAGTCACGAATGCCCAATCAATTTGGCTAGAGATGTTGGCTTTCACGCCGAAACGATCAAAATCTGTCTCGTTGTGGCCGTATAGCGTTTGACCAAAGGTTGGAGAATTTGGGTTCTTGTCTTTCATCGCAAGCGTGAACGTCTCAGTGTCCTGAGTCATCCAGTAACCCGTTACATCTAGCATACCTAAGCTAAAGCCCAGATCTTGGTAACGTGCTTGGTAGTTAGCGAACGTACGTGTCACATCGTTTGGTTTCGCGCCATCTTTGCCTGCAACGCCGTTGTTGTAACCAGGGCCACAGTGAACCGCTTCTGCAGGTTTGCCGTTAGCTGCATCGCCATTCGCTGCACACCAACCGTCGTTGTCAGTAATGTTACGAACGCCAACAGTCAAAGTCAGTGAGCGATCTTCGTCGATGTTACGGTTCCAAACGCCGTTTACGTTTAGGTTGTCCATGTCATCTTCGTTGTTTACCGAAGGTAGGCGGTCACCGTTAGCATCGTAGCTGCCGCCACGTTGCTCGTAACCCAGACCTAAACGCCATTGATCTTTCTTATCACCGCCAGTCGCTTCTTGGTAAACGTTCCAAGTGAACGCATCGCTACCAAACTCTTGGAAGCTTGTGCCAACTTTAGTGCGATATTCTACTGCGCCTTCTTCTGGCATTTTGGTGATCACGTTGATGATACCGCCCTGTGCGCCAAGGCCGTATACCGCAGAACCACCGCGGATAACTTCGATACGCTCAACGTTTTGCGGATCAATCGCCGACAACTCTTGGCCAAAATCTAGGAAGCTGTTGTTTTGTGCAACACCGTCAATCAATAGCAGAACGCGACGACCACGGATTTGGTTTTGACCTTTGCTGCTCAGGTTACCGTGAACAGAAGTCCCCATACCTGGAACCAAGGTTGAAAGCACATCGTTGATGCTGCGGCTTTGGTTCAATTGAGATTGAAGTTGTGCTTGGTCGATAACGGTCACAGAGCGAGGAACGTCGTTAAGCAGCTGTTGAGAACGGCTTGCGGTAACAACCATTGTTTCCATTGCTTGGACTTGGTCGTTACTTTCCGCTGAAACGCCGAAAGGTGAAAGAGTAATTGCACTTACCACTGCAATATTTAGCTTAGATAGTTTGAGTTTCATAACTTCCTGCAACTAAAAGTTGTCTTTTATAAACTTGTTAATAAATTGATTTAGCTAGCGATTATTGAGCACTTTGTAATTACGTGGTAGTCTAGCACGCAAAGAAGTAATGTAAATATCAATAATTATCATTTGTAATTTAATGGGCAATTTTACAGCAGTCGTTATCATTTCAATAATTAGCCAAATGCTGTCTATTCAGCTTGCTTATGCAAGTGGATTAAACGCATCCGTTGTCGATGATCTAGACCATACTATTTCGACGTCGAATGTGACCCATTTCCCGCGTGTTGCAAGCGTGTCTACTTTTGGTGCAGAGCTAGTAATAGCAATGGGTGAGAAGCCTGTTGGTGTATCCGATTATCCTGGTGGATTTCCTCCTTATCTTTCTGCTTTAAATGACGTGCCAAGTCTTGGTAATCGTTCAAGAACCAGCTTTGAAGCTTTGTACGATGCGAAGCCAGATTTGGTTGTTGGTTTGGGGCGAATGTTAGAGCCTTACTATCAGCGCTTCGTCGAAATCGCACCGCCTCTCGGTTTTGATTTGATTACTTTAGAAGACAGTTTTTCTGCGGTAGAGCGTGCAAGCATGGCAATGGGGCGAGAAGAGCAAGGGAAATCACTAAATATGTGTTTTCAGACTTTTCTTGATGAAATGCAATCAAAGCTCGGTAATAGACAGTTTTCTGGTTTATTTCTTACAAGTGCAGGCGTCACTCCGCGAGCATACTACTCACACTTTATGTCCGTCGCTCTTATGGAAAAATTGAATATCCGAAGTGCGAATGGTGACTCGCCGTACGCGACGAAAACGCCTTTTTCTGGGCAAGTGGGTCTTGAGTGGTTGGTGAAACTCGATCCCGATGTGATTTTCATGTACCAGAACGCCGAGCCACAATTTACCGAATCGAAAATTTGGCAAAGCCTAAAAGCGGTGAAGAACAATCGAGTTTACTTGGTTGATATGACATGGCGAGAGCCAGAAGGGCCGCTTTCACGAATTTGGGTTGCGATGGATATCGCCCACAAAGTGTATCCTGATCTTTTCCCTGCGCCTTCTGTTGAACGAGTTTATGAGGTGATCAATGGCTCATGTTCTTAGGATAACCAAACCAAGTGCGGTGATGGTTCGCAGTTTGGCGACGGCTTTGTTACTAGCTGTGGTTTATGTGTCTTTGTCGAGTGGCATTTACCATTTTGATGCCCAGCAGATCATGGCGTTTTTGATTTCTAATTCAAGCAGCCAAGCATCTTTAGTGTTTTGGGAACTACGTTTACCTCGCACCTTAATCGCACTCTTTGGTGGGGCGGCGTTGGCGGTATCCGGCTCGCTCATGCAAGACATCGTTCGCAACCCGTTAGCGTCTCCAAACCTGACCGGTGTGATGTCTGGCGCAGCGCTTAGCGTGTTGACGGCGACCATGTTTTTGCTGCCATTGCCAACTTTGTTTTGGGGGATTGTAGGTGGTTTGCTTGGCGGTGCCATTACCTTATCCATCAGTTGGAAACAGGGCGTCACACCAGCGCGTTTGGCTTTAGCTGGTATTTCTGTGAGTGCGTTTTGCCAAGCAGCGGTGACCTACATTCTGTTGTCGGATCGCGTAGACAGTGAGTCACTGTTTTTCTGGTTAACGGGCAGTAACGCAGGCGCGAATTGGTCGGTGTTTACGCCGCTTGTTTATACCGTCATTCCTGCGTTTATCTTGCTTGCGGTGACACATCGACAGCGTGGTTACTTACTGCTGGATGACACCGTTGCTCGTGGTCTAGGTATCGCGATTAACCGTTATAGATTGGCGTTTGGTTTTGTCTCTGTCGTGCTTACTGCGGTTGCGGTTGGTGCATTTGGTCCTGTTGGTTTTGTTGGCCTTGTTGCCCCTCATCTCGCACGCATGATGGGGTTGGGGCTTGGCGGTGCAGCTGTGATTGGTGCGGCACTTGTCACCGCAGCGGACCTCCTTTCTCGAACCCTGCTTATGCCGTTGGAAATTCCTATTGGCGTCATTACCGCGACTTTAGGTGCGCCTTGGTTTCTTATGTTGATTGTTCGTAAGCTGAGAGGGAATTAATGAAAACGCGTTTCTTATTTCCTTGCTTGGCTTTGCTGGTGTTCGCTCCTGCACTGTTTATCGCTTCTAACCCAGAGCTTAGACAAGCAGGCGAGCTGTTTATTACTCGCGGTACTTACCACCCATTTTGGTCGCTAACGTTACCAAGATTTTTGCTGGCGATTATGGCGGGTATGATGCTGGCAGTATCAGGCTTGTTGCTGCAAACCACCCTCAAAAACCCGTTGGCAGACAGCGGTATTTTAGGGGTGAACGCTGGTGCTTCTCTTGGTGCTGTTTGTGCGATTTTGTTACCTGCTTGGTTTAATTGGAATATCACCACAGAAAGCGCGTTGCTGCTGTTTTCAATGGCGGGTGGCTTGCTCAGTGCGATTCCTGTTTTGATCGTTAGCCGAATCGGAAATACCAGTCTCACTCTACTCACAGGTGTAGCGATCACGGCGATTCTTGGCGCGTTGAGTTCGGCGCTAATCTTCACTATTGGTCAGGGTAAAACCGATATCGCATTGCAATGGATGGCGGGTGGTATGTACGGCCGAGGTTGGGAACAAGTGAGTTATCTTTTGCCTTGGTTCTTGGCCTGTTTAGCGTTCATTATTTTGGTGTATTTGCCATTGAAATGGGTACGCTACGATGACGCGATTTTGCGTGGCATTGGTATCAACGGTGCTCTGCTGCGTTTGGGGATTCTGTTAGGTACGGTATTTATTACTGCGCCTGCCGTCTCAGCAGTTGGCCCGATTGGATTTGTGGGGTTGGTGATTCCGCACATTGCACGTTTGCTCAGTGCAAATGATCCTTTGCGAACCATGTTCACGACGTTGATTTTCGGCGCTGGTTTCCTCGCACTTTCAGATGCTTTAGCCAAACACTTACTGTTCCCAACCGAAATTCCAGCGGGCGTGATTACCGCACTGCTTGGTGTGCCATTTTTCCTCTTCTTGTTAAGGAAACACTCTTAATGACCCTATCTTCAAAAGGGCTTGAAGGGCAATCGCTCACTTCAGGCTACAACGATACGATGATCTTGAACGAGGTGAACATCCGTCTTCAAGAAGGTAAGGTAACGGCGTTCATTGGCCCAAACGGGTGCGGTAAAAGTACGTTGATGAAGACCTTAACCGGTGCGATAAAAGCGAAAAAAGGCGACGTGACCTTTAAAGGTAAAGCGCTTAACCAATGGAAGCTTAAAGATCTCGCTAAGCACATTGCGATTCTGCCTCAACATCCTACGGCACCAGAAGGTGTATTGGTTGAGCAGCTTGTTGCGCTTGGTCGTGTTGCTCATCGCAAGTGGTATCAGGGCAACAGTGAGCGTGACCAAGAAGTGATTACTGAGTCGCTTGCTTCTGTCGGGTTGGCTGGTTACGAAAAGCGTGTAGTGAGTACGTTGTCGGGCGGTGAGCGTCAGCGCGTTTGGCTGGCGATGTGTTTGGCGCAAGAAGCTCAGTGGTTATTGCTGGATGAACCAACCAGTTATCTCGATTTAGGTCACCAACTCGAGTTACTTGAAGTGCTCGATAAGTTGAACAAGGAACGCAACTTAACCATCGTTTATGTTCTCCATGAACTCAGCCAAGCTGCGCAGTTCTGCGATGAACTGGTACTAATGAAAAAAGGTCAGATCTTAAAACAGGGGGCGCCTTTGGACGTGCTTACTCAATCGACCCTTGAATCGGTGTTTAAAGTGGAAGGAAAAATGGAAGTCATTGATGGCTACGTTTACTGTTTACCAAAAGCTTATGTTCGTGAGGAAGTGCGTTAATGGAAAACCTGTTTAATCAGTTTCGTACTTTGGTGGCTTTGCCTGAGAATGTTAAAGCGCTGAGCATCACCGAGCAGCAAGCTATCTTGAATCGACACGAACCTTTCTTCCGCTTACGTTTTGTTGAACAGCCGAAAGGCATTAAAGCCAGTGAATGGTTTGAGCGTGAGTTTCCTGCTGTTGTGCAAGATTACGCAAACTCTATTGAGGCAAAGCTGCCTTTTGCCGTGCCTATCTGGCAGAAAGTGTTCAACGCGATTTTGCTTACGTCGCTGGTCGGTCACCGTTTGGTGTTTGATCGCGTGTTGCAGTTAACACTCGATGATCTGTATCTGACCATTGGTGAAGACCATCGTATCGCAAGCATTGAAGTGTTGAGTGCAACGCCTTTCTTTGCTCTTGAGGCTGGTAACGAAAACGCGATGCAAGTGGAGTCAGAACTGGCTTTAGATGAGAAACTTGCGCAAGTCATTACGACGCTCTCTGAGCCATTGGTGCCGCTGTACAAAAAGCAGAAAGTTAGCCCGAAAGTGTTTTGGGGGAATGCCTTGTACGCGTGTGATTTGGCGTTTTCTAAACTTGCGCATCAACCATTAGCCAATGACAGGTTAGATCTAGACGTGCAAGCGGCATCAAAGTGGCAGCAAAACCTATTTAACGCGGTAACACCAAAAGGCGGTGAGTTAAACACGGTAAAAAAGGTGACCTTTAATGGCTTTCAAAAGCTCTACGTGAGACGAGAAACGTGCTGTCTGAAATACAAAATTGAAGGCAAAGAGAAGTGCTCAACCTGTAACTTGCACGATTCAGAAATCCAAGAAAACATCATGCGTATGAACATGCTTGGGTTATTTCAGTAAAATCGATAAATTATCATTTTTTATTGACCACATGTAATTTCAGTAAAAGTCGCTTATTTGAAAAGGTTTTATGTGATTTAGAGCAAAGTTATGGTCTACTGTAGTTGCGGATAAATGGCAGTAGGAAGAATACACGAATCGAAGTGGCTGTTGTTACCTATTTGACTGCTCATACCGTTGCCATTCCGCTGTTAACTCTGCTTTTTCTTTTCTCGCTGCAATCAGCATTTCTATATTTACGTCAGTGTTTGGGTGCCTTTGAATGTATCGCTCGTAATCAACCGGAACACCATTGATGTGCAGTTCAAGATGTAAATGCGGCCCTGTTGTTCTTCCTGTGTTACCCGTTTTCCCTATCACTTGTCCTCGGCTGATCTTCTCACCAACATGGACGTTGCGCTGAGATAAGTGTAGGTAGCGTGATACAGAGCCATTTGTGTGGCGGATATTAATGTAGTTGCCTGCAAAACGGTTGTAGCGGGACTTTAAAACGATGCCATCAGCAATACTACGAATCGGTGTACCTACAGGTGTGGCATAATCAGTGCCTAAGTGCGGAGTCGTTATATTGGTCACTGGATGTGTTCGCTTTAAGTCATAGTCAGAGCTCACTCTGTAGTTTTTATCAAAGGGTGAAGAAAACATGAACTGATTATTTATCGACACACCATGCTCATCAAATACGTTACCGTGACCATCATTGATAATAAATAAATCAGTTTTACTGCCTAAATAGTAAAAAGAACTAATGTAAGTTTCATTTTTACTATTTAATTTAGTTCTTAAGATAAAGTTATCACCTCTTTTAATAGAGTCAATAATATTAAACTTGCTTTTGATAAGTGCTAATAGCAAGTTGATCTCTTTTTGACTCACTCCTGATTTTAATAATGAAGCGACAAAAGAGTATTCAACAACACCGATAGTGATTTTTTGCCTACGAGTCTTCTTTTTAATTGATGGCTGCACATTCTCACTTTCGAATTCTAAAGGCTTGATGGTAGGTAGCCTATCCACAGGAGTGAGGAAGTAGTGAGAAAGCGATACGCTAATCAATATGATTAACGCAGTAGTGATAAGGGCTACGGTAGGAGCTTGCACACTTCTTTTTATTATTAAAATAGTCATTAGTTTTGTTGGTTTATCAATACTGACAGTTGTGCGTAGAGTATAATATTTTAAATAAAAACTAGCATTAAAGCATGAGTAATTCCTCTGTTTTAACTAAGTTAATAATTATAGGATGTAAAAATAATTTTAATAATTCAGTCAAAGTGACGGTTGGCTTGGTGTTTATGCCTATTTTGTTGGTGTTAATGTCACGTTGAGAAAATATTTTTCAATAATATAATCTCGGGAAAATATATTTTTCCAAATTACTATGTTCGCTAAAAATACGCTGAAATTAACATTAGGTCTTACGCTTACATCTCTTTTATTGAGTGCATGTGGTGGTGGTGATGGAGGAGACAACACACCTCCAGCTAGAAGCAAAGGAAGCATTTCCGGTATGGTGTTTGACGCCCCAGTCAATGGCGCCAAGATTGAGGTTTTCGAGTTCAAAAATGGAAACTTAGGTCGGAAGTTGGCTAACACGACGTCTGATGCCTTCGGAAACTATCTGCTAGAGTTTGAATCGTCGTCAATGCCTCTTTTTGTTGTTGCAAAAGAGGGGAGTTATACCGATCCGTTTACAAATGAAACGGTATCTGTGAGCAATGCGAAGACACTTAAATTTGAAGGTGTTGTGAACTTTAAAGAGGGGAGTGAGCAAAAGTTAATGCTTACTCCGCTGTCGAACTTGGCAGCAGGCTTGGCAAAGTACAAAATTTCTCAGGGGGCCACAGATGAAAGTGCCTTTTCAACCGCTTTGGATAGTATCAATAGCATGTATGGTTTTGACGTAAATGAGACCAAACCTATTGATATTACCAAAGGTGGGCAAAGCAGTTTTGCTAGTGCTGGGCATCAATACGGTGCTTTATTAACAGCATATTCGTCTTACTCTTACGATCTTATAAAAAAATACGGCAACAGCGATAACGTCTACACTTCGATGCACTTCGCTGACATCCAATATCGGGATGTTATTGCAGATGGTGTTCTTGATGGTCTTGAAGTGAGCAAGACTTCAGGAGCAGTGACTCCCCTCAGCTTTGGACAGAAAAAGATAAACAGCGACGTTTACACACGTGACTTATCTCAGCACGTTTTGATCGTGGTAAACGACCCAAGTATCAATATTTCTGGTACTGATGCTGCCGACTATGTCGACTTTAGTAAGAAGCTTAATGACTTAGGTACATATGGCAGTACAGATGGCGTCATTCCACCGCGAGATGGGACGGAGATTGATACCACAGCGCCTATCGTGACACGCATTGACCGTGATGTACTTGCAGGCACCGATAAAGTTGACCTAAAAATTGTTGATGATATCGGTGTAGAAGACGTATCCGCCTTTATTCAGTATCAGATTAATGGCTCTTGGTCTGGTGAATTTCAATGTAACGACATACAAGATTTTGGAAGCACATTCTGTTCGGTTGAATTTGATGATTTTGAAGTTGGCCTTCGAGAGACCAACGTTAAAGTTAACATTAATACTAAAGAGATCGATAGTGTAGATATGAACCCTGCCACAGGGCTCTCAAACGTAACAGCAGCACGGTTAGTCTTATATACAGCGGATGTACTGGGTAATGAGTTAATTCCAGGCAGCCATTCGGGTCTTCATATCAACTTTGAATGGGATAACGATGCGCCTGTTATCGATATTACATCGGCGAGTGCAATTAATAACCAACTTAAAGAATACGTTCTGAAAGGGGTTGTAAAAGAAAGCTCGCAAGAGATTAGTTCGGTCAGTATTTCATTTAAAGATGGCTTACATGAGGGCGTCACATGTTCTCCTGTCACTGTAGAGTCTGGAAATGCTTGTGAGTTTAGTAAGGCTTACCCAACTGATGAATTCCTATCTACGACGGTCTTTGAGGTTCGAGCGAAGGATAGCAAAGGGAATACGGGCGCTGCGCAGCATGCAGTAAGTCGTGACGATCAAGCGCCAGCACAGACGATAACCTATCCTGAAGGTACGTCAATGACGTACGTAAATGTGGGTTTAGATGGTGAACGAACCACTTACGATGGTATCTACTCTCAAGATACGTACACCCCAGACAATGTTCAAGCAAGCCGCGATTTCCTGAAGATTGACTATGCGTACGCAAGTTTAGGGATTCAGAACTCATTAAAAGGGATAGATTTTAGTAACTTCAACGCTAATTTATTGAAAGAGAATAAAATCCCTTATGTTCGTGTGAAAGTTTCAGACGTAAACACCGATACGGTTTTAGGCTCCAACGCTAATAAGCTTAAGCTCGTCGTCAAGTACTACGTAAGCCAAAACAACGATAACAACTACTCACTTCAGCAAGTTATTGACACAACCGCATCCGATGACGATTACATCGCAAAAATTCCGCACGAAACGCTGTTAGATAGCAATGGGCGAGTAGAGGATGTCATTTATTACATTCCTTTTGTAAGAGATATTTTGGGTGACAGCTTTAAATCGGTATCAGAAAACAGTAGTCAAAAGTTAGTCATTCAAACCATCGATGAGTCTGATAACGAAAGCACTCCAAGAGAAGTATATTTTAGAAGTAGCTTTGACCTACCAACCATAAAAGTGGTGACACCATTTATTGGTGCGCGAGCTCAACTTGAAGGGTTGAGCCCAAGTGGTGAATTCACTTCACTTGCAAGTTGTACCACTATCCAGCAACTGGAAAGTGACCAGTCCATGGCTCTTGACGTAGCGAGTTGTGAAACCACAACTGACGTAGTGAATTATGATTTCATGCGTGTTCGTTTAATTGGTATCGAAGGCAGTGAGCCATACTATTACCAATGGAAAAGAGATCCAGGGACCAAGAAAGTTACGGTTGACTTAAACAAGGCCAATATTGGTGTGTATTTTAAGCTCAAAGGTTCTCAAACTTACTATATTACTGAACTATCGACATATCAGACTGGTTTGTTTGATTTCCAGTGGGATCAAGTGACAGCGGGAGAGAAAACTTCAGAACGTGCGATTCAAATTCTTGATGAGGTGCGCTACGCGTTATCAGGTACGAATAACAACTCATTCTTTGGGTTTGACCCAACGGTTGTGTCTTATGCAACCAATGAAATGCTTACGACTAAAGCGATTCCAGACAAGCCATCAAATGACTATCTACACCGATTCCTTGTTGAAGCAATTGATAGTATTGCCGAGAGAATGCCAAGAAATAACTCATTAGATTTTGCATCTGCTATTTACGATGATTTTAGCTACGATGGAAAAGCAAATGGTGTAGGGGCAGGAGGAAGTCAAGTTACGCTCGATTCTTACACGTTTGGCGCTGAAACTTACCGAAAAGATCTGGCGCAATCCTATTATGAAATCATGGCGAGCAAATACGGTATTGAGACCAATATCGCGCAGCTCTATGCTGATGATATTTCGATGGCTAATCCTGACTTAAATGGTAAGAACATTTTTGATACAGAGGGTAGCAGTATCGATACCTTGCCTCCGCAGCCAAAATTAACCATTGAAAGCGGCAGAGAGACGATGGTTGGTAATAGGCTTTATATCGCTGGCGAGGTTGTTTCTAAAATTGTCCTAGACGATCCTTCTGGTATTGTAGGAACCGACGCTCACGGCCCGAAGTTTAGCACGATGTGGTATCAAGCCAATGAGCCAAATATTGAAATACCACTGGACATCAACATCGTAGAAAACTCAGACAGCAGCAATACTTATCGAAAAGAGTACTTCTTCACCCTTAACTCCCAGTCTAGTGAACTAAAAGATATTATAGAGTTTGCCGTGGAGACCAGTGCTATGGACCCACATGGCAATGCGTATGGTTACAATGGTAAATCTCCGTTTATAGAATCGGTGTTTATTGATAACGACTTCCCTAAGGCCAGTTACCTTCCACCCAATGATGTCGATGGTAAACGTGTAGAAAACGGTATTTATTTAAATGCGAACAATACTCATGAATTAACCTTCAAGGTTGAGGATATTGTTGGTGATAAGCTTGCCTCGAGGGGCCTTGTTTTCTACCAGCAAACCGGTGAAAAAGTAACATACACACCAGAAAACTTTGCAAGTAACTCGAAAGACGCGTTTAAAGTCAAACTATGTACGGGCGAGATTTGTTCAAATCAAGGCTCTACGATTTATCCTGGTGATGGAGATTGGTTAGTTGTTGCAGCAGCAGAGGACAACTTAGGTAACTCCGTTTCAGAGTTAACTAGCACCGCTCCGAGATTCAATATTCGTATCGACTCTGAAGCTCCTATTGTAAAAAGTGAGCAGGTTCAAAGCCGTTTAGGTGGTAATAACCAATGGACACCTGTCATTGATTGGGGGACGTTAAGCTCTGGCAATAACGTAAAAATAGATTTGCGCCGCGGATCTGGTCAGGCTCTGACATTAGAAAGCTGTGACCCTCTAACAGAGGAGTGTGACGTACCATACCTAGTTGGTGAACAGCCTGACGTCAAAGTCCAACTGGTTTCAAAAGCATTTGATTACGATGAATGGAATGAATTTTACGTCACTGCGACGGACAACGCTTACCCTGCCAATGTCAGTACAACAGGGAAATTCACCTTCCAAGTCGATAACAAAGGCCCTGAAATCATCCTAAATACGCCTTGGGTTGAAGACACATTGTCTAAAGAGAACTATGTCATAGGGCGTGAGTTCAATGTGCGATTTAAATCCGTAATAGACGATTCAGACCTTGAGCAAGTCTCGCTGTATCAAAGTGGTAAAGATTCGCCAATTAAGACAATTGTGCCAACGGATTCATCTAAAGAGTTTGTCATGTCTCTTATCAAGAGTGACACAGATAAAATAGACATTTCTGAAGATGAAAAAACAACGTCATTGTATGTAAAAGCAACCGATATTTATGGTTTTGAGTCTAGTTCTAACACGCACAAGGTTATTCTTGATCGTGATGGGCCAACATTAGGCTTAAGTGGTTTCAATGCGAATGACTACTACTTAGGTAACTATGTCTTTGACCTAACGGCGCTAGACCTAAATGCAAACGGTGATGTTTCAATTAATGGCGTAAATCGAGAAAGCCTAGAGTATTGGACGTTTAGCGATCTGGAACCATTACCTGGCTCTCCCGGTACAAAAATCAATGAGGATCTCAAAGTGAGCCTTGGTGATTTAGGTACGGGTACACACAAGGTTCGTTTAAAAGGGTCTGATGTTCGTGGCAACACAACCTTAACCAGTGATGAGCAAGATTTTACCGTCAAAGTGTACAACTCAATCCCGCAGGTGACGCTGGCGATGAGTTACACGGATGGAACGCCAATTACAAACAACACCATCTATCAAGATGGAAATATCGTACTGACGCTTGATATTGTTGATGATAGTGGCGTTGATCGAATTGACTCAACTTATAGATTCTCTGGAGAGCAAAACGGGACTAACTTTACGTTCTCAGAAACCGCAGATGGCACTTGGACTGCAACGTTGCTTTCTACACAAATTGCCAAAGATGGTAATTATGAACTTGATATCAAAGTTTATAACAAAGTTCGTTACCTTGATGAAAAAGACCGAAAGGTTGGAAAAGTAAACCAAACCTTTAGCGTACAGCGTGAAGGCGTGGTTCTAACAGTTGAAAGCCCGCTGGACTTCCAAAATTACTTATCTGATGGTGTTCTTGATGTCACCTTTACTACATTGAGTGCGGTCAAAGCCAAAACGTTAGAGTGTTGGGTTCGTGAAGAATACAACTCTCTAGATGCGCCACCAACTAATGAGCAACCAACTTCTGGTGTTATCAACGTATCGCAAGAACCTTACAGTTGTAGTGTCAATGTTGGGCAAAACATGACCAAAGCACCTGTTACTTTGATCACTAAAACCTTGGGTACAAATGGGCGTGAAACGATCAACAAGTTCAATTTCTCGATGGTGGATATTGATGCACCGACAGTCGTAGATGGTAACTCATACAGTTTTAAAGGAAGTGATGTTTGGTTTGATGAAGCTTTGAAGAAGAAGATGCTCACATTTGAGCTCTCTTTCAATGATGCTTTATCAGGCGTGAATACCGAAAGTTCAGATGAATATCCAAAGTTGGTTCGTAATCTTGGCAACAAAGCTTATACACCAACGACTTGTGCCAAAGGTGTTGGAAATATCAAGTGTACGTATTCTGAATCCTATGCCGATATTATTGATGGCCTGAGTACAACTCAAGAATACAAAATCAAGAACTTATCTGATTTAGCAGGAAACTTGACGCCAGAGCACGATCTACTGCTTGAATTACCTAAAGGTTCGGTAGTCGTTGAAATTACTGATCCGGTTGGAAACACAACCATTAATGGTCAGCAGCTTGTCGCCAAATTCAGAATTAAGCTGTATGAAAACTCTAGACTAGACAATGTGATGGCCAGGTTTGGAACGGAATCCTACAACTATAAAGATAATCCGGAGAAGTTTGCACAATTAGAGGTGTGTGCAGATGATCCAACCTACAAGTGTTCAACATTTACAAGTGAACTTCCTAGCGATGCGGATGGAAAAACGATCAGGACAACGATTACCGCAACGGATGTGTGGTCGAGAGTCGGTGAAGCGACCGTTGATATTAAAGTTGACAACACACCTCCAAGTGTTGGCGATGAGATTATCGTAACCGAATCGCCAACAAATCCTGATAATGTTCGTTTTCGTTTTGACATAACGGACACTGGTAGCAGCCTGGCAACAGTAAACTACTCGGTTTTAAACCCGAGTTATCAAGAAGAAAGAGTAGAGGATGGGAATGGTTCATCTACGTACTTTGAACTACCGAAATCTCAGTTAGAGGGGCGTGGTTCAATCACAGTAGACATCAAAGCGACAGATAGCGTCGGACTGTATTCTGATATCAGAAAAGTCATTGATATTAGTGTTCCTAAAGTCACAGTTGATTTCGATGGAATTACGAGTTTGCAGGGTGGGAAACTGTTTTTAACCAAGGCAAGCCAGCCGTTTACGGTATCTACGGTGGAAGGAGAAAGAGTGAAAGCTTCACAATATTCTGTGGAGCTTATTCCAAGCCTCGGTGATTCCTTGCGTTACTCAGGTGATGTTATCTCATCTAGTGGTAATGGAATGATGAACTTTGCCGTCGATAACCAAGGGTCATATACCCTTAAGGTGACGGTGACGGACTCAGTTGGAAGAGAGAATACAAGCTTTGAATTACTAGGCAAAAGTTATGATGGAAAGGTTATCGAATCTATTGTTGATTATGACGCTCCAAGTATTTCGGGCTTAAGTGCTAATCAAACCTCTAAGGTGCCGACAAACGATAAGTATCAACTAGAAATTAGTGCATACATTACAGATAAAAATTTAAATCTCGTCACGTCAAAAGCGGTGAGTGGTGGTAGCACAGTAGCTCCTCAAGCGATTACTGAGCCGACAACCGAAGCGGGGCCTTATGTCATAAGCTATTTGTTACCGAAAGGCGATCATACGATCACGGTGGCAGCAACAGACAAGGTGGATAACAAGAGTGAAAGTTCTATTGACGCGCATGTGGAAGCGGCAACCGTTCCCGGGCTAAGTATCTCTACCGCCTCAAGCGCCCCTCTTTTTGGAGGCGAAGAGATTACGCTTGCGTTTAACTTTACAGAAGAAGTTACGAACTTTGATATCTCAGATGTCCATCTTGTCGCTAGTGATAGCGGTGTAACAGGAACGTTAAAACAAGATACTTGGTCGACTTCAGACAATATTACGTGGACGGTTAACTATGTCAGCCCAGAAAAACAAGATAAAAATATCACTATTCAGGTAGAAGACAATAGCTATCAAAGTACCAACACAATTCCTGGAAAAGGAAGCAGCTTAAGTATCGCGGTTGAAGGAACCTTACCAAAACTAACCAATGTGACATTTAACCCCGAGCATCAGAGCGTGGGGCAAAGCGTGAGTGTCTCGCTTGAGTTTGATAAAGAGCTCCAAGAGGCGACCGCTACGCTTGGCGGCAATCGCATTAGTTCTCTGTCAGCAACGGCAGATAAAAAGGTCTGGGTTGGTGATGTACAAGTTCCGAGCACCGCGCTGTTAAGTGTCGACTTGGTTGTTAGTCAGTTTAAAGATTTGACTGGCAACATAGGTGAGGATAACACCGCTCACGAATTGCCAATCACGCCAACCTTAGCTATTAAGCCAGTGGGCAGTGTGGATGAAACGCATGCCGCCACACTACAATTCGAAGGCACGTCGACACGTTTTGACGGTCAGTCCCTGCGTCTTGAAGTGAAAGCCCAAGGCAGCGCGACGGTACTAAAAAGCGGCAGCGCGACAGTACAAGCCGGTGGCACTTGGATCAGTGACGCAATGGACATGAGTCACCAAACCAATGGTACTTATACTGTGATGTTGACGGGGACGAACTCTGCGGGCATTGAAGTGAGTGAAAGCCAGAGCTTTACACTCGCGCAGTCTCTGCCAACGCTGACTAACGCGACGTTTACGCCTGAGCACCAAGCCATCGGCCAAAGCGTGACGGTGACGCTGGAATTCGATAAAGATCTGCAATCCGCCGCAGCGGAGTTAGGTGGCACGACGATCACCTCATTAATGGCAACCGCGGACCCAAGTGTTTGGACTGGTGATGTAGTGGTACCAAGCACGTCAGAGCTGAATGTGGGGTTGCTTGTTCGTGACTACCAAGACTTATCAGGGAATACCGGTAGTCAGAACACGGCTTACTCCATGCCGATCACGCCAACCTTAGCTATTACGCCAGTGGGCAATGTGGATGAAACGCATGCCACCACGCTACAATTCGAAGGTACGTCGACACGTTTTGATGGCCAGTCCCTGCGTCTTGAAGTGAAAGCCCAAGGCAGCGCGACGGTACTAAAAAGCGGCAGCGCGACAGTACAAGCCGGTGGCACTTGGACCAGTGACGCGATTGATATGAGTCATCAAACCAATGGCACTTATACCGTGATGGTGACGGGGACGAACTCAGCGGGCATTGAAGTAAGTGAAAGCCAGAGTTTTACATTGGCGCAGTCTTTGCCAACGCTGACTAACGTGACGTTTACGCCTGAGCACCAAGCCATCGGCCAAAGCGTGACGGTAACGCTAGAATTCGATAAAGATCTGCAGTCCGCAGCGGCGGAGTTAGGTGGTACAACGATCACTTCATTAATGGCAACCGCGGACCCAAGTGTTTGGACTGGTGATGTGGTGGTACCAAGCACGTCAGAGATCAATGTGGCGTTGCTTGTTCGTGACTACCAAGACTTATCAGGGAATATCGGTAGCCAGAACACGGCTTACTCCATGCCGATCACGCCAACCTTAGCTATTACGCCAGTGGGTAATGTGGATGAAACGCATGCCGCCACGCTACAATTTGAAGGTACGTCGACACGCTTTGACGGTCAGTCCCTGCGTCTTGACGTGAAAGCCCAAGGCAGCGCGATGGTACTAAAAAGCAGCAGCGCAACGGTACAAGCTGGTGGCACTTGGATCAGTGACGCAATGGACATGAGTCACCAAACCAATGGCACTTATACCGTGATGGTGACGGGGACGAACTCAGCGGGCATTGAAGTGAGTGAAAGCCAGAGCTTTACACTCGCGCAATCTCTGCCAACCTTGACTAACGTGACGTTTACGCCTGAGCACCAAGCCATCGGTCAAAGCGTGACGGTGACGCTGGAATTCGATAAAGATCTGCAGTCCGCAGCGGCGGAGTTAGGTGGTACAACGATCACTTCATTAATGGCAACCGCGGACCCAAGTGTTTGGACTGGTGATGTGGTGGTACCAAGCACGTCAGAGCTGAATGTGGCGTTGCTTGTTCGTGACTACCAAGACTTATCAGGAAATACCGGTAGTCAGAACACGGCTTACTCCATGCCAATTACACCGACAATACACCTAGACGTTATCAACGATGTTACTGGAGTGGAAAGCGTGACAGTAAGTGGTAGCAGTGAACGATTTGAAGATGGTGAGTTCATAGATATCAAAGCAGTCGACGCTGATGGTACAGAAGCCACAGGCATGGCAACCGTGCTTTCAGACTCATGGACAACTGATTTAGATCTTTCAGGACTGAAGGAGGGGGTAGTGACGATTTATGTAAATGGTACCAACAAGCTTTCCGCCTCTGCCGAAGAGGCTCAAGCAACATTTAACTATGATCGTTTCGCAAGTACAGCCTCCTTAGGTGCTGTTTACAACCGATATTTTAGTGATAACAAAACTTTAAAAAATGCGGCATAAATAAAGCGAGCGTTTAGCTCGCTTTATTTCTTTGGGACTTTTTGTGATATTTATCAAAATAATTGCCTTTATTGATAAGTTACTCGAATTAATGAATCGTCTTAATACAAGGCTGAATAACTATAATAACTAGGCCAATGTTGCTTTTAGGTGTGTATGACGTGATTGTGATGGTCGCTCGGCAGGTGCTGTGGTGAATGTGTCGCGTTGAAAATCTTTTTAAATATTATATATTTACGCTCGTTTCTATACTCTGAGTATAGTGTTCTGCATGAGGTCGATGGGTAATACCTCGCCTCTTTAACTCGCGATGAAGCAAATTTAATCCTAGCAAGCTTCAGAGCAGTTACTTTTGTGAGTGCGTAATGCGCTCACCTTTTTATTTAAACTTCCTCAGTAACAGTCAATTTGTTGTTTGTTGCTGAGGAGGGCACCTCATAAACTTCTGAATTTCCTCGTGCTTACCTGAAGCGCACGTGACTACAATTTTTGTTAACTTCAGTCCATAAATTAAATTTTTTTAGATAGTAAGATTTTACCATTTTGACAGAGTGGGTGATGTTACTGGCTTTTATTGTGGTCAAATCGCATGTTTTGATAGCAAAAATCACCATTTTTTTAGTGTTTTTGATTTCGGGCGATTTTTCTATCTCGTTGAAAATAAATGGCTAAGTAAGTAGGATACGCAGACCAAATCGTACTTGTAAGCCTTATCAGCTTAATTGTCACCGCAGCCATATTTACGATGTTGGTTGTGGAGAATTCAAATGCATTTAGTTTGCAAATTTATACCTAGCTCGAAGCTATCCTCCAACGAGCTATCTTATGTTCTTACACCGGACGAGTGTATAGGACAGCTTTCGCGTTTGCGAAATTCAGATGACATCCTTAGAAACCTCCCTAAAGAATTGGCGCAAAAGATTTCCATCTCTGCCAAAAAAACGACCAGCGCATTGCTAGCTGCGATAAGAATCGAATTGGGAAAAGGCAATTGGGTGTCATTATCTACCGTTGCTCGTCGTTCGCCATTGACGGACTCTCAGCTGCAAAGCTTCCCTAGACTTAAATCACTCGTTGACTTTGTATCAGCTTCGAATGAAAGCAAAGCTTTTAAAGCAGGATACAAGCAGGTTACCGACGATGTTGCTTTAGTTCGTAGTTACACGCATGTCCCCTCTGAGCCAAGCCCAGATCAAAAAATCGTTGTCGAGTTTGCAGGGCAGTGGTCTAGCAACGCGGCATGTTTGATGTTGGGAAAAACCGAAGCTCAAAAAGAAAAAGTGACTGTAGGCAAGGCTGATACAGAAAACAAACACCGCAGCCTCGCGATATTTAAAGATCTCGAAGCTGAGGGCAAAACGCTCTATATCAAAATCCCTTGCACTGACCAGCCTCAGCCAATTTTGCTTAAACTCGCCGAAGACCTGCAACCCGTTGATAAAGAAACTCAGATGGATGAGTGGGATAACGTGTTAGTGCCAGTGGTTCCGTTGCACTTCCCTGGTAGCGATAAATCAGATGAAGCTGCAGAAGTGTTTAAATCAGGCTACGTGTATGTTGTTTGGAACAATAAAATTTGGCGCGAAGTGGCAATTACGGAAAATGGTTACTTTTCAGATACGGACATTAATAGTGTTCGTGAAGGCTCTAGACCCAAAAGGCACGCCGATATCTATATGACCAATCCTGAAACAGGCGGTGTTTTCGCTTATGAGCCTTTCCAAATCGTGCAGAACGGCAAGGTGGTAAGTGAAGGCTCTTTGAATGGCTCTGGAGAGGCTCGAGTGTTCAACTTAGTTGAGGAAGAAGTTGAGATAGTCATGACAGGCTATGAGCCACAAATCAAAGAAAAGATTGAAACAAATTTGAGCCCTATTAATGCTTCTAGCCCAGTGGAGCGGAGCGCGCAAGGTTACCCTCTCCCGCATATATGGCTTCCTTACAAGATTAAAGGTGAGCCTCAAGAAGTATATTTGGCTTATAACAGTAAACGATTGAGCGAGAGTGAACTATCTGAACTAGAAAGTGATCCTGGAACCAAGGCCATAAAAGTCACTGATCTTAACCATTATAGCAGTGAGAAAAGCTTTAAAATTGGAGACGGTTCTGTTCGTCTGCTCTCAGTATTACCAAGTGCTGCGACCTCAAAACCTGAAAAATACGCAATGTTACGAAGCCAGGTAAATAAAAATGTAGCGGTCGTGTATTTACTTAAATCTGTCGAGATAGTTTTCGAATATCCGGGCTATACGACGCTAGACGAGTCAGATGATTACTTTGAGTTAAGGCAAAGCGATGGTGATTGGTCGCAGCGAGTGTGCTTGCGCCAATGTATAAAAAAAGAGAATGGTTCTAGGTTGATTCGTTTTACTGGTTGGCCTGCAGAGGTTAAAGAAGTGGATCTTCTCCGTGGTTATCAGGGCAATAGTCATCACGGAAGAGATAATAAAACGGTCATTTTTGCTCAAACACCCATTGCGGATTTACTGGCTTACAAGAAAAAAGATCAGACAAGTTAACAAAACAACTTATTCGGGTTGCGTTGTCACACTATTAAACGCGATCGAGAAAGATAACGAAGAGAATATAAGATGAATCTACGTCATACATTATGCTTGATTACTTTAGCGGTCTTATCTGGCTGTAATCAAGAATCGGCCAAGGAACCTAAACAACACGCGCCAAAACCTCAGACGGTTCAAGACCGAATCGCAGAAAAAAATGCTCAACAGTGGGAAGATGGTCGTGTTTATATCACAGAAAACAATTACGTTATTTATGACAAAGAGACGGGTAAACCTAAACACTTTATTTTTAAAGCTAAAGAATGGCCACGTGAAGATCTCACCAATGAAGGCTCTTATGATTTACCACGTGTAGTGTTTCGTTGGGATAACGCCCGAAATGAAGCGAAAGACCACTATGATCAAAGGGATAAAGTGTGGAGTATAAAAACGGATGGGACGGACTTACGTCTGGTCGCAGATGAGTTTGTTGGCAAAGTTCGTCTAATGCGTGTCTCTCCAAATAATCGCTACTTGGCTTTGGCTTATTCGGCTTCAGAAGGGATGTTTAAAGTAATTAAAGATCTTAAGACGGGTGAGTATATTGAACTAGGTCGTTCACGTGGCTACCCAGAGTTTCTATGGGCTGAAGACAGCAGCTATCTTTACTACGTAGACAAGTTTAAAGACTGGAAGTACACGTTAGCGACGGGTGAAAAAGAAGAAACGGAAGTTAATTTTAATGAATACTCTGTTATATATAATGGAAAACGAATTGTTGTTGTTGCATATGGAGTAGCAGTTTTCGATGAGCAGACGAATGAACTGCTTTATTCTGTTGCACCTAAAGAAAGAGGAGGTGATTTGGATGCCAAGGAGTTCCGTAAGAAAGCAATTAGCCCAACAGGACGTTATGTTTGGTCAGAAACCAGAACGCACCGTTATCTTATTGACGTTAAAAATAGAACCTTCCAGTCGGAAGAAATTGTTCCAAGAGCGGTAGGTAAGTTACGTTATTTTGAAATTCTAGGTAAAGATGTAAATTACACACGAGATGGAGCGGCTAGAGTTATATTGAGCAAGACAACAGAAAACAATGAATTTGGGCCATACCTGAAATGGGAGCAAATTGGGACAGGCCATAGTGCTGGTAATTCTTCTCTATACAACGCTTTTGCCAATAATGGTGATTTTGTTAAAGAGGGGGATTTATGAGCCTTGTAGAGAACTGCAATACAATACCGCTACATGCTAGTTATTATTTATTTGGCGCTTACTTTGCAGCCGAAGAAGATGAAAATAACGACAAAACTTACCCTTCATGGCACTCCAACACGAGTCTAGTTGGAGAAAATATTTCCAATATTCGCCCGTTAGCGAAAGTGCCGATACTTAACGTCACTGATAGCGATAGCCCTAAGCTTTGGGCTACCGACCATAAATTTAAGTTATGTTCACTGGGTAACGGAAAGCCCGATCAATATGGGGCTTTTGAGGTCCTGACACCAGAGCACACAATTCATGCGTTAGGTAGGGATTTACCCAAAGAGGGCGGGCAGACCTTCACTTTCCGCTTTCCGCCCTTGCCTTTAATAGCTTCACTTTCTGAGTTAAACCCCAAAGAGTTAGCTACAAAAGTTGCAGATTTGAGTAGCCAGTTGGAAAACAGCGAAGCAAAACTCACCTTGACAGAGGTCAGCATTGAACAATTGGCTAAGCCTTACGAACCAGCTGCGAACGGGGGGCTCAGCGAAGAACAGGCAGAATATAACAAGTGGTATGAAGATGTAAGTGAATCGGGAGAGACACTAAAAGGCTTCGTTTTACCTGTTGTGGCGAGTTGCGCTGTGGTTTTTTCTGATCAAGGCTATGAAAGTGCGACGGTTACTTTGCAAAAGTTTGACTCAACCAAAGAAGGTGGGGAATACAAAACGATAGGCTCTTCAGTACAAGCGGCATTACCTGAAGATGAGCTTTCAGAAGAAAATGCTAAGCAATATCCATGCGCGATGTTTCACGTTGATCCTGCTGATTTTAAAGAAGGCTTATACAGTATCCGTGTCGAATTTATTCCAAGCCAGATGAAAAATGGTGTTCCACAGTTCATTAAAGACGCTCATATTCAGCAATTTTCTGAAGGCTTAGATACAGTCTATACTTACGAGCTACGTGAACAGATTACCTTTTCTTCAAGCACTCCGTTAGGGAAATTTGCCATTGTCAGTGGCGATATGATCTCCCTTGAGGAATCCTTGATTTATCAATACCCTCAGTACTTTGGAAATATGAAACATTACCTTCACGGTAATGTACAAGGTGTAACAGCCAATACGCCAGCTTCAAGGAGTATTGCGTTACTCAAGAATATCCGAGATGTGTCTGCTCAGCTAGGAGCAGGGCTGCTGAGCGGTAGCTTGCAAGACACTTTAGACCGTGATGGCCGCCAAGCGGTGTTTAATAACGTCTCGAAACTGTATTGGGATGCAGTTAAGTCCGAGATGCCGCCTGCGATGAAAGCGGCGGGCGAATTGTATTACGGTATTTACAGTACGAAAGAAGCGCTTGATAAGTTGCAGGAACTCCACACTCCAGCTATCGCGGGTGTTGGTTGGAAGGCGCTATTTCACGATAAGGTTTTTAACACCAATGAAGCTCGGTCAAGCGCACTTGCACTTTCTTTAGAATCACGTCTGGGTAACCGACGTGTGGTTGCCGGGCGAGTTGCGGAAGCTTGGCTTTCTGGTGGTAAAACCGTTGGTTTTAATGGCTTCGGAACGGGATTGACAGCACTTAGTTTGTATAAAAAAGCTAAACAGCTGGTTAATCAAAATAAAAAGGTTGATAAAGCAGAGCAAGGAACAGAAGAAGTTACAAAAGACTACCTTGCTCAAATTCCAGTTTGGAAGACAGCTAACCATATCCAGGAAGAAAAACTAGAACAGGCTTTAAAAGATGCGCGTGATCAATCTGGCAATCAGATTGACGCCATTCTCGTAAATAGCTCTAGAGGCGCAGGAATAAAAATAGAATTTGCCTTTAACTCGCGTGAAAAAGAGTTAAAGGATCATGCACCTATATTTAAACAGCTTGCTGCTTCTCTTGCCAACGTTTTAGAGAATGAGCCAAACCTTAGAGTAGAGATAGAAGGGCATGCTTGCCAAGTCGGTACCGAGAAAGCAAATATGCAGGTCTCGGCAGAGCGCGCAGAATATGCGAAAAAGCTGCTCATGAAGGAGTTCCCTGTTTTTGAAGGTCGTGTTTCGGTAGCCGCTTTTGGTGAAAGTAAACCTGTCTATGTTCCCAAACAAGGTGAAAAAGTCGACCGCAACAACCCTAATCTAAGACAAAACCGTCGGGTTGTAATCCGTATTTACCTGCAATCCCTGAACATATTCTTTCATCCCAGTCGCTATGGCTCGCATGCAATGGAACGCTCTAGGCTTGCTCTAGAAGCTGAGATGGTTGCGCAAGATAAAGCAGAAGTCGCACTGCGAATGGCGATTTTTGACAGTGTCGTTGACGTCGCTTCCTATATTCCTGCTATAGCTCCTGCGGCAAGAGGGTTTATGCTTGCCATAGAGGGTTCAAAGACAGCAATATCTGCGGTGAAAGTGATTGATAGTTTAATGTTGGACTCCTTCCTAGAAGAGTTAAAGCAAAGCCATGAGGTTGTCAGTGAGCTTGAAAGGCTGGCAAAAATACATATCGAGTTACTTAACGATTTGCGACGCAGTAAGGTAGATGTAGGTATTGAATGTAGGTCTTATCAGGAACTCATTACTCACCTTGAGAGCGAAGAAGTTCGTAAGGAGGTGTTAAAACGCTACCAACTACGAGCGCTTGCTATTAATGGCTTAGTGTTATTACTCGCTGACCTAGGATCTCAAACCAAACGGAATTCTAATATCTCGTTTAGGTTTTTGGTTGAGCGTTACAAGGTGAAGGAATACATTGAGAACTACATTTTGAGCGATGATTGGTCTGTACATACGATCAAAGGAAACACCTTAGCGGCTAACTGGAAGAACCGTTGTGATAACGAGTACTACACCGAATTATCGACAAAGATGCCACAAGGTGCGCAGCATTGGCCTGCTCCAATAACAACTAATAGCAAAGTTTCTCATCTCTCTATAACCGAAAACAGGGATAGCTTTAAAGCGTCAGGTGCATTTAATCAAATCTTCCCGATACAAACCATGTTGTTTGAACACCCAAATGAAACGATGTTTGATAACTTTACCGAGTCATTTAACCCGCAAGGAAGTGAGTTAAAGAAAGATGAAATCGGCTATTGTCGAATACTAGTTCAGTCAGCTCGCTATGCTGAAAGTGATGAACCGGAATGGATGTCATATGATAGTTGGATTCAGCAATCTAGCAGCAGTCGCCTAGGTCCATACGATAAAGTGAAAGTGCAGTTGATACTTAAAAAAGAACACAAGTATGCGAAGCCAGTTACTATTGGCTATGATCGCGTCGACGGGCTCGAAAATATTAAAGGTCCAGCTTTCAGTGACTGGATGCTGCCAATGAAGGTTAGTGACTTCAAAGCAGATCCTGATGGGCGAATAAGTGCTTTTTACAAGCAACAGGGGATTGATGACGGCGCTACGTTGATTGCTATTGAGCATATTCCCTCATTCCGCTTCGGTGATGTGATGATCGACGGTATGAAACCAATGACCTCTAAAGCAAAGCTAATGTTCTCTGATGCAATGTTCAGTATGGCAGTTTCCGGAGCAGCGATATCGGGTCAGCCAAGCGACTATTTTGCAGAAGCGGATTCCTTTAAGCGCTATGTAAAAGGCGGAGGCTTCCAAAATATGCGTTACTGCTTGGGAATTAGAACAAACCAAGGGCAACATAGTTTTTATTTACCACAAGAGTACAGTCTGGGGCAGAAGTTTGATGATGCTGAAGATGAGTTGCAAATTGGCGCTTTAAGTACAGAAACTAGACTGGTTTTGCTTGATACCTACTTGGGAGAGCAGCAACTGCGTCTACGTGAACAGGACCTTATGGTAGAGAGCTTTACCTTAATGGCAGGTGAGGGAGACAAAAATACCATCCCTATACTTCATGGCATTAAACAGCAATTGGTGGCTATAGACACCAAAGCGTCTGGTTTGAACTTTTTCAGTGAAAGAAAGTGGTACCAATCGGCTGATAATATCTGGCGTGATGGTTTCTCATGGGGAAACAAAAAGAAAGACGATCCTGCCAGTATTTATGTACTGATTTTGGGTGAGAGTCATGAAAAAGCACTTTATGAACGTTTGGGTATGCCGTGGGAAGCAGTGAATATGTGTATTCAACTGGCGCTCGACGGAAATGATGGCAAGCCAGTTAAAGGTCCTCTTTACTTCACCGATATGTATCATATTGGTGAGTTTGCCTATAAAAACGAAGAATGGATGTTTACTGAATCTATTTCAGAAAACCATCGAGAACAAGTTGATGCCATGAGTGAGTTTATAGGTGAAGCTGTAGGTAGTCTCACTAAAGAGAATGAACTATCTAAGAGCAAAAACTATACGATGTACTGCATGAGGTTTAACTTGGAATATGTTGCACCAACGGGAGTTAGGTTAAAAGGCCTAAGACCGTTTGGTGGTGTAATTGGTGGTAAAGCGAACTTGGAGCTTTCGGTTGCTCATCTAAAACAAGTCGGATTAAATGGAGCTGATGACTATGATATTGGTCGTGATGCTGTAATTTCTATTCCTTCTTTAAATGCGGATAGTGCTTTGGCTGGTAATTTCTTTAGTGATATGCCTTGGTTAATTGAGAAAGAGTCGACAGAGGAAGGCGTAGACAAGTCTGCGGCTGAAACTTGGAAGCAGTATAACGAATCTCAACGCAAGAAATGGCTGAAAGATTGGATTGAGAAACAACCTGCGGTAACTCAAGCACCCAAGCCCTTGGAAAAGTCACTTGATAACCCTTCCTAGGTGCAAAAAAACCGCCTTCGGGCGGTTTTTCTTTTCTTATGACTTCATACTGAATTTAGAATTTTCTTTTAAAGCCCCATCAACCCGCTGCAGAAATGTCGTATTTCTTCATCTTGTGGTTGAGTGTGCTCATTGGCAGCGCCAACTGCTCAGCGGCCTTCTTGGTGTGCCAATTGCAGGCATTTAAGCAATCGATGATTACTGTACGCTCGTATTGGCTGACAACGTCCTTAAGGCTCTTTGAAACGTCTTCTAAATCCGCTTGTGCTTGCTGCTCGTAAGCAGGTTGCTCTGGGGTAGGTGAAGCTGCTTTCATGTCGATACTTGGTACATCTTCTGGGATTTGTTCGCCAAACTCAATGTGAGTAATGGTTTCAAAATCGGACAGTAGCACCGAGCGCTCAATGATGTTCTTAAGCTCACGCACGTTCCCTGGGTATTGGTAGGCAAGCAGCTGTTTACGTACGTTGGCACTTAACCCTGGCGCTTGCGGCAGACCTAGCGTGTTGGTTGTGTGTTGCACGAAATGTTCGGCAAGGGGAATAATGTCTGACTTGCGAGCTCTCAATGGTGGTAATGTAATAGGGAACACATTCAAACGATAGAACAAATCGGCACGGAATCCGCCATCTTTGATTTGCTGCATAAGATTACAGTGGGTTGCGGCGATAACGCGAACGTCCACCTCAATCTCTTTGCTGGTACCGATAGGGCGAACTTTGCGTTCTTGTAGTACACGCAGTAACTTTGCCTGCAGTAGCATTGGCATATCGCCAATTTCATCTAGGAAAAGCGTGCCGCCGTTGGCTGCTTCAAACAAACCGACTTTGTCTTTGTCTGCGCCCGTAAATGAACCTTTCTTATGCCCAAAAAGCTCAGATTCCAATAACTGCTCTGGAATAGCCGCACAGTTCTGAACGATCAAAGGCTGTTCTGAACGATTAGAGTTTTCGTGAATGTATTTCGCGATCACCTCTTTACCAGCGCCCGTTTCACCACGCAACAGAACGTCGACAGGAAGAGATAGCACCTTATCAAGACGATTCAAGACATTGAGCATTTCTTCGCTCTCTGCAATAGGACCTTGATAGGCTTTCTGGGTACGCTTTTTGAGCTGAGTATTCTCGCGCACTAGGGCTTGATTGTCTGCATTGAGATTTTTAATCACTTGCCCGTATTGCTCTAACCACACAGCTTGGCGAATATTACTCGCGGCCATACGACAAAACTCAGTCAAGGCTGCCTCGTTATCGATGACGTTCAAATCGAGTAAGACTAACAGTCCAATGGTTTTGCTTTCGCTATCAATCAAAGGCCAAGCCAATAAGTTCTCGCTTTTTAATCCCAGTGTCTGCTCAGTTTGATAGATGCTTTCGCAGTCATAGCCGTTGTACTTATACAACTCGTTAATCAACACCACTTCACCATTACGAATGGCAAAGTTAAATGGATCGTTCTCACTGGCTGAGTCTAACTGTAATGCATCCCAAGGATGGGAAACGATAGTTTTATCGTTATGGTGAGCGGTACTTGGAATCAACGCCTGCCCAGTCTGGTCCAACACATAAATGATGCCGTGCTTTGCGAGGGTCATTTGTCTCGCAGCAGTCAACACAGCATCCAACGTTTGGGTAAGCTGGCTGCGATCAGCCAAAGACTGACTGATCGCAAGTAGGGCGTTACTAAGTTCGCTATGGTTAGCTGAACGCATAGGTTAGTGTTCCTTGCTCATCGACAGACACTTCGATTTGCGTATGTGAATCATCCTTGTCATGCACTAATAGCTGAGTCGATAGTTGCGGCAGCAACTGACGGTTGATGACCGCGTCGATATTACGCGCGCCCGTTTCAGCAAGGCGACAGTTACCTAGTACGAACTCAACCAAGCTGTCTTCGTAGCTTAGCGACAACTTGTGATGGCTCTGTAGACGCTGAGAAACTTTGTTCAGCTTGTGGTGAATAATTTCTTTCATTGCTTCATCAGACAGCGGAACAAATGGTAGTACTGACATACGTGCCAACAGCGCTGGCTTGAAGTGTTGGTTCAAAGTAGGGCGAATAGCTTCTGCGATGATGTTCGCATCGATGTCTTTTGATTGATGAACCAAAGATTCAATCTCGTGTGTTGCAAGGTTACTGGTCATGATGATCAGCGTGTTCTTGAAGTCGATTGTGCGGCCTTCGCCGTCGTTCAGCGTGCCTTTGTCGAACACTTGGTAGAACAGGTTCAACACTTCAGGGTCGGCTTTTTCCACTTCATCAAGAAGAACAACAGAATATGGACGTTGACGAACCGCTTCTGTCAGCATGCCGCCTTCACCGTAACCTACGTAACCCGGAGGAGAACCGATTAGGCGAGATACCGTGTGCTTCTCTTGGAACTCAGACATGTTAATGGTCGTCATAAAGCGCTCACCACCAAACATTTGATCAGCGATCGCACGAGCCGTTTCGGTTTTACCCACGCCACTTGGGCCAACCAGCAGGAATACGCCTGTTGGTGCGTCTGGGTTACCTAGACCAGCTTTCGCAGTTTGAATGCCTTCAGACAGTGCATCGATAGCGTATTCTTGGCCTTTGATGCTTTGTGTTAGGCTTTCTTTCAGTTTTAGCGTGGTTTCTGCTTCGTCTTGAAGCATCTTACCCATAGGAATACCAGTCCAGTCCGAGATCACATGGCTAACTTCATCTGGACCCACTTCAAAGTGAACCAGCGGGTTACCACTGCGGATTGCGTCTAACTGTTCTTGGCAGGCTGAAATTGCAATGCGAACGGCTTCTTCATCCATTTCTGCATATGGAGAAACGTCTTGCTCTTGTTCTGAATCTTCGTCTGCAGAAAGCTCTTCTTCATTTGTTTCGCCAAAAACCAGTTCATGCAAGCGAGAGCGTAGAGCAATCATCTCTTGGATCTGCTCCTTTTCTTTGTGCCATTGAGCTTCTTGTTCTGCTAGCTCTTCTTTCGTTGTTTCCATTGCCAGTTTTAGGTCTGGAATGTTAGCAAGGCTGTGCTTGTCGCCAGTTTGCTGCAGAGCATCACGCTCAAGTGCTTCAAGCTCGCGCTGTTGAGCTGCAAGTTCTTGCTGCAGTGTCTCTACAGAAGCAGGAATGGCATTAAGGCTGATGTTCACTCGTGCACACGCCGTATCTAGTACATCGATCGCTTTGTCTGGCAGTTGACGACCAGAGATGTAACGAGCAGAAAGTGCTGCCGCAGCAGTGATAGCATCGTCACGCACGTAAACGTTATGTGACTTCTCGTATGCTGGGCGCAGACCACGAATGATCAATGCTGCTTGCTCAGGAGACGGTTCGTCGAGTTTCACCAATTGGAAACGACGCGCAAGAGCAGGATCTTTCTCGAAGTATTTCTTGTATTCCGACCATGTTGTCGCAGCGATGGTTTTCACTTCACCACGCGCTAGGGCTGGTTTTAGCAAGTTTGCCGCGTCGCTGCCGCCTGCTTGGTTACCACCGCCAACAAGGGTGTGTGCTTCATCGATGAATAGAATGATTGGAGTTGGTGAGTTTTTCACTTCATCCAATACTGCGTTTAGGCGTTTTTCGAATTCGCCTTTTACGCTTGCACCAGCTTGCAGGAGACCCATGTCCAGGCCGTAAAGCTCAACACCTTTGAGGTTGTCTGGTACGTCACCTTGTACAATCTTAAGTGCCAAACCTTCTACTACTGCGGTTTTACCAACGCCCGGTTCACCAACAGCAATAGGGTTGTTTTTACGGCGACGAGCAAGAATGTCCACGATTTGGCGGATTTCTTGGTCGCGGCAGAAAACAGGGTCGATTTCGCCTTTGCGTGCTTTACCAGTGAAGTCGGTTGTGAACTTGCTCAGTGCTGAGCCATCCTCACGAGCTTGTGTTTTCTCTGAAGTAGCAACTTGCGCCTCAATAGAGTGGCTTGTAAGCTCTGCAAAGTTACGCTTAAGGCTGTCAGGGTTTACCGCTTCAAGGATAGAGGCGTAACCATGTTGGCCGTAACGGAGAGGGTTGCTAACAAGAGTAAGGAGTAAGGCACCAGAGCGGATTTGTGTTTCGGATAGATCTAAAGAAGAAACCAGCCAGCTTTCTTGCAACCATTCGATTAATAAAGCAGAAAAAACAGGTTTGCTGCCATTTCCTTTGGCGTTGGTGTCGAGTGTGGATCGAACCGATTGTCTTAATAAGTTCTCAGAACAATCAAAATGACTTAATAAGACGTCAAAATCACTATTTGGCCTTTCTAATAGACTCAGTAAATAATGCTCAATTTGAACTTCGTTTGCTTTTTCAGAGACTGCAAGTGCAGCGGCGTCTTCTAATGCTACTTTTGCAATCGGGTGTAGACGCTGAATTAATGAAGAAAGGTTTATATTTATCATAGCCATTTTATTCTTTAGAGGAAAAGAGGTAGCGGCTATTATACTAAAAGTGATTGCGTTCTTTTTTTATCAAGATATTTTGACTATCGTTTGTTGGTTATTTTTAATGATTATTGTGACATTAATGTTTGTGGTTATTTTAATGGCGTTGTTATTCTAAATTAATTGATAGTAAAAGTGTCGGATTTATTAGTTTTAATGACTTTATTTACACGGTTTTATATGGTTATTTTCACTTTTTAAAGTTAGAACAATTTATTATTATCTTAATCCAACTTTTTGGTTTTTTATCCAATAAATTGTACTCAAGATATTAGTGAATAATGTCTTAATTTGATTAAGTCGTTGTTTTTGCTGTGTTTTTAAAGTTGGCACGGACTTTGATTATACCAAGTAGTCGCGGTGATAAGCGATTTGGTGATTTAAACAAAACAGATTTTAGAAAAGGAAATAGCGATGCCAACTCCAGCATATATGTCTATCCAAGGTGAGACTCAAGGCCATATTACTAAAGATACTTACTCTGCAGATTCAGTAGGTAACACATGGCAAGAAGCTCACGTTGATGAGTTCCTAGTACAAGAGCTTGATCACGTGCTAACAGTTCCACGTGATCCACAAAGTGGTCAGCCAACGGGTCAACGTGTACACCGTCCACTTGTTGTAACTAAAGTTCAAGATCGCTCATCTCCACTACTATTCAACGCACTAGTATCTGGCGAAAAACTTCCTGAGTGTGTGATCCGCTTCTACCGTACTTCAGTTCAAGGTAAACAAGAGCACTACTACTCAATCAAATTGATTGATGCGCTACTTGTCGATATCCAAACTCGTATGAACCACTGTCAAGACGCAGCAACAGCTGACCGCGTGACAGAAGAAGTGCTTAAGTTCACTTACCGTGCGATCGAAGTAACTCACGAAAACTGTGGTACTGCGGGTAACGACGACTGGCGTGCTCCACGCGAAGCTTAATTGCTCGTCGCGTAAAGATTCAGGGCCAACGATTGTTGGCCCTAATTCGATTATTTGTATCAGGTAAAAGATATGGTGAATGACGTAGAATTTAAATTTGAAGTACCTGGATGTGGGCATGAATTTCGGGTTGAGAGCTTTCATGTTCATGAAGAGTTATCTAAGCCTTTCCACATCAATCTCTCATTACTTTCACTTGATCCAGATATCTCGTTCGATGAGTTAATACGTAAAGCAGGAACGTTGACACTTTACGGACAAGGTGTTGGGGCTGCGCGCGTGTTCAACGGCGTGGTGAATGAAGTTCGTTACTTAGGGACTGGACGTCGTTTTTCTCGTTATCAATTAGTCTTGGTTCCTCAAGCTTGGTTCTTATCTCAGCGCCAAGATTGTCGTATTTTCCAGCAAAAGTCAGCGCAAGACATCATCACAGAAGTACTCGATGATGGGGCAGTCACCGATTACCGATTTGAAGTGTCGGGTACTTATCCTCCAAAAGAATACGTTCTGCAATACCGTGAGTCTGACTTGCACTTCGTGCAGCGTATGATGGCTGAACACGGTATGTGGTATTACTTTGACCATAGCGATTCAAATCATACGATGGTCATTGTCGACAGTAATGACGCGATTGCACCTTTGATAAGCTCGCCACTAAATGCTTCTTACATTGGGCCGATTGTTTATCATGCCGATGGTGGCGGTGTTGCCGATCGCGAACATATCTCTGATCTCGAGTTAGTTAACCGCGTTAGAACGGGACAGGTTACGTACACAGATTACAACTACGAACACCCTAAAATTCCACAAGAGATGACACAGGCTGGCGAGCTAGACCAAGATCTCAAGCAGTTTGATTATCCTGGACGATACGTTGACCCGCTGATGGGTCAGGTGAGAACCACGGAGTGGATGTCGGAACACATAGTCGATAATCAACAAGTGGAAGCAACGAGTGACGTAATGCGCTTAGCATCTGGTTACAGCTTTAACGTCAGTGACCACCCGCGTTCTGAGATTAACCGCGATTACCTCATGTTGTCTGTAATGCACACAGGTCAAGATCCGCAAGTGCATGAAGATGAAGCGAGTGGTATGCCAACCACTTACTACAACCAGTTCTCATGTATTCCACGTGATGTGGTGTTTAAAGCGCCTAAACTAGCGGCACCAGTAGTGGATGGCCCTCAAACGGCGGTCGTTGTAGGACCAGAAGGTGAAGAGATTTACACCGACAAGCTTGGTCGAGTGAAAGTACAGTTCCATTGGGATCGCTACGGTGATAACAACGAACATTCAAGCTGTTGGATTCGTGTAAGCCAATCCATGGCGGCGCCAACATGGGGCGCAGTTTATTTGCCGCGTATTGGCCACGAAGTCGTAGTGACTTTCCTTGAGGGGGATCCAGATCGTCCGTTAGTTACGGGCGCAGTTTACAACGGTTTGCATTTCCCACCGTACTCTTTGCCAGAAAACAAAACTCGTACCACGTTCCGCACGCAAACGCACAAAGGAACAGGTTACAACGAGTTGAGTTTTGAAGACGAAGCGAACCAAGAAGAAGTCTATATTCACGCTCAAAAAGACATGTCGACCAAGGTGCTCAACAACCGTTACCGTGATATCGGTCAAGATGAATTCTTGAAGGTTGCACGTCACCAAACGAATGAAGTTCATGGTGACCATAAAGAAACCATTAATGGGCATAAAACGACACAAGTAAACAGTACGTTTACCGAGACAGTCGAGCAAGACGTTACCGTCACATACAACGCGAACGAAGCCCAGTATGTGAAAAACAATTCTGACTTAGAAATTGGTGATAACCGTACGACTAAGATCGGTAAAAATGATGACTTAGATATTGGCGAAAACAGTAACCTTACTATCGGTGCGTCTAGGAGTTCAGATATTGGTGCGGATGATAACCAGACGGTTGGTGGCAACTTAACGGTATCAGTGAAAGGGAACACCGCTTATAAAGCTGATGGTGCAACGCAAATTATCAGTGGCGACAAGATTGTATTGAAAACGGGGGGTTCCTCTTTAGTGATGAACAGTGATGGTTCAATAAAGTTATCAGGCTCGGCTATTACGATCGAAGGCAGTGACAAAGTCGTCGTGAAAGGTGGCAACGTAGTGGTTAACTAACAATGGAAAAACAACCTCTTACAACAGAAGTAATATCAGAGCAGCAAGCCGAATCAACGGCTTGCTTTTCGCGTTTTGGAAGAATAGTGGCTATCAATGAGTCTATGGGCAGTGTGCGAGTTGATTTTGACGGTAACCCATTTAAGCAGCCACTCACTGCGAGACTAGGACGTGGCTTTCGTCGTTCTGAACTGCAAATGGCTATCGATAATCGATTAAGTTGTCGAGTTGAGTTTTTGAACGACGACTTAAGCTTGCCTCTTGTGACGGACATTTTCTTCTCCATTCTGGATGACTCTGACGAGTTTGTATTGCGAGCGAAGAAGATGGTTATCGAGACAGAACAAGAGTTGGTAGTCAAAAGTGGTGAGACAGAAACTCGCTATAGCGGGCGCGATGGACGAATTACCACTAAAGCGAAGTACGTCACTTCTCAAGCAGAAAAAGCACAAAAAATTCAAGGCGGAACGATCGCAATTAACTAACTACCTAGCGTTAGCTAATGGTTTTGTGTTAACAAGTCACGCCAAGTGAGCTAATTACTTCGAGTTAACTAATTGCAATCGCGTTATGGCACGCTAATAACGGATAACTAGATGCGACAAAGAATCGGTGTCGAGCACCTAAAGGCACCCATAACCAATCAAGAAGTCGAAGGCGCGTTAGCAAAAGCTGAGCGCGCTGTGAATGACCTTTCCCAGTTGCCAGTAACATGGCTGGATTTCTGTAATGAAAAGCTATCCATTGCTTCTGAAAGTATCGGGTTTTTAATCAGGCAGCGAGTTCAAATTCACAAAAGGGGTTATCCAAGTCGTGAGTTGGCGTATCTCAATCTGATCGAACGCCAAATTGAAGAACTGAAGCAGGTGTACTTGTCGTTTTATCGGCTAGCACCGGGGTTGATTCATCAGTTAAGAGGCCAGGAGCCAGAAATTTACAGCTGGCTGATGCTACAGGGGGAGTTGGGCTCAGAGTTGGATAACCTTTTGTGCGGATTGAGTTTACTCGAAGATATTGACGCTAAAACTGCAATGGTCATTGCCGTACAATCTCCGGTTGAATCTATGGATAGTACGCTTTCGGAGCTTATTGAGGGTAATGCGACATCCAGTGCGTTTTACTTTGAATGCTTACGTGTACGTCAAACATTAAGTGTTTCTCTCATCAAGCGCTGGCACAAAGCCAGCATCATTAGCTCTCAAGTTGCTTTGCCACTGCTCGCTTTACAAGACGTAAAAGAGGGGATTGATTGGCTTAATGACAATGCAGGCAGCGAACAATACCTATTTGAACGTTTGATTACCAAACGTGACAGAGGCACTTGGTTCCGTCAGAGCTTTGGCATCGAACCAAATAGATTACCATCAGCGCAAGTGCTCACTTATGCCAAGTTGCTTGAGTTAAAAGAGTTTGAGGCGTTTGATATCTCTTCTTCATTAGCACCTGTTGATTTTGCGCTGAGTGGCGATTGGAAACTGGTGCCCCAAATCATCGAGCACTTGGAAAGTCTGGAGGAAGCTGAAGGTGAAATTTGGCTTCAAGCCTTGTATGTCGTCTACGGAAAGCTTCTTCCTCTGAATCCGCAAGATGTTGGTGTCGAGTATGAATGGGAAGAGATCGTCGATCTGCTCAATGAGTGGGTGGAAGATGAAAAATATATCCAAAATCTACCAAGCCGCTTGGGTTACGCATTGAGCTTCGAGTCTACGTTAGCTGCGATGCAAGATTCTAACGTTGATGTGCTGTTCCGCTATTGGCTATGGCTTCAACTCTGTATTCAATCCAGAGCCTACGTGCCTTGGGATATGGCAATGCCGATTCATCAACAAGACTGGAACTTTAACAATTTAAAGGCCGCACCTTCTGCGAGCGAACGATTCAACTTAAGGAATAGCAATGCAGTTATGGGATATTGAGGCGCACCCTGAGCTATCACTTAAAGGTCGTTTTCAACGTGACGAAAACGGCGATGAAGTGTGGGTTGTGGTCGCCAAACGCACATGGCAATTCGATGGTGTGGTTTGGCACGAATTAGGTGAAAGTGAAATCTTCGATGATCCCCAATATTTGGGCGAAGAAGGCTTCTCTGCGATGAAAGTTGACCACGAGTTCGCGTATACCAAAGACAACACAGATGTACTTGTTTACGGCAAAGCGCGCAGTTACGCGAAAAAGCCAGTGACATACCAAGAGTGTCGCGTGTTGATTGATGGTCATATCGATAAGATTCTCGCTATTCACGGGGAACGCGTATGGGTTGAGCATGCTGGCAGTATCACGCTGAGCAATCCAGTCCCATTTATTGAAAAAGACATTGATTACACTTGCGCGGTAGGCGGTGATTTACGTAACCGAATAGGTGGTGGGGTTGCCGACTCCAACAAAGAATTGCTTGAACAGAAAGTACCCTCGATTTTTTATCCCCGAGAGGACTGGAGTGCCGCCGCGAAAAAGCTACGCGTTGCGGGGTTCGGGCCTGTGCCTCCGTTCTTTGAGTCGCGCCAGAAGCTGGCCGGCACGTTCGATGACGATTGGATTGAGAATCGCAAGCCAATGTTGCCACTCGATTTTGATAAGCGGTTCTTCCAAAGCGCGCCTATTGATCAACAGTGCAAAGGCTTCCTTCGTGGGGGGGAGCGTTTGATGATGAGTGGCTTTTGTCATGATGACACGCTTTCATTTCGAATTCCTAAAGAAAAATACCGTGCGATCGCGACGTTCAAAGATCAAAGTTATCAAGCTGATATGGCGATGTACACCTTATTCGTTGATGCGGAAAAGAAAACTATATCAATCAGTTACACCGCTGCGTTTCCTTGTCAGGGCAAGGAGCATTTGTTGGTGTCGACATCCATCACTAAGTTGGAAGAGGTAAGCGAGCATGCATAATTCAACAGGCCGTTACGTGCTAGGGATGGAAGTGATGACGCCAACCGGTATGAATTTAGATATTGCTAGTGCAGTTTCGTATGCTGATTTAGGAAGATTCGACCAATGTGTAGGGGATGATGGTATCGAGCGTTTTACTTACGCCAAAATCGAATACACCAAAGAAAGTGAGCAGTTTGAAAAAACGTGTGAGTTAATCACCCACTTGCTTGATTCATTATTAGCACAGTTACCACGTTCATTGAGACCAATACCTTTGCTTATAGCGGTGCCTGTGTCTGTTTCTCTAGTAAAGCTGCAAGAATGGCTTGGTGAAAGTAACTATGCTGAATTTCTCTCTGTGGTGAATGCTGTTCATGCCAGTGGGCCTAGTTTCGTTCTCCAGGCCATGAAATCATTGGATAAATATGATGCTATGATGTGTATCAGTGTCGATTCCTTGGTGAGTTCGATGCAAACACTCATCGACGATGCGATGGTAATGAGTACCAATAATCCATGGGGCGTTATTCCGAGCGAGGGTGGGGCGGGTTTAATTCTTTGTCGAAAAAACACCGTAGAAACATTGAAACTTAAGCCTCAAGCGCAGCTTGGCTACATTGATACGGAATTAAACACTTCAGACCGAAGAGGCATGTTTCGACTTGTTCAACGTGCGAGTAAAAAGCTCGATTCATTTGGTGAAGTGTATTCCGATATGACGAACCTGCGCATGCATTCGGAAGATTACGGCTTTGCTCTGGGGGCGAAAGCAGAACGATTCACGAACCCAGAACAACCGCAGCTTATCAATGAGTTGTGGGGCACGATGGGCAGTTGTTCTTCTCTCGCTTTAATTGCCTTTGCGGTCAGAGAGCACCACTTTAAGCAACCAACTACGTTGTTAATGTTCGACTTTCATGGTGACAAAGGAGTTCTCCAATTACTGCAATGTTAGTGGGCACTCATCGATCAAATAGCAATGAAAATATACTCATATTATTAGGTTGAAGTTTGTAACACGAAAAAGCGTATAACTCATGCAGTGAAAGCGTAAGTAAAAAAGTCTAATAAGTTAGTAATAATAACTAAAATAATAGGCTTACTGTTTGTTTTAAATACCAACCTTGATACAAGTACGTTCAAGAAAATATTATTCAACTCTAATAATATTTATTCTATGAAAGAGTACTAAGTGTCTAATAATCAGAGTACAGCCAAAGGATATATCGATCAGTTGGTTGTTAAAGCTATTGAGAAAAAGAAACTGAATGAGCAAAGGCTAGCAGAAAAAAATAAGCCGAAGCTTGAGTACGTGCTTTTTTCACAGTTTGATGTATTAGACAAGCTTCCTTCTAAAAATGGTAAGACAACGGTTTACCATCTTGCAAAAAAAGGGCAGCCAGAGAAGCAAATCTGTTGCAAAGTTATCAATGATGACTCGCCAGAATTTGCGAGCAAAATGTTGATTAACGAAGCGAGCAGGCTGGAGCTTTCTCAACACCCTAGCGTGGCTAACTTTGTAAAAATCGGCAACGAATTCGAACGCCCATATTTGATGTACGAGTGGATCCAAGGTGAATCACTGGCAGAAAAAATGGAGCGTCATTCTTCTAAAGGCTTCCGCCACGACCACATCGCTTGGTTGGTGTATCAACTCGCTGGCGCTCTAGAGTTTATGCATACAAGAGGTATCTGCCATCTTGATATTAAACCATCTAACGTATTAGTGAGTGAAGGCGATTACGTTAAGCTCATTGATTTCGGCGCTGCTCGTTACATTGGAGAGACAGAACCTTACGCAGAAGCAAGCTTGAGCTACGCTTCCCCTCTTTATATAGAAACTGGCATCGCGGAACCGCAAGATGATGTTTACTCTCTCGCTTTGCTCGCTGGACACCTATTTTTAGGATCAATATTTGGTGATGCTTGGAATAAGCAGTTAAAAGATCGAAAGCGTCCGGCTTTGATCCCGGCTCATATTTGGAAATTGCTGAAAGAAGTCATCAACAAACCAAGAGGGCATGGCTATACCGCTATTTCTTTTGCTCAACAGTTAGCGCGAATCGATACGCAATCAATTAGCTCAAATTCTAACGCACCAATTTTCAGTAGCTTGCGTAACGCGGACTTGCTGCTTACACACTGTAAGCCAAATGATAAAACGGCGTATGGTCGCTTTAAAATATTAGAGGCGAGCTTAGTGTTGAGTGTGCTGGCAACAGCAGGAAGTTATTTGTATCAACAGAATAAAGATCAATTGGATGCCATTTTTTCCCGAGGTGTCACTACTGTAACTCACGTTATTACGCCCTCTGAAACGGCTTCTTTTTTGGCTCAGCCTCCATGGAAAATCAAAGAAGAATTGTCTCAAGCTACTCAGAGTATTGATATGACAGTAGCTTATCGAACAGCATATCAAGCTCAGCAGTTAAGCCTCTCGAATTTATATGAAGAAAAACAGGCTCAGTTAACGTCGTATCAATCGTTAGCGGATGGCTTACCATTGGCATTAGTCGAATTACGTAAGGAGCTTGTCACCTTGCGAGAAACCCTTGTTCGTGACGGTGCCCTGTTTCCATATGCGGATGAGGCGTTGACTAAAGTGATGTCTGGATTAAATGTCGCGTCTATCGATTCCATGAAAGTATCTGCCATAGCTGGCAGTCGAGATAAGCAGATTGCTCGCTTAATTTTAGATGGTGAAGCTAAGCTCGCAGAAAATGAAATGAAAGAGGCATGGCTGTTAAACCAGTCACAAGCCTATTTCTACAACCAAATCTTACCAAAGACTGTGATGGAAAATATTAATGACTCCATCGATAAACATGCAGAGGCCCACTTTTACACCAAAGCAATTGAAGAAGCTGAATTAGCCAAAGCCTACTTCGGTAATACGCCAGAACTAGACAAAAAAATAAAGGATTTAATCGTCGCAAGAAGCGAATTTATTTTGTTTAGCACCGTGATGGAGCAATCCGTTTACGACAAACAAAAGCTACATGAATCCCTTGCCGATTTAGAACGGAATGCACCAAGCAAATTTACAGAAATCACGAAAATTCTAGATAGCATGGCGTCGGATGCAATTGAGCAGAGCCATCGATTATCTAAGCCAGCAAATGGCGCAATTGCGGTAGCGCGTGCGTTGAGAGATTACTTGACTGAAGGAGACGTGAATTTTGTCCAACATTGATATCGATCGTCTGCTTAATCCTATTTCTGATGAATCTCCAGTGGGTAATGATGCCCGTTACGAGTTTTGCTATGAAATGATGGAATCCGAAGTGAAGAAATTCGGTTCCTTGTTTGGCGAAACAGTAGATTGGAGCGTAGTAAAAACGCACGCGACTGAAGTTCTAGAGCACCACAGTAAAGACTTAAAAGCCATTTGTTACCTCGTTCGCGCGCTAACAGAAGAGTTTGGTCTGCAAGGCTTTGAACAAGGTCTAAAGCTGCTTAGTGAGGCGTTAAGTCGCTTTGGCGTTGAATTGTATCCTTCCCGAAAGCGGGGTCGAGATGGCGCGGTCGAATGGTTGAACCATCAGTTTAAACTGGTCAGCAGCAAGTTAGCGGAAAGTGCTCAGTCATGGGATTTGGTATCAAACTGCATTTCGACTATTGAAGAAGTGCAGCGCCAGTACGACGAGGTTTACCAAGACTCAGAAGCGGATTTCTTTGAGATTCGCACTCAACTCAATGTTTTATCTCAACAAGCGGCGGCTGATGAGCAGAGCGATGAAGCAGTCGTTAACGTCGAACAAGCGGCGCCTGCACCAGCTACGCAGCCTGCCGCCGCAGAAACGCCAGCGCAGAGTGAAGTGCAAACCGCACCGGTGAAGGCGGTTCCGCCGGCCCCTAAACCTGCGCCAGTTAAGAAAGCGGTAGCAAAAGAAGTCGATGTCGATACGGACTTCTCTTCGCCGACGGCTTCTAAGCGCACCTTGAAGAAGGTTGCGGAAGTCATGCTTCATGCGAACCCAAGTGATCCGCTGGCTTACCGGATTTATCGTCATCTGACTTGGGATGACATTGATGGTCTACCCGACCACCAAAATAATCAAACGCCTTTGAGCTTGGCAGTGTCGTCCGATCAACAAGCGGAATACCGAGATAAAGCTGAACAAGAAAGCGACATCGACACCATTAAGCGTTTGGAGCGCACATTAACGGATGCGCCGTTTTGGCTGACGGGCCATTACTTCGTGTATTCGATGCTTAATAACTTGGGCTTTGATGATGCAGCGCTTGCTGTGAAACAAGAAGTGACGCGTTTTGTTGAATCACTAGAGGGCATCGAGCACCTCTCATTTAAGAATTCTATACCATTTGCAGATGAAGCGACCTTGAGCTGGTTATCGACTCAAGATACTACTTCTTCGACTTCTCAACCCGTTGTTCAAACGGTTGTGATTTCGCAGGAAGACTCGCTGCCAGTGGAGGATATCACTCTAGAAAATCTAGGGGAATGTGCCGCAGAGCTTGCCCGCAAACTTGAGCTGGATAGCTCGGGACGTGGGCAGTTCATGCTGTATTTACAATTGATAGCAGCTTACCAGTCTGTTGGATTATACCCGTTGTGTTTGCCGTATCTTGAGAAGGGGTGGGAAGTACAAAAAGCGTTTAATCTCGCGAGCTGGGAACCCCACTTATCGTCACAGTTAGAAGACCTAATTCGAAAAACACTCCATCGGTTATTTGGAAGCAAGGATCTTCTACCTGAGAAGTATGAAGAGTGGAAAGCAATTTACGACTAATTAAAGAGTTAGATAAGGAACGAATTATGTCACGTGACGGCTCGGTGGCTCCTAAAGAGCGAATTAATATCCGTTATGTTCCAGCAACTGGCGATACGCAAGAAGACGTAGAGCTGCCGCTAAGCATGATGGTAGTTGGCGACTTTACTGCGCGTGCAGATGAGACACCAATTGAAGAACGTACTCCAATTAACATCGACAAAGACAACTTTAACGAAGTGCTAGAGGGCATGTCTCCAAACGTTAAAGTCAACGTTGAAAACCGTCTTTCTGATGAAGAAGGCGGCCAGATTGGAGTTGATCTGACGTTCCAAAATATGAAGGACTTCTCTCCTGAAGCGATCGCGAAAAGTGTACCTGAACTAAACAGCCTACTTGAGCTTCGCGAAGCCTTGGTTGCACTGAAAGGTCCTCTAGGAAATGTTCCTGCGTTCCGTAAGAAGATCGCATCGGTTCTTCAAGATGAAGAAGCGAGAAAGAAACTGTTGGATGAACTAAGCATTGGCAACGACCAAGACGCGAAAGAAGAGTAAGGGATATCATGTCTGCAGAAGCACAAGCGCCAGAACAAGAAGCAGCCTTAGTTGAATCAGGCTCACTTCTGGATAGCATTCTTAACGAAACACGTTTAAAGCCAAGTGATGAAGGTTTTGACGTTGCAAAACGCGGCGTAGAAGCATTCATCAGTGAGCTACTAAGCAGTTCGAACACAGAGAAAGTCGACCAATCTCTGGTTGATCTGATGATCTCTGAAATCGACCAAAAATTGTCTAAGCAAGTTGATGCAATTCTTCATAACGAAGAAGTTCAAGCGATTGAATCAACGTGGCGTGGCCTTAAGTACCTGGTTGATCACACTGACTTCCGCGAGAACATTCAAATCGAACTGATCTCTGCGAAGAAAGACGAAGTTCTTGATGACTTCGAAGACGCTCCAGAGGTGGTGAAGTCTGGCCTGTACAAGCAAATCTACACACGTGAATACGGCCAGTTCGGTGGTAAACCTGTTGGCGCCGTCATTTGTGATTACGCTATGTCTGCTTCGTCGCCTGACATCAAACTGATGGAATATATGGCGAACGTAGGTGCAATGTCTCACGCACCATTCATCACGTCTGCATCGGCTAAATTCTTTGGTCTAGACAGCTACGAAGAGCTGCCAAACCTAAAAGATCTTAAGTCTGTATTCGAAGGTCCACAGTACGCGAAATGGCGTGGTCTGCGTGAGCACGAAGATGCACGTTACCTAGGTCTATGTACGTCTCGCTTTATGCTTCGTACGCCTTACTCTGTTGAAGATAACCCAATCAAGGCGTTTGACTACGATGAGCAAGTGACAGACAGCCATGATAATTACCTATGGGGCAACTCAGCGTACGCGATGGCGTCTAAGATCAGTGAATCATTTGCTAAGTACCGTTGGTGTCCGAACATTATTGGCCCTCAAAGCGGTGGTACTGTACAAGATCTACCGGTTTACAACTTTGAAGCTATGGGGCAAATCGAGACTAAGATCCCAACCGAGATCCTGGTTTCTGACCGTCGTGAGTATGAGCTAGCAGAAGAAGGTTTCATTGCGCTAACCATGCGTAAAGGTTCTGACAACGCGGCGTTCTTCTCTGCAAACTCTGTTCAAAAACCAAAAGTGTTTGCGAACACGCCTGAAGGCAAACAAGCCGAGATGAACTACAAGCTAGGTACTCAGCTTCCTTACATGTTCATTATCAACCGTTTAGCGCACTACATAAAAGTGCTACAGCGTGAGCAAATTGGTTCTTGGAAAGAGCGTTCTGACCTAGAAATCGAATTGAACAAGTGGATTCGTCAATACGTTTCTGACCAAGAGAACCCGCCAGCGGAAGTTCGTGGTCGCCGCCCACTTCGCGCTGCGAAGGTTGAAGTATCAGACGTAGAAGGCGATCCAGGCTGGTACAAAGTATCGATGTCTGTACGTCCTCACTTCAAGTACATGGGCGCAAGCTTCGACTTGTCTCTAGTTGGTAAGCTAGACCAATAACCCATTACTGAAACCATCAAGCAGCCAGTGAAGACTGGCTGCTTTTTTCGTAGGATCGCATATGGAAAAAGGTTACCGTCTTTTAGAGCGGATCGAGCTAGGAGAACCAAAAAACTGCTACGAGAAAGTGGTGTCTCATAAGCATTTGATTGAATCCATTCACTCGCATCTCGCTGACTTGTTGAATACGCATTCCGGCAACGCAATGATCGACAATGAGTATGGTCTGCCAGATTTTAACGACGTACTTTCTAACAACACAAACCTCGTTCGCCATATTCAAAAAAACATCACGTCAACCATAGAACGCTTTGAGCCCCGACTGCTGAATGTCGAGGTTCATTACCGTGAAGACCACCATAATCCATTACAACTCGGCTTTGGTATTCGCGGCGAAGTTTCCCATAACGGCGGTAAAGTCCCAATGTCGATCGATGTCTACATGGGAACCGACGGCCAATTTAACGTTTAGTAGGTGCCACTTGAGTAACAGTAAATACTTTCAAGATGAACTCACGTATTTACGCGAGTCGGGTAGTGAGTTTGCCAAATATCATCCGAAGTTAACTCACTTTCTCTCTGAAGGAACTTTTGATCCAGATGTCGAACGATTGCTGGAGGGTTTTGCTTTTTTGACCGGACGCATCCGCGAAAAGATTGACGATGAACTTCCTGAGCTAACGCAATCTCTGATGACTTTGCTGTGGCCACATTACATGCGTTCGATTCCGTCTTTGTGTATTAGCGAACTAAAACCGCATACCGGAAGTGTTACTGAGAAAACCGTGGTGAAACGTGGTGCGGAAATGGCCAGCGAGCAGGTAGAAGGCACGCAGTGTTTGTTCCGTACTTGTTATGACGTCAATCTATACCCAATTACGATTACTAACATTGAACAAACTAACAGCCGCACCAGCTCGATGATTGATGTGACGTTATCGACGGAGCATGGCCTTGAGCTGTCTCGTATCGGTTTAGATACGTTGCGTTTGCACCTGCATGGTGAGATTCATATTACTCGCACTGTCTTCTTATGGCTGTTCCGTTATCTAGATTACGTCGAGTTGGATGTTGGTGGTGGCTACAAACATCGTTTAGGGCCAGAGTACGTTAAGCCAGTCGGGCATGAAGAGGACGAGGCGCTGCTGCCTTACAGCAAAAACTCCTTTGCAGGCTACCGTTTGCTGCAAGAATTCTTCTCTTTGCCAGATAAGTTCATGTTCTTCGACATTAAAGGCTTAGAGTGGCTAAAAGGCATTCCGCAACGCAGCACGGTCAAAATCAAATTCCACTTTAAGCGTGCTTTGCCTTCAGAAGTGGTACTTAAAGATAAACACTTAAGGTTGCACTGCACACCTGCGGTTAACTTGTTTGAAAAAGACGGCGATCCAATCCGTTTAGAGCATCGACGAAACGAGTACAAGGTGCGTCCACAAAGTAACACTCAAGAGCATTACGAGGTTTATTCCATTGAGCAAGTGGAGAGTTGGAGTAAGGACGAACGCCGTCGTAAACCATTAATCGAATTTGAGTCGTTTGAGCACCAAATCAACCAACGTGATAAGCGAGAGTTCTACAAATCCAAAGTAGGTGAGCGAGTAAGCGGAAGAGGGTTAGAGCGCTATATCTCATTCCATACTCACAATGGCGACATCGCGGATTTAGGGACTGAAACAGTATTGATGAAACTGCAATGCAGTAACGCGGACTTAGCGGAGCGCCTGTCAGTAGGGGACATCACGTACGCGACGCACAAGTCGCCAACGTATGCGACGTTTAAAAACATTACTAAGCCAACACAGTCAGTAAGTCCTCAAGTTAATGGTGAACTTCAATGGCAGTTGATTGCCAACATGTCGCTCAACTACTTGTCTTTGGCCAATATCGATGTGTTGAAAGTGTTGCTCTCGACTTACGACTTCCACTCTCGAGTCGATAGACAAGCCCACCGCGCGTCGATTCATCGACTTGATGGCATTATTTCTTCAGAGATGAAACCAATCGATCGCGTATTTCGTGGTGTATCTGTGCGTGGTAACCAATTCAAGCTCGTGACGGACTCTAAGTTCTTCGTAAATGAAGGCGATATGTTCCTTATGGCCACGGTATTGAATGAATTTATCCGTTTGTATTCGAGTGTGAACTCCTTTACCGAACTAGAGGTGTTCGATGAAGCGACGGGCGAGGTTTACAACTGGGCAAGCCTAATCGGGCAGCAGACAATACTATGATTAATACACTTTCTGATAAGTCGAATGAGTTTAGTTTCTACCAAGCGGTGTTGCTGTTAGAGAAACACTACCAGCTGGAGCCAAACTCAAACTTTGTTGCCGTGGGCGAGAACAAATACTTTCACCAAGAGCGAATTGAGTTCAGCGTGTCGCCAAACCTGTGCTTTCCAAAGAGTGATATGGACTTTATTACTCATATGGAAAGAAACGGACAGCAATATTCACGTATTGAGACGAACTTTCTTGGCTTGCATGGTTCAAGCTCGCCCCTACCTGCGTCTTACACTGAGAAACTCGTCGGTCGTGATCCCGATGATAACCCAGTGAAGGACTTCTTCGACTTTTTCCACAACCGCTATACAAGCTTACTGTATCGTGTTTGGAAGAAATACCGATATCACGTGCAGTACAAAAGCGGGGCAAGCGATGCGTTTTCTGGGCGCATACTGCATTTGGCTGGTCTTTCTAGCGTTATGCAAGATTGCGAAGTCGCGGAGTTAGATCGAGCGAAGGTTCTGTCTTACGTGAACCAGTTATCTACGCGTACACGTTCACCTAAGCTTATTTCCGGTATTGTTTCGCACTACTTTTCACTGCCGAATGTGCGAATCGAAGAATGGGTTTATAGACGCGTAGAAATCGCTGAAAGCCAGCGTAACAAACTCAATCGTTCCAATTGTGTATTGGGACAAAGCTTACACTTGGGACAAAGCATTGCGGATTTGAACGGCAAGTTTAACTTGTGTATCGACAACATTGATTTTGAAACGTTTAAGCAGTTTTCCTACGATGGTGAGTTACATAAGACGCTGGTGGGCTTGATGCGCTTTATTCTGCGTGACCCAATGTCGTGGGACCTAAAGTTGACAGTTAACCTAGACAGTATTCCAGAAAACAAACTGGGTAATGGAGAAGGGAACCAACTAGGTCAAACGTTCTGGCTTGGCAACCCAGGTGATAAAGACGCCAAAATTCGACTTATCGGAAGCATATAAGAAAGCCGCTCAACGAGCGGCCCTTTATGTTTTCCTCAAAGAGGTCAGAAAAGCTTAACGACTGATCGGCTGATGCAGTACAACGGTAGTATCAAGCCTTTGAATGCCGTTAAATGATTCAATTTCATTACAAAGATGATGAATAGACTGCAGGTCGGGCGCTTCAATTAGAGCAATAATATCAAAGTTGCCACCAACAACGCTCGTTAAGCGAACCTCAGGGATTTCTTTAAGTGCATTCGTTACATCATTCTTCTTACCCTTTTCACAAGAGATCAGTAGATAACTAGCGGCTTTTCGCCCTTCATTTTCTACACGAATCTGTGCGGTATAGCCTTTGATAATACCGGTCTTTTCTAAACGATTAATTCTTTCTGCTACTGCTGTTCGAGACAAACCAATGTTTCGGGATAGATTCGCAATCGACTCTCGCCCATTCGACAATAGACTTGAAAGTATTTTTCGATCTAATTTATCTAAACCTTGTAAAGTCATGTTTGAAATCATGTGTTCTGCCTATTTTGTTTTTATATTGTTATTAAATCGACTCAGGGAGCGTAAAGTTATACAGCTCAGCAAGAGTGAATGGGTTTTTCTGTGTCAACGGAGTGATGCGTAAGCTCAAGTCCCTCCCTGACACTTTTATGTCACTGACAAAGCTGCCGTTATGAGTGTTTGTCAAGGTCGAGTCACCTAGCAATCTGTATATCGCCCATTGACCACTCTTATTTAAAACGTGCTGTCTGCCTTCATCGGTTACATCCTGGAGTGTGATACTAATATTGAAGTCATCATTTTGCGGTGGCCATGCCATTTCACGAATGCGGCTTGGACCGTGGTAGTAACTTATATTGGTATCTGCAATTTTTAAGCTCGCTCTAATCGCACTAGAATCAAGATCGAGTACTCTTGCACTAAACGGAATATGAACGCGGTTAGTGCTTTTATTAATTAATGTGTCTCGAATAACGTTATAGTTACGCAGTTGCACTAACAGAGCCGGAGAGATTGGCATCGTCTCGCCATCCACCTGTTTTGGCGTCCACAAATTGGTATCGTAGAACGGTGCAAAATTTTTCTGAATAAATGTGTCTAACAAGCCACCTGAAGCAAACAGTAATTCAAAATCTTCAATTGAGATTTCCTCGGTCGCTGTTAGATCAAATGGGTATCGTCCTAGCCCTATCTCTTTAAACTTGGTGTAAATCTCGCTGTACCATTGGGTTTGAATGCCTTTAGCGGACTCTTTAATCATGACTGACCAGCTTTGTTGAACCACATCTAACAACCAGCTACGAACGGGTTCCGGTGATTTTTGGGCAATCTGTTTAAGTTTTATTAATGGGTCAGCTTCACTGCTGTTCATTCGATGCTGAGCTGCCGCTAGCGCCGCCATTTGCGGGTCAGGTGCATCAGCAATGTCTTTCATATACGTGCGAACACGGCTTAGCGCTGTTACGGTCTCATCCCAAGGAGTAGGGGAGTTTGGTGTTTCACTGACCTGAAGTTGGTTTAATAAGTGAAAAGCTTGTTCAACACGTTTCATCAACAAGTAATCAGGCTTAACTACTTCCTCTACTACGTCTGATGCGGAGTCTGCCGCTGCCACGAGTTTCGGGTCTAGCTTTGAAATCAGAGCATTTTTTTCACCAACGGGTGAAAATTGTGTGTTGGCATAGACCTGCTTCAGTACGGTTGTCATTGGTGAAGAAGGGCCCGAGATTAAGTCTATCGCGTTCGTTAGATCGCCGACATTGTCATAGTTCTGGACTTTTAGTTCACTCAGCGCATTGCGCCAATTACTGATGTAGTCGTCAGTATATTTTTTACGTACTTCCTCTTTGAAGGCTTCTTGTTCTTCACTAGTAGGAATAACGTGTTGTGACAGACCTAAAACCCAGTTGTCACTGATGACTTGTTGTGACATTAGGTCCACGCGTGGTCGATAAAAAGTGCTAAAACCAGTGGAGGTATAGATCTTATCTACGATCAAGCGTTCACTATCGATTGGTGTGTTGAATACATTGCTAAACTCAAAACCCACAGCTCGTTGCAGATCTAGGGTTCCTAAATCAATCGAATTTGCTTCGTTTAAAATGCCTGCATAAACGAGATCAACATTCGAATTTGCTAGCAATGAGCGACGTGTTGCGCGAACAAGATCCATATTGATATCAATTGGATCAAACTGTGTGCGAAAGTAAGCGTCCAAATAACGCATCGCCTGATTGACGACGTCACTTTGGTTGCTCAAATCGTTCATCATTTGGAGAGTTTGATGACGCAAAAAACGGATATCACGCTTTGTTGGATCGTTTAGCATTAGATACCCCTTCAATAGAGGTAAAGCGCGTGTAAAAGTGTTTTGATTTTGTGTCAGTTGTAGACGGTAACCTTTCTCAATGAGAGGTATCAACTGTTGAGCAACGTCCTTAAGTAATGCTTCGTAAGCGATGCGAGTGCTTTGATCCAAGCGGCTAATGTTGAGTGGTAATATCTCTTCATCCAAAGCCTTAGAACCTTTAAGCCACGCCCCATAAGAAGGCTCTATTGCTTTCGTCGCCTTCGCTAAAAGCTCATCGAATCTTGCATCTTGCTCCACTTGTGATTTGTCATCGATACTCAAGAGTTGATTCATCACATGTAAGTTACTGTCTAATGTCGTGAAAAAGAAGTAACTGCCCCCAGTAAGCAGGATAATAGAGCCGAGTATTGCCAAACGGCTTTGTCTCTGAATTAGACGAAGATACGTCTTGTTTTCGCCCGCAAAGTCGCTTTCCGGCAATATTTGTGAATCAATCAGAAAGCGAGAGAAATAAGGCGTTTCTGTTAACTGAGTATGCTCTGACGCGATAATAGGTAAGTTGAAGTAATTACTACAACTTTTTGCAAGTAAATTGTACTTGCGACCGCCTTGCAGACTCGAACTAAAGAAAATCTCACGGATGTCTAGTGAATAGACACCGTTGTTAACATCACATAGACGCTCAAGCACATAGCTGACCTCAGACTGACATAGCTCAAACTGCTTAGGGAAAGCGAGTATTGCTTGTTTCTCATCAATGTCCGTTGAATTAGCGGATGCATCTAGCGCATTACTTTCAAGCACTCTCACTAGATTTCGATAGCTATCGCGGTAGTACTCTGCAAATACACCTTTGGCTTCTTTTAGTGGGATAGAGAGGAACTCAACACGTGTCTTGAGAGAGCTAAAGTGCATGTATTCTTTAAAGCCATCTAACTTGTCTAGCTTTGACATAATCAAATAGATTGGCAATGCTGAAGACGTTTTAGAGTTGATGGTACTCAAGCGCGCCAATAACGACGAAATGGTGTACTCTTTTTGCTCTGGCTCAGAGACGATCATGAACTCGAAATCGGTGAAGAATAGACACCCAGAAAATGGCTTTCGAGGTCGATGATGAATAACTTCTTCAATGAACGTATTCCATAAAGAAGCATCACTGCTTGATACTTCCTGGAACACTAAGCGTTGGTCTGGTTTGATGTATACAGCGCTGTCAGATTCGTACCATTCAAAAAAGTCATTCTTAGCGGTTCTAGTGCGATCCATCGGTTTGATTGCACTAGAATTAAATAAAAATTGACGTCGCCCTGACCCTTTATTACCAAGCATCAGGTAAATTGGTTTCTTGCCTGAGTTAGCAAGAAGAGGCTGGATAACCATAGAAAGTGCTTCTTCCTCGGTTTCCAAATGTTGAGCTTTAGCGTTGTTCTTTTTCTTCAACCATAATGTGAATTGAAAAGTGACGTAAACAATGGCGATAGCACCAAGGGTCAGCCAAAGATAAAGTTGATCGATTTCGTCAAGAAAAAGCAGATAAATAGTGGTGATAATTACAGCCACTAAAAACATCAATATAGTAGAAATCACCACTGGATTTCTAAACAGTTTTTGTTTGAACATAAGCCTAAAACTTCTTTAATTGTATTGTTATTTATTGTCAGTTTTTTCAGCTTGTAGCTGACTCAATTTATATAGGTAGATGTTCAGTAAAAGGGTTGCGCGGTCAATTTCCTTTTGCTGTGAATACTTTTCAGCGTATTCAATACGACCTAAAAGCGGGAATAACGAGTTACTGTATTCGTACGCCTTTTCAGAGTTCTTATCTACATTCTGTCTAGCTACGTTGGCAAACACCGTTCTTGCGTCTGAGAATCGCTTATAAACATCCATAAACTGGTCTTCTAAATGGGCGCTCTGTGTCAAAAAGTTCTGACGTAGTTGCTGTGCAGAAGACGAATCCGGATAGATCGCGATTAATTCATTGGTCAAGCTATCGAGCTCGCTGACGTTACTTACTTTTGCCGAGTCTAAAAACCAGTTATTCATCATAATATCGACACGATTAATGGCCTGCGTTTTCAATGACTGAGCATATTTTTTATTTTCGTAATCTAACGAGGCGACCAAATTTACAAGTTCATTAAGTGAAGCTTGATTAATTTTTTGTTCCAATGTTCGATAACGTTGTTGCTCGTACATGAAATGTGAACATATCGCAGTAACAATCAAACCAATAACGAAGTAGATCATAAATCGACCAGACTTTGCCGGTGATGCTTTCTCTTGGCTATTTAGGTTGGGTGATGACACCGGTGCCGGAGAGGGAGACACATTCACTTTAATTTCAGGTGCCTTCTGCGTTGCTGCAGGAGCGCTAGTGTTGGCTTGTTTTTTCTCGCGTAACTCAGCCGCAATCTGTTGTTCTTTTATCTGCTCAATCCATTGATTCAAAATACGGCGAATGCGACCTAATGACGGCGCTTCAATACCGTAATGAAGACGAAGCTCTTCCTCAATCCTCAAGCATAATTGATGTGCTGCCTCTATCAATGGAAGCTCTTCTGGTAACGCTCGATGCTTATTAATTCGTTTTTCAGTATGCTCTACCATCCATTCAATAGCGCTCATTCGTGCCTTTGACTTTGAATGCTCTGGATACGCGTTGAACCAATATACGACACACACATCAAGTATTGAGTTTAACCCTTCAACAAGGCCTCTTAAGCCGTCGTTATAGGTTGACGCAACGGTAAAGTAACAGCAACAACGTAGGTCTTTCGCTTGGGTACTCAAGATCTTTTTTGAGAGTGTTTGAACCGTTTTCCACGAGACTCTCCCTGTGACTTTATTCAGGTTGTTTATTTGACGTTTAATTTCGTCAAAATCCTCAGAACCATTAGGATTAGAGCCGCTTGGGTTATTTTCATCGATTGGTCTTCGAGCGAAGTCGGTAAAAAACATAAAGAAAGTTCCAACTGATCATATAGAAGTATTAAGTTATATAGGATTTCACTACTGTTATATTAAATTATAAGCAGTGCACATCTGACGCAATTCTATAGACAAAATAAGCGGATTAGATAATAAAAATTCATTAAAAGAAATTAAATTACTTTTAGTGTGATCTTTGTTCATAATATTAATATCAATAGTTAAGTCTATTTATAAGAAGAAACTTATATATGAAGATGAGAACGTTGATTAAAAAGTAACTAAATTGTTATCGGAGATTACGGTTTGTTCAATTAGCAATCAAATTCTGTGACTTCTATTTAAATAGAAAGATTTACTGTCTCGTCACTTAATCTGTAGTCGGTTCTTTAGTTTTTGTTTGTAGGTAAAACAACCAACCTGATAGTTGAAATGTATTAAATTATAGGTGTTTTTTTAGGCTTATTGAAAAAGAGAATATAATTGATATCTTTCGCCTCTAAGTAGAATATCGGTTTTCCTAGAGGGACGAAATGCTAAAACCAAGTCAAATTGGGCTGATTTCAGCCATGTGTCTATTTTCTTCTGTTGCAATGGCAAAAGGGGAGCGATATGGACTCTCTACCAGTATGTTGACTATCGATAGCATTAAATACGATGAAGGTAAAAGTGGTGAGCAGGATACGCTTAGGTTCGGCTTGGTTCATACTCGTCCTATTGATGAAAATAATAACCGTTGGCGTTGGTGGTTAGGGCTAAACTATCTAGCAGAAGATATTGAAGCGCCAGCAAACGGCTTATATCAAGAAGCGACGAACTATGAACTTCGTGTTGTTCCTCAATATGCGTTGACTTCTTGGAGTGTTTTCACGCCATACGTTGGTGCGGGCTTGTCTGTCGGTTACTCGCAATATTCTAATCGCTGGCAAGTAGACCAAGAGGGCTATCGTTATGAGAGTGTTGAAGACATCGACCAGTTTGAGTTAGGTGCGGTTGTGACCCTTGGTACTGCTATAAAGTTAGGCAGTAATCCTGACGCCCATATACAAATTATCCCGCAGGCCTCTTATATCCTTCCGGTTGTAAATGATGGAATTGGTGGGCTTGAACTATCAGTTTCTTTGCTCTTTTGAGGTTCGTAAATGTACTCAAATCAGCTAGTTTTATTTATCTCAAAGTGTCCAGAGGAATACACCGGTGCAAAGCATATTGAAATGCCTGAAAGTGGTGGTTCGATAGGTCGTTCCCCAAGCTGTAGCGTGTCTTTAGCCGATCACAACCGCTTTATATCGGGCACTCATTGTTTGCTCAGCGTGTATGGAGATACCTACTATATAAGTGACGTATCAACTAACGGCACAATGGTAAATGGGAATAAAATACTAAAAAATCAACCCGTTGCGATAGTTGATGGTGACATCATTTATTTAGGGCAATATGAGATTGGTGTTTCTCTTGAGCACGTTACCTCAACACTAGACATCGCCGCTGATATTGCTCCTGAGCGAGTATCTAGCGATCCTCTGGTTAGTCTAGGAGATGCGGTTGTCGAAGAGGAAGAAAAAGTCGGTGCCTTAGAAGATTTGTTTATGGAGACTAAACAGGATGACATTGATTGTCATGATCCTGTTGCTCACCTTAACTTTTCGATGCAGCGAGATGACGATTACTTAATTCGTGATAATGAGCGTACAGAATCTGAACAACCTAGAACCGTGGAAAGCACACGTCAGGTGGTCGATGACAGTTTCAGCATATATTCCGAATTTGATCAACCAAGCCTAATCCCTGAAGACTGGATGGCTGTGGAAACCAAGAGTAACGCATCAGTCAATGATGCATTAGCGCCAGAAAGCGGTAAGGTACATAGAGCCGATATTGCCTCAGCTGAGGTGATGCAACCTGGCACAGTAGCCCCAGATAGCACGATTCAAAGACAACATCGTACGCCTAATGTTACTGAGATGGTCGTAGAGCAGGCTAACACAGGGTCAAAATGGGAAGAGATGACCCAATCTTTTACGCCTTCTCCTAACACTAATCAGCAACTTCAAATACCTACGGCAGAGCACGCGATAAACAGTACGACGAAAGCACAAGTCGATACTGATGCGGCCGTTTGCTCTCAAGATATAGCGCAAGCGTTTTTTGATGGTTTGGGTATTCGAAACCCAGAGTTGATGACAAACGAGGCGCAGTTATTCAAGCAAATGGGCACTTGCTTGCGTTTATGTATTGATAACCTACAGAAAGAGTTGCACGAAGTGGAATCGTTAAAAGATGAGCAGAGTGCGAGTGAGGCTAACTCGAACATTGCAGAGCTAATGCTCACTTTGAATAGTCAGCAATTACTGGCTCCAAATGAACTGGTTGAACAAATGCTCGATGAGCTGAACGACCACCAAGTTATGTTTAACAAAGCACTGAATGAGCTCATTTTAGAACAGTCAGAAACGAACGATCCCGTAGCATTTGCTAACAGGGTCACTAGCCAGTCTTTGTTCTCAACTAAGTCAAAGCTGTGGACCGAATACCTAGATTTCTACACTAATAATCGTCGCCTGCTTAATGAAACATCCTTAAAAGGGCTGATTAAGAAAAACTATAACAAAGTGATTAAGGGAAACCATGCGTAGTATCGCCGTATTACTCGGATTTGCCATGTTGTCCGGTTGTTCCATGTGGGATCAATTTAAAGAGTCCACTGGTATCACACCAGAAACTTCGTCGATTGAATTGGTTATTGAGGCATCACCTGTACTCAATGTGAGAAATGGGGGCCAGTCATCTCCAGTTATTCTCCGTCTTCACGAATTAAGTTCGCCAGTATTGTTCCGAAGCTTAGATTTCTTTGCGCTGTTTGAAAACGATAAAGCGTCGTTGGGTGATGAGTACATCAAACGTTACGAATATCAAATACAGCCAGGTGGAAAAGTTCATGAAATGCTAACGCTAGACCCTGACACTCGTGCCGTCGGTTTTTCAGTGGCTTTTCGTGATATTGATGGTTCGTCATGGCGAAAAGTGGAAGTTATTGAAGAGAAGAGCGAGTACTACATCAAGCTCAAGTTAGAGGGCAGTGAGTTAATTTCTGATAACACTCGCGGCATTGAACAGGTTTACTTTTAAGGGATAGAAACATGTCTTTATACAATCCAGTTGTTTGGCAAGATGGAATGTTCATGAAGCCGCAGCATTTTCAACAACTCGATCGTTCGCAAAGTAAACTATCGAGCCTACTGAGTGCCAATGCATCGCCTTTGCATTGGGGAATTAAACGTTTAGAAATCAACTCTCAGTTACTAGCACTGGGTAAAATCGGTATTACTCGTGCTGAAGGTATTTTACAAGACCGGACACCATTTGAGCTTCCGTTGCTTGCCGAGTTGCCTGAAGTGAAAGATGTAGATCCTTCGATTGCCGATAAAGTCGTTTATTTGTGCTGTCCGTTACCATCGGAACGCTCTGAGTTATTTGGTACCAAAAAAGACGGTGCGCGCTATACGATGGAATCTCAAGAAGCGGTTGACGCTTGTTATGATTCGGAAGACATGGCAAATATCGTCGTCGGTAAGCTTAACTTTTGCTTAATGTACGATCATGAAGATAAGAGTGCTTACACGTCTATTCCGATCTTAAAGATCTCAGAAGTGAAGCCTGATGGCAGCGTGATCTTAGATGATAGTTTCATTCCTACCTGCATCGATATTCATGCGTCGACAGTACTGAGTAAATTTGCGACCGAGTTTGCTTCTATGTTGAAGCATCGCGCGGAATCGATAGTTCAGCGATTAGGGGTGGTGGATCAACAAGGCGTATCATCGGTTTCTGACTTTATGCTATTGCAAGCGCTCAACCGATACGAACCCTTGTTTTGGCATTTCGCAAGCACAGAAGCTGTGCATCCTGAGTCTTTGTATCGAATTCTTCTTCAGGCAGAGGGTGAGCTTTCGACGCTGTGCTCAACGACACGCCGACCTATTGAGTTTACGAAGTACAATCATGGTGATCTTACTAGCTGTCTTTCTCGCGTCCTAGACAGTGCGAAAATGACATTGAGCGTGATGTCTGAGCAAAGAGCAATTCCACTGACCTTAAAAGATCAGAACTATGGCATCAGAACGGCAGCAATCCCTGACAATAAGATCATTGATACGACAACCTTTATCCTCGCGGTTAAAGCCGACGTGACCTTGGATGTTCTGCATACCCAGTTTGTCAGCCAAACGAAGATCGGTTCTATCGATAACATACGTGACTTGATTAACCTTCAACTGCCTGGGATTGAGATCAAACCAATGCCAGTTGTGCCACGCGCGCTGCCGTATCACGCTGGCTACACCTATTTCGAGCTCGATAAAACGGGCGAAGAGTGGATGGCATTGAAGAACACTGCTGCGATTGCGATTCACGTTGCGGGCGATTTCGCTAACTTATCATTGCAACTTTGGGCCGTTCGTCTATGAGTTACGCAGAAACCGACGTCACCGTAGTCTTATTCCAACCAGAGCCTGGCAAACCAATGGAGGTAATGCCAGCGCCTGACTTATCGAGAAACATCGCAGTACAAGATCTATCTATCGACAACATGGGTATTAACCCGCTAGTGGACCAGTTCTCATGGTTGATCGCCAGTCTGTCTTGTATGTCTTCGATCCCTTGGCTTGATGACCCGATGCCATTTCGTGAACAAGTGGCACGTGAGATTCGAAAAGGTGAACGAAAACTTAATGAAATGGAGCTCGATCGTGCTTCGGTTCTTGTTATTCGTTACTGCTTGTGTGCGGCGATTGATGAATCTGTTTGTCGACAAGAGTGGGGGGCAAATAGTCACTGGAGCCAGAACAGCTTACTGTCTGAGTTCCACAACGAAACATCTGGTGGTGACAAGTTTTTCGTTATTCTCGACCGCTTAAAAGCCGACCCTCGCAAATACCGTCACGTTATAGAGTTTCTCTATTTATTGCTTCAACTTGGTTTCCAAGGCAAGTACGGCCGTGAAGAGCGTGGCAACGAAAAGTTAGCGGAAATTGGCAGCACCATTTATCGATTAGTGCGAGATGACCGCCTAGCAGAACAAGAAAAAGTTTCTTTAATCAACCTTAAAGCTAAATATCTAAAGAAGCCGTTGAAAAGGGTAATTTCACCCAAGCTGATCTTGAGTCTTAGTGCGATGACGTTTGCGCTTATGTATGCGGCAACCTACATCGTCATAGACTTAAAATTTCAGCAACTGCTTGAAATGTATAGATAACCAGAGATCTAAAATGAGATCTTCTGCCAGTTTTAGGGCTTATTGTGAATATCACTGGTCTTTTAGTGAAATTCACTAGTTATTTAGAGAGATTGCAGTTTGCGATCTCTTTTATCATTCAATCAATAAAATTCAAATGGATTGGTTATGGGCGTAACAGTTGGTGCGAATGGACTTTCGATAGTTCATAAAGGCTCAGGTGGTGAAGCGAATGCAACGCTCCCAGATGTTTGTTTAACTAAGGTCGGCAAGCCAGTCGTCCCTATCCCTTATGGCAACAATGCTAAATCAGCAGACCTTGCTGGTGGGACTACGACAGTCTCTATGGATGGCGGTAACAGTGTCGCTATCAAGGGCAGTACGTTCTCAAAAAGTACCGGCGATGCGGGCGGTGATAGAAAAGGCGTTGCCTCAGGCACGATAGAAGCCGAAGCAAAATTCATTTCAGCCTCACCAACGGTTAAATTTGAAGGTAAGGGCGTATGTCGTCTGTCCGATCAAATGACCATGAACAAAGCCAACACTATGTGTTTGGGTGGCGCACAAAACCCATCGGTTTCTGTGACTGAAGAGCAGGAAGGGACGTATACGCTGGATATAGAATGCAAATATCCAAATGGGCTCCCTTACTCTAATGCACAATTTTCTTTAGTCGAGCCTTCAGGTGCTGTCATTGGGAGTGGAGTGCTGGATTCTAGCGGAAAAGCATCTGTTAATGGTCTCGCTCTAAAAGAATGCAGGTTAGTGCTCAGCGAAACTCAAGACTCTTACACCCCGAACCAATCTTTAGCTGAAAATATTGTGACGGAAACTTACCCTGATCCGAATGATTTTTGTACGTTTGTCGCAGGTCGCCGCTCGCCATTTTGGGAAGATCGTGTTGGGGTTGCTAATGACTGGGGGATATTGATGTCCCCATCCTTCAGTGATGATGACTTTAAAGATATTGTGTTAGAGCAAAGCCGTATATCGTCTCCTTATGCGATTAGTCAAAATCACTCTAAAGATTTTTCTGATGCTTATGTTTCGGCACTTTATCACATCCAAACTGATACTACTGCGCTAGAGAAATATGAACCTTTAGTTGAACTGCTCTTGGAGCAAGTGCACGAAAATGGCGATATATTGAGAGTCTTATATCAGGCTGATGTGTTTGAGCCTCCCTATGAATTATTAGCGAAGCTTCGCTTTTTAGGGACTGGGAATACTGTGAAGTATTTGCAGTTTGTTTTATGGACGTTGATAAACAATCAAATCTGTTCATACATCGATGAGCTAAACAGTGAAATCATCGGTCGTTTAGATTTCATACAAAGCCAAGCTTCTGCAAGATCGTTGAGTTCTGTTGAAGAGGGGATAAACGGTTATAAAAAAGCACTTAACCACTTCAAACAAGCACTTCCTGACGTCATTAGCCAAATTTTCGAAACCAAAAATGACACCCTAATTTCTATATCGGCAATGGCCCTTGGGAGTACCGTTAACATAGCGAGTCAATCTAGCTTTGCTACTAATTTAGGTAGGGTTAATGCGGTGGTGTACACGAAGTCAAACAACTTGAACCGCCCATCATTTGTGACTTTTGACGATAACTTTTCTGACTAGGACATTTAAATCATGGATGCAGTTTTTCCGATAGCGCAGCGAGAAGGTGACGCTTACTACACGCTCAGTGATTTTACGAAATTGTTTGATCAAGCTAAGAGCGGTCGTTATTTAATAGGACAAGGGTACGGTTGGCATAGTGGCATTCACTTAACATCAAAAATGTTACCGTGGGGGAAAGGGCTCAGACCTATTCAAGCGATGCTTGATGGAAAAATAGTGGCATTTCGCATAAATCCTGATTACCTAACCTCAACGTACCAAGAGCAAGAGTTTAAGTATAGTAATAACTTTGTGCTTATCGAGCATGAGGCTGTAAACCCCGAAGATAATGAAGATGTATTTAAGTTCTATACACTTTATATGCACCTTGCGCCACCTTCAGATATTGGCGCCAATTCATCTATAACCACGCGTTACCGTTTACAAGAAGCGAGAAATGTACGCACTTTCAAACATAGTGATGTGCCAACTAATTCTGGTGAAAAAAAACAGTCGATGTCTAAAGGAACATTACTTGAATACCTGTACGCAGAAGAGAAGGAGACCCATCCATACCAGATCGACAAAAATACCTACAAAATGATAAAGTGCCGTGTGGTAGAGAATGGTGAATCGGCAAGTGGTAGCGAAAAAGCACTGTTAAACAAGATTGTTTGGTTTGCTTCGGGTCTCAATAGTGACTTTGACATTTTAGAAGATTCCTCTGCTGTCCTATCAGAACCAGTTTCAGAACCTAAATGGATGTCGGACAAGGCGGCAATGATTAGGGACGGTAGTGTGGTTTCTTTACTCCCACTCCTATTTAGAGAGGGGATAAAGGTTTCAGCGGGGGAAGATATCGGTTACATGGGACTGCATGAGTACAGTAACGATGCAATTGGAACTAAGAAAGAAGATAATCGTGTGCATATCGAGATGTTCTCTTTTGAGGAGCCGCCCGAATTTTTCAAAAAACAGATTTCTCCCAAAAATGCGGAAGAATATCCACTTGTTGTTCTCGATGGGGCCGATAGTAGCGGTGCCGTTGATATGAGTAATTCGTTTATTCAGCAATTACTTGAATCTGTGACAGAAGATCAAGTAACGGACTTCTCCTCGTTCACTGCTCGCGATGCCAAAGTATACTTAGACGGTAAGCGTAAACACTTTGAGCGATTTATTGTGAAACATCCTACAGATTGGCATACAGAGTCGTCACAAAGTCTTTATGAATCAATCCATCAGACCGCAAAGGAAGCTCTAGATATTAAGTGCTCCGCTGGTTTTGTGACTATAGAGGACTACCGTAACTCCCCATGGCGCGATCAAGTGATGGATAGCTTTGATCTTTTCTCGCAATTCGAACTGGAAAGAGCAGATAAGTTCTCATGGATGCAAGATTTACAAGGTGATTTGCAACTAAGCGATGATAAGAGCCTTTGGCATTATTGGCCTTTTACGCCTCATAGTTACGGTTTTAGTATCGATATTGAATATTTTATAACACAGTATAAGCTTAGGTTTCCTAAGCTACGTCAACCATTTATTTTCGGCTCTCGGTCAGAGGGAAACTTGAGGAATTTGTTAAAAGTTATAAACGAATACTATTCTGAATCTAGTAATGAATACAAGTTTGATGTTAGAAAAGTGGCGTATATGTTGGCTACGGCGCAACATGAAGCCTACCACTTTTTAAGTGGTGAATATTTTAGCTTAAAACCCGAAATAGGAAGCAAAGACTACTTTAATAAATATGATCCCGTTTTGGCGGATACAGATGAGTATCGAGAAAGGGCAAAACTAAATGGTAATTTAAAAGAAGGTGATGGATTTAAGTATCGAGGAAGAGGATATGTACATTTAACATGGAAAAATAATTATCAAAGAGCTAAGGATAAATTTGGTATTGACTTTGTTAACTCTCCCGATTTGGCAATGACGCTTCACAACTCTTTTATGATAATGTTGTGGGGGATGGAAGAAGGTATTTTTACTGGTAAGAGCTTAGATGACTACATTGGTAAAAATACAGATTACATAAATTCTAGAAAGATAATTAATGGTTCAGATCAAGCAGATTTGATAGCTTCTTATGCAAAAGAATTTGAAAGTATATTAGGTGATTCGATATGAAAAAATTATTTCTATTTGTGCTTTCCATAGCTATTTATGGTTGTGCTCATGCGAGCACAGTTTATAAAGAAGACGATGGTGACCTATTGATTTTAGATAAACCATACAATGATATTCTGAAAAATGGCTATTCAAGGAGTGTTGATCTTATTAAGTTTAACGGTCAACCTGCATTAGAACTAACCAATGTAAATGGTGTCAATGCTATATTTACTTTTAGTGAGCGTCAAGTTGATAAAATAAACTGCATTTATAATAATAGCCGAAACCCAATGAATGGCATACTAAATAGAAATGCAGTTTGTGGTCTTTTCATTGACATAGTTGATGCATTGGATAACTACTCTAATATTATTGATAAAGTAAGTGATAAAGAAAATAATTTTATATTCTCTGAAGATAAGCTGTCTGTCTTTGATAATGGTAGTGGGTTGGAAATAGAAAAGTATAAATTAAATGATTATTATGCAAATATCATTTATTACTCCTTGGATGATTTTATAAACTCTAGCCCTGTTGTTAAATTTGATATAAAAGGGCATCGTGGTAAATATAAATATTATTATTTTGTTTATGATGTTAATTACAAGTTGAATCACATTCTTTATCTTGAAAATTCATGGAATAAAATTAGTATTAATTGACAATATCACTCGAGATAGAGGGAGGTACATAGTTTTTTTAAAAAAGATAAGCCTAGTACTTTCATTGAAAAATAGTCAAATTTTTTACTTTACAATCGCCTAGCCCTTATGACACATTTATAAAAAAGCGCCGACAGGCGCTTTTTATTTACGTTTTAGTTAACCGTTAGAAAAGATGTAGACCAATCTTCGGAAGATTAGGCAAGCAATGTGTAGTATCTGGTCACAAGTTGGTATGAACTTGCCTTTTAGAAAACGCTAATAAAATCGCTAAACAGCTACATGATAATAGAACGACACCTAAGTTTTGTACTGTTCCAGCCATCGCTAATCCCGTCCCGATCATGATGTAGTACATGAGCCCAAATAAAGCGCCTGCGCTGCCAACCTGTTGTTTATAATTAACGAGTGCATCACTGAGTATGTTGGGTATCGCAATCCCGTAAGACATGACGACTAACACCATTGGAGCAACAAACCAGATTGATTGGCTCAGAATCAACACACCGACTGATCCCAAACTAAGCAATACTGCTGAGAGCCAAAGTAGTTGGCTTTTTCGAACATTTTTAGACACTAGGGATTTGTTTAAATAACTCCCAAGCAGAGTGCCTAACCCCAGTACCATGCCACTGTATCCAAATTGTTCGGAGTTATACCCAAGTGCTGAGAAAGTAAATGCGCCAAGCTGGTAATAAGAAAATAGAGCAATGTTATACAAAGCAACCAGTAATCCTGAGCGCCAAATTCGCGCGTCTCTTACCATTTTCCAGCTAAGTTGATGCAACCGTACTGGTGTCTGTTCCTTCTGTGTTTCAGGAAGCTTAATAACGTTGTAAGCGAGCAATACTAACGCGATTAAAAACAAGGCAAAAAACACATAACGGTATCCACCAAGCGCTGTAAGCTGCCCGCCTAATAGCATGCCAACTACCGGGCTGATTGATATACCCATCCCCATTAAGCTAAAGACTTTACTCAGTTCTTGACCGTCAAACGCGTCACGAAGCATGGTCTGTGTGACAACGGATCCTACCGCGATACCAAATGCGCTTAGGGCTCGCGCGGTCATGACAACAGCAAAGCTTTCGGTTTGAGTTGCGAGTAAAGATGCGCAACCATAGATAAAGAGCCCAATAAGCATGGTGGGCCTTCTTCCCAGTTTATCTGCGAGAACTCCCCAAACTACAACGCCAATGGCAAAAGCTAGGAAGTAAATCGACAATGTTTGGGCTGCTTGTGCGTGGTTTACATCAAATGAAAGAGCGATTGAGCTCAGCGCTGGGCTATAAATAGTTTCTACAATTTGCGGAAACATCAACATAACCAGCATGAGCCATAAAGAGGGCTTAGTATTCATATTGTTACCCATCGTTAATGAAGTTGGCGGGCAGTATAAATGAGGCTATGATTGATCTAATAACAACATAAAAACCAAATACATCAACATTCGGACAAAATGGCGCTTATTAACGAAAAAACACAATTTGATGCAGACAAAATTTCTACTTGTGTAGTGGGAATTGCTGCGGATATTGGCAAGCACGACTCAGGTATGCATATGCACAAGAAAGGGCAGTTATTGTACGCACCTCAAGGTTGTATGAGTTTTGCTCTGGAAGACTCGATTTGTATTTTGCCACCGACAAAGGCGGTTTGGATCCCACCTAATACGCCGCATCGCGCACTAATGACGAATGTGGTGGCGTACCGATCTTTGTATTTTGATTGTGAGGAGTTTGCCTGTCCGAGTAAGATCACGATGATAGAAGTGAATAATTTACTCCAAGCTCTTATTGATAAAATGTCATTTTGGGAGTGGGATAAGCCTAGCAGCGAGATGGTAAATACGACGGCGCTTTTTTGGGAGGAGTTTTATGCTGCGAAACGTTATTCGTTTCAGTTGCCTTTGCCATCGCATCGGCGCTTAACAACGTTTCGTCGAGAGTTGGTTGAACCTTCATTTCTAGCTCCTTCGCTTACTGCTCTTGCAAGCAAAGTTGGGGCAAGCACCAAGACGGTAACACGATTATTTAAGTCGGAAACGGGAATGAATTATCAAGATTGGCGGCAACAGTGGAGGCTTTTAAAGGCAGTTGAATTGTTATCAACGGGCATGCCAGTCAGCGCAGCTGCCGATTGGCTGGAGTTTTCGTCAGACAGTGCTTTTATTGCATTTTTCAAAAAGCAAACTGGACAAACACCTCTGACGTTTATGAAAACCAAGCCTTAAGCGTCAAAATGCTCACACTCTTTCTAGAACAAACCCCAGGTTCGCAGGCTCAGCCTATAAAACATACATAGACAGGTACCAACATGCAGGTTACTTGTCTTTACTCTGCAGTTTGCGAAAGTATTGCGTGGTAAAATCAACAAAGGCTCGGATGCGTTTTGGTTGATGTCGGTCGTGATGATAAAGGAGTGAAAATTCCACACTCGGAATGCTCCAGTCGGTAAACACTTCTTTTAGCTTGCCTGTCTGGAGTTCTTGTTGGCAATAAAGTGTTGGCACACGGATGATGCCATTTCCCGCCAAGGCTGCTTTTATCATTACTCTGCCGCTCTTACATCGTAACTGTCCACGTATCTGGTGTTCAGTTGACTGCTTTGTATTCGTGTTCTCAAATGCCCACCGTGTCACACTACCTGTCAAACAAACGTGTTTTTCTAAGTCCTTTGGATGTGAAGGATAGCCATATGTTTCTAAATAGTTTGGGCTTGCGTATGTCCCCATTTCCACATCGATCAGTTTGCGAGCGATAAAGTTGGAGTCGTCTAACTTTCCCATTCGAAAAGCGATATCGAATTCATCCGCGATTAAATCGACACGATGGCTGCTAAAATCTAAGTTAATGCTCACTTGTGGGTGTTGGATTAGAAACTGAGCAACGATATCTGCGACAACGTCTTCTCCTAAATAGCCCCCCACACAGTTGATACGAATGTCACCTCTTAAGTCTTCTACATCATCAACCACTGCCATAACAGCTTGATCAATATTGTGAAGGGCAGTTTCACACTGTTTATACAGAACCTTGCCTGCTTCGGTGAGGTTCAGTGTTCGAGTGGTCCTTTGTAGCAAAGTGACACCAATCTGTTGCTCCAGATTTGTTATTTGACGTGAAACGTGTGAGCGAGAAACGCCAAGTTGCTCTGCTGCTTTCGTGAAGTTTCCTAGTTGAGCGATTAGGACGAAAGAGCGAATATCCGCAAGGTTGATGTGTGTTTGCATGATGACTTCTTCATAATTCAAAAAAGTATTGTTGCAGTATAACAACAGTGTTTCAACTAGGTCGGTATATATCAACAAACAAAGTTTTCTTAAACTTACCGCCACTGATGTAAACCGTTCTATTAAGGATTCAAAATGAAAAAGTTAATTGTTATTACAGGCGCTAGTTCAGGCATTGGTGAAGCGATTGCACGTCACTTCAGTGACCAGGGCCATGCTCTTCTTTTGTTAGCAAGACGTGTAGAACGTTTGGAAGCATTAAACTTACCAAATACGCTTTGTGAAAAGGTAGATGTGACCGACAAAGCTTCTTTTGAGGCTGCAATTGAGAAAGCTGAAGCGTTGTATGGTCCGGTAGATGCACTTGTAAATAACGCAGGCGTTATGCTTCTAGGTCAGATAGATACTCAGGAAGCATCGGAGTGGAAGCGCATGTTTGATGTGAACGTAATTGGCTTGCTCAATGGCATGCAGTCCGTCCTAGCACCTATGAAAGCACGTAACAGTGGTACGATCATTAACATCAGCTCTATTGCGGGCAAGAAAACATTCCCTGATCATGCTGCTTATTGCGGTACCAAATTTGCGGTTCATGCTATTTCTGAAAACGTACGTGAAGAAGTTGCGTCATCGAATGTTCGCGTTACGACGATTGCACCTGGTGCAGTGGAAACGGAATTACTTTCACATACAACGTCTCAAGATATTAAAGATGGTTATGACGCCTGGAAGGTGGATATGGGCGGTGTGTTGGCCGCAGATGACATCGCACGCGCAGTGCTGTTTGCTTATCAGCAACCGCAAGGTGTATGTGTTCGTGAAATTGCTTTGGCACCGACAAAACAACAACCTTAACATTGAGTTACGGCGATTTTAGGTCACTAAAGCCGTAAAACTTTGCATATCGATTCGTGATTGAGATGGCATCTTTAAACTAAGTTGCGTGAAAATTTAGGTCATCCATTTAAATCCGGACACTAAGTGTGTTATTGCTTATACCCAAGTTACTTAAGGTGAGAAAAAACTTTGAGTAATTTGGGTTTTTATTTGGTCTCAACTTTAGGTAGCGGAATTTATTTAGGTCGAAGGCGATAGTTGTGAAGAAAGGAGAGTGTGACGTAAAACAAAATGAAGCAATATCCGTCTCTTAATGAGAATTGATTTCATCAACGTCACAAGCCGTTACAATTATCCGTTAGGTATTATACTTTGTGGGTGGTTAATATTTAACCAAACAAGGAGGTGTGTATGAAACGATTCGCAAACATACTTTTTGCAACACAAGGATTGCCAGGCCATAGTGACGCCCTCGAACAAGCGATGAGGATTGCATCTAGCAACAAAGTGCCTGTCTCAGGGCTAATAGCGTGTCCTGATTTCCCAACAGACATGATCCAGTATCAGCAAAGTTATGAGCAATCGCTGCAAGACTCCCTCAAACAAAGTATTCACGAATATAGACAGAAGCTGGGACTCTCTGAAGAGGATCTCGCATTTCCTCTTACTGTGAAAAGCAGTGAAAAGCCCGCTGTCTGTATTATTCAAGAAGCATTAGCTGATAACAAAGATCTCATCATCAAAGAAGCTGAACCGCTCGGTGAAGGTGCTGAGGGTTTCAAAGCTATTGATATGACTCTGTTACGAAAATGCCCTTGTCCGCTTTGGTTGCACCGACCAATTGATAAGCCAAGAGATAAACGCCGTGTTGCTGTGGCTATCGACCCATTAACGGCAAGCGATGAACAGCACTCATTAGCCGTGCGTTTACTCGAATTATCGCGTTCGATAGCCGACACCTGCGATAGTCGTTTACACGTGATTTCTTGCTGGGAGTATTACTTAGAAAACTACCTTAATGGTAACGCTTGGATTCAAGTCGATGATGCTGAGTTGAAACATGAACTCGATAAGGCAAAAGCCGATCATAAACAAGCTCTGCAACAGCTGTTGGAGGAGTCTGGGATTACAGGTGAAATTGTGATTCACCACCTGCATGGAAAACCCGACGAAAAGATTCCAGATTACGTAGAAAGTATTGAGGTAGACGTGTTGGTCATGGGTACCTTAGCGAGGACTGGTATATCTGGTTATGTCATTGGTAATACGGCTGAAAATATTTTGCAATCGATTAACTGTAGTTTGGTCGCTCTTAAGCCCGATGGTTTTGTCTCACCGATTCAGTAATTGGGGTGTAACAAAGTTGGGTTTAAGTGATGTTTTAGGTAAAGGAGGGAGATGGATCTCTAGAACATGGAATTATCAATGTATCAATAAGTTATCAGAGGAGAGTGACATGAAAAACCTATGCCCGAAATGCCACACAGAAATGATAGAACGTTCGAATGTTTATGTTTGTCCGAGAAATGATATCGGTGACTGCACCTACGATGCATTCGAGTTATCTGATGACGATAATCCATATACATTCAGCCAAGAATATGTAAGTAGTGACCTACGTTCTTATGCCGTAGCAGACAGCAAATAGCGGTTTGTATCGGCGTTCCTCTAAGTAGCACTCAGTGATTACTGTTTGCTACTTTTCCCTTGGTTTCATGATCGTTTTTGAAGCGCTTGGGCTAAAACAATACAGTGGAGTTTGTCATTTGCGCCGAATAGCGCGTACCTTCTTATAATAACGAATGGGCTGCGATGTTGAATAACATAACGGGTAAAGAAAACCTGCCGAAAAACCTAGATAATCAGTTGGTCTTACTGATTTTCCCTGCGCTGCCAGTTTTAATCTTCTCTTTTCTCTTCTATATCTATACTCCTGCAGGCGTGAGCTGGAATGCGGAATGGATACCAAGCCTCGATATCAACCTTAGCTTTAGACTAGATGGCCTTTCATTTCTTTTTGCGGGACTGATCAGTGGGATTGGTGCACTGATTCAAATCTACGCTTTGGCTTATTTACGAGAAAGTGATAGCCGGTTTTCCTTTCATTTGTATCTAACCCTATTCATGCTTGCCATGCTAGGGATTGTGATGAGCGATAACATTCTGTTGTTATTTGTTTTCTGGGAACTCACCACCATCACTTCTTACTTACTGATCGGGTTTAATCACGAAAATAAAACGTCTCGGAAAAACGCCTTGCAGTCGCTGATTGTTACCGGTGCTGGTGGACTAGCGTTGCTAGCTGGTCTTATCTTGCTGGGAGCAATGGCAGGGAGTTATGAGCTAAATACCATTATCGAGCAGGCAGACACTATTGCGCAGCATGAATGGTTTATCCCATCTCTAGTGCTCATACTACTCGGTGCATTTACTAAATCTGCGCAATTCCCGTTTCATTTTTGGCTACCTAACGCGATGGCAGCTCCCACTCCGGTCAGTGCGTATTTACACTCGGCAACAATGGTAAAGGCAGGCATTTACCTATTAGCACGTTTATCGCCAGTTTATGCCCACAGCGAGATCTGGTTTTATGCTTTAGTCATCACTGGGAGTATCACGGCCATTTGGTGCACATTTGTCGCATTAAAACAAACTGACTTGAAGCTGATGCTAGCCTACAGCACGAATGTTGCTTTGGGTAAATTAACATTATTACTAGGTATGGGCACAGATTTGGCTGTTAGTGCAGTATTGATGTTTATTCTCGCTCACTCTTTCTATAAAGCTGCGCTGTTTATGGTGGTGGGTAATATCGACAAAGCGACAGGAACACGAGATATTGATCAATTGTACGGTCTGAAGTCAGTGCTCGTCATCAGCATGGTTGCGGGGAGTTTGGCCGCATTGTCTAAAGCGGGGTTCCCGCCGTTGTTAGGCTTTTTGAGCAAAGAATACATGTACAAGTCCGCAGTAGAGCTCAATAACTGGATCGCCTTTGTACTTTTAATCGTGAATATACTGATGGTCGCGCTAACCATTATGCTTATTGCGAGACCATTCTTTGCTCGCCGTGATCTCGTGCCGATTGAAACTAAGCCAGTTGAGACAAAAAAAGCCATGTGGATCTCGCCTTTGCTCCTGGCTCTTGGCAGTCTCCTAGTCCCGTTATTCGGTTTAAATTGGTTAGATCGCAATATTATTTTTCCGGGCTCTGCTGACATTCTGCCCACAGTAGCTCTTAAAGCGACATCATTATGGCATGGCGTGAATGTACCGTTAGTGTTAAGCGTTATTACGCTAGCGTTGGGGTATGTGGTGTACCGTGTTTATCCTACTGTGTCTGCATTTTTTCAGCGGTTACATCTATTCGTCCCCAAAGCGGAGAACATTTTTGAACGACTATTAGATGGCATGATGACAGTGGCGAAGTGGCAAACGGCGCGGTTACAGCAAAAGAAATTGAGTCGCTATGTCCTATTATTTTTCACGGTACTTGCCGTTGCGTTACTGAGTCAGGTAGCGCTTATTCCTCTGCCTTTGGTTGGCGAACTTTCAAGTGTCACTTTCTATGAGATTGGTATTGCCTTATTGTTGATTGGTGCTGCGCTCGTATGTACGTTGTCCCACGCAAGACTTCTTGCGATTTCTGCGCTTGGTATGATTGGCTTCATGACCACGCTTGTTTTTATGATTTATAGCGCCCCGGACGTTGCGAAGACTTTACTGTTAGTGGAAACATTAATGGTGGTCTTTCTTGCATTGTTAATGCGTCATATGCCACGTCTAACCACCGTGCCCAAGCATTCAATAAAACGTAAAGTAGCGAATATTTGCATAGCAGGTGTGATAGGTGTTTCGGTTACTTTACTTTTGTTAGGAATCACGTCTCAGCCGATGGACTCTTCGGTGTCAGATTTCTTTGCAGAAAACAGTGTCCCGGGTGGACATGGGCGAAACATTGTTAACGTTATTCTGGTCGACTTTCGCGCATTTGATACATTGGGAGAAGTTGTCGTCGTTGTTATTGCTGGGATTGCGGCAGTGAGTTTGCTTAAGACAAGAGCGAAAAAGCAAAATCGTATCCAATCATTAATTTTTGCAACCACGGCACACATCGTTTCGGCACTCATGCTCGTATTTTCAGTGTATCTGTTGTTACGTGGTCATAACGAACCGGGTGGTGGCTTTATTGGTGCGTTGATTGCCGTTATTGGTTTATCACTTCTCATGTTCGCGGAATCACCGAAATACGTTCGTTCTAGGTTGTATTTCAAACCGTTTCTCATTGCGTTATCTGGCATCGCATTGAGCTTAGTTTCTGGTGCTTTGAGCTTTGCGTTTGATAAACCGTTTTTGACCGGACTGTGGTGGAAAGATGTTATACCACTAGGGACGCCATTGGTTTTTGATGTTGGTGTTTACCTTGCCGTTATAGGTGGCGTTATGGGTATGCTGCTTCGTATTAATGAGGAGCTAGAGTGATGGAAATAGTCTGGAGTGTTGTCGTTGGAGTATTTGTCGCAGCAGGTGTTTACTTAATGCTTGAAAAGCATATCTTGCGCCTTTTGTTCGGCATCATGTTACTCAGTAGTGCGGTTAACCTTGCTATTTTTACCGCTGGGAGGCTGACGCCCGGAGAGCCGCCATTGATTGGCGATAATGCTCTTTTACCACCAGATAGCGCGGCAAATCCTTTACCTCAAGCGCTTATCTTAACTGCGATAGTCATCGGTTTTGGACTACTTATTTTTGCTTTAATGCTGTTCTATCGAGCTTATAAAGACACTGGAACTGCAAACGTCGATGAAATGCAACGTTCTGAGGAGGGCCAATGAGTTCGATTTTGCTTACGTTACCGGTTGTTCTCTCGCTGAGTACGGCGTTGACTATCTTCTTCGTCCGTCGCTCAACAAAAAGTGTTGAGTGGTTGAGCGGTGTAAGTGCGATTTCGAACCTTTTGGTTGCGGGCTTTCTCACAGAAAACATCATAAATAATGGTATTCAAGCCGTTGCTTTTGGTCAGTGGAGTGCGCCATTTGGTATCGTGTTTGTCGCAGATTACCTCAGCGTTGCTATGGTGATGATAACGGCGGTGATTGGTGCGATATGTGTTTTCTACGCGATGGCGGACCTTCACCGAAAGCCCTCCTATAGCAATTACCATGCGTTAATGCACATGTTGCTTGCTGGCGTTTATGGCGCTTTCCTGACTGGAGATATTTTTAATCTGTATGTTTGGTTTGAGGTCATGCTCATTTCATCATTTGGTTTAATGGTGTTAGATGCAACGAAAACTCAAGTTGATGGTGCAGTAAAGTACGTGATGTTGAACCTGATTTCGACGCTGGTATTTTTGCTTGCTATCGGTTTATTGTATGGCGCAACGGGCACCTTGAACTTGGCCGATCTCTACACCAAAGTAGGGGAAAATGAATTGAGCATCAACATGATGCTGTCCGCGCTATTTTTGTTTGCCTTCTCTATTAAAGCGGCACTCTTTCCTTTATTTGCTTGGTTGCCAGCTTCTTATCACACGTTACCAAGCGGTGTGGTTGCACTGTTTGCCGCGTTGCTTACTAAAGTCGGTGTATACGCGTTGATAAGAGTCTTCACCTTAGTATTTCCGCTCGCCGAGAGTGGCTGGCAACCGACGTTAATTTGGGTCGCAGGGCTAACCATGTTAACGGGCGTTTTAGGAGCGGCTAGCCAATTCGACATTAAGAAAATTCTTTCTTTTCATATCATTAGCCAAATAGGCTATATGATCATGGGGTTGGCTATTTACACTCCCTTAGCTTTAGCCGGTGCCATTTTCTACATTGTTCATCACATCATTGTAAAAGCGAATTTGTTCTTAATAGGTGGATTCATCGAGCGCAAATATGGCTCTAGTCAACTTGAACATTTGGGTGGGGTATACAAAGCTATGCCTTGGTTGGCGTTCTTGTTTCTTGTACCTGCGTTTTCTCTGGCCGGTTTCCCACCGCTATCGGGTTTCTGGGGAAAGCTATTGGTCATCAAGTCGAGCATACAGGCTGAGTATTACTGGTTAGCAGGTACCGCGTTATTGGTGGGGTTGCTTACTGTCTACTCGATGACGAAAATTTGGAGTGAGGCATTTTGGAAAAAGCCATTTAGAGATAAGCCAGAACAGACTCTGCAGGCCAAAGTACATTGGTTGTACTGCGTTCCAATTATTGTATTGACAACGTTGACGCTAATCATTGGCTTAGTGGCGGAGCCTTTTTATCAATTTTCCGTTCAAGCTGCAGAACAACTGTTAAATCCGACTGAATACATCAGAGTGGTGTTAGGAGGAAATGCATGATCTATCTATTCCTCAATTTTTTCTTAGCGTTAGCGTGGATGATGCTTAACGGCAGCTATTCGAGTCTGAATTTTGTTGTCGGATTTACGGTCGGTTTTTTTGCTTTAAGGTTGAGTCAACCATTTGGATTGAAAACGAGCTATTTTCAACGTTTTGCATCTGCATTGAAGTTATTGATGTACTTCGCTTATGAAATGGTTATATCGGTTGCGAAAGTGGTGTGGGACGTTGTGACACCTACTCATTTGAGTCAGCCTGATATCGTTTATGTCCCTCTGGAGGTCGATTCTGATCTAGAAATCACATTACTGGCGAACATGGTTTCTTTAACACCGGGTACGCTTAGTTTGGATGTTACGGCTGATAAAAAGTATCTTATCGTTCATGCCATGTTTGCACCTGAACATGAAGAGGTTATTCGCGGAATTAAAGATGGGTTAGAGCATCGAATTTTGGAGGTGACGCGTGGATAGTTGGCTGCAAATAACGGTCACTTTTGCCTATTCTGGGCTACTACTCAGCTTTGTTATGGCTTTTGCTCGTTTAATTCTAGGACCAACGCTAGCTGATCGAGTTGTGGCGTTAGATCTGATTTCATTTATCACTATCGGATTTATTACGGTTTACACCTTAGACAGCGGTGAGGACGCTCTGTTAGATATCGCCATTACATTAGGTTTGGTTGCATTTCTCGGCACGATCGCATTTGCACGTTTGATCGTTAAAAGAAAGGAGAAAGAATAATGGACGTGTTGATTGGACTATTTTTATGCTTAGGAACATTGTTGACCTTGGTTGCAAGTCTAGGTGTCCTGAGGCTTCCTGATTTGTATACCCGAATGCATGCAGCTACCAAAGCTGGAACTGTCGGAGTGAGCTGCTTGTTATTAGCGGTCGCTTTCTCACTCCCTGAAGTTACCGTGATCTCTCGGGTTATCGGTACGATGTTGTTTATCGTTCTCACTGCGCCAGTCGCCTCCCACCTGCTCGGCAGAGCAATGCGAGAGGTCGGATATAAGATTTGGCGCAATGATTAACCATTAGCGTCGAATAGTACTACGCCCTAGTCGAAATAAACTCGAAGCTGTATTGATGAAGTCGGAAGTAATTGACGGTATATTCAAATGCACGACCATCTTCTAGGTAACCAGTGGACTCAACTTTTAGAATAGGGGAAGCTTCTGATTCATTCAGGTATGAGGCCGTCTCTGCATCTAACAAATACGGTTTGACAGACTGACAGCTTTTCGCAATTTTCAATCCTTTGCTATTTTCAATGTACTCATATTTAGAACCATTCATTATGGCTATGCTCAGGTCTGGAAATAACATTGCTGGCATATGAGTGACTTCGTAAATTTCAGGCTCATCATTAATACATCGGAGTCTATGTATTTCATATGTATCATCATTGGGCGAGAGATTTAACTGCTTAGCAACCTGCTCATTCGGCTTTTTAAGTTCGAACTTTATGACTTGAGAGCTAGGCGTTTTCCCCTGTTTACTGACTTCCTCGATAAAACCCAGCAAATGTAAGGCATCATGTTGGGCTTTTAGATCGTTTACATAAGTTCCACTACCTCTTGTCCGACTAATTAAATTATTGTCGACCAGAATTTGTAAGCTTTTTCTGATGGTTACGCGGCTTACGGAAAACTCTTCTTGCAAATCACTCTCTTTTGGAAGCATCGATTTAGGTTGTAGTTCCCCATCTTTGATCTTTTTTTCTAATCGTTCCGCAATGTCTATGTATTTGGGTTTCATAATACCTCGCTAAGTCTTGGATCATGATAGCAAGAATGTGATCTGAGATGTAGTTAATACTTTTCCTTAGAATCTTTGTGTGATTTTTATCTCGTATCTTTGTGCTTACACTTTAAATGTATCATAAAAGTATTAATACTTATTTTATACATTTTCAGGATAAACATTTGAGGTAGCGAAATGAAACGTCAAAAATTAACGATTGTTGGTGCTGGCAGTACATACACACTTGGTATGATGAACAGCCTTATTGCCGAAAAAGATAACTTTCCACTCGCAAAAGTCGTGTTTTACGACATAGATGAGAAACGCCAAGAATCGAATGCATTAGCTACTGAAATTCTATTGCGAGAACACTATCCAGAAGTTGAAGAGTTTGTTTATACAACGGATAAATCTGTCGCATTCGCAGATTCGGACTTTTTCTTTATCCAGATCCGCACTGGTGGGTTGGCCATGCGCGAGCGCGATGAACAAATCCCGCTATCCAACTCTTGTGTTGGGCAAGAGACATGTGGCGCGGGAGGAATGGCATATGGACTTCGCTCTATCGGCGACATGATCCAGCTAGTGAACGAGATCCGACAAACGTGTCCAGATGCGTGGATTCTTAATTACACCAACCCGGCGGCAATTGTCGCTGAAGCTTTAAATCGTGAATTTCCGCATGATAAGCGAATTCTAAATATCTGTGATATGCCAGCAGCGATTATGGTCAGCTATGCGCAATTGTTAGGATGTGAAATTTGGGACTTCGTTCCTGAATATTTTGGGCTTAATCACTATGGCTGGTTTACCAAAATTCGTAACAAACAGGGTGAAGACTTAACGGACAAAATTAAAAATATCATCCTAAAAGAAGGGATCAGTGCGGTTGATGCGGAAATAGCGGATGACCCATCGTGGCAAGCCACATTCAAAAACATGAGAACAATGCTTGCTGATAATCCAGAGTTTTTGCCGAATACGTATCTTCAGTACTATTTGTACCCTGAAAAAATGGTGGCGAAAGAGGATATCAACAATACCCGCGCAAGGCAGGTAATTAACGGCCGTGAGAAACGAGTGTTCGAATTGAACGCAAGAATAATTGAAGTGGGCACCACGAAGCACGAAACACTGCATGCCGATATCCATGGTCGATACATGGTGAGAGTTGCGGCTTCGCTTGCCTACAACTTGAGCGATGTGTATCTCGTCATCGTACCGAATAATGGTGCTATTACAAATTTACAAAATGACGCCATGGTAGAAGTTCCAGCTGCGCTAACTAGTGATGGACCGAAAGCTTTTACTGTAGGAAAAATCCCAACCTTCCAAAAAGCCATGATTGAGAGCCAACTTGGTTACGAGAAATTAGTCGTGGATGCTTGGTACGAAGGAAGTCAGCAAAAGCTGATTAATGCACTCACACTTAACCGTACCGTGGTTAATGTGCCAAAAGCTAAAGAAATAACAAAACAATTACTAGAAGAAAATAAAGCCTACCTTCCTCAATTTTTTCAATAACAACTGGACGTTCGGGGCCTACTTGTAGGCTCCGTGAATGAAACAAGAGGTTTATATGAAAGACATTATTCAAAGGTTCGGGGCCGCGATGTTTGTACCCGTTCTATTATTTCCAGCAGCGGGCATGTTATTGGGTTTCTCTGTTGTGCTGTTAAATCAAGAAGTGTTTCCTTGGGCACTAGAGGGGAGTGCTTGGGTTAAAGTCTCGACGATCATTTTACAGGCATCTCTCGCTGTATTTAAAAATATGGCACTTATTTTTGCCGTTGGGTTACCTATCGCTTTAGCTAAAAAAGCATCTGGTCGCGCTGTACTTGCAACACTTGTTTCCTACATTACGTATAACTACGTTATTGGTGGAATCCTTCAATTTTGGGGGCCAGAACTGGGCGTTAACTATACGGAAGGTGAGCGAGGTTTGACTGAAGTTGGTGGCATTCTAACGCTTGATACCAACTTGCTAGGTGCGATTTTAATTGCAAGTCTCTCTGTTTGGGTTCACAACCGATTCTTTGATAAAAAGCTACCGGATTGGGCGGCTGTATTTGGCGGAACGCCATTGGTTGTGATCATTAGCTTCCCAATTATGGTCGTGATGGCAATTCTAACTTGTTTGACTTGGCCAAGTATTCAGCATGGTATTAATAATCTGCAATCATTTTTGGTTTCTGCTGGATCGTTAGGGGTATGGCTATTTACGTTTTTAGAGCGAATCATGATACCAACGGGGTTGCATCATTTCGTATATGGTCCCGTTTTTTATGGGCCTGTTGCAGTCGATGGCGGAACGGTTTCCTATTGGATTCAAAATATACAGACATTCGCCCAGAGCTCGGAAAGTTTAACGACACAATTTCCTCAGGGTGGTTTGATGTTGACGGGAATGGGTAAAGTGTTTGGTTGTACGGGTATCGCACTAGCACTCTATTCAGTTGCGAAAAAAGAAAATAAAAAGATGGTGATGGGGTTAGTGCTCGGAGCCGCAATCACAGCAATTCTTACAGGGATCACCGAACCAATAGAGTTTACATTCTTATTTATCGCACCTGCGCTGTTTGCTTTGCATGCGTTGTTATCTGCGACAATGGCAACGATCGCCTTTATGTTTGGTGTTTCCGGTAACTTTCAGACTGGCTTGATAGACTTCATTTTCCAAAACTGGTTGCCTTTGGCTGGTAACCATGCAGGAACATACGTGATTCAGATTATTATTGGTCTCATGTTTACTGGTGTTTACTTTGTTACGTTTCGCGCGCTTATTTTAAAATACAACATACTTACTCCGGGACGTGAAGGTGCAGATAGTAAGTTGTATTCCAAAGCTGACTACAAAGAAGCGAAAGCGGTCCATAACAGTAGCGCAAGTCCGTCACAAGCTAGTGCCTTTATTGAAGGTTTGGGTGGAAAAGAAAACATTGACTTGTTAACTAATTGCGCGACGCGTCTGCGTGTTAAAGTTAAAGATGTCTCTCTGGTAAAGGAGAACGCATTTTTCACACAGCACGGAGCGGTGAATATTGTTAGAAATCAAGAGAGCCTTCAAATCATCGTTGGTTTAACGGTGCCACAAGTTCGCGAAGATATGAGCCAACTGATAAAAGCTTAACCCCCAAACTAATGCTCCAGCTCATATGGCTCAAAGGTGAGATAGAATTATCTCACCTTTTTTGTGTACATGAAGCATATTTCGCGCAGTTTCCACGAAAGTGGGGAGGAGTTATCGAGCGAGCTAAAAATACAGTCAGGTTATACCCGTCTGTATTGTTGGAAGACTTGTTGAGTCTCTAAGTGACAGTGGCGCCACTTTCTATGTTGAAAAGCGTTTTAATTTCTTCCAGCACTTCTGGGTTAGCAATAGCACCAATGTTTTTTACAGCTTGTCCGTTTACCAATTGTTTCACTGCTAGCTCAACCAATTTGCCTGAGCGCGTTTTAGGAATATCACTGATAGCAAAAATTTGTCGTGGGACATGGCGCGGTGAACATTTTGTTTTCAATGTTTGGCGAATTGAATCGGTGAGTTGTTGGGTTAACTCGACGTTGTGAGCGAGTTTTACTAGTAACCAGATTTCTTCAGACTGCTGGTTTAACTTGCCGACAGCGATGGAGTCTTCAACCTCGGGTAACGCGTTCACTTGCTGGTAGATTTCAGCGGTACCGATTCGTACGCCGCCTGGATTTAAGGTTGCGTCACTACGGCCATAAAAAATAAAGCCGCCATGTTCGGTTTGCATCACATCGTCGCCATGGTGCCAGATATCGGTAAACTTGCTCCAATAAGCGTTGTGATAACGTTCGCCGTTGTCGTTCCAGAAACCAATAGGGAAGTTAGGTAGTGAGTTATTACAAGTCAGTTCGCCGCGTTTTTGCGTAATAGTATGTCCATCATCCTCTAGAACACGTGCGTCGATTCCCAGCCCTGAGCCTTGGCATTCACCTTTGTAAACTGGTGAAATAGGGTTTCCAAGTACAAAGCATCCGCAAATATCTGTGCCGCCAGCGATAGAAGCGAGATGCAAGTCCTGCTTGATGTGCTGATAGACATAATTAAATTGTTCTGGGTAAAGCACCGAACCAGTTGAGCACAGAGTTTTGAGTGACTTCAGGTTATGTTCTAGTTTTGGAGAGCAGTTTGCCTGCTCCAGTGCCTCTAAGTATTTCGCTGAAGTACCAAACAGCGACACGTTATGTTCTTCAGCTAATCGCCATAAGACGGAGTGATCAGGGTAAACCGGACTACCGTCGTAAATCACTAAGGCTGCACCACTCGCAAGAGCGGAAACATGCCAGTTCCACATCATCCAACCACATGTTGTGTAGTAGAAAACCTTGTCTTGCGATTTGATGTCGCAATGCAGTTGATGTTCTTTGAGGTGATTGAGCAAGGTACCGCCTGCGGAATGAACAATACACTTAGGTTGACCTGTTGTACCAGAAGAATACAAAATGAATAATGGGTCATTAAACAGCGTTGGTTGATATTGAATTGATTGTGGAGAAAAGTGGTGAGTAATATCGGACCAAGAGACAAAGTCAGAAGTGGTAGCTCTCTTAGCGTTTTGTAAATATTCGATTTGGCATACGCTAATAGTAGTCTCTTCGGAGGCACTGCTTAACTTACTACTAAGAGTGGTGTTCTTGTCCGTCATATCGAAAGCTTTGCCTCCGAACTGGTAGCCATCACAGCAAAAAAGAACTTTCGGCTTGACCTGACCAAAACGCTCTACGACGCTATCGATACCAAAATCAGGAGAGGTTGAAGTCCAAATGGCACCAAGACTGGTGGTGGCCAGCATGGCAATAACGGTTTCAGGAAGGTAGGGCAAATAACCCGCAACGACATCGCCTTTACCGACACCACAATTGAGTAGCCATTGTTGAATGGCGGAAACTTGTTCAAGCAACTGTTTACCGGTGAGTTGTCGGTGTTCACCGCTTTCATTGCTAAAAACAATAAACTCGCGCTCTGGTGATTGTTCAGCCTGAGATAGGAGGTTCTCTGCGTAGTTCAGCGTGGCGTCAGCAAACCATACTGTGTCTCTATTTACATGGTGATGATTAGAACCTGTTTGTGTCCATTTGGGACTGCCAAGGCTCTTGATTTGCGAACCCATATCTCCGATTACGTTGCAAAACTGCCAAGTATGTCGCCAAAATTCATCATTGTGCTCAATGGACCACTGGTGTAGAGACGTGTAATTGTTGATTACGGTACCTTCGGCTTTGTCTTTATTAACCTTTTCGATGAACCGTAATAAGTTGCTATTGCTGACGCGCTCAGCAGATGGTGACCAAATAGGTGCAGAATTTGGCATAGGTCCCTCTAATTTCAATTCTTTTGAATATGACCAAAAAACAAAATAAAGGGGCGAACATAGCAGTGTTCGCCCCTTATCTGATCGTTTAAAGTTGTTCGGCAAGCTGAGGTAGTACCTCAAATAAATCACCAACCAATCCATAGTCGGCAACTTCAAAGATAGGAGATTCTGGATCTTTGTTGATCGCGACAATCACTTTGGATTCCTTCATTCCTGCAAGATGCTGGATGGCACCGGAAATCCCAACCGCTATATAAAGCTTAGGTGCAACGATTTTACCGGTTTGACCCACTTGTAAGTCGTTGGCAACAAACCCGGCATCAACCGCCGCGCGAGAAGCGCCAATGGCAGCACCTAGTTTATCGGCAACTTGTTCGATCAACGCGAAGTTCTCTTTGCTACCGACCCCGCGTCCACCTGACACAACCACCTCTGCCGCGCTTAATTCAGGACGTTCTGACACGGTTTTATCGACAGAAACCAATTCAACCATTGGAGCTGAGATAGTGACCTGCTGATGCTTAATATCAGCTTGGTTGTGACAAGTAACCGGCTCAAACGCAGACGCGCGCACGGTGATGACGCGAACCTTGTCGCTGGTGGTCACTTTGGCAAATGCGTTTCCTGCGTAAATAGGGCGGATAAAAGTGTTTTCATCGATAACTTGGACAATATCGGAAATTTGCCCAACGCCGAACTTCGCTGCTACTCGCGGTGCAAGATCTTTCCCTTTTGATGATGAGCTAGCCCAGATTGCGTCAAAACCTTCAGCAACACTCACTACAATAGGTGCGATACTCTCGGCAAATTGATGCTTAAGTTGCTCATCATCGACACAAATTACGTTTGATATACCATCAACGCGACAAGCTTGTTGAGCGACTTCTTCACACTGGTGGCCCACTACGATCAAAACATTGTCTTGGCTGACTTGTTTTGCTGCATTAACCACTTTGAGTGTGTCCGCATGCAATTGGTTATTGTCATGCTCTGCTATGATTAAGTTCTTCATGAAATCACCTTCGCTTCGTTACGCAGCTTATCGAGAAGCTCTGAGACAGATTCAACCTTGATGCCACCTTTTCTTTGCGCTGGCGGTGTGATTTCTTGAATGGTTTGGCTAAATACCGCTTCAACACCCAGACTGTCAGGTGTGATGGTATCTAACGGCTTGCGCTTAGCTTTCATGATATTAGGCAAAGAGGCAAAACGCGGTTCATTCAGGCGTAAGTCAGTACTGATCACCGCAGGTAAGTTCATCGCGACCGTCATCAAGCCGCCGTCCACTTCTCTCACGACCTGAACTTTTTGATCTTCAATCTTCACGTCGGAAGCGAAAGTTGCTTGAGGCCAGTCAAGTAGGGCGGCCAGCATCTGAGCCACTTGGTTGTTGTCCGTATCAATGGATTGTTTACCCGTAATCACAAGCTGTGCTTGTTCTTGCTCAACTAGAGCTTTGAGCAGCTTAGCAACAACCAATGGCTCTATTTTGTCTTCAGTATCGACATGAATAGCGCGATCGGCGCCTAATGCAAGCGCGGTACGTAGTTGCTCCTGACACTGGCTACCGCCAGCACTGACAACGATGACTTCATCTGCAATACCTTGCTCCTTTAGTCGTACGGCTTCTTCAACGGCTATTTCGCAAAATGGATTAATCGTCATCTTGACGTTATTGGTTTCAACATCGCTATGGTCCGCTTTCACGCGAACTTTAACGTAGGGATCAATGACCCTTTTGATTGGCACTAGTATTTTCACGTTAGATTCCTTTTACAGTGAAGACTATGTGTTTACAGTGAAGACGATGTGATGACGTCTTTAAAATGATGTTAATTTACCTTTACGTTTGCGTCAACTTTAAATATATTGTTGATTAACAAGTTGGCAACATGCAAAGAAAAAGGAATGCAATCATGGAAAGAGACTGCATGGAATTTGATGTTCTGATTGTAGGCGCTGGTCCCGCAGGTTTGTCTGCGGCATGCCGAATCAAACAATTAGCAGCAGAAAAAAAACAAGACCTCTCTGTTTGCGTGGTAGAAAAAGGTTCTGAAGTTGGAGCGCATATTTTATCGGGTGCGGTGTTTGAAACGCGGAGTTTGGATGAGCTTTTTCCCGACTGGGAAGAGAAAGGCGCTCCGCTCAATACCAAAGTAAACCAAGATAAAACCTACTATCTAGGCAATGACATCAATGGTCATGAACTGCCGTCTTGGGCGGTGCCTAATACGTTACATAACAAAGGTAATTACATCATAAGTTTGGGCAGTCTATGCCGATGGATGGCGTTGCAGGCTGAGAACTTGGGGGTGGAGGTCTACCCAGGTTTTACCGCCAGTCAAGCGATCATCGATGAAGATAGTCGTGTTTGTGGCGTGATCACGGGCGATATGGGATTAGATAAAAATGGTGAACAAAAAGGAAATTTCGAACCTGGTATTGAACTGCGAGCGAAGTTTACTTTATTTGCTGAAGGCGCACGGGGGCATATTGGTAAGCAGTTGATTAACCGATTTAATCTTGCTGAAGAGAAAACGCCTCAACACTACGCTATCGGTTTTAAAGAGCTGTGGGAAATCCCATCAGAGCAGCATCAGCAAGGTTTAGTAGTGCACGGATTAGGTTGGCCGTTATCAAATGAAGCTACAGGTGGCAGTTATCTCTACCATTTAGAGGGAAACCAAGTTGCCGTCGGGTTGATTGTTGACTTGAATTATAAGAATCCGCACTTGAGTCCATTTGATGAGTTTCAACGTTTTAAACACCACCCGTTGATTGAGCAATACCTCAAAAATGGGAAGCGTATTAGCTATGGCGCGAGAGCAATTACCAAGGGCGGCTTTCATTCGCTTCCCACGCAGCAGTTTGCTGGTGGCTTGTTAATTGGCTGTGATGCAGGAACACTTAACGGCGCTAAAATCAAAGGCACACACACCGCAATAAAATCTGGAATGCTTGCCGCTGAAGCAGTATGTGAAGCCCTTGAGAGTCAGTCAGTTACTGCTGATTATCAAAAGCATTTCAAACAGTCTTGGCTGTATGAAGAGCTTTATCAAGCACGTAACTTCTCAAGTGGAATCCACTGCTTTGGATCGTGGCTGGGCAGTGGTTTAGCGCTGCTGGAACATAACGTATTAAAAGGCAAAGCTAAGTGGCATATCCGCTGTGATAAGCCTGATCATCAGTCTCTGTTATTGGCGGAAAACAGCAATGAAATTGTCTATCCGAAGCCTGATGGCGTGTTAAGTTTCGATCGCCTCTCTTCTGTTTATCTATCCAATATCTTCCATGAGGAAGATCAACCATGCCACTTACGACTGGAGAACCAGCGGATTCCTATTGAGCAGAACCTTGAATTATATGCAGAGCCAGCACAGCGCTATTGTCCGGCTGGCGTGTATGAAATCGTACAGGGGGAGCAGCAGCCAGAGCTTCAAATAAATGCGGCCAACTGTATCCACTGTAAGACCTGCGACATCAAAGATCCAAGTCAAAATATTACCTGGACTCCGCCAGAAGGTGGTGGTGGTCCGAACTATCCAAATATGTAAGCGTTTGAGAATAATTTTTATTAACAATTTATTTACTTAAAGTTTGCGTTAGTTCAAATCTTTCTCGATGAACTCGATTGCAACTTAATCTTTCAGGCACTATTCTGATTTTAAATTGACGTTTACGTAAACTGAATACAAAGTTGATGCATAGGTGTAAAAGCGGTTACCAGTATCAAAGTTAGATTTGATCAAATAGTGCTCAATGGAACGCACTTAAAATAACGAAAGGGAGATCAACTATGGTATCGGAATCGCCTCTGTTGCAGGTAAACGATATTTCATTGGCTTTTGGTGGGGTGAAAGCTTTAACTGACGTGAGCTTCCATGTGAATGAAAAGGAAATCTTTTCAATCATTGGTCCAAACGGTGCAGGTAAAACCTCAATGCTCAATTGCATCTCTGGTCGATACACACCAAACAAAGGCTCTGTAATCTTCGCTGGAGATGATGTAACTAAACGGACACCTAGCCAACGAGCTGAGTTAGGGTTGGGAAGAACCTTCCAAAACTTAGCGCTCTTTTCTCACATGTCGGTACTGGACAACATCATGGTTGGCCGACACCACCTACTAAAAAACAACTTCGTCACGGGGCCACTCTATTGGTTCTCTAATGCGCAGAAAGAAGAGATGGCGCACCGCAAATATGTGGAAGACGTGATCGATTTTCTAGAAATCCAGCACATCCGAAAAGCGACTGCAGGCACGCTATCTTACGGATTACGTAAACGTGTAGAGCTTGCTCGTGCCATTGCCTTAAAACCTAAGTTATTGCTGCTTGATGAACCAATGGCAGGAATGAACTTGGAAGAAAAGGAAGACATGGCACGTTACATCATGGATCTGAATGAAGAATTAGATATCACGATCATCATGATTGAGCACGACATGGGCGTGGTCATGGACATCTCTAATCGCGTTTTGGTTTTGGATTTCGGGAAACACATTGCTACAGGTGAGCCTGAAGAAGTGATGGCCAACCCACATGTGAAACAAGCGTACTTAGGCGAAGAGCTACCGACATTAGAGGAGAGTGCATAATGGCACAGCAACATAATGATTGGGCAGATATAACCCGCTTAGATACCTTTCCAAAAGTGTTGCAACACAATGCCAAGAACTGGCCCGAGCAAGTCGCAATGCGTGAAAAGGAGTTTGGTATATGGCGAGAGTTCACTTGGAAGGATTATGAAAACCGCGTCAAGTGGATGGCACTGGCACTACAAGATTTAGGTATTGGTGAGCAAGATGTCGTTGGTTTGCTAGGTGATAACCGTCCTGAATGGATATGGGGCGAGTTAGCGGCACATGCGATCAAAGGTTTCTCGCTGGGCATCTATCAAGATTCTATGCACGAAGAGGTGGCGTACCTTATCAACTATGCCAAAGCAAAAGTCGTGATTGCCGAAGATGAAGAGCAATGCGACAAGCTGCTTGAGCTTGGTGATGAAATTCCTAGCGTCGAATACATTATTTACTGCGATCCTCGTGGAATGCGTAAATACGATGATCCAAGATTGATTGATGTTGAACAGGTCTACAAAAAAGGTCAGCTGATTGATAAAGCGGACCCAGACAAATATCTCAATATGGTTGTTGAAACCAAAGGCAGCGATCTTTCAATTCTTTGTACAACGTCGGGTACGACTTCTAAACCAAAATTGGCTCAGCTACACAGTGGCACGTTCTTGGATCACTGTGCGGCTTACTTGCGTGCAGACCCTCGTTCCCCAGGCGACAACTACGTTTCTGTTCTGCCTTTGCCTTGGATTATGGAGCAGGTTTACGTGGTTGGTCAGGCGTTGATTTCTCGTCAAATCGTTAACTTTGTGGAAGAACAAGAAACCATGATGTCCGACTTGCGTGAAATCGGTCCAAACTTTGTGCTGTTAGCGCCACGTGTGTGGGAAAACATTGTGGCAGACGTGTCTGCACGAATGATGGATTCGACACCGTTTAAGCAAAAGATGTACAAACTGGGCATGAGCTTAGCCAACAAAGCGTTAGAGCAGGGCAAACGTTCTAAACTCGCCGAATGGATTCTTTTGCGTGCTTTGCGAGACCGTTTAGGCTTTTCGAACCTAACATCTGCTGCAACGGGCGGCGCGGCGATGGGGCCTGACACTTTCCGTTACCTACAAGCTATTGGTGTGCCACTTAAGCAGCTTTATGGTCAGACCGAAATGTGTGGCGCATACACCGTGCACCAAGCGGATGATGTGGATTACGATTCCGTTGGTGTTGCGTTTGATAATGCAGATGTGAAAGTCATCAACCCGGACAGCAATGGCGTTGGTGAAATCATCGCGAAAAGTACAGGCATGTTTACTGGCTACTTAAACAACCAAGCAGCATATGATGAAGATGTTCAAGATGGTTGGATGCACACAGGCGATGCGGGCTATTTTAAAGATTCCGGTCACTTGGTGGTGATTGATCGTCTGAAAGATATGTCGGAAACCAGCCATGGCGACCGTTATTCGCCACAGTTTATCGAAAACAAACTCAAGTTCTCGCCGTTTATTGCAGAAGCCGTGGTGGTAGGTAAAGGTCGACCTTGGCTGTCTGCCATCATCTGTATTCGCTATGCGATCGTCGCGAAGTGGGCAGAGCAACGCGGCTTGGCATTTACCAACTACACCAACTTATCTGCTCAACCAGAAGTGTACCAAGCGATTCGTGAAGAAGTTCAAAAAGTGAACGAATCCCTACCGGATGCACAGAAGATCAGCAAATTCATTCTACTTTACAAAGAGCTGGATGCCGACGATGGAGAGCTAACTCGCACACGTAAAGTACGCCGTGGTGTGGTTGCAGAGAAATACGGAGACATCATCGAAACCATCTACAGCGACGATCCAAAAGTCGATGTCGATACAGTGATCACTTATCAAGATGGCACCAAAACACGCATTCAAACGTCGCTAGTTATTGAAACGCTTATTGAGCATGAGCCAACACTAGTGGATAGCGAACAACGGAGGATCGCATAGTGAATACGGATTTATTACTGCAACTCGTCATTAATGGCGTGATCGTTGGCATGTTGTATGGCGTTGTCGCCATGTGCTTTGTATTGATTTACAAATCGACCCAGGTGGTCAACTTTGCTCAGGGTGAGTTCCTGTTGATTGGCGCATGGGTATGTTGGGCGGCATTGGTGCACCTACAGTTACCGTTTTTTATCGGCTTTTTACTCACGCTCGCGTTCATGATGATTTTTGGTATCGCCGTGCAAACCATTGTGCTCAGACCGTTGATTGGTGAACCGATTATCTCTGTGATCATGGTGACCATTGGTCTATCGATGTTTTTCCAAGCGCTGATGAAGTGGATATTCGGTGTCTCTGCTGTGTCGTACCCGCAAGTGTTCGAAACCAACGTGGTGAATATCGGAGGTTTGAATGTTGAGTTTGCTTACATTCTGAGCTTGATCTTCTCAATGCTCATCATGGGCGCGTTCTACTGGTTCTTCAAATTCAGCAAAATGGGTCTGGCAATGCGCGCAACGGCATTCAACCAGCAAGTAGCCCAGAGTCTTGGCATTTCCATCAAGAAAGTGTTCGCCATCAGTTGGGCCATTTCGGCAATGGTATCTGCAACAGCAGGGATTGTTATCGGTATCGTTAACGGCGTATCTGACGCGCTATCCATTATTGGTATCAAAGTTTTCCCAGCCGTTATTTTAGGTGGCTTAGATTCGGTAGTCGGCGCAATTGTCGGTGGTATTACCATCGGGGTGCTAGAAAACTTGGCTGAGTTTTTTGATAGCCAATACCTGCAAGTGGGTAACTTATACAACATCGCACCATTCTATGTGCTGTTAATCATTCTTGCCTTCAAGCCATATGGCCTGTTTGGTACCAAAGATATTGAGCGTATTTAAGGAGAAATAACATGGCTCAACTTAGCATGCGCCCATGTGGGGATTTTCGAACCACATACAAAAGCGATACGCCAATTTTTGAAACCAAAACCATCAGAAGCCTTGCGATTGCTGGTGTCATCGCCATGCTGGCAGCACCGCTGGTCTTGGACATTTACTTCCTAAACCTGTTTATTCAGATTGCATACCTCGGTATCGCGGCATTGGGCTTAAACATTTTGGTTGGTTTTACCGGACAAATCTCGCTAGGTCACGGTGCGTTCTTTGGCTTTGGCGCCTTTGCATCGGCTTGGTTAAATAACCAGTTTAACATTCCAGTCGTGTTTGCGATTCCGCTCGCGGGTTACTTAACCATGATTGTGGGGATGCTGTTTGGTCTGCCAGCGGCTCGAATTAAAGGTTTATACCTAGCTATCGCAACGTTGGCGGCGCAGTTTATTCTAGAGGACTTCTTTGCTCGCGCAGATTGGTTCAGTGGCGGCTCATACGGTGCTAGCGCGAACCCAATTAATTTGTTTGGCTTTGAGTTTACGACTGACGAAAGCTTCTTCTACATCGCTCTGTTTGCGCTGATCTTCATGTATATGTGGGCATCAAACTTAATCCGTTCTCGTGACGGTCGCGCGTTTGTCTCAGTACGAGATCACTATCTGTCAGCAGAGATCATGGGCATCAACCTAACCAAGTATCGTCTGCTCTCATTTGGAGTGTGTGCATTCTATGCAGGCATCGGGGGGGCACTCTACGGACATTATCTAGGGTTTGTATCAGCAGAAGGCTTCACCATCATGATGTCTATCCAGTTCTTGGCAATGATCATCATTGGTGGCTTGGGTTCAGTCAAAGGCACATTGATGGGGACGATATTTATCGTATTGCTGCCTGAAGTTTTGGAGTTTGGCGTAACGGGGCTTTCAGCGTTTGGTGATACCACCGCTTTCACTGATGGTCTGGCTTACTTCAAAGAGATGGCGATTGGTTTAGTCATCATGTTGTTCCTTATTTTCGAACCTCAAGGATTATCGCATCGCTGGCAACAGATTCGAGCATATTGGAAACACTATCCGTTCTCATATTAACGTGGAATTAAGTGGAATATACCTCAATAACAAGGACAACGAGTTATGAACAAAGGACATTTAGCGACAACGTTGGTGCTGTCATCTGCACTGTTTACTACCGCAACTTGGGCAAAAGATTCTGTGTTTGTCGGGCAATTAGTCGACTTTTCTGGACCAACTGCCTATGTGAGCAAGCCTTATGGTTCTGGCGTGCGAGACGCATTGCGTTGGATTAACCAAAACGGTGGCATTAACGGTACCGAGCTCGAATTTGAAACAGTAGACATGGCGTACAAAGTACCAGTGGCGATTTCTAACTATAAACGTTGGGTGGCGCGTAAAGACATGGTTGCGCTGCAAGGTTGGGGTACGGCGGATACCGAAGCGCTTATTTCGTTTGTTACCAAAGACAAAGTGCCGGTGTTCTCTGCTTCTTACTCTGGTCACTTAACTGACCCAACTGGCAAAAACCCAAAAACCGCGAAACCAGCGCCTTATAATTTCTTTTATGGTGCGTCGTACTCAGATGCGTGCCGTGCGCTAGTTAAGTGGGCGAAAGAAGATTGGGAATCTAAGGGCAATCAAGGTGCGCCGAAATTTACGCACATTGGCGATAACCATCCATTCCCGAATGCGCCAAAAGAAGCGTGTGCAGAGTACGCCAAAGAGCTTGGTTTTGATGTGCAAAACCCAGTCGTTGTGTCACTAAAACCAGGGGACTTCAAAGCGCAATGTTTGTCGCTGAAAGAGTCAGGCACCAACTACGGTTACATTGCCAATATCGGTAGCTCGGTTATCTCACTAGTGAAGTCTTGTAACACGGTTGGGACAGAGTTCCAGTACATGGCAAACATTTGGGGCGGCGACAAGCCAGTGCTTGAAGCAGCAGGCGATGGCCTTAAAGATTACGTTTTCCCAGGTATGACGGCGTTTTGGGGAGACGATAACGAAGGCATGAAGCTGGTTCGTGAGATTTCTAAGCAGTCTGAATCAGAGCCGGGCGAATTCAGAACTCACCATTACATTCGCGGTATTTGTTCTGCGTTCTATATGAAAGAAGCAATGGAGTGGGCGAAAGACAACGGTGGTATCACAGGTGAAAACATCAAGAAGGGCATGTATGTCCATGACAACTGGGTACCACAAGGCTTAGAAGGTGTTTGTGTCCCTGCGAACTGGAAACCGGAAGATCACCGAGGCACAACAACCGTGAACGTCTTTATGGGCAACAACGATGGCGGCGCAGTTGATATTAAGAAAGTATCTCAGGTGACATTGTCACGTCGTGACGATTGGCTAGGTTACTAATCTACGACTTATTAATAACAAAGCTTACTGAAAATAAGGATGGGTGAGAGAACACTCTCACCCTAGCAAGGAGTAGCTTGATGGCTGAATTAGCAACGAATATCGAACCGGCAGAAATACTGCTTTCAGTGAACAACATTGAAGTCGTCTACGACGAAGTAATACTAGTACTTCGCGGTGTGAGTTTAGAAGTTCCAAAAGGGCAGATTGTGACCTTACTGGGCGCCAACGGTGCGGGTAAATCCACAACGTTGAAAGCCATTTCTGGTTTATTGAAAACCGAAGATGGTGAAGTGACGCGCGGCGAAATCAACTTCATGGGCGAGCGTATAGACAACAAAAGCCCGGAAGAGATCGTCCGTTCGGGCATCTTCCAAGTTATGGAAGGGCGCCGAATTGTTGAAGATATGACGGTAATAGAAAATCTTCGCTTAGGCGCTTATACACGCACTGACAGCGAAGTTGAACAAGACATCGAAATGGTGTTTGACTATTTCCCGCGACTCAAAGAGCGCACTGGCCTAGCGGGCTATTTGTCTGGCGGTGAGCAACAAATGTTAGCGATTGGCCGAGCGTTAATGGCTCGACCGAAGATGATTTTGTTGGACGAACCGTCTATGGGGCTTTCTCCGCTGCTAGTTAAAGAAGTATTCAGCATTATTAACAAGATCAACAAAGAGCAAGGTATTACCATGCTTTTGGTTGAACAGAATGCCAACTTCGCTCTTCAAGCGGCCGATTACGGTTACATCATGGAATCAGGCAAAATCGTACTGGATGGCAGCAAGCACGAATTGCTAAACAATGAAGACGTAAAAGAATTCTACCTTGGCGGCGGCGATGAAGATCGCAAGAGCTTTAAGAATCTGAAATCTTACAAACGTCGTAAGCGTTGGTTGTAAGGAGCAAGGATGAACGAACTATTTGATGCGAAAGAATCGTTGTCTCTACAGGCGCGAGAAGAGTCGCTGTTTCAACGTTTGCCAGCGCTGATTGAAAATTCGAAAGCCAATAGCGAACATTACGCAGCGCATTTTTCTGAGTTAGATCCTACATTGGCAAACAATCGTGAAGGGCTTGCTCAGTTCCCGATTACACGTAAGTTCAATGTACCTAATCAGCAGCAACTTAAACCGCCGTTTGGTGGCTTAAATAGCGTTGCCATTGGTCAAATGGCACGTGTTTTTCAGTCTCCTGGGCCTTTATATGAGGCTCAAACGGATGAGGCCGATTTCTGGCGTATGGGGCGCGCGTTTCACGCAGCTGGGTTCTGTGCGGGTGATTTAGTGCACAACACGCTCTCTTACCATTTCTCTCCTGGCGGATTTATTATGGATGGTGGCGCAAGGGCTTGTGGCTGTGCGGTATTTCCGGCTGGAGTAGGCAATACCGAAGCGCAAATAGAGGCAATTAAACAGCTTCAACCTAATGGTTACACTGGTACACCTTCGTATTTGCTGACGTTGCTACAAAAGTATCAAGAGAAATACAATGAGCTGCCTAGCTTTGAGAAAGCTCTGGTCTCTGGTGAAGCGGTTACAGCAGACATGGAACAGATGTTTGAGGAAAAAGGCATTGCAGTCTTTCAAGCCTACGCAAGTGCAGAGCTTGGTTTGATTGCTTATCAAGTGTCTGGTGAACAAGGATTAGTGATTGCCGAAGATATTATTGTTGAAATCGTTGATCCTGATGGTGTTCCTGTACAACCGGGAGAAGTCGGTGAAGTCGTTGTAACGTCGCTCGATGAGAAGTTCCCGCTGATTCGCTACGCAACGGGAGATTTATCGGCATACCTAGAGACAAGTTCTGATTCTTCACGCACGAATGCACGAATTAAGGGCTGGATGGGACGAGCAGACTCCGCGGTGAAAGTAAAAGGGCTGTTTGTTTATCCGCATCAGATCCAAGAAGTCTGTCGTCGCCACGATATTAAAGGCTCCTTGAAAATTGAGCGCGATGGCTTCAACGATGCCATTACTTTCTGTTGTCATGATGTGCATGTATCAGCAGAGGACATTCAAGCAACACTCCAGTCTGTCACTAAACTGAAAGGCAATGTCCAGTTTGTACCGAACCAAGCGGAGCAGCCGTTAATCAATGATCTTCGCAGTTAACTCATTGGTGGCATAAGTGCAGTAGAAAGTGGTTGTCATAAAAAACTAACAACGTCAGACAAAAGGCTAGAAAAGGGATACCACATTGCGCTGCGTATCCCTTTATTTTTTACTACCGCAATCAGGGAGCGGGTAAATGAAACAGGCACCAATGATTAACACACAATTCTGGGATGATTTGTTTATCCGAGGCACTATGCCTTGGGATGCCCAATCGACACCTCAAGAACTCAAGGACTATCTCGACAATTCACTTCATGTAGGCCATTCAGTGTTTATTCCTGGGTGTGGTGCCGCTTATGAACTGAGCACTTTTATTCAATATGGGCATGACGTGATCGCGATGGATTACAGCCAAGAAGCGGTAAAAATGGCGCAATCAGCGTTAGGTAACTACAAAGATAAAGTCGTATTGGGTGATGTATTTAATGCCGATTTTTCTCAATCGTTTGATGTCATTTACGAGCGGGCCTTTCTCGCAGCACTACCGAGAGACATGTGGTCAGAATACTTTGCTATGGTGGATAAATTGCTGCCAAGAGACGGTTTGTTAATTGGTTATTTCGTTATAGATGATGATTACCACTCTCGCTTCCCTCCATTTTGTTTGCGAAGTGGGGAGTTGGCAGCTTTTCTGGAGCCCACGTTTGAACTTGTGAAGTCCTCAGTGGTGGCAAACAGTGTTGAGGTTTTTAAAGGCAGAGAGCAATGGATGGTGTGGCAGAAGTGTTAGTCGCTTTTAATATTTTTGAAGAAGTATTCGCGGAAACTTTCTGGTTCTTTGTGAATCGCTGATATATAAGTCTTCACTCTAAGCCTGATGGAATGCTCACATAGTTTGTCGGTTTGTGTGAAACATTAATTTCTCGTTGCTGGTTTTAAGTTGTTGAGATATCTCTAACAGCGGTTGAGTGGTTGAGTTTATTGCTGGTACGGGTTATGTGCTCAGAGCGTAAAGCGACAGATCAGCATCGATCCGAAAGGTAGTAGAACGTCTCTTACTGATCTGTCTATTTCATGCTTATACTATTTTAGGTTGACCATCTGATGCGGTGGCACCGCCGTCTACAGGTAGGTTTACGCCATTAATGAAAGATGCGTCATCACTTGCCAAGAAAGTCACGACAGACGCAATTTCTTCAGGTTCGGCTGCTCGGCCAAGCGCAATGCGCTCATTGAATTTATCGCGGATGTCCTGCGGCCAGCCGTTCGTCATGTTGGTTTTTACTAAGCTTGGGCATACGGCGTTAATTCTTACCCCGTCCGCACCATGGTCCAATGCCATCGCTCGGGTAAGGTTCACCACTGCGCCTTTACTCGCGCAATAGAATGCGGCACCCCAGTCGCCACCTAAACCGGAAACGGACGCGGTATTTACCATACAACCTTTCGTTTTCAAGAGTTCAGGTAACGCAAACTTCGCGCAATAAACAACACCATCAATGTTTACACCAGAGATTTTCTTCCAGTCTTCCACGCTACCTTCAATCACGGAACCAGGGACATGTACGCCAGCATTGTTTACTAAAATATCCAGTTTACCGAAACGGGTAACAACATCAGAAATCAGTGCTGCGACTTTTTCTGGGTCAGAAACATCAATAGAATGCGCAGACACACGCTGTTTATCAAAGCCCTCAACGGCGTTTGCCAACTGCTCTTCATTCCAATCGGCAAGAGCGACGTTTGCGCCTTCTTCATACAAACGTTTTGCGATGGCCAAACCAATGCCATTGGCAGAGCCAGTCACGAGTGCGACTTTATTTTTTAATCCTCTCATGCGATTTCTCCTTCGAAACTTACAAAAACGGGATCTTGATTTTTCTCTGTGCGCGGCAACATCAGTTTGTCGTTGTCGCTGTAATCTACGGGAATAGCCACCACTGCTGGTCCTTCAACATCCATGGCTTTATTCAATGTCGGTAGTAATTCGTGTTGACTAGTCACTGCGAAGCCTTTCGCGCCAAATGATTCGGCGTAGGCCTTGAAATCAATTGGTCCAAATTTCACACCAGAGCAGCGCTGATATTTGTTGACCTCTTGCATTTCTACCATGTTGTAGGCGTTATCAACCCACACAATATGGAGGATATTGCAGTTCAGTCTAACCGCGGTTTCTAACTCCATGCTCGATTGCATAAAACCGCCGTCTCCTGATATCGATACCACTTTGCTACCAGGTTTTAGTAGGCTGGCACCAATGGCCCATGGGAGTGCAACGCCCATTGTTTGTTGGCCGTTAGACACCAGCATTTGGCGAGCTCGAAAACAGCTCAAGTAACGAGCGATCCAGATGTGGAAGCTCCCCATATCAAGGCATAGCGTGGTATCCGGTGTGATGATAGATTGCATAGCTTTTATTAGTGCCAGTGGATGAAACCCTTGCTTGTTATAGACATTGGGATAGGTCTTGATCACTTGCCGTTGCAGTGCTACCTCTTCCAGTACTGAAAGTGCCGTTGGGGAAAGGCGAGCATATTCAGAGATATAGCTGCCCATCTTGTCTAATGACTGCGCAATGTTTCCGACGATTTCAACACAAGGTTGATAATTAAGTTGGTATTCTGCTGGTTCAATATCGAGGTGAATCACTGGGTTGCGGTGGCTGTTCCAAAGCTCAGGGTCATACTCTATTGGGCTAAAGCCGATGGTGAGAATTAAATCGGCGTCCCGCAGTAAAACATCGCCAGGTTGGTTATTAAACAAACCGACACGCCCAGCAAAGTGATGATAGTAATTGATGTCTACCGTGCCGGCGGCCTGGTAAGTGCCGACAACGGGTAGCTGCGTATTTTGAAGAAACCGAGCGATAGCAGCAGCGTTTTGACTGCGGCTCGCGTGAAGGCCAAGTAAAACCACACAGCGCTTTGCTTTACTGATTCGACTGACCGCTTCTTCGATTGCTGCGATGTCTGCGCAACCAGGCTGTGTGTAAGGCGAGGGGACAATAATGTCCGTTTGGGTTTGCTCGGATAAAACATCTTGGGGGAGACTCAAAAAGCAAGCCCCAGGACGACCTGACTCTGCGATACGAAATGCGTTCGCCATGATCTCGCTTGCGGCGTCCACATGCTGCACTTCAGCACTGAACTTGGTTATAGAGCGAAAAATACTGACGGTATCCATGCTCTGGTGTGTTTGTTTTTGCTGGTCAGTTCGTTTCACCGCACCACCGATAGCAATCAGCGGATCGCCTTCGGAGTTTGCTGTTGCCACCCCCGTAACTAGATTTCCACAGCCAGGGCCTGACGTAACCATTGTGACGCCTGCTTTGCCGGTTAGTCTTCCCATAACGCCCGCCATAAATGCGCCGTTAGCCTCGTGACGTACAGGAATCATTTGGATGCTAGTGTCTTCAATCGCATCGAACAGTCGATCGATTTTTGCACCGGGAATACCGAAAATGTACTTAATGCCGAGAGACTCTAGCTGTTGAGCGATCAACTGAGCTCCATTTTTATTTGAAGGTTTGGATTGCATTTGTTGTCCTTATTATTTGCCTGACTTTGTTACTTTTCCGCCTTTTCTATAGCGGTATTTATATCTTCCGGAGCCAAATTGGCGCTGAGAAAGTCTGTCGATACTGGGGTATCAATCACTAGCCGCGAGACTTTGCCAATCTGGAGAAATCCTGACGAAATGCTGTAATCCTGGATATGACCACCTCCTTGGCGGTCATCAGTAATAAAATGTTCGTGATAGCCGGGTACATTGATGCCAGTCGTATATTTAGGACTGCGAAAGCCGGCGACCACGCCTTGCTTATGCGTGAAGCGGAACGTTGGTTGTTCTTTGACCACTTCAAGCATTGGCCGATAAGGGCGTGTTTGTTTAGGTACGGTGCGAGTACGAACGGAATCGAAAACGCCATCAATGCGCACTGCGCAAAATAGGTTATCGCTTGGAACCATGTCGTCTATGAGGCTATGGACTTCATGACGTGACATGCGCGATGTCAGTGGCAGCTCGATATCAGGCTTAAAAAAAGTCATGACAGCAAAGGGCGTTTTTTGCGCCAGGTCTGCCGGGTTTGCGGAGCCATCCGACTTAAGTTGAAAAACTTCCTTATCAAACGCAATCAACTCACCATCCAATTCATTGAACGTACCTAAACCAAAATCCCCATGTTTCAGCAGTTCTTCTATGGTTGTCGAGCCTTCGTAAACACCAGCGATCAAAGCACTCATTAACGAAGTCTGATAAATCTCACCATCTCCGGTAACGTGATGGTATTCAGAAAATTCTTTCGCTACTTCAAGCGAACAAGCACATAGAGGGTTATAAAATCCACGCATGAGTAAGACCAGTTATGCAATGAAGGGTATATTTAGATTGACTTCTACACGGTGCTAAATCCAATATAAAAAAGATTTATTTTGATATGGAAAATATATGGAATTTCGCTACCTGAAGTATTTTGTCTCGGTCGCCGAGACTCGTCACTTTACCCGAGCAGCTGAACAGTTAGGGATTGCGCAACCTCCTTTGAGTCAACAAATCAAAAAGCTAGAGCACGAGCTTGGCGTGGACTTATTTAAGCGCTTGTCTAGAGGAGTAGAGCTGACCCGTGCAGGGCAAGTCTTTTATACGGATGCGGTAAATATTCTTGCTGATGTGGAACGCGCTAAAGCAAAAGCTCGTCAGATTGCTCGTGGTGAAAATACGCAGGTTAAAATTGGGTTCGCGACGTCAACATCAACCTGCATTAAGGTATTGGAGAGGATTGGGCGTATTCAAGAGAATGGGGTTCATTTACAGACGGCGGAACTGTCAATGCCAGAGCTTGCCACTCAGTTAAAAAGCAAACAACTTGATCTCGCAATCATGCGGCTACCCTGTTACGCCAGTGAGCCTTTTGAGCACAAGGTGTTGTTTAACGACCCGTTTGTCGCGGTGATTCCGGCGGGGCACGAACTGGCAAAATATCCCTGTATCCAGATGAAACAGTTGAGAGGTCATAAAATTTTACTGTTTCCACGAGAGACTGGACCCGCATTGTTTGATGGCATGAGCACACTTTTTGCCGATGCAGGAGTAAGGCTCGAACCACAGTTCGCAGCACCGCAACTTCGTACGACGATTGCCATGGCGCAGGCCGGGTTAGGTATTGCTCTCGTTCCGCGCTCACTGGCTGAACATCTCGATGATTCCGCGACAGTCGCCGAGATTGATGATATCCCTCTCATTAGTCGTGTTGTTGTTGCTTGGGAGGCGTCTAATCTCAATAAACAAGCGCTAAAAGTAGCCATGCACATCGGTCATGTTGAGGCTCTGCTTTAGGCCAAATCATTAGCTCAACACCGCTTGATCAAAAGGCTTCGTTTTATAAACGTATTTGTTCTTTGGTGATCCAAATACGATATACACTTAATAAGCTGTATCATATTTTCATTGTGATTTGTTTCACGTTAGAGCTGTTTAAATAGATATTATTTTATCAATATTTACTGTATGACCCATCAATAATCATAGAATTTTAAATTCCAGTTAGACTTGAATGTATTGAGAGAGTAAAAGTTAACTCAGTTTCATATGTCAGCCAGCTGGAAGGAATTGAAAGTGTTAGATACAAGTGTCCAAGAGACATTAATTAACGGCATTGAATTAGATATTGATATTACTCCGACTTTTTCACTTGCTGCTCAGCAAAACTCTTATCCAATAATTAAGTCTATCCGAGTGAGTTACCCTAAAAAAGAGGAACAAGAATCCCCCACATATCGGTCGCTTGTTCTTAAACTCGAAGGAGTTGAAGGCTGGCTAGATGAAACATCATGGCATATTGATCGCTTAGAGCCTGGTGAGGTAGTAAGTTTAAAAGTAAAAGAGTTACAGTTTCCCTTTGATAAGCTGTTTGGGTTAACTGAAGAAGTAAAACTATCTTTGTTTTTTAAATTGATGAGTGACGATGGGGAGGTACTCAAAGAGTGTAAAGTTCCTCTTGATGTTCTGCCTGCTGATTATTGGGGCGGAGAGATCCGTCAACCAGCTCTGTTAGGTGCATTTGTCAAGCCCAACGGTGTATATGTTGAATCTCTTATTCACAAGGTTACACAAGTTCTTGAAAAAGGTGGCTATGGGCGCTCTGTCGATGGCTATCAGTCGAATACACGTGAAAAGCCGTACCTAATGATCGCAGCTTTGTGGAACGTAATTTTTCAAGAAAAGCTAGCTTATGTAAGCCCGCCTAAGGGGTTTGCGAAATTGGGTCAGCGCGTTAGGCTGCCTTCTGATATTAGTAATTCCAGAATGGCGGCTTGTTTGGATTTGTCTGTGTTGTTTGCTAGTTGTATCGAAGCAATGGGTTTGAATCCTGTCGTGGCAATCACGGAAGGTCATGCTTTTGCGGGTGCTTGGCTTATTGATGAAAGATTACCTATCTTAACAAATGATGACCCTCAGGATGTAAGAAAACGGATAGATAACCGTGATCTAGTGTTGTTTGAAACGACTTTAGTTACTAGTGACTCTCCAATTACTTTTGAGCAGTCGAGAGAGCATGCTCGAGAATTGCTATCAGAAGAACATGAAAAACAGTTTGTGATGGTCATTGATATTGCTCAAGCGAGAGCGCAAGCGATAAAACCACTCTCAACCGTAGAAGCTACACGAGAAGAAAAAACGTCAGAAGATACTTCAGTTGAGCTGATGTTACCTGTTGTTCCACCTTTACCCCCTGTGCGAAAAGAAGAACAAGTTATAGAGGAAACTCCAGAAACTAGGATCGATACTTGGTCACGCAAGCTTCTTGATTTAACAAAGAAAAATAGCCTTCTTAACTTTAGTGACCGAGCCATTGCGATCAAATTATATTGTCCTGATATTGCTGCGATCGAAGATATGTTGGCAGATGGCGTAAAATTTAAGTTTCAGTCTGCACAGGAAAGTCCTTACTTTGACTCTGAGCGCGATAACGAATTGTTTCGTCTTCAGTCCGGGTCTGATCTCCATCGAAGCTACGCGTTCAATCAAATTCAGAATAAGATTCTGATTGCTAATCAGTCACCTAATCGATTAGAGCGAAACTCTATAGAGTTGTTCCGAAAAGCAAAAAATGATCTGGAAGAGGGTGGTTCGAATACGCTTTTTCTAGCGCTTGGCTTTTTGAAATGGAAAGAGAACCCAGAAGATACAAGAAGTTATAAAGCTCCTCTATTATTAATTCCCGTAAAGCTTACCCGTCGTAGTGCTCGTGCGTCTGTTTACGTCGAGCAACTTCAAGAAGAAGAACCAATTTTTAATCTTACTCTTATTGAGTTTCTGCAATCCGAGCATGATATCAACCTAAGTGAATTTCGAGATGAATTACCGATGGATGATAGTGGTATAGATGTACCATATGTATGGCACAGAGTAAGAGACGCCGTTAAGGAACAAGCTGGTTTTGAGTTAGTGGAAGAGCTAGTTTTAGGTTCTTTCTCTTTCGCTAAATATCTGATGTGGAAAGATCTTAAAGATCGGTTAGATGATCTCAAGGAAAATTTATTTGTTAAGCATTTAGTTGATAACCCTAAGGACCCATACCCCCAAGAGAGCTCGTTTATCGAACGAGAAGAAATTGATGAGAAATTAGATCCTGCCTCGATTTATACTCCTTTGAACTGCGACAGTTCTCAGTTGGTTGCAGTGGATGCTTCTGCTCGTGCACAAGATTTCGTTCTGGAAGGGCCTCCAGGAACCGGAAAGTCAGAGACTATCGCTAATATCATTGCTCATAATATCGGGCTCGGGCGAAAAGTACTCTTTGTCGCGGAGAAAATGGCTGCACTGAATGTGGTATATCGCCGTTTACAGAAAGTAGGTTTGGATCATCTTTGCTTGGAACTACATAGCAATAAAGCGAACAAACGAGCAGTTCTTGAACAATTAAATAAGGCATGGCAGAAAAGAGAGGGTTTAAGCTCTGAAGAATGGGAAGCGAATATTATAGAGCTCAAGTCGAGGAGAGATGAGCTTAACAATTATGTTCGTGCTTTACATGGAAAATCGGCATTTGGAATCTCAGCCAGAGACGCTATCTCTACCGTTGCATTAAATGGTGAAACCTTAAAAGTCAAGCTAGATTGGCTCCCTGACATAACAGCAGCTCCTATTTCTACAAAAGAGGATTTAGTTAGGATTAAAGAGTTAGTCGGGAGGCTAGCACTAGCATTCTCTGATATTAAGGGCTTGAACATCAACGCATTTATGCCAGTTTTTGCTACTGAGTGGTCGAATGTTTGGCAGTCTAATTTACTTGCTGTTATTGATGACTGGTTAAAAAACTACGATGTCTTAATAGATTGGACACAACAGGTTCAATCGAGTTTTTCGCTTACCTCGATACGCCAAACGCTTAAAAATGTTGAAGCACTAGAAAGTGCTTATGAGTTGGCAATGATCGCAACGTTTGAAGATATTGCATTCGCTGTAGATTCTGGTTCAAAAGAACGAATTGCAGCCATTCAAGAGTTGTCGGTATTAAAAGCAGATTACGACCAGCAGCTTAAAGACATATCGCATGGCGTGACTAGCGACAACTTGTCTAAGTTACCCACAGAGAGATGGCTACAATTGGCTGAAGAAGCTAAAACAAGTTGGTTTAAAGCAATATTTCGCAAGCGTAAGATAAATCGCGAAGCGAAAGAGTTTGGCCTGTCTCAAATTGAAGATTTGTTACTTCTTGAAAAAATTGCGACGGTTCAGAAGCTCAAGAGCTCAATAGAAGAACATATCAACATTATTGGGGACTACTCGGTCTGGAAAGGTTGGGATACGTCTCACGAAATATTAGAAAGCACTGCAGTAACAGGGAAAAAAACTCGTGAGATTGTATCTAACCTGGTTAGCTTGACTGATGAACCCTCTGAAACATTGATTGCGATAAGAAAATGGTTTGTAGATGGGAGAGAGTTTTTAGAAGAGTCGAAAGTATATTCAAGCCTAAATAACTTTTCCAAGGCGGTAAAAGAATTCAAAAACTCGAATTCGATTGTTGCGGAACTTGGAGTCAGTATACCCGAGCAAGCTGAACTTGAATCACTATATCGGAATTTTAATGATATAAAGACTCAGTCAAACAAGTTGAAAAACTGGTGTGAGTGGCAATCAGTCAAGCAGAAGGCGTATGACAATAAGCTTGATGTAATGGTTAAAGCTCTGGAATCAGGAGTAAGTAACCCTGAAGAGTTAAATGAGCAATTTCGAGTTGCTTTTTCTTATTGGCTCGCCCCACTTCTTATTGATGCTAGCGATGAGCTTCGAAAGTTCAAAGCTTCAACGCATGAACAAACAATAAAAGAGTTTCAAGTGGTAGACGAACGTGTTGCTAAGATTACAAGCGATTACGTGGTTGCACTTGCTTCGAAGAGTGCTCCTACACAACAATCTATGGAGCAGAGTTCGAAACAATTTGGTGTATTAGCTAAAGAGCTTCAGAAAAAAACTCGGCATATACCAATCCGAAGTTTGATTAGCGAGCTAGGTCATTCGTTATTGGATTTGTGTCCATGTTTAATGATGTCACCACTGTCCGTTGCTCAGTTTTTGCCCTCTGATTTCAGAGGATTTGACTTGGTTGTTTTTGATGAAGCATCACAAATGACCACTTGGGATTCTGTAGGTGCTATAGCGAGAGGGAAAAACGCAATCATTGTCGGTGATCCGAAACAGATGCCCCCAACAAACTTTTTCTCTGCTCGAGGGAATTCGGATGATCCAGATGAAGAAGATCTAGAGTCTATTCTTGACCAAGCGCTTGCTGCGAGGTTACCGCTTAAAAGGTTGATGGGGCATTATCGAAGTAGGCATGAAACCCTTATTGCTTTTTCAAATAATAAATATTATGAAAATTCATTAGTAACTTATCCTTCTTCAGAAACAAAAGATTCAGCAGTTTCTTTGCATCGAGTTAACGGAATTTATGCTAAAGGAGCGGGTCGCAACAATACGGCTGAAGCAAAAGCAGTCGTAAATGAAATTGTTCGAAGATTACTGGATAAATATGAACAAGATAAGTCTATAGGTGTAGTAACTTTAAATACTGATCAGCAAAGAACGATTGAAGATCTGTTAGACGACGCAAGAAGACAAAACCCTGCTATCGAAAAATACTTTCGAGAGGGGTCAGGAAGAGATCCTGTTTTTGTTAAGAACCTAGAGTCAGTTCAGGGTGATGAGAGAGACGTAATCATGCTCAGTCTCGCGTATGGTCCTACGGAGCCAGGAGCCAAAACGATGAGTATGAATTTTGGGCCACTCAATAAAAGCGGGGGAGAGCGCCGCTTAAATGTTGCGATTACTCGCGCAACCACGGAGGTTGTTGTCTTTAGTAGTTTTGACTCTTCAATGATTGATTTAAGCAGAACGAACTCGGTTGCCGTTGAGCACTTAAAACACTTCCTTGAATTTGCAGAAAAGGGGCCAATTGCTTTATCTGAGATTGCTTCTGCAGAGCATGGAGTCGATCAATTTGATAGTGATTTTGAAGAAGCGGTAGCTCAAGCTTTAAGAATTAAAGGTTGGAAAATACAAACACAAGTAGGAGTAAGTAAGTTTAGAGTTGATCTCGGAGTACTTCATCCAGACAAGCCTGGCAAGTACATAGCTGGTGTTGAGTGTGATGGGGCTACGTACCACTCTTCTCCTGCAGCCCGAGATAGAGATCGGGTAAGACAGATAGTTTTGGAAGGCCTAGGATGGAATATTGTTAGGTTATGGTCGACGGATTACTTTATTGATCCTGAATATGCAATTGAAAACATTGACTCAAAACTTAGAGAAATACTTGAAGTGGAAAGGGAGCGAGACATACTGCTAGAAGCAGAAGCAGAAGCAGAAGCAGAAGCAGAAGCAGAAGCAGAAGCAGAAGCAGAAGCAGAAGCAGAAGCAGAAGCAGAAG